>NZ_JACVBE010000009.1:0-307162 GCF_014852185.1 Ensifer sp. ENS07 | reverse complement strand
TGTTGAGATCTCCAAAACCCCAACAGGATAAGCCGAAAGGCCGGAAGCGTGGCTGTCCCTCAATCATCATCGCCATCTCAGTGATCCGTTCTCTCAGCGGACGCGGTCTCTTTCATGCCACCTCCTTTCGGTTCTTTTCGCCCGGAAATCTGGCTCTTGCTGATAACCGGCGTGAACCCTGCCTGAGGGTCTCACTCTGAGCCCTGAGGTCAACGCCTCCTTTCGAGCTAGTTGCACTGCTGACGGCTTCGGAAATTAAAGATGAGTACAATACTCATATTTGTTGTGCGCACCGCACGGACGCGCTAATGAACGCCGGCGCTGCCTCGTCTGCACCGCGCCCTGTCTCTCATCTTCGCTCTGCCGACGGCTCCGGATCGGCCCTGAAACCTATCATGCCAGAGAAATCAGCTTCGCATTTGATGCTCGACGACGCGATCGTCGCCTACTACGACGAGCTTTGCGCGATGACGCGGCGGCGTGGTCACCAGGCGGCAATCGCGAACGAGGTCGTTCACGAGCTTTATGTTCGGTTGGTCGATCGGCGCACGCCGCTTGAGGGCAAGTCGTCGCTCAGGGCGTTTCTGCGCCGCGCCTGTGCCAATCTCGGTATCGACCGGCTGCGGCGCGACCGCTTCGAGCTCAAGCTTTTCTCCGGTAGCGAAGAGGACGCCCTGGCTGTCGCCAGCGATATCGCTGCGCCTGATGCCAACATCGATCTTCCCCGGCGGCTGGCGATCCTGAAGAGGGCGATCATGGACATGTCGCTGCAGCGGCGGCGCGTCTTTCTCGCAAGCCGCATCGGCAACCTCACCTCGGACGAAATCGCCATGCGCACGGGGATCAGCCGCAACATGGTCGACCGGCATCTGCGCAAGGCCTATCTGCATTGCCTCGACCGGTTGGAGGAGGTGTTGTGACGGCGCGCGACAGGAGGATGCGCGAGCACGCGGTGGATTGGCTCGTCCGCCTGACGGGTGATCCCGACGATGAAGCGTTGCAGCTCGCCTTCGAACGCTGGCGCGCGGAGGATCCTGCCCATGCCGAGATTTTTGCGCGCGCTCAAAGGGCGATCGGTGACGCATCGCTCTTGATCCGGCGCGAACCGGAATTCGCCCAAAGGGCGGTGAAGCGGACAGGGACGCGGCGAAAAACCGCAACAGCGCTGGCGGCCATCGTCAGCGTCGGCGCCGGCATTTTTGTTGCGCTCGACGGCGCCCTGTGGATGCAGGCGGACGTTATCGCCGGCAAGGGTGAAAGGCCGATCCTTACCCTTGAGGATGGCTCGACACTGCAGCTCAACGCCCAGTCGGCCGTCGCCTATCAGTTCACTTCCGCCGAGCGGCGGATCGTGCTGCTGCGTGGCGAGGCCTTCGTCCAGGTCGCGGCTGACAGCCAACGGCCCTTTGTCGTTAAGGCCGGAGGCGGCACGACAACGGCACTCGGGACGGCATTCGACGTCAACCTCACCGACGACGGCACCAGCGTCACCGTTCTCGAACACGCCGTATCGGTCGCGACGGACGCGGCAATGCCGCCGCGCCGCGTCGCGGTCAACGAGCAGGTCAGCTACGACCATGACGGCCGGCTCGGCTTTGTCACGCCGGTCGATCCGTTCGTGGCGGCGGCATGGCGGCAGGGGCGCCTGGTTTTCGAGGAACGCACGATCGCGTCCGTCGTCGAGGAAATCGGGCGCTACGTTCCCGGCAAGATCCTGATCGCCGATGCCAGCGTCGGCGCCAGGCGGGTGTCCGGCAGCTTCGATCTCTCCGATCCCGTCGGCGCATTGCAAGGTCTTGCCGAAGCCTTCGACGTCAAGGTCACCCGGATCGGACCCTACGTCACGATCCTGCGCTAAAAAAAATCGAGGACGAGGTGTCCCTGAACCGGCACCTCGTTCGTCCAGAAACCATGCCCCGGCCTTTTCGGCCATCTCTCTGTCTGGAACCATCATGTCATATTGGAATACGACCGGCCGCCGCCGCCAATCCGGAATTCTCAGCCTGCTGATGGCAGGCACCGTGTTTGCCCTCACCACCACCGTCGCCCTTGCGCAAGCTGCGGTGCGGAATCACGTCGACGTGCCCGCGGGCAAGCTGACGACGGCCGTCAACCGCCTGGCCTCACAGCTCAAGCTGCAGGTGGTGTTCGACAGCTCGGTCGCCTCAGGGGTCACCACGCCAGGCCTTTCCGGCGACATGACGGCCGAAGAGGCGCTGGCGCGGTTGCTGAGCGGAACGGGCGTCCGCTATCGTTTCGTCGGCAGCTCGACGGTGAAGCTGATGGGTGCGGTGGAAGCCGCGACGCCGGCAGACGGCGAAGGCACGAAGCTCGCGCCCATTGTCGCCCGCGGCGACGCCAAGGACGGTGACCGCGCGCCGAACATCGCGGTCCTTGATGCCGAGGAAATCGAAAAGGCCCAGGCATCGAGCCTTCCGGAATTGCTGCAGAAGACGCCCGGCGTGTTGATGGGCGGTGGCGTGCGCATCGAAGGACAGACGCTCGCCATCCGCGGCTTTGCCCGGCAGTCTGACGTGCGGATCATCCTCGACGGCGCGCCGAAGAATTTCGAGAAGTACGACCAGGGCACAGTCTTCATCGAGCCGGAACTGCTCAAGCGCGTCGAGATCGAAAAGGGCGCGACATCGGTGCGCTATGGCAATGGCGGCTTCGGCGGCACGGTGCTGATGGAGACCAAGGACGCGGCTGACATGCTCAGGCCCGGCGAAGAATGGGGCGTCTGGGCCAAGTCCGGTTTCCAGAGTGCCAACAAGCAGTTTCTCGAAACCGGCGCGCTCTACGGAAAGTCGGATTTCGGCGGCCCCATCACCTATGATGGCCTTCTGGCCGGCACATGGCGCAAAAGCGACGACATGCGCGTCGGCGGCGACGAGGTCTACAACTATTCCAACTCGAAGCTGACCACCCTGCTTGCCAATGTCGGTGCCGCATATGACGGCCACGAGATCAAGGGGGACGGTCGCCTACGGCCAAAACGACAATTGGGGACCCGTGGCCGCCATCCGCGGCCAGTCGGCGCCGTCGGACTACAACATCACCCGCTACGGCTACAAGGAAGCGATGCGCCGGCTTCTCACCTGGCGTGAAATCGAGGATTTCACCTCGACGCTTACCTATAGCTATACGGGCGACAGCGACCTGGTGAACTACCGCATGATGGGGAGCTTCTCGTCGACCAGCCAGCATGCGAAGCGGCCCGACATTCCGGGGCTCAACCCCAGCGCATCCGTCGGCGGCTACGAAAACGATGCCACCTACACCGACATCAAGTTCGAAGCGGAGAATACCTCCAACTTCACGCTCGGCGGACTGTCGCACAGCCTGAACTATGGCATTCAGTACCTGGATCATGACCGGGACATCTGGATGTATGACATCACCAACCGCACCCAGGCGCAGTACAACTACGGCTACTACGCCCCCTGGTTCATGCCCGAGGGCTCGCAGAAGACCTTTGCCGCTTTCGTTCGCGATCGGATCGAACTGACGGACACGTTTGCCGTGACGCCGGGCCTGCGCTACGACCATGTGCGCTCGAAGGGCGTGCCGAACGAGGCGCCGCGGTTCAACAATCCGCTGGCCGGGCACGACTATTCCGCCGTGTCGCACCAGGGTGTGACGCCGGCGATCAGCCTGTCATGGGAAGCCACGCCGTCGGTGCGGTTCTTTGCCGACTGGGCCTATGCGATGCGGGTGCCCAACATTGACGAAATCTATTCGACCCAGAGCGTGCTTACCAAGGCTTCCGGCACCAGCCGTGATCTGGAGGTCGAGCGTAACAGCACCTTCAACATTGGTGTCGACTTGAGCTTCAACGACGTGCTGACGACCGACGACATGCTGTCGACGCGTATTTCGGTCTACAACAACCACGTCTCCAATCCGGTAACGCGCCGGTTCGGCACGGCCAACCTCGCCGACGTTACCGGCAACGTGCCATTTTACTGGAACACGCCGTCCTACGATATCCGCGGCATCGAGTGGCAGGCGCACTACGAGACCGAGCGTATGTTCGCCGATCTCGGCGTGTCCTGGATGACCGGCGAGCGGACCGGCGCCGTCAACAACGTCTGGGGACCGGACACCTATATCAACGATCTGGCGCCCCTGACCGTGATCGCGACGGCCGGGATCAAGGTACCGGATCAGGACCTCGCCTTCGGCTGGACAGGCACCTTCGTCGACGACCAGAACCGCACGCCCTACAATCAGGGCGGACAGACCTACGCGCGCCCGCCGAGTGCCGGCTATGCGGTGCACGGCCTCTTCCTCGACTGGACGCCGACATCAGGCTTCATGGAGGGTGGCGAGGTGCATCTCGCCGTCGACAATATCTTCGACAAATACTACGAGCCCTATCTCAGCGACGGGATCTCGGCGATGCCCGGCCGCAACTTCAAGATCGCGATCAGCCGCAAGTTCTGAGCGGAACATGGACCCGGCCGGCCGGCATGCGGGCCGGCCGAATGTCCTCCTACGCGCCTCCGCGCAGCAGTGGCGCTTGATTGCGGTGCTCCACCCGCCTCTGTCTGTAAAGTTGCGTATAATAGGTTGCGAGCTTGCCAATCCTTGCTTGACAGCCGTCGATTGCCCGTATCTTAATCATGCTCTCAGATTGAGCATGATCAATCCATTCACATGACCTCGATGGTCGACGGGCAGTTTCGCCCCATGATGCCCCCATCTTCGATGGGCCCGGCGTCGTGGGGTTTTTGGCTTTTGGCGGGTACATGAGCGGCGCGGTAAAGATCGGCATCCTCTATTCGACGACCGGGCCCTACGGGACGATGGGCCGCGACTGTCGCGATGGCGCGGAACTGGCGATCGAGGAGATTGCGGCAAGCCATCCGGGCCGGATCGAGCCGGTTTTCATCGATCCGGAAGCCAATATCGACCGTTATCTAGAAGGCGCCAAATCGCTGCTGCGCGACCACGGATGCCGCCACATCATCGGCACCATCACCTCGCTCGCTCGCAAGGAGGTCATTCCGCTTGTCGAAAAGCACGACGGCCTGCTCTGGTACATGTGCCCCTATGAGGGCTTCGAGGCCAACGACAACGTGATCTATACGGGCGGCTGCCCGAACCAGCATTTGCTGCCCTTGCTCGACTATCTGCTGCCGCGTTTCGGCAACCGGCCCTATCTGATCGGCGCAAACTATGTCTGGGGCTGGGAAATGAACCGCCTGGCGCGCGAGCTGGTGGAGGAAGCCGGCGGCGCAATCCTCGGCGAGCGTTACCTGCCGCTCGAGGAAACCGCGGTCGAGCGGATCGTCGCCGAAATCGAGCAGCGCCGGCCGAGCTTCATCCTCAATAATCTCGTCGGTCCTTCCAGCTACGCCTTCCACGCGGCGATCCGGGCGCTCGCCGTGCGCGATCCGGGGTTCCGGCCGGAAAACTGCCCGGTCGTCAGCTGCGACCTTCAGGAGTGCGAGTTGACGGATATCGGCCTCGGGGTCGCGACTGGCCAGCTCTGTGCCGCCTCCTATTTCGACACGGTGGTTTCGCCCGACAATGCGGCCTTCAAGCTGCGCGTTGCCAGTCGCTTCGGCCCCGGGCGGCGCATCTCCAGCCTGTTTGCCAGCGCCTATGCCTCCGTCAAGCTTTGCGCCGAGGCGATCATCGAGGCGGGCGTCGACGATCCCGCGACGATCACGCAGCTTGTTTCGGCAGCGGCGCATCAGAGTGTGCTCGGCCCGCTCAGGATCGATCCGCAGACCCACCATGCGGCGTTGCCGTTCCATCTCGGCCGCATCAGCGACGACGGAGGCTTCGACATCGTCACATCGCTGCCGTCAATTGCCGCCGACCCCTATCTGACCGGCCAGCGCAAGCGCAAGGCGCCCCAATTGCGGATCGTCTCATGAGGGAAACACCGAACTTCACCGGCTGGCGTGCGGCGATCCTGCACCGCGAAGACCAGACGACGGAGCGGCTCGTGCGACAGCTCAAGCTCTTCGGCTTCGACGTCACCGTACAATGGCGGCCGCTCGATGCGCGCGACCTGCCCGATATCATCCTCGTCGACGCTGACCAGGGCTGGAGCGGGCTCTTGCCCTGGAAGGACGAACAGGCGCCACGGCCGCTGATCGCCTTGCTCGGCTCGGAAGCACCGGGCCGGGTCGCCTGGGCGATGGGGCAGGGGGTTGCGGCCATCATCGCCAAGCCGGTCGCCTCGTCGGCGGTCTACCCGGCCCTGGTGTTGGCGGTTGGGATCCACGAGGAGCGCCGCGCCGTCGCCGACAAGATCGCCCATCTCGAAGAACGGGTGCGCATGCGCCCGCTCGTTCATGCCGCCGTGCAGAAGATCGGTCAGGCCTGCCATGTCAACGAAGAACAAGCCTATGGAATCCTGCGCAATTGCGCGATGAAAAAGCGCCTGTCGATGGAGCAGATCGCCGGTTCCATCCTCGGCGGTGCCGAGCCCCTGCCGGAGGCCGGTTGATGCAGGTTTTGAAATCCATGTTCAGGCAGCCGGCGGCGCTGTTCGGTCTCGTCGTCGTGGCACTGGTCGTCATGCTCGCTGTGGCCGCTCCGCTGGTTGCCCCCTATAGCCCGGACGAACAGATGTTCGACGGGCTGACGCTCGAAGGCGCGCCGTTGCCGCCGAGTGCTCAGTTCCTGCTCGGTACCGATACGCTCGGCCGCGACCTCTTTTCGCGCCTGCTCTATGGCGCCCGAACTTCGCTTGTCATCGGCCTCGTCGCCAATGGCGTTGCCGTCTCGATCGGGCTCATGATCGGCATTCTCTCGGGCTACATGCGGGGCCTTATCGGCAACGCACTGATGCGCTTCACCGATCTGATGATGGCCTTTCCGGCGCTGCTGCTGGCGATCGTGCTTGCCGCACTGCTGCGCCCAAGCCTCTGGATCGTCGCCATGGTGATCGCGCTCGTCAACTGGGTCCAGGTCGCCCGCATCGTCTATACCGAGACCCGTGGCTTGGTTGAACGCGACTTCATCCTCGCCGAGCGCTCGCTCGGTGCCGGCCACGGGCGCATCCTGTTTCACCACATCCTGCCGCATCTGGTGCCGACGGCGATCGTCTGGGGCACGCTCGGCATCGCAACCACGGTGCTGCTCGAAGCGACGCTCTCATTCCTCGGCATCGGCGTCCAGCCGCCGACACCCTCCTGGGGTAACATCATCTTCGAGAGCCAGAGCTATTTCCAGGCCGCGCCCTGGCTGGTGTTCATCCCCGGCGCCGTCATCCTTTTGACCGCGCTCTCCTTCAATCTGGTCGGCGATGCGCTCCGCGATATCCTCGACCCGACGCAACGCGGGAGGGGCTGAGATGGCATTCCTTCTGCTGCGCCGTCTCGTGCAGACCGCGCTCATCCTGCTCGGCGTTGCCGCCATCACCTTCCTGTTGCTCTATGCGCTTCCCGCCGACCCGGCGCGCATGATCGCCGGGCGCAGCGCAACGGCGCAGACGGTCGCCAACATTCGTCGGGAACTCGGGCTCGACCAGCCGCTGCTCGTTCAGTTCTGGAGCTATCTCCAGGGGCTGGTGCAGGGCGATCTCGGTCGCTCCTACGCGCAGAAGACCGATGTCGGTACCTTGATCGCGGCGCGCCTGCCGGCAACGCTGATCCTGATGGCGGCCGGCATTTTCGTCGAAGTCCTGCTCGGCGTGTTTCTCGGTGTCGTCGCGGCCATCCGGCGCGGCGGTTTCGTCGATCGGCTCGTGATGATGGCATCCTTCGTCGGCGTCTCGGCACCGCAATTCGTTGCGGCCCTTTTGCTGCTCTATGTCTTCGCGGTCACGCTCGCCTGGTTCCCGATGAGCGGCTTCGGCAGCTTCGCCCATGTGGTCCTGCCGGCGCTGACGCTCGGCATCCTCGGTGCCGGCTGGTATGCGCGCATGGTGCGCTCGGCGATGATCGACGTCTTGAACCAGGATTATGTGCGCACCGCACGTGCCAAGGGCCTGTCCTCGTTCCGCATCATCTTCCGCCATGCGCTGCCGAACGCGCTTCTACCCGTCATCGCCATGATCGGCATCGATATCGGCCAATTCATGAGCGGGGTCGTTGTCGTCGAGGCCGTCTATGGCTGGCCAGGCATCGGCCAGCTCGCCTGGCAGGCGATCCAGCAGGTCGACATTCCGATCATCATGGGGGTGACGCTCGTCTCGGCGCTCGCGATCGTGCTTGGCAACCTCCTTGCCGACCTCGTCGCGCCGCTCATCGATCCGCGCATCCGCGCCCGCTAATCCGAAACCAACCAAAAAGGGGAACAACAATGTTCAAAAGCTGGCTTCGAACTTCAACCGTCGCTGCGGCACTGCTCGCAGCACCGCTCTCGGCCCTTGCACAGGATGCGCCGAAACAGGGCGGAGATATCGTCATCACCTACAAGGACGATATCGCCACGCTCGATCCCGCCATCGGCTACGACTGGGTCAACTGGTCGATGATCAAGAGCCTGTTCTCGCGCCTGATGGACTACAAGCCGGGTACCACCGAGCTGGTGCCGTCGCTCGCCGAAACCTTCGACGTCGCGCCGGATGGCCTGACCTATACGTTCAAGCTGCGCAAGGGCGTGAAATTCACCAACGGCCGCGAGATCGTCGCCTCGGACGTGAAGTATTCGATCGAACGGGCGGTCGACCCGAAGACGCAGGGGCCGGGCGCCGGTTTCTTCGGCGCGATCAAGGGCTTCGACGATCTCTCGGGCGGCAAGGCGGCGACGCTTGAAGGCATTGAGGCGCCGGATGATGCGACTGTCGTCTTCCACCTGTCGCGCCCGGACGCAACCTTCCTGCACGTGCTCGCCGTCAACTTCGCCTCGGTCGTGCCGAAGGAAGCGGTCGAGGCTGCCGCCGGCGACTTCGGCAAGAAGCCGGTCGGCTCCGGCACCTTCGTCCTTAAGGACTGGACCGTCGGTCAGAGCCTGACCTTCGAGCGCAACCCCGACTACTTCGTCAAGGACATGCCGCATATCGACAAGTTCACCGTCGAGGTCGGCCAGGAACCGCTGGTGGCGCTGCTGCGACTGCAGAAGGGGGAGGTCGATATTGCCGGGGACGGTATTCCGCCGGCAAAATTCCTCGAAATCAAGAATTCGCCTGAAGGCGCCGAGATTATCGTGGATGGACAGCAGCTCCATACCGGCTATGTCACGCTCAACACCAAGGTGAAGCCCTTCGACGACGTAAAGGTTCGTCAGGCCGTCAATATGGCGATCAACAAGGAGCGTATCACCCGCATCCTCAATGGTCGCGCGACGCCCGCCAACCAGCCGCTGCCGCCGCTGATGCCGGGTTACGACAAGGCGTTCACCGGTTATGACTATGACGTCGAGAAGGCGAAGGCCCTGCTCGCCGAGGCCGGACATGGCGATGGCTTCGAGACGGTGCTCTATTCGACCAACACCGACCCGCAGCCGCGCATCGCCCAGGCGATCCAGCAGGATCTGGCCGCCATCGGCATCAAGGCGGAGGTGCGGGCGCTGGCCCAGGCCAACGTCATTGCCGCCGGCGGCACCGAAGGCGAAGCGCCGATGATCTGGTCGGGTGGTATGGCCTGGATCGCCGACTTCCCGGACCCGTCGAACTTCTACGGCCCGATCCTCGGCTGCTCCGGTGCGGTCCAGGGCGGCTGGAACTGGTCGTGGTACTGCAACGAGGCACTCGACAAGCGCGCCGTTGCCGCCGATTCCATGTCCGATCCGGCAAAGGCGGCCGAGCGGCAGGCGGAATGGGGCAAGATCTTCACCGACATTATGGCCGATGCGCCGTGGGTGCCCGTCACCAACGAGCGCCGCGTCGTCGCCAAGTCGCCGCGAATGGGTGGCGAGGGCGAGATCTACGTCGATCCGACCCGGGTCATCAACTACGACGCGATCTTCGTGAAGCAATAAGCGTCGGGCTCTCCGGAGGTCGTCTTCGGGGAGCCTCTTCATGAGTTTGGGAGAGATTTCATGTGCGTTGCCTGCACACACACCATCCATCGCGCCAAGCATCATTTCGGCTGGAACCGCGACTTCGAGCCGACGCTGATCGCCAAGCCCGGTGAGACCATCCATTTCGAATGCCTGGATTCTTCCGGCGGGCAGCTCGGCGCTGGCTCGACGCTCGACACATTGGCCTCGCTCGATTTCGAGAAGATCAATCCGGTGACAGGGCCTGTTTATGTCGAAGGTGCTGCGCCCGGCGACGCGCTGAAGGTGACGATCCGCCGCTTCGTGCCCTCGGGCGTTGGCTGGACGGCCAACATTCCGGGCTTCGGCCTGCTCGCCGATCAGTTCACCGATCCGGCGCTGCACATGTGGTCCTATGATGCGAATACCATGGCGCCGGCGCTCTATGGACCGGGCGGCCGCGTGCCGTTGAAGCCCTTCGCCGGCACGATCGGCGTCGCGCCGGCCGAACCGGGCCTGCATTCGGTGGTGCCGCCGCGCCGGGTCGGCGGCAATCTCGACATTCGCGATCTCACATCGGGCGTCACCCTCTATCTGCCGGTCGAGGTGGAGGGCGCGCTGTTTTCCATCGGCGACACCCACGCAGCCCAGGGCGACGGCGAGGTCTGTGGCACCGCGATCGAGAGCCAGATGGAGGTCGAAGCCACGATCGAGCTCGTCAAGGATGCCCGTCTCGCCAGCCCGCGGTTCACTACGCCGGGTCCGGTGACCCGTCATCTGGATGCTGCCGGTTACGAGGTGACGACCGGCATCGGCCCGGATCTGATGACCGGCGCGCGCGAAAGCCTGATGCGCATGATCGACCTGCTTGGCGCCGAACACGGCTTGAGTCCGGTCGATGCCTATCTGCTCTGCTCGGTCTGCGGCGACCTCCGCATCAGCGAGATCGTCGACGCTCCGAACTGGGTCGTTTCCTTCTACTTCCCGAGGATCGTCTTTTCGTGACAACGGCAGCACCCGTGCTCGGCATCGATGGCCTCTGCGTCGATGCGCTGACGCCGCAAGGGCCGCGAAGGGTCCTTGATGCCGTCAGCTTCAACCTCATGAGCGGCGAAACGCTGTGCATTGCCGGCGAGAGCGGCTCGGGCAAATCCGTGACTTCGCTTGCTGTCATGGGGCTCCTGCCGAAAGCCTCGCTGCGGATCGCCTCCGGCAGCATCAAGCTCGAAGGGCGCGAACTCTCGAAGCTCTCCAACAGTGCGATGCGCAGCGTGCGCGGCGGCGATGTCGCGATGGTCTTTCAGGAGCCAATGACATCGCTCAATCCCGTGATGTCGATCGGCGAGCAACTGACCGAGGCCATTCGCGAACATCAGGGTTCCGAGGGGGGAACGGCGAGTGCCGTCGCCCTGCGCATGCTGGATGCGGTGCACATCACCGAGCCGGCGCGGCGCATGACGCAATATCCGCACGAGCTTTCCGGCGGCATGCGGCAGCGCGTGATGATCGCGATGGCACTGTCGTGCCGACCCAAGGTGCTGATCGCCGACGAGCCGACGACGGCACTCGACGTTACCGTGCAGGCGCAGATCCTGACGCTGATGAAGGAACTGAAGCGGGAATTCGGCGCTTCGATCGTGCTGATCACCCATGACATGGGCGTGGTCGCGCAGATGGCGGACCGCGTGGTCATCATGCAGCAGGGCCGCATCGTCGAGCAGGGCGACGTATTGCCGATCTTCCGCTCGCCGCGCGAGCGCTACACGCAGGAGTTATTGGCGGCCGTACCGAGGCTGGGCGCGCATGCCGGAACCGACGGCCCGCCGCGCATCGCCGCAACGGCTGCGCATCCGTCCCGCGGGCGGCGAGCCCGGTCCTGTCCGTGCGTGACCTCGCTGTCCACTACGGAAAAAAGCCCAGCGGACTGTTGGGTGGAAAGAAGCTGGCCGCCGCCGTCAGCGACGTTTCCTTCGACATCTTCCCCGGTGAGACGCTGGGGCTCGTCGGCGAAAGCGGATCGGGCAAGTCGACCACCGGCAAGGCGGTACTCGGCCTCATTCCATTCGATGGCGATGTGGCGATCGACGGCCAGCAGATCGGCGCGCTGTCGCAACGCCAGATGCGGCCCGTGCGCCGCTCCGCGCAGATGATCTTTCAGGATCCCTATGCCTCGCTCGACCCGCGCATGGCGGTCGGGGCGGCGATCGCCGAGCCGCTGCTCATCCATGGCATCGGCAATCGCAGCGAACGCACGGATCGCGTCGCCGATCTGTTGCGCCGTGTCGGGCTTGGGCCCGATGCCGCCAGCCGCTATCCGCACGAGTTCTCCGGGGGACAGCGGCAGCGCATCTGCATTGCCCGCGCGCTGGCGGTCAATCCGAAGCTGATTGTCGCGGATGAAAGCGTGGCCGCGCTCGACGTGTCAGTGCGGGCCCGCGTGCTTGATCTGATGCTCGAACTGCAGGAGACGATGGGTCTTGCCTATCTCTTCGTCTCGCACGACATGGCTGTGATCGAGCGGATGTCGCACCATGTCGCCGTCATGCGCGGCGGCCGCATCGTCGAGATGGGAACGCGCCGCGCCGTGTTCGAGGATCCGCAGGACGCCTACACCCGGGCGCTGATGGCCGCGGTGCCGCTGCCGGACCCGCCGATGCGGAAAAGCGCTTAGAGCGAGACGACAACACGGGTGCGGTCTCCGCCCGCATCCCCCTCTGTTTGAAACAATCCCGATCGCTCACGGCGCGAGGGCTTGCGACAATACGATGCGAGCCGAGAGGCCGCCGGTCGGTCGGTTGCGCAGTTCGAGTTCGGCGCCGGTTCGGTCAAGCGCACGCTCGACGATGCTGAGGCCGAGCCCGCTGCCGGCCGCCGCCTTGAACCGGCCGCGGAAGAAGCGCTCGGTCACGCGCGGCATTTCCTCCTCGGGGATGCCAGGCCCCTCGTCGTCGATCGCGATGACCAGATGCTGGCCTCGTATCTCGGCGTGGCAAGAGACCATTGCGCCCGGTGGCGAATGGTTGATGGCGTTTTCGAGCAGGTTGCGCGCCGCGAGCCGGAAGAGGTCCGGATCCATATTGATCCTGAGACCGGACATCGCCCCGTCGACGACAACATCGACGCGACGCGCCTGGCCGGCGAGTTCGGTGCGAAGACTTGTCAGCATCTCGCCGACATCAAAACCGGCCGCCGGCCTGCCGCTCTCGGTGGCTTCGACCGAGGCGATATCGAGCAGTTGCCGCACCAGCTTGCCGGTCCGGTCGACACCGGCGACGATCTGGCCGAGCGCCTTCTCGCGGATTTCGCCGTCGTCGCTGGCGAGCGCCACCTGCGCCTGCGTCTTGAGGCCCGCCAGCGGCGTACGCAACTCGTGGGCGGCAAACGCGATGAAATTCTGCTCGCGCTCGCGGGCGCCGGCGACACGGGCAAAAAGGCCGTTCAGCGACTTCAAGACCGGGCTGATCTCGCGCGTCGTGCCGGTGTCCTCGATCGCGTGCAGGTCGGAGGCTTCACGCGCGGCAAGGTCGCCGGCAAGCTTGCGCAGCGGCGCGAGGCCCCGCCCGACGCAGAGCCAGATCAGCACGGCCAGAAGCGGAATGATCAGCAGCGCCGGCAGCAACAGCCCCTTGACCAGGTCGTTGACCAGCCGGTCGCGGATGCGCAGGTTGTCACCGACGAGAACGCGCACGCCGAGGCTCGCATTCTCCACCGCAAAGACACGCCAGGTCTCGCCGTTGATGACGGTTTCGGAAAAGCCCATGGCGTGGGGCGCAAGCGTTGTGTCGGGCGCGCTGTCCGACTTGCCGATCAGAGTTCCGTCCAGCGACCAGATCTGGCAGGAGAGCTGCCGGTCGTAATGCGGGTGCTCCAGCAGCGGGATCCTGATTGCGCTCTGTGCCGGGCGGTTGGCATGGGTGTCGCCTTCTTCCTTCATCATGTCTGGGCTGACGATCAGCGAATTCACCATGCGCGCCGCCTCCATCAGCCGCGCGTCGAGCACGCGCTCGACTTCGGCGCGGGTGCTGAGGAAGATCCAGACGGTGGCCGATAGCCACAGGAGCCCCGTCGTGATCAGGAGGATGGCGAAAAGCCGGGCGCGCAGCGATTGCATCAGCCGGCTCCGCCCAGCCGGTAGCCGATGCCCCGGATGGTTTCGATCAGTCCCGGGCCGAGCTTGTTACGCAGATGGTGGATGTGCACCTCCACGGCATTGCTTTCGATTTCCTCCTGCCAGCCGTAGAGTTTGTCCTCCAGCTTGGTCTTGGAGAAGATCACCCCCGGGTGCGACATCAGCGTATGCAGGATGGAGTATTCGCGCCGCGAAAGTTGCACCGGTTTGCCCGCCTTTTCCACCGATTGCCTGGCCGGATCGAGCCTGAGCGTCGACCATTCCAGCGCGGCGCTCGCCCGGCCGCTGGAGCGTCGCGCCAGCGCCCGAAGCCTGGCGGCGACCTCGTCGAGGTCGAAGGGTTTGCCGAGATAGTCGTCGGCGCCAGTGTCGAGGCCGGCGACGCGATCGCGCACGGTGTCGCGTGCGGTCAACAGCAGCACCGGAATGTCGCTCTGCCTGGCGCGCAGGTCCCTGAGGATGTCGAGACCGGAGCCGTCGGGCAGCATCAGGTCGAGCACGACCGCGTCGAAGCCGTTGGCGGCCAGCGCCGTCGCGGCCGCATCGCAGGTGCCGACGGCATCGGTGGTGAAGCCCGCCAGCGCCAGGCCGACCTTCAGGCCGTCTCTAAGGATATCGTCGTCTTCGACGATCAGGACTCGCATCGCTACTCCTAACATTTCTGAGAGCGCGATCCTTTAATCGCTCCCTTAAGGCAGCCTTAAGGTAGGACTTCCCTCTGAGGCGGCATTGCAACAATCGAATCGTTGAATGCCCGATATGACCGAAGCACACGAGCCTTCTTCCTCCACGGCCGATCACAAGACCGGCATCACGCTGACCCGCCGCAGCCTTGTCGTCGGCGCGGCCTCGCTGTTCGTCACCGGCTGCGCGACCGCCCGCCCGACGCCGGCGGTGGTGCCGGCAGCCGTCACGCCCGTCCGCCCCTCAGCCGGCCGGACGGTGCCGCCGATGTACTATGCGATGCCCGACGAGCAGTTTCCGATCCCCGAGGTGAAGATCGCCGAGGTCGATCCGAAGTTCTGGCGGCAGGAGGTGGATTATCCGACCAGTGAGCGGCCCGGCACGCTGATCGTCGATACGCCCGCGAAATACCTCTATCACGTGCTGCCGGGCGGGCGGGCGATGCGCTACGGCATCGGCGTCGGGCGCGAGGGCTTTGCCTGGTCGGGCCGGGCGATCGTCGCCTACAAGCGCAAATGGCCGCGCTGGACGCCGCCCGACGAGATGGTCGCCCGTCAGCCGAAACTCCAGCCCTACAGCATCGCCAATGGCGGCATGCCCCCGGGCATCAAGAACCCGCTCGGCGCCCGCGCGCTCTATATTCATAAGGACGGCAAGGACACGCTCTACCGCATCCATGGCAGTCCCGAGGCATTTTCGATCGGCAAGGCGGTCTCTTCCGGCTGCATTCGCCTGCTCAATCAGGATGTCGTCTACCTCCATGATCAGGTCCGCGACGGCAGCACCATCGTCGTCATTCCGGATCCGACCAAGGGCGACATGGCGATCGGTTAGGTGAGGGCAGGCAGCGAGCGCGGGAATTCTGCAACACTTCGAAAACGAGTACCGCCTCGCGCAAGCGATCCACGCCAAAGAAAGATTTTCACCACATTTCGGTCACGGTTCGGCCCAACAGCCTTGGGCCTCCCCTCGGACCTCCCAACCGAAATCTCCAACTCTGGAATTGAATACAGTGTCGATGAATTTGTCCCGCCGGTCGCTGCTCGCGGTGATCGCCAGCTCTGTTTTGAGCGCCTGCACGCAGATCCCGAAACCCGAACCGAAACCGAAGCTGATCGAGCCGATCGGCGGTGATGGCGGCTCGCCGGAAAAGGCGGCGGATGCGGCGGGCGTGCCGACGAAGACCTTCGACTATGCCAGAATCTACGCGCCGGTGAAGGACGAAGGCTACGACGTCCCGGGCATCCAGCACACCGAGATCAAGCCGCAGTTCCTGCGCCAGGAAGTGGCCTATGCCACCAACGAGCCGCCCCATTCGATCGTCGTGGATACCCAGACGATGTTCCTCTACTACGTCCTGCCCGGCGGCCGCGCCATCCGTTACGGCGTCGGTCTTGGTGCAGCCGGCCGCGCCTGGAAGGGGCGTGCCGTCGTGCAGTGGAAGCGCAAGTGGCCGCGCTGGACGGTGCCCGACGACATGGTCGCACGCCAGCCGCACCTGAAGAAATACGGCATCGATGCCGGCGGCATGGATCCGGGCCTCGACAATCCGCTCGGCGCCCGCGCCATGTATATCTTCCAGGACGGCCAGGATACGCTTTACCGCATCCACGGCTCGCCGCAGTGGCGCTCGATCGGCAAGAACGCGTCGGCGGGCTGCGTGCGGATGCTGCAGCAGGACGCGATCGATCTCTATGATCGCGTCAGAGGCAAGACGCCGCTGCTCGTCCTGTGATGGGCGACAATCTGGCGTAATTTCTGCGCCCTTGCCGGACGGATTGCCTCAAAGTGGCTGCGGAAGCGGCAGCCCGTCCGGCCCCATCAGCATATAGTCGGGCGACCGCTGCACCGGCTGGGAGTCCGGCAATGGTTGCCCATCCGGCAGGGGCTGCGCGTCCTGCATCGGCTGCGATTGCACCATGCCGCCGCCCGAGAGATCGGTGACGACGATCGGCGTGCCGTTCGGCACGCGGTTGTAGAGATCGACGACGTCCTGGTTGATCATGCGCACGCAGCCCGACGACACCGACTTGCCGATCGTCCACCATTCCGGCGAGCCGTGAATGCGGTAGAGCGTGTCTTCGCCGTTCTGGAAGATGTACATGGCGCGGGCGCCGAGCGGGTTCTTGAGGCCGGGATCCATGCCGCCCGCCTCGATGCTGAATTGCTGCAGCTCGGGCTGGCGCGCCACCATCTCGTTCGGCGGCTTCCAGCGGGGCCATTCGCGCTTGTACTGGATGACGCCGCGCCCGGCCCAGGCGAAACCGGCACGCCCGAGGCCGACGCCGTAGCGCATCGCCTGGCCGCCTTCATAGACCCTATAGAGAAAGTGGCTGCCGACGTCGACGACCAGCGTTCCCGGCTTTTCGCCGGTCGGATCGGCGACCATCTGGCGGTAGAAGCGCGGATCGATCTTCTCGTAGGGAATGGCCGGCAGCGGGTAGGGCTCGTTCGGCTTCTCGCCGTACATGTCGGCCAGGAACGTGTTGGTCTCGGGAACCGGTTCCGGCGCATAGGAGCGCGTCACAGTAGGCCGCGGCGAGGCGCAGCCGGCGAGACCAACGGCCGCCAACCCGGCGGAAAGCTGCAGGAAGGCGCGGCGGCGGAACTCTCTTTCGGGCATGTAATCCTCGATCGTCCTCTATTCGCTACCGGCGATGCAACCGACCTTTTAAGTCAATTGTGCGTCGCCAGCCGACGGAACGATCACAGGCCGGCGTAGGGGTCCGCCAGCGCCGCTTCGGGTCGGCTGATAGGATACTTAGTTCCCGAGATCTTCGCGGCCAGCTTTTCAGCACCGTTTTTCTCAAGAAGCGCCCGGAAGCTCGGATGCATGCCGCCATCGACATAGGCGTTCAGCGGCGCCGACGTCTGGTTGGTCATCATGCCGGCGAGCTTCGCGTCCTCCGATTGCAGTCGCGCCACCAGCCCGGCATCGGGCGTGGAGATCGCCGCCGGGCAGGCGGCAAGCGGGTCGGACGGTTCGCCATCGGCGAAATCGGTGTTGAAGACGTAGCGGCGGCCGCAGGCCGAAACCTTCGGCTGACGCTTCGTCGCCTCGAAGATGTCGTAGCCCTGCTTGATGTTCTTCCAGAAGTCGAAATTCGGGTCGCCGCGGTGCTTGGCCATGTTCTCCGCCGTCATGCGGAAGGGATAGGCCTGAACCTGGAACGTGCCCTGGCCGCCGGCGAGCGCGCGTTGCACCACGGAATAGATTTCGCCGACACCCTGGTCGGTCATGGCGTAGCAGCCGGACGACGAGCAGGCGCCGTGCACCATCAGCGCTTCACCGGTGTAGCCGAGCGCCGATTCCAGCCGGTTCGGGTAGCCGAGGTTAAACGACAGGAAATATTGCGATTTCGGGTTCAGCATGCCGGCGGAGACGTGGTAGAAACCTTCCGGCGCCTGGCGATCGCCGGCCTTCATCTTCGGGCCGAGCTTTCCGGACCAGCGGCACATGGGATAGCTCTTCAACAGGGCGTACTGGCCCTGTTTGTTTTGCTTCCAGACCTCGAGTTCGCTTTCCTGCTTGAAGATGCGGATCAACACCGGGCTTTCCGGCTTGCTGCCGTTCTTCGCCATGGCGGCGATCAGCTTGGCCGGGATCGGCGGTGGCTCGCGCACGTCGTCGGCGTCAAGCGCCATGCAGCCGGACAGCGCCAGGGCCATCGCGCCGATCGCCAAGGCATGCCGCATCCGTCGCACCTGCGCGAATATCCTGCCGGCCTGAGGTGTCTCGGAAGAAGGGCTCTTGATCGTCTCGCGCCGCATGCGGGCTCCTGGAAATACTTCCGCCACCAAGCGTCCTTCGTGTGGCGTGTGTGCCGGCCGGTTGCGTTCGACGCAGTTCGGTTCAGCCTCAAGTTCAGCGATTAAGCGGTGACAGCCCTGGCTGCAAGCCTTTGTCCCTGGTGCTCGCGATCAAAAATTCTTGAACGCGCGCTGCCATAGCTGACCGCCGATTGGGTCGATGTTGAGACAAGATGGTGAATTTTTTCTCAACGCGGGCGCCGGAAAAGTCCCGATGCGTCAGTCCCGCGGCTCACTGCCGGGCGCATAGACGGTCTTCTGCTTGAAGGCAAAGACGTTGCCGCAGCGGCAGCGCACCATGTGCTTGGCGGGGTCGGGAGAGGTGCGTTCAGTCGAGAAGCCCTTGGGCATCACGTCGATGGTAAAGCCGCGATTGCTGCCCTTGCCTTTGTCGTTTTCCGACGCTTCGGCGAAGCCGGCGGCTCCGCATTTGGCGCATTCCAGCTTTCTCGAATACCGATCCCGCGATGCCATGTTCAATCACACTCGATAGCGCTGCCACATCCGGATGGCGGGCGGCGGCGCTTGGTTGCCCGAAACACCGAACTATAGGAGGCCGCCCGTCGTTTCAAGTTTGCCGGTGACGGGTTTTGGCGGCAACGCCTAACGATAGCCGGTTGGGTCGGCCGGCTTGTTCGCCTCCATCACCTCGCGCATGTAGCGCCAGCAATCGGGCCGCGAGCCGTCGAGATCGGAAAACCCGTAGACCTGCGCCAGCCCGCCGCTCGACAGCGACTGGCCGTTCCAGCGGGACTTGTCCGGATCGGCCGCGAGCGCCGCGATGGCGCGGCCGACGAAACGCGGTGTTTCCGAAATGACGAAGTGCGGCTGGTTCTTCGTGGCGTCCTGCCAGTTGTCTTCACCGACCTCGAAATGTTCGAGCATCATCTCCGACCGCATCCAGCCGGGCGTGATCGAAACCGCGGTTGCGCCGTGCGGCGAAAGGTCCTTGGCGTGGGCCCAGGCCATACGGTTCGCTGAAACCTTGGCAAGGTCGTAGAACGGCGACAGCCGGTAGTTCTCGGCATTGTATTCGGCGGTGCCGTCGGTCACCTCGACCAAGAGGCCGCCGGGCTTCTCGATCATCAGCGGCAGGGCATAGTGGGCGGTGATCAGGTGCGTATCGACGCCGAGATGCAGGAGCTTCAACCCGTTTTCGAGATTGTGCTCCCATACCGGCTTGTTCCACTCGAACAGCAACTCGCCGCCCCAGACGTCGTTGACCAGGATGTCGAGCCGTCCCTGTTCGCTGCGGATGCGCTCGACAAGCGCCTGTACCTGCGCCGGCTGCAGATGGTCGACCTGGGCGGGAATGCCCTTGCCGCCGAGGCTGGTGACGATCTCGGCGGTTTCCTCGATCGTTTCGGGACGCCCGTAATCGGATTGCTGTTGCCGCGTGGTGCGGCCGGTTACGTAAACGGTGGCGCCGGCGGCGCCAAGTTCGGTCGCGATGCCGCGCCCGCCGCCGCGCGTCGCGCCAGCGACGAGGGCGACTTTTCCTTCGAGTGTCATGATTCTTCTCCTTCGCGGCCGCTTGCCGACTGGCGTTTTCCTGTTCGGGTGATATATAAATGATTGTTCGGTTATAAATGAGAGTCAAGATGCCTCGCCCAAAAACCATGCCTGACGAAGAGCTGCTGGCCGCCGCCTTCGCATTGATGCGGGCCGATGGTCCAGATGGCCTGACCTTCGCGGCGCTGGCTGCACGTACGGGCCTTTCCGGCGCCACGCTGGTGCAGCGCTTCGAGAACAAGGCGAAGTTGATCCAGCGGGCGCTCAGCCAGGCCTGGGACGGGCTGGACGGGCAGACGGCGGAGCTGATGGCGAGCGTACAGCGGACGCCGGAGGGCGCCATCGCGCTGCTCGTCGGCCTCTCGGGCGATTATGGCGGTATCGACAGTTATGCCGACGACCTCAGGATTCTGCGGGAAGACCTGCGCGATCCGTTGCTCCGTGCCCGCGGCGCAAAGTGGCGCGACGTGCTCGCAGGCGTGCTCGACGAATGCCTCGCCGGCCTTCCCGCTGCGAGCCCGGGGCTCGGTCTGCTGATGGCGTCGCAATGGCAGGGATCCTTGCTCTGGTGGAGCTTCGACCCGCAGGTGCCGGTCACGGCCTTTGTCGAACAGAGCCTGACGCGCTTCGTCGAAGCTTTTGCGAGACGGCCGGCAGGCTGACAACTGCGGCAGTGGCGTGCTCACCGGTCTGTCAAATCGCCGTGAGATGGCCGTGCGGTGGATGACGGCGGCGCAAGCTGGTCTTAGATGCTGATCCATGATCAGATTTGTCGCAGTCCTCGTTGCCCGCATCGCCACTTTGGCACTCGTCGTCTCGACGCTTGTCGGCTTGCCGGTCGCGGCTCAGACGCCATCGCCGATTTCGGCCTTGCTGGACGAACTGGCATCACGGTCAGAGCTTGATCCCCTGAAGACCGTGATCGTCGCCCGCGACGGCAAGATCGTCGCTGAGCGTGGTTACGGCCGCAACCGCGTGACGGACTCGACAAACATCAAGTCGGCGTCGAAATCGATCATCTCGGCGCTGGTCGGCATCGCCATCGACAAGCGGCTGCTCGAAGGTCCGGAGCAGAAGATCGCGCCGATCCTGAAGGCGGACCTGCCGGCCTCGCCTGATCCGCGCATCAACGACATCACCATAGGTCATTTGCTTTCGATGCAGGCCGGGCTCGGCCGTCTCTCGGGCCCGAACTATGGGCGATGGGTCGCCAGCCGGAACTGGGTGCGCATGGCGCTTGCCCAGCCCTTCGACGACGATCCGGGTGGTGAGATGCTCTATTCCACCGCCTCGACCCATCTGCTTTCGGCGATCCTGACGAAGGTCAGCGGCAAGTCGACCCTGGCGCTCGCGCGCGCGTGGCTGGGGCCGCTCGAGGGCTTCCGCATCGGGGCCTGGGATCGCGATCCGCAAGGCATCTACCTTGGCGGCAACCAGATGGCGATGAGCCCGCGCTCCCTGCTTGCCTTCGGCGAACTCTATCGCAATGGCGGCCGCACGGCGTCAGGCCAGCAACTGGTGCCGGAAGGGTGGGTCGCGGCCTCCTGGCAGCATCGAACCAATTCGCGCTTTTCCGGCGACGAGTACGGTTATGGCTGGTTCGAGCGCCAGATCGCCGGTGAAGAAGTGCATTTCGCCTGGGGTTATGGCGGCCAGATGCTCTACATCGTGCCGAACCTGGATCTGACGGTGGTGATGACATCGGCCGAAAGTGGGCCGTCGGCCCGCAACGGCTACCGCGACGCGCTGCATCTGGTGCTCGGCGAGATCATCACGAACGTAAAGGCCGATCCGGAAACGGACGGGTGACGCGGCTTCGGCGGCGCTGGCTCGACGCCGCTCCGCGCCAAGCCAGCAACGGCTCCACGACGCCGAGCAGGCATTCGATCGCAGCTTCATTCTTCAGCGCCGCCTCAGACGCTTCGAATTCCGCGAGTTCGATGCCGGCGATCTGCTCTTTCGGGATCGCCGCGAAGATGGCGCGCAAGGTCTGCGGATAGAGGCCATCGCCGATCGCATAGGCGGCCGGCACATGCTTCGGCTCGAGCACGTCCCAATCGACAT
This sequence comes from Ensifer sp. ENS07, assembly GCF_014852185.1. NCBI lineage: Bacteria > Pseudomonadati > Pseudomonadota > Alphaproteobacteria > Hyphomicrobiales > Rhizobiaceae > Ensifer > Ensifer sp. ENS07. The sequence continues at coordinate 285,078 of NZ_JACVBE010000009.1, read as the reverse complement.
GGATCCAGACCGGCGCATCGCCGATCAACGAAAGGATGACCTCCGGCGTCGCTTCTGTCGGCGAAAGGATGCACACGCCTGCCTGCCGCAGCAAATCCATCTCCGCGGGGTCGATGTCGCGCGCGCCGACGATGACGACCTTTGCCGGGTTCAGCCCGCTGCCGTGGCCGCTCTCCCAGAGCCCGCAGGCGGCAGCCAGCACCATGCCGCCGAGATAGCCGCTTTCGGTGGTCTGCGGCGTGTTGAAATCGCCATGGGCATCGAACCAGAGCAAGACCGCATCGGCGCGTTCCCGCGCGACGACCGGCAGTGTCGCAAGGCTGGCGGAGCAGGTATTGGCGATGAAAAGTGGTTTGTTGCCCCGCGCAAGTGTTGCGGCAATCGCCGCCTGCAAAGCGGCCAGGGTCTCCCCGGCCTCAGGCAGGCTTGCCGACCAGTCGTCTTCCTTTGCCGGTGACGGGCTGCCGATAACGGTCGGCTGCAGCCCGGTGCGCTTGCTCAGCGCTTCGGCCGTCAGGGCCGCCCCGGGGATAGCGCCGGGAGTTCTGTCGGCGATGCGTCCCTGGGAGATGAGGAGTTCGTAGGGCACGGGCATTCTCCTTGCATTTTCGGTGGGCGTTAACGCCGGTATTGGGCGCACCTGCAAAGCCCGCCTGTTTCAGCGTTTTCGAGGGGATCTGCGGGATTGGTTTGAAAGGGAAGCCTCGACGATATCGATATATCTATGTAGATATATCGATATCGCGCCGCGATCGCAATTTCATCGGGGCGAGCGTTGATGCCATTGCCGTGCACAGGGCGACGCGGGTCGCGGCGATCGCCAATGTCGCTCGGCCGTTTGGCGCGGCGCGGGCGCCGCGGAAATTTCAGAGGTGACAGGTGCTTGCCGCAATCTATGTCGCGGCAAGCGATTTCGTTTAAATCGGCAGCTGGTGCACTTAGCCGGCAAAGCCTTCAATGACGATCTTGCCCTTGGCAGCGCCGGTTTCGATGCGGCGATGCGCTTCGCGCAGGTTCGCCGCGTTGATCGGCGACAGCACCTCGGCAAGCGTCGTCTTCAGCCGTCTGGCATCGATCTCGTCGGCGACGAAGCTCAGCAGACGATGCTGTTCGATCATGTCGGGCGTCTGGTGCATCGGGCGGGCGAACATGAACTCCCAGTGCAGGCTCGCCGCCTTGGTCTTCATACCGGCCATCGGCATCGGCACGTCGGTGTTGTCGATCGAAACGATGCCGCCTTGCGGCCGGATCAGCTCGACAGCGTCGTCCCAGTGGCGCATGTCGTTGAAGATGGCGATGTGGTCGACATGGGGAAAGCCGAGCGCGCGGACCTGCGCGACCAGCGGTTCACGGTGGCTGACCACGTGGTCGGCGCCAAGTTCCTTGACCCAGGCGATGGTTTCCGGCCGCGAGGCGGTGGCGATGACGGTGAGGCCGGCGCGCTTTGCCAGCTGGATACCGATCGAGCCGACGCCGCCGGCGCCACCGACGATGAGGATCGACTGGCCGTGGTCGGCGCCGTCCCGGTCGATGCCGAGCCGGTCGAAGAAGGCCTCATAGGCGGTGATCGTCGTCAGCGGCAGGGCGGCCGCTTCCGCAAAGGACAGGCTCTTCGGCTTGCGCCCGACGATGCGCTCATCGACCAGTTGATATTGCTGGTTGGATCCCGATCGAGTCAGGTCGCCGGCGTAGTAGACGGCGTCGCCCGGCTGGAACAGCGTCACATCAGCACCGACGGCCTCGACCACGCCGCTTGCGTCCCAGCCGAGCACGCGCGGCGTTTCCTCGACCTTGTCCTTCGGCGCGCGCATTTTCACGTCGACGGGATTGACCGCGACGGCGCGGACCGCGACCAGGATATCATGCCCTTTGGGCTCCGGCTTCGGGAGCTCGACATCGAGGAAACTCTCCGGGTCGGAAACCGGGAGATAGCGGGTGAGGGCGACAGCTTTCATGAGTTGCTCCTTTGTGGGGTGAAGAGGTGTGATTGCCGCGGTCATGCCACGCGCTCGAGTGCCGGATAGCTAGAGTAGCCTTCGGCGCTGCCGCCGAAAAGCGTGGCCCCGTCGAAGCTTGCGAGCGGCAGCCCGTCTTTCAGTCGGCGTGGCAGGTCCGGATTGGCGATGAACGGGCGGCCGAAGGCGACGATGTCGGCAAGACCGGCGGCAAGGATCGCCTCGGCCTTCTCACGATCATAGCGGCCGGCGACGATGATGCGGCCGGAATAGGTGGCGCGTAGCTCGCGGCGGAAGTCGTCGGGGATGACGGGCGCATCGTCCCAGTCGGCTTCCACCAGATGGATATAGGCAAGGCCGATGCGGTCGATTTCGCCCGAGGCCCTCAGGATCGTTGGGATGATCTCGTCGTCCTTCATGTTGCGCTGGGTGATATAGGGCGACAGCCGGATGCCGACCCGGGAGGCGCCGATCTCGCCGGCGACCGCCTCGGCGACCTCGACCAGGAAGCGGATGCGGTTTTCGGCCGGGCCGCCATAGCGGTCGTCGCGCCGGTTGGACGAGCGGCGCAGGAACTGGTCGATCAGGTAGCCGTTGGCGCCATGGATCTCGACGCCGTCAAAGCCGGCTTCGATGGCGTTGGCCGCCGCCTGGCGGAAATCTTCGACGATGCCGGCGATCTCGCTCAGCTCCAAGGCGCGCGGCAAGGGGCTGTCGACCATCGCGCCGATGCCGGTTTCTGGATCGGCCACCCAGACCTTTGCGTCCGGCGAAATCGCAGACGGTGCGACCGGGCGTCCGCCGTCGTGGAAACTCTCATGGCTCATGCGGCCGACATGCCAGAGTTGCAGCATGATGCGGCCTCCGGCCCGGTGTACGGCGTCGGTGACGAGCCGCCAGCCAGCGATCTGCGCGGGAGAGTGGATGCCGGGTGTAAACGAGTAGCCCTGGCCCTGCGCCGAGATCTGGGTGGCCTCGGTGACGATGAGGCCGGCCGAGGCGCGCTGGGCATAGTACTCGGCCATCAGGGCGTTGGGCACATTGCCCGGCTGGCTGCTTCGCGCCCGCGTCATCGGCGCAAGCGCGATGCGGTTGGGTAGGGTCAAGGACCCGAGCGGGATCGGAGAAAAGAGCGATGGCATGGTGAGATCCTTTGTGAGGGGCAGTCGCATAGCGGCAGGGCCAAGCACGGGGAGGCACGTCAGTTGATCAGTGCGCCGCCTTCGATGTCGATGACCGAGCCGGTGACGAAGGGATTGTCGATGGCGAAGAGATAGCCGCTGGCGATATCTTCCGGTTGCCCGGCGCGGCCGGCAGGCAGTGTTGCAGCGGCGCGATCGAACATCGCGTCGCGCGCCTCGCCGGCCATGCCGGCATAGGCTTCCGTTCGCGTCAGGCCGGGGCTGACGACATTCACCCGCAGCGGTGCCAATTCCTTGGCCAGCACCTTGGCGGTTGCTTCGAGTGCCGCGTTCATCGCCGTCTTGACGACGGTGCCCGGCACCGTTCGGCGGGCGAGAAAACCCGAGGTGAAGGTGATCGTACCGCCGGGCCGAATGCTCTTGGCCGCCTCGCGGGCAAGCAGGATCGAGCCCCAGTACTTGACGTCGAAGGCGGCCTTGGCTGCTTCGAGGTCGATATCGACGACGGTGCCGCCCGGCGCCGAGGAGCCAGCCGTGACGATCAGGTGATCGAACGGACCGAGCTGTTGGAAATAGGCGGCCACTGCCGCGGCATCGGCAAGATCGAGACCGGTGGCGCGGCTGGCGATCTCTACCCGACCCGGGCGCTCGGCAAGCGCCTTGGCGACGGCGGCGCCGATACCGCTGGTGCCGCCGATGACGACGGAGACGGTGGTGTCAGTGAAAGTCATGGTCATTCTCCGGAGGAAGAGTGGGAAAGGGTTCGGAAAAGACGGCTTCGAGCAGCGGTCCGCCGGGCGCGCGCAGGAACAGCCGCCGCTCGCCGATGTCGGCAAGGTCCATCGTCGAATAGGGAATGGCGAGCCGGTCGAGCTTGGCGCGGAAGGCGGCGTAGCCTTCGAACCGGAAGCCGACATGATCGATCGCTTCGGCCGCACGCTCGAAGCCCACGCCACGGCTGCCGATGAGGTGGACGATCGGCTTGCCTCCGGCATAGAGCCAGCAGCCGGGGATTCGGCGGATAGCTGCCGGACGCTCGCCGACGGTCAGGTCGAAGACCGTCTCGAAGAACGCGCGTGTGGCGTCGATATCGGTGGTGCGGATGGTGACGTGGTCGATGTGCATCACGCGTCTCCTTTCGCCAGCAAATTTAGCGCTTGCGGCGCATCCGGATAATTGGCTTATTTCTAAAATTATATTTCGGAGAAAGCGAAAGATGCTGCTCGACAATCTGGCTCTGTTTCTTCTGATCGTCGAAAAGGGCGGGCTTTCCGCCGCCGGCCGCGAGAAGGGGTTGTCGCCAGCCTCCGTCTCCGAGCGGCTGGCAGCTCTCGAGGCCCACTATGGCGCTGCACTTCTGAAACGCACGACGCGGGCGATCAGTCTGACGGAGGAGGGCCGCCTACTGGTGGACGGCGCCCGCCGGCTGCTGGCGGAGGCCGACGAACTGGAGAGCGGCATCCGGTCGGGCACGCGCACGATCTCGGGGCCGATCCGGCTGAGCGCGCCTGAGGATATGGGGCGGCGCTACATCGTACCGATCCTCGATCGCTTTCTCGCGGAGCACCCCGATGTGACGGTGGATCTCAATCTCACCGACGGTTACCTCGACCTGGTCGGCCAGGGCATGGATTTCGCGATCCGGCACGGCGTGCTTGCCGACAGCACGCTGAGGTCTCGGTCGCTCGGGGAGAACCGGCGCGTCGTCTGTGCGGCGCCGTCCTATCTCGAAGCTATGGGCCGGCCGGAGCATCCCGACGATCTCTCCCGCCACGACTGCATCGTCATGCGCTTCGGCGCCAATCTCGACCGCGAATGGGCCTTTCAGGTGGATGGCAAGCCGCACAAGGTCATGGTGCGCGGGCGTCGCGTCGCCAATGACGGCGGACTGGTGGGGGCGTGGTGCAGGGCGGGGCACGGCATCGCCCTGAAGTCGGTGTGGGACATCGCCGAGGACCTGGCCTCCGGCGCGCTGGTCGAGCTTCTCAAGGATTTTGCGGTCGGCGAAACCGGATTGCAGATCGTCTATCCGCCGGCGAGCGTCCAGCCACGCCGGGTGCGGCTGTTGATCGAGCGGATCGCTTCGGAACTCGGTTCGATCGAGACTGTCCTGACGCGCATTGGAGACGCATAGGGCCGGCGCCACGTCCGCCCGTGGCCGCTGCCGACGTGGCGGTCGTGCAACAGTATCGCCCCCCGTTTTCCTATGCGGCATGCCAGCGCATTGCGGTCGCGCGTGGCTTCACTTATAAAACATGAGTAACGCATTCAACATAAGCGGGGGCGCACGGCGCCACCGCTGGTTCCGGCGGCGGCCGCGCGGCTCCCGCGATGGAGAGGCAGATTGATGACCGATGCGATGGTGCAGGGGCTCCACGAACGGGAAGAGGGCAGGATACGCCGTTTCTTCAGCCGCCGCCTCAGAAGTCGCGAGGATGCCGTCGACGCCACGCAGGAAACGTTCATGCGCATGCTGGAGGCATCGCGCTCGACGCTGATCGAGAACCCGCAAGCCTATCTGTTCCAGGTCGCGCGCTCCGTCGCGCGGGTCGCCGCCGAGCGCACCGCGCGCGAGCAGGCGCTGTTCGTTGCCGACGAGGACGGCAGGGAACATGCCGAAGACAGGCCGATCCAGGATCGCATCGTCAACGCCCGCCAGTGCCTTTTGATCATGGCGCGCACCATCGAGGGGCTTCCGAACCGTTGCCAGCAGGTCTTCATCCTCAGCCGCCTGCACGGCCTCAGCAACGGCGCGATTGCCGAGCAGCTCGGCATATCGAGAAACATGGTCGAAAAGCACATCATCCGGGCGCTGCTCGAATGCCGGAAAATACGCGCCGAAATTATTTTCTGAGCCGACATCAGGCAAAACCATCCATTCAACTCTAAGATGATGGGAGCGATTCTTTGGGACCGCCCGAAGGCATTTTCAGTTCGACCGGAAGACAGGAATGAGTGGCGATCGCCAGACAATCGATGACAGCGTTCTGCAAGCGGCTGCCGGCTGGGTTGCGCGACTGCAGTCCGAGGATGCGACCGTTATCGACCGCCAGGCATTCGAGCGCTGGCTCGACGACCATCCGGATCATCGGGCGGCCTACGAAGAACTGCGGGCATTGTGGAGCGATCTCGGCGAGGTACCGATCCCCGAAGGGCGGCTCGGGCAGTTGCGCGCACAGCGCCGCCGCCGCGTCGGTGGCTTTGTCGGGCTCTGTCTTGCCGCAGGCGTCGCGATCCTGTCGCTGGCGACGCCCTATGGCGCCCGTTGGCGCGCCGACTACTACACCGGTGTCGGCGAGGTCAGGCGCATCGCGCTGGAGGACGGGACGCAGGTGGATCTCAACACCGACACGGCGCTCGTCGTCCGATATGATCAGGGGCAAAGAAAGGTGCGGCTGCTGCGCGGCGAGGCGTTCTTTGCCGTCGCAAAAAATCCGCAGAGGCCCTTCGTGGTCGAAGACGGCTCGATCAGCGCGACGGCGCTCGGAACCCGCTACTCGGTTGGCGCGACGGGGGCGGACCGAGCGGCCGACGTTAAGGTGGAGGAGGGCCGTGTCGAAGTCGAGGCGGCCGGGCAGAAAGCCATCCTCGGCGCCGGCGAAGCGGCAACGATCGACCGGCAGGGTCGCCTCTTCCTGACGAAGACGGATGTTGCCGCCGGGACGGCCTGGCGCGACGGAAAGCTTGTCTTCTCCCGTCGGCCGCTCCGTGAGGTCCTTTCGACGCTCGAGCGCTACCGCCGCGGCCGGATCCTGCTCATCGACGAGAAGGCCGGCGCGCTCGAAGTGTCGGGCATCTTCGATCTGCACGATACCGACGACGCACTGAGCGTTCTCGAAGCCAGTCTGCCGCTCCGTGTCTTGCGGCTCTCGGGCCTCATGGTCCTCGTCCAGTCGCGTTAGGTTGACGCCGGCGGCAAGGCGGTTTCACGCCTTACAAGAATCTTTTCTGACAAAAATCGTCCGGTGACGTCAGGAGAACGCGCTCCCCACACTCTTAGTCAGCAGTGGCGGCGCTGCACCTGGTTCGAGGTGGCCCGCCCGGAGTTGGAGTAGGGGATCTCGGATGAGAATTTTGCAGGGTCGTGGATCGCGACGCCGGTCTTTTGCATGCTTGGCGCTCGCCAGTGTTTCTTTCATCGCCTGCGCGAGCGCAGTGCAGGCGCAGGCGACGGCGGCACCGTCCGCGATCACGGCGTCCAAAGCGATCTCCGTTCCCGCGGGCTCCCTTGAAACGGGCATTCTCAAGCTCGGCCGGCAGGCCGACCTGCGCCTGCTCTATCCGAGCGCGCTCACCAGCGGCAAGGTGACCAAGGGCGTTGAAGGCAGGCTCGCGACCGAGGCGGCGGTTGCGCAACTGCTCGACGGGACCGGGCTTCGCTTCCGCATCGTCAGCGCAACGACCGTGCAGATCTTCGATCCGGCGGACGCGACGATCACCACCGGCGCCGTCGTCAGGGATGGCGCAACGCAACTGGAAAAGATCACCGCGACCGGTGAGCGGACCGGCGCCGAAGGCATCGTCGAGACCGACGGCTACGTGGCGAAATCCGCTAGGATCGCCACCAAGACCGATACGCCGGTCATGCAGACGCCGCAGTCGATGTCGGTGATCAGCCAGAAACAGTTGCAGGACCTGAAGCCCCAGAACCTGATGGAAGCGCTGAATTATACACCCGGCGCCCGCGTCGGCCAGTACGGCGCCGAGCCGCGCTTCGATGCCTTCAAGGTGCGCGGCATCGACCTGACGCTGACCGGAATCTTCCGAGACGGCTTGCGCCAGATCGCAAGCCCCAACGGCCTGTTCCGGCTGGAGCCCTATGGCGTCGAGGCAATCGCCACGTTGCGCGGCCCGGCCGCCTCCATCTACGGCGCCAGCTCGTCTGGCGGTATCGTTGATATCGTCTCGAAACGCCCGACCAGCGACCCGCTGCGCGAGGTCGAGGTGCAATACGGTTCCTTCGGTCGCGTGCAGGGCGCCTTTGACGTTTCCGGACCGCTCGACGACGAAGGCACCATGCTCTACCGCATGACCGGTCTTGCGCGCGACGGCCGCACCGAGATCGAGGCGGTGAAGGACGACCGCCTGTTCATCGCACCCGCCTTCACCTGGCAGCCGGACGAGGGCACCAAGTTCACGCTGCTTGGCGAGTACATGGATTCGACCACCGGCGGCACCTGGGGCTACCTCAACCGCTACGGGCCGGACGGCAAGTCGATCGGCGCGATCCCGACCTATGGCGGCGACGCCCGCTTCAACGATTTCACCCAGAAGCAGGCGCGCATCGGCTACGAGCTGGAGCATGAGCTCACAGACAGCGTCACGCTCTTCCACAAGCTGCGCTACTCCGACATTTCGACGCGGCAGGAATGGGTGTTCGCCAAGTATCCGGGCCTGACCGTCGAGGACAACAGCGGCCTTGCCAGCGACACCTATCTGAAGTTCGACTTCGACACGGGTGCCGCTGCGCACCAGCTGATCGCCGGCATCGACTACAGCTACATGAAGTACACCTCGCAGCAGGGCAGCGGGCCGGATCTCTTCACCGACGACTTCACCTATGTGCCGAAGCTGACTTCGACCCAGAAGCAGTCGCAAAGCGGCATCGGCATCTACATCCAGGACCAGATCGAGTATGAGGCCTGGCGCCTGACGGCGGGCCTGCGCCACGACTGGGTGGACAACAAATATTCCGTCGACGGAAGGCGCTTCAACCGCGACGACAGCGAGACGACAGCGCGCGCCGCCCTTGGCTACGTGCTGCCGAATGGCATGATGCCCTATGTCAGCTACGGGACGGCCTTCGTTTCCAACCCGGGCGTGATCCTCAATCTAGGCGGCACCGATACGCCGGCGATGCCGACGCTCGGCAAGCAATGGGAGGCGGGCGTCAAGTACGAGATCCCCGGCCAGAACACGACGATTACGGCCGCGGTCTTCAACATCGACCAGGAAAACGCCACCGTCTACGAGACGTCATCGGGTCTCAACCTCCTGCGCCAGCTCGATCTGAAGTCACGCGGCTTCGAGCTCGAGGGCACGGCCTCGCTCGACAACGGCTGGAACTTCATCGCGTCCTATTCCTACAACGACGTCGAAATCACCAAGCTGACGTCGGAAACGCTCGGCAACCAGCTGAACTCCTCGCCCTACCACATGTTCTCGCTGTGGGCGGACTACGAGGTGCAGTCCGGACCGCTCGAAGGGCTCGGCGTCGGCGCAGGCTTGCGCTATGTCGGCTCGAGCTTCGGCGACAACGTCCACACGCCGGTCCTCAACAACCAGGCGCGCACATTTGTCGATGCTTCGGTGCGCTACGATCTTGGCGCTGCCAATCCGAACTTCGAGGGCGTGCGGCTTCAGCTCAATGCGACCAACCTCTTCGACGAAGTCGAGCAGCTTTGCACAACGGGCTTCTGCTACTTCGACGAAGGCCGCAAGGTCGTCGCCAGCCTGCGCTACCGCTTCTGATGGCGTCGGAAAAGGCAGTCCAGCCAAGGCCGTCGCCGGCCGCGATCTTCTTCGCGGTCGGTGGGCTCTATGTCGCGCAGAGCGTGATCGGCGGGCTGACGATGCTCGGCCTGCCGGCGGTCTTGCGGACGCAGGGCCTCCCGCTCGACCAGATCGGCCTCGTCTATCTGACGGTGCTGCCCTGGGCGCTGAAGTTCCTCTGGTCGCCGCAGGTGGAGCGTTTCCGCCTGCCGGTGGTCGGTCGCAACCGCTCGGCGGTCATCATTGTCGTCGGCGGCACGCTGTCGGCGCTGATGCTTACGGTTCTCGGGTTCATCGGCCCGGAGCGGCTCTTCCCCGTTCTCGCCTGCCTCGTGTTCATCGCGCTCTTCACCTCGACCGTCGACATCGCCTGCGACGGTTTTGCGGTCGAGACGCTCGCCGAAGAGCATCACGGTTGGGGCAATGCCGCCCAGGTCGGCGGCTCCTATGTCGGCTCGGCGATCGGTGCCGGCCTGTTCCTCGTGCTCGTCGATCGGCTCGGCTGGGCCCCGGCGGTGTGGATCATGGCCGCCGTCGTGCTGGGGCTCGGTCTGCCTTTCCTGCTCGGGCCCGGTTCGCGCCCGACGAACGAGGCGCGCAGCCACACTCCGTCGCTCAAGGCCGCGCTCGCCCGGCCGGAGGTGCGCAAAGGCCTTCTGCTCGCAGCGATCTATGTGTCCGCGCAGAAATGGGGCCTTGCCATGCTCGGCCCTTTCCTGATCGACTACGGGTTCGATCTCGCCTCTGTCGGTATGCTCAATGGTGTCGGCAGCATGCTCGTCGGCTTCGGTGGGGCCTTGTTCGGCGGTCTGCTCGTGCGCCTGTGCGGTACCGGTGCCGTGCTGATCGGCGCGCTGCTCCTGCAGGTGACGATGCTGGTCGCCTTCGCCTATGTCGGCGCCTCCGGGGATGTCTCGCGACCGCTGGTGATGACGCTTGCGGTTGCCAGTTCCTCCGGCGTCATGGCGATCGGCTTCGTCGCGCTCTATGCACAGTTCATGGGCTGGGCCGATCCGCGCCAGGCGGGCGTCGATTTCACTCTGTTCCAATGCATGGACAGCCTTGTCAGCATGGCCGGGGGCTTGGGCGCCGGCTGGATCGCCGAACGGTTCGGCTATTCCGCCTTCTTTATTTGCGCGGCAGGGGTTTCAACGGTTGCGGTGCCGTTGCTGGCGTTCCTCGTGCGGCCGCCGATGCGGGCCGACGCGCAGCGCGCCTTGCCCTGACGCCGGCGCTCCCTGATGTACACGGGCAAGGGACCGGTTAGGGCGCGGATGCACGTGCTGGCCGGTTGCGGAACTGTCGGCGATAGCTGGCTGGCGAGATGGAGAGGGCGCGGGTGAAATGCTGGCGGAAGGAGACGGTGGAGCCAAAACCCGCCATCTCCGCTACGTGATCAACCGAACAGGAGCCGGTCTCCAGCAGGCGCTGCGCCACCGCCAACCGCTGCGCCAGAAGCCATTGCGTGAACGTCGTTCCCGTCTTCTTGCGGAAGTGCCGGGTGAAGCTGCGGAGACTCATGCCGGCGTGATCGGCCAGCCGTTCGAGCGACAGTGGCTCGTCGAGATGTTCGATCGCCCAGGTAATCGTCGCTGAGAGCGGGTCGCCGCTGCCGGGGGCAGGGAGCGGCGCTTCGATATATTGCGCCTGGTCGCCGTGACGATGAGGTGCGACGACCAGCCGGCGGGCGATGCGGTTGGCGATCTCGGCGCCGTGGTCGTTGCGCACGATGTGCAGGCAGCAGTCGATCGCCGCGGCCGTTCCGGCGGACGTCAGGATATCGCCCTCGTCGAGATAGAGCGCGTTCCGGTTCAGCGCGACCTGCGGGTAGGCGCGCTCGAATTCGTCCGCCCAGGCCCAGTGCGTCGAGGCCGCCCGGCCGTCGAGCAGCCCGGCTTCGGCGAGCACGAAGGTGCCGAGGCAGAGGCCGACGAGCCGGGCGCCACGCGCGTGGGCGTCGCGCAAGGCCCCAAGCAGGCTTTCCGACGGACGGCTGCCCGCATCGTTCCAGGCCGGCACGATGATCGTGTCCGCTTCCCTCAGGCTCGCGAGATCGTGCTCCACCTCGATGCTGAAACCGGACATGGTGCGAACGGTACCGGTCTTTTCTCCGGCAACCACAAGCCGGTAACGTGGCGCGCCGAGCTTCAACAGGTCGTCGCCGAAGACGATGCAGGGCACCGAGAGGTGAAAGGGGCTGATGCCCTCGAAGGCGACGATGGCGACGGTGTGCATGTGCTGGCCGATACTCAAGCAATGAAGTTGGCCGGAACCTATCACATATTGTCATTCAGGCCACTTTCGTGATGAGGCCGCTTTGACGATCTTCGCGGGCGTCGAAACGCGAAAGGAACCTCCGATGACACAACACCCGACCATCCGTACGATTGCCGGTGCCGCTGCCCCCGCCAGCCTCGATCCCAGGAAGACGGCGCTGCTGGCGATCGACTTCCAGAACGAATATTTTGGCGGCCGCATGCCGATCCCCGATGGCGAAAAGGCGCTCGCCAATGCCAAGCGGTTGATACAGCGCGCCGATTCCGATGGGATGAAGGTCTATCACGTCAAGCATGTCACGCCGGCTGGCAGCCCGGTGTTTGCCGAGGACAGCGAGACTTCGGCGTTTCACCGGGACATTCAGCCCGCCGCCAACCATTCGGTGGTGCGCAAATCCTCCGTCAGCGTCTTTGCCAGCACGGATCTCGGCACCCAGTTGAGGCAGGCTGGCGTCGATACGCTCGTCATGTCAGGGCTGATGACCCATGCCTGCGTTGCCGGTGCAGCGCGTGATGCCGTGCCGCTCGGCTTCAACGTCATCGTCGCTTCGGATGCCTGCGCCACACGCGATCTCGATACGGGCGAAGGTGACATCGTTCCGCATGCGCTGCTGCATCGCGCATCGTTGGCGACGATCGATGACACCTTCGGCGATATCCTGACGACCGATCAGGTGCTGGCGCTGGCGCGCCGGTCCTGATTGAGCAGCGCAACCGGGTCTGTCTGGAGCGCGCTCTTCTGAGAGGTCGCATTCGGACAGAATGGGTCGCCCGACCTTGCTAGGCGGAACCGCGCAGCATGATCTCCGCGCTCAAGAGAATGCGCTCGTCCTCGGGGAAGGCGCCGCCGTCGTTGGTGGTTTCCCCGAGCTTGAACAAAAGCAGTTCGATCGCCAGACGACCGATCTCGTTGTAGTTCTGCGCCACCGTCGTCAGCGGCGGGCAGGTGTAGCGCGACAGCGGATGGTCGTCGTGGCCGGCGACGCGCAGATCCGCATCGGCGTCGCGCCCGACCTTGAGGCCCGACTGGAAGGCGGCGGCAATCACGCCGAAGGCGACGCGGTCGTTGGCGCAAAGCACCGTCCTGGTTGGAAAGCCGCCGGAGCCGAGGATGCGCAGCGTCTCGTCGAAGCCGAATTTTTCGAAATCCCAGGCGGCATTCGGCGTGGTTTCGACCAGTGCCGGCTCCATCTTCAGCTGCTGCATCGCTTCCAGATAGGCGTCGCGCCGGGCCATCGCGTTGTTGTTGACCGGCGGCATGCCGAAGTAGCAGGGCGGGCTGCCGGAGCGGCAAAGATAATCGACCATCAGCCGGAAGCTCTGGCGGTTGTCGGTGCCGACGAAGGAGGAGCTGTCATCGAGCGGCGAGTCCACATAGATCAGCGGAATGCTGGCGCCGAGCGCCGTCAGCGTCCGGTGGTGCGACTGCACGCCGAGCGGCGCGATGATGGCGCCGGCGACGTTCATCGACTTGAAGGTCTCGATCGCCCGCTCTTCCATTTCCGGCCGCCCGTCGGAGGAGAGCACGAAGGCAAGGAACCTTGCCTGGTTGGCGATGTGTTCGATCCGGCGCGTCAGCGCCATGTAGAAAGGGTCGGTCGAGTTCGGGACGATGACGCCGAGGATGTTGGTGCGGCGGCGGTTCAGGTTGACGGCGAAGATGTTCGGGCGAAAACCCGACTGCTTGATCGCAGCCTCTATGGCATCGCGGGTCTTCTTGCGGACCGAGCCTGGATCATTGAAGTATTTCGAGACCGTCGGGCGCGACAGGCCGACGAACTCCGAAAAATCCTCCATGGTCTTGATCTGTCTGTCCACGGTCGCTGTGCCCCATATTGTTTTGATTTCGTTTATAGGTTCATTTCGAGGGGATAGGCAGTACCGGCTCGCAAATATTCACCGAACAGAGGGCCGGGCGCTAAGCGCGGCAGGCCCTGAAGTAATCCTCGAGAACCCGATCGACGGCAGCAAGTGCCAGCGGTTTTGCTTGAGCCGCGACTTCACCGTCGCGCACGCGCTCGTAATTGCCGGGGAGATACTGGCTGATCAGCGTTTCCGCGATGACGACGCCGTCAAGCAGTGCCAGAAGTTCTTCGACGGCTGCCGCGACCTTCGGATGCGGCCAGTAATAGCGGATGCGGTCGCTATAGGAGAAGTGCCGCTGCAGCCGCTGGGCCTCCGCCGAGCCGTGGTAATACTTGCCCCAGTTGGCCGGCTCCTCGCGCATCACTTCCTCGGTGACGGCCGCCAGCGTCTGCTTGCGCGCCTCGGGGAAAAGGAAGGCGGCGATCTGGTCGAGGCCGTAGAGTGCCTCGCGAAAAGCGAAGGTCAGGCCCGGGCCGACCTTGAGAATGGCAAAGCCGTCGGAAACGAGATCGCGCAGCGCCTCTGGTGTCTGGTAGTCGGTCGAATGCGCTTCGAAGACGACGCCGTCGAGCTGTTTCAGGCTGGCGCTGAGCTTCGCCGCTTTCGCCCGGTCATAGGCGATCACGTTCTCGTTGCCGAACTCGACGCCCGGCTGGACCACTGCGCCGACGACACGTCCGAAGGCGTCGGCAGCGCCGGCCTTTTCAAACGCCTGGCGATGAATGGAGACGGTCTCGACCGCCGCCTCGGGTGCGGTGACTTCCAGCGTGTCGAGCTCTTCCAGTGCGCCGCCCGGAACCGGCACTTCGGTGCCGATGATGTAGACGGGAGCGGTGTGGTTTTCGCCGCGAATAGCGGCTTCGGCGGCAGCCGCCAGCCGCGCGGCGCGCTCCGCCGTCACCGCATCGGGCAGAGCCACCGGCTCGCCGGCGCAGCCCATGCTGGTATCGAGATGCAGCTTGGTGAAGCCAGCCTTGGCATAGGCTTCGATCATCGTCTCGGCCTTGGCCATGGCCTCTTCGGCCGCAAGGTGTTTCCACGGGTTGGGGCCGAGATGGTCGCCGCCAAGAATGATCTTTTCCTTCGGGAAGGCGACACGATCGGCGATCCCGGCGACGAAGCGGGTGAAATCGGCGGGCGTCATGCCGGTATAGCCGCCGTCCTGGTTGACCTGGTTGCAGGTCGCCTCGATCAAAAGCGCGGCATCTTCCTTCAGCGCCCGCAGCATGGCGGCTTCGATTACCAGCGGGTGGGCCGAGCAGACGGAGGGTATGCCGCGCGGGCCGGGGCGTTCGGACCAGCGGGCGATGTCGATCAGAAGGTTCTGTTGCATGGCGGTCAGCCCTTTTTCGCGGTGATGAAGGTTTCGAGATCGGCGCGCGTCGATGCGCCTTCCATAGGGCCGGAAATCATGACGGCGCGCGCGCCCGAGGCATTGGCGAATTCCAGTGCTTCAGCGGGCTTGGCTCCGTTCAGCCAGAAGGTGACGAAGGTCGCGCCGAAGCAGTCGCCGGCGCCGGTCGGGTCGATCTCCTCGACCGCAAAACCCGGATGCGAGAGCGTCGTTTCACGATCGAAATAGCTGGCGCCTTCGGCGCCGCGCTTGACGACGACGACCTTGATGCCGGTGGCGAGCAGTTCGGCAACGGCTTCCGCTTCGGTCTTTGCTTGCGTGAACAGGAAGAGTTCCTGTCCGCTCGGCAGGAAGACGTCGGTCTTGGCGAGCACCGCCTGCAGCGCCTCGCGCATGCCCGGGCTGTCGAGGATTTCCGGCCGCAGGTTCGGGTCGAAGGAGACGGTGCCGCCGGCCGATTTGACGATCTCGATTGCGGCGATGATGCTCTCGACCACGCTTGGAGCGTAGAGCGACGAGCCCATCACGTGCAGGTGGCTGCAAGTTCCGACCAGCGCCCGGGTCGCCTCGTCGAGCCGGATCGTGCCGCAGGCACTGTGGCGGATGTTGAAGACGAAGGCGCGGCTGCCGTCGGCGCGGTAGCGCACGAAGGCGCTGCCGGTGGTGCCGAGCGGATCGACCGCGATACCCGAGATGTCGACGCCATCGGCCTTGAGCCGATCAACGTTGACGTGGCCGAAATCGTCGTTGCCGACGCGCGAGATCATTGCCGCTGGCTGGCCGAGCTTGCCGACCTGGTCGATGAAGATCGCCGGCGCACCCGAGGGGTAGGGGCCGATCAAAGGGGTCGCCTGGCGAAAGCCGTCGCCCTTTTCGGTGGCGATGATCTCCACGAGAATTTCGCCGATCGTCAGTATCTTGTGCATGGGTATGTTCTCTTCGGAAAGATCAGCGCTTTGCCTGCTTGGCGCGGACGTCGAGCCAGACGGCGATCAGGATCACCAGGCCCTTGACGATGAGCTGGTAGAAGTAAGGGACCGACAGCATGTTCATGCCGTTGTTCATGACGCCGATGATGAGCGCGCCGATCAGCGTGCCGACCATGGTGCCGACGCCGCCGGCAAGCGAGGTGCCGCCGAGGACTGCCGCCGCGATTGCGTCGAGCTCGTAGCTCATGCCGGCATTGGTCTGGGCGGAGAACAGGCGGGAGGAGAGAAGCACGCCGCTGATCGCCGCCATCACGCCCGAGATCATGAAGATGGTGATCTTCAGCCGGTCGACCTTGATGCCGGAATAGACCGCTGCCTCGCGATTGCCGCCGGTGAGGTAGGCGCGGCGGCCGAAGCTCGTCTTGCTCAAAAGGATGTGGTTGACGAGGAAGAGCACGGCGACGACCCAGATGATGATCGGCAGGCCGAGGAAGCTTTCGGTACCGATGGCGGTCCAGGTCGAGTTCTCGATCATCGCCGGCGCGCCGTTGGTCGGCAGGCTGACCATGCCGCGGTAGATGCCCATGGTCGCGACGGTGACGATGAAGGATGGCAGCAGCAGCTTTGCCGTCAGTACGCCGTTCAGCATGCCCATCAGGGCGCCGGCAAGAAGCGTGATGGCGAGCGCCGGCGCGAAGCCGAGGCCGAAGGCGAAACATTGCGCGCCGACCATGCCCGCAACCGCAATGATCGAGCCGACCGAAAGGTCGATCTCACCAAGCAGGATCACCCAGGTCATGCCGAAGGCGGCGATCGCCACCACGGCCACCTGCTGCAGGATGTTCATGAAGTTGACGACCGACATGAAGCGCGGGTTGAGGAAGGAGAAGATGACGCAGAGCATCACCAACGACAAAAGGATGCCGCCATACTGTTTCAGGGCGCGCAGGAAGGCGGCCTGGAGTTCGGATTGCTGCGTCATGATTTAAATCCCGTTGCGTGCGCCATGATCGTTTCCGGGTTGAGTTCGGCGCCGGAAAGCGTTGCGCCGATGACGCCCTCGTGCATGACGACGACGCGGTCGCTCATTCCCAGCACTTCCGGCAGCTCGGAGGAGATCAGCAGGATCGCCGTCCCCTCGGCCGCCAGCTGGCGGATGATCTTGTAGATTTCGAACTTGGCGCCGACATCGACGCCGCGAGTGGGCTCGTCGAGGATCAGCACCTTGGGCCGGGTCAGCAGCCACTTGGCGAGCACGATCTTCTGCTGGTTGCCGCCGCTGAGCGAACCCGAGGGCGTGTCGAGCGAATGGGTCTTGATCGCCAGCCGGCCGACTTCCTGGGCTGCCGCCGTGCGTTCGGCGCGGCTGCGGGTGAAGCCGAGCGGGCCGGTGAAATCGGAGAGCGCCGCCATCGAGATGTTCCAGCCGACGCTGTGGCTGAGGACCAGGCCCTCTTCCTTGCGGTTTTCGGTGACGAAGCCGATGCCGCGGGCGATTGCCTCTGCCGGCGAGCGGAAGCGGACCGGTTGCCCCTCGAAGCGCACAGTGCCGGTCGCGGCCCTCATGCCGAAGAGCGCGTTCATCACCTCGGAGCGGCCGGAGCCGACGAGGCCGAAGAAGCCGAGGATTTCACCGGGCCGGATGTCGAAGGAGATGTTTTCGAACTCGCCGTCGCGGGTGAGGCCGTCGACGGAGAGAACCGGCGTGGCATCCGGCTTCTGCTCGTGTGCCGCTGGCGGATAGATTTCGTCCATGCGGCGGCCGACCATCAGCGCGATCAGCGTCTCGATGGTGACGTCGTCGCGATCATGGGTGGAGACATATTCACCGTCGCGGATGACCGTGATGTCGTCGCTGAGCCGCATGATCTCTTCCATGCGGTGCGAGATGTAGATGACCGCGACGCCACGGCTCTTCAGCCGCGCGATGATGTCGAAGAGGATCTCGGCTTCGCTGTCGCTGAGCGACGACGTCGGCTCGTCGAGAATGACGACTTTGGCCTCGTGGCTTAAGCCCTTGGCGATCTCGACCAGCTGGCGCTGGGCGATCGAGAGATTGCCGACCTTCTCGCTGACATCGATCGGCAGGCCGAGATCGGCGACGATCGCGCGGGCCCTGACGACCAGTTCCTTGTCGTTGATGAAGCCGAAGCGGCGTGGCTCGCGGGTGGCGAGAATGTTTTCGGCCACCGTCAGATTGCTGCAGAGGCTGAGTTCCTGGAAGACGATGGCAAGACCGAGTGCGGCGGCATCCTGCGGATTGCGCGGCTGGTAGGGGCGCCCATCGAGGGCGATTTCCCCCGAGGTCGCCTCGTGAACCCCTGCGAGGATCTTCATCAGCGTCGATTTGCCGGCGCCGTTTTCGCCGAGCAGCGTGTGCACCCGGCCGCGGCGAACCTTGAGGCGCATGCCCTTCAGCGCCGCGACCTGGCCGAAGGATTTGGTGACGTTGTCGATTTCGAGAATGGTATCGCTGGTCGAACCAAACATGGCGGCCTCCTTCAGGTCAGCCGAGAGCAGCGCCTCCGGCCAGAGGACGGAAACGGACCCTGATGGGTTGCCGCCGCCCCTGAGGTGAGGCGGCGGCTGTCCTGGGAGGACTTACTTCGCGGTGTAGACGCCGGGGACGATCGGCTGTTCGGCCGGCACGGTCTCGCCGGCGGCAACCTTGACGGCGGTGTCGACCGCCTGCTTGCCCATCTGGTCCGGGAACTGTTGGATGACGCCGACCATGACAGGGTTCGTGTCGACGGCGTCGCGCGCTTCCTTCATGCCGTCAAAGCCGATGACCTTGACCTGGGATTCGAGACCCGCAGCCTTGACCGCAACGGCAGCGGCAAGGGCGGCATCGTCGCCGAAGCCGAAGATGCCGGTGATATCAGGATTGGCCTGCAGCATGTTCTGGGCGGCGGCCAATGCTTCGGCGCGGGTGATGCCGGTCTGGATCGCGACGATTTCCATGTCCGGATGCTTGGCGATCGCTTCCTTGAAGCCGTTGACACGGTTTACCACCGACTGGACCGTCGGATAGTCGATGACGGCGACCTTGCCCTTGTTGTCGAGAACCTTGGCCATCAGCTCGCCGGCCTTGACGCCGCCGGTGAAGTTGTCGGTGCCGATATGCGACGTGACGGTCGCGCCATTGGCCGGAACGTCGACGGTGATCACCTTGATGCCGGCCTTCTCGGCTTTTTCGATCGCAGCGCGCACGCCCTGGCTGTCGACCGGCGAGATGACGATGACGTCGACGCCCTTGACGATGAAGTCTTCGACATCGGCGAGCTGCTTGTTCAGATCCTGGTTGGCGATCGAGACCTCGAGCTTGACGTTCTTGGCTTCAGCCTCGGCTTTCATCGCGTCGGCGAGCTCGATGTAGAACGGGTGCTGCTGGGTCAGAAGCGACGCGCCGATGCCGTCGGCAAAAGCCGAGGAGGCAAGGAGCGACAGCGCCGTGCCGGCGACGAGAGATTTCAGAATGCGGGACAAGTTCATGGTTTCCTCCCTGGAAACGGCGCGGGCCTTCTTGTGTCTCAGCCAAGCTGGCGAGGCCCTCCCACCGCCGTCTTGGTGAGGCCGTAAAAATCATAAAAGTTTTCGCGCGTCAACTTTTAAAAATACACGAACAAAATATTTGGAGCGCAGTGTGGAAATTTTTAGGTTGCGGCGGTCGTCCTTTCAGTCCTTTTGCGGGTGGCTTGTCTTTCCGCAGCCTTGCGCCAGATTTCATGACAAACGGCAAAGGAGACGAGCCATGGCTGAGACCGGCAAGACGGCGTTGGTCCACATTCTCGGGCGGGTGCAAGGCGTCAGCTTCAGGGTCTGGACGCGTGACGAGGCGCGCAAGCTCGGTCTGGTGGGATGGGTTCGAAACGAGGCGGACGGGTCGGTAGCCGCCTTGATCAGCGGCCCGGAGGACGCGGTCACCCTCATGCTCGAGCGCCTGCATGACGGGCCGCCGGCGGCATGGGTTTCAAAGGTGGTTGCCGAATTTGTCGAGCCGCCTGAGCACGTCGGTGACTTTCGCATCACCGAATAGGCCGGGATTGGTTTTTGGCGCCGGGTGGCGTTAGCCTGCCGAAACCGTTGACGGCCGGCCATAGGCGCGCAGGAACGTCTTTACCGCCCTGCGGGCGCTGATTTCCAGCTCTGCTTCGCTCGGCGTTTCACCGAAGAGCCCACCCATCTGCAGGTCGGCCTTGATCAGTGCGATGAACTGGCGCGCCGCGAGGTCGAAATCGTCGATTTCGAGCGGTGCGATGTGGGCAAGGCGCGCAAACAGCGCCGCCAGCGCCCGATCGGTCTTGCCGGGTCCTTGCTCCCGCCAGAACTGGAAGAGATGCGGATAGCGGTTGCCCTCGGTCGAGATCAGCTTCTGGATGAACTTGGCGTCCTGGTTGCAATTGCAGTTCTTGTTGAGGCGCACGGCAAATTCGGCCAGGTCTTCCTCGAGGTTATCGCCGTTTTCAGGAAAGGTCGCGAGGATGGAGAAAAGCACGCCGTTCACGCGATCCATGATGTCCTGGATCACCGCCATGAACAGCGTCTCTTTCTCGCGGTAGTGATTGTAGATGGTCTGACGCGAGACACCCGCCTCAATGGCGATTTCGTCGATGCTGGCGCCGGAAAAGCCTTCCCGACAGAAAACATCGGCCGCGGCCTCCAGGATCGAGAGGCGTTTCGCGAATTGCCCTTTCTGGGGGCGAGCGTCAGCCGAGGCCAAATCAAATTTCTTCATGGACCGAAGATAGGCGCCATTGACGATTTAGACAATGCTGTCTAATTTGACATGTGTGTCCAAATTAATGGACGGAATAGTCAGCGCAGGATGCGTATCCCCAACGTTCGATCCTGGCACGACGATGTCTTTGAGTTTCAATCCGGGCGGCAGCGATTTCGGCGCCGCGATTTCTGAAAGTTCATTGCCATGACAACGTCCTTCCTCCGCACGGCGATCGTGCTTGGCCTGATCTCGGCGATCGGCCCGTTTGCAATCGACATGTATCTGCCGGCCCTGCCGTCGATCGGCAAGGATCTGACGGCCGAAAACGGCGTGGTGCAGTTCAGCCTGCTGGCGTTCTTCATCTCCTTTGCCATCTCGCAGCTTGTCTATGGGCCCCTCTCCGATATCTGGGGCCGCAAGGCGCCGCTCTATCTCGGCATCGGCCTCTTCACCGTCGCCAGCATCGGCTGCGCGCTTTCGACCGACATCGAAACCCTGATCGCTTTCCGCTTCCTGCAAGGGATCGGCGGTGCCGCTGGCATGGTCATTCCGCGCGCCGTGGTGCGCGACATGCACACGGGCGTCCAGGCTGCGCGGCTGATGTCGATGCTGATGCTGGTCTTCAGCATTTCGCCGATCCTGGCGCCGCTTGCCGGCAGCGCCGTCATCGGCTTCTACGGTTGGCGCGGCGTGTTCTATGCGGTGACGATCGCCGCCTTCATCGGTCTGATCCTGCTCTCGACGCAATTGCAGGAAACCCGGCCGAAGAAGGATCGCGCCGACAGCAGTATCGCAAGTGCGCTTGCCGCCTATCGCCTGCTTCTCTCCGACCGCAATTTCCTGACGCTCACCTTCATCGGCGGCCTCGGCATTTCCGGGTTCCTGGTCTATCTCGCCAATTCGCCCTTCGTGCTGATCGACCATTATGGGCTGACGCCGACTGAGTACAGCATCGCCTTTTCGATCAATGCCGTGTCGTTCTTCGCTGTGTCGCAGGCGACCGGCTGGCTCGGCGAGCGCTTCGGCCTGGTGCGGGTCATGCATCTTGCCGTCGGCGCCTTCGCGCTGACCATGGTCACGATGTTCATCGTCATGAGCCTCGGCTTCAACCAGTTGCCTGTCATGGCCGCGTTCCTCTTCGTCGGCTATGGCGTGCTCGGCCTGGTTATCCCGACCTCGGCGGTGCTGGCGCTTGAAGACCACGGCGAGATCGCCGGCACGGCCTCGGCACTGATGGGTACGCTGCACTTTGTCACCGCCGCCGTCGCCATGGTGGTTGCGACTATCTTCTTCGACGGAACGGCCCTACCGATGGCCGGCGCGATCGCCGCTTGCGCCCTTGCCGCCTTCCTGCTGACGCAAGCAACGATCGGCCGCAGCCGGGTGGTCGCGGCAGAGTAGGCGCTGCTATTGCTGAACAAAGGCCGGCGAGGGCGTCCTCGCCGGCCTTTGTTGTCAGGTATGACCGAATGGACCGTCCTTAAAAATTCCAGTCCTCGTCCTCGGTCGCCACAGCCTTGCCGATAACGTAGGACGAACCGGAACCGGAGAAGAAGTCGTGGTTCTCGTCGGCATTCGGCGAAAGCGCCGAGAGAATGGCCGGGTTGACCTTGCAGGCTTCCGCCGGAAACAGCGCCTCGTAGCCGAGGTTCATCAGCGCCTTGTTGGCGTTGTAGTGCAGGAACTTCTTCACGTCTTCGGTCAGGCCGACGCCGTCATAGAGCGCCTCGGTGTATTTCGCTTCGTTGTCGTAGAGTTCGAGCAGCAAGTCGAAGGCGAAAACCTTGATCTCCTGGCGGCGTTCCTCGCTCAAGCGCTCCAGCGCGCGCTGGAACTTGTAGCCGATGTAATAGCCGTGCACCGCCTCGTCGCGAATGATCAGCCGGATCATGTCGGCGGTGTTGGTGAGCTTGGCGCGGCTCGACCAGTACATCGGCAGATAGAAGCCGGAATAGAACAGGAAGCTTTCGAGAAAGACGCTCGCGACCTTCTTCTTCAAGGGATCGCCGGAGGCATACTCCGCCATGATCAGCGCCGACTTCTTCTGCAGGAACTCGTTCTCTTCCGACCAGCGATAGGCGTCATCGACATCGGGTGTCAGGCAGAGCGTCGAGAAGATCGAGGAATAGGAGCGGGCATGCACCGCCTCCATGAAGGAGATGTTGGAAAGCACCGCCTCCTCATGTGGGGTGGCCGCATCTTCCATCAGTCGGACGGCGCCGACGCCGTTCTGGATCGTGTCGAGCAAGGTGAGGCCGGTGAAGACGCGGATGGTGAGTGTCTGCTCCTCCGGCTTCAGCGTTGCCCAGGAGGGAATGTCGTTGGAAAGCGGCACCTTCTCCGGCAGCCAGAAATTGCCGGTCAGACGGTTCCAGACCTCCAGGTCCTTGTCGTCTTCGATGCGGTTCCAGTTGATGGCGCGGATGCGGCTTGCGGGTTTGGTGTGCATGTTCATGTCGTTGAACCTTTGTGATCGTGTATGCCTCATCGCGCGGTGAGGGGGTGCCCCTCATCCGCCTGCCGGCACCTTCTCCCCGCTTGCGGGGAGAGGGCTAGGATGAGGGGCCGTTACTGGAATGCGAGGTTACAGCGCGCAGGAAACGCAGCCCTGGACCTGCGTACCCTCGAGCGCCATCTGCCGAAGGCGGATGTAGTAGATGGTCTTGATGCCCTTCTTCCAGGCATGGATCTGAGCACGGTTGATGTCGCGGGTCGTTGCCGTGTCGCGGAAGAACAGGGTCAGCGACAGGCCCTGGTCGACGTGCTGGGTGGCGGCCGCATAGGTGTCGATGATCTTCTCCGGCCCGATCTCGTAGGCGTCCTGGTAATATTCGAGATTGTCGTTGGTCATGAAGGCGGCCGGATAGTAGACGCGGCCGATCTTGCCTTCCTTGCGGATCTCGATCTTCGAGACGATCGGATGGATCGAGGAAGTGGAGTGGTTGATGTAGGAGATCGAACCGGTCGGCGGCACGGCCTGGAGGTTCTGGTTGTAAAGGCCGCCAGCTATCACCGCCCGTTTCAACTCCAGCCAGTCTTCCTGAGTCGGGATCGAGATGCCGGCTTCCTCGAACAGGCCCTTCACCTTTTCGGTCGCCGGCAGCCATTCGGCTTCGGTGTATTTGTCGAAATAATCACCCGACGCGTATTTCGAGTTTTCGAAGCCGGCGAAGTTCTTGCCCTTCTCGACCGCCAGCCGGTTCGACGCGCGGATGGCGTGATAGGTCACCGTGTAGAAATAGATGTTGGTGAAATCGATGCCTTCCTCGGAGCCGTAGTAGATGCGCTCGCGGGCGAGATAGCCGTGCAGGTTCATCTGCCCGAGGCCGATCGCGTGGCTGTCGTCGTTGCCCTTTTCGATCGAGGGCACGGACGAGATGTGGCTCATTTCGGAGACGGCGGTGAGGGCGCGGATCGAGGTCTCGATCGTCTGGCCGAAATCCGGGCTGTCCATCGCAGCCGCAATGTTCAGCGAACCGAGATTGCAGGAGATATCCTTGCCCATGTGCTTGTAGGAGAGGTCGTCGTTGAACGCGCTCGCCTCGCTCACCTGCAGGATTTCCGAGCAGAGATTGCTCATGGTGATGCGCCCGGCGATCGGGTTTGCCCGGTTCACCGTGTCCTCGAACATGATGTAGGGATAACCGCTTTCGAACTGGATCTCGGCGATGATCTGGAAGAAGTCGCGCGCCTTGATCTTGCGCTTGCGGATGCGGGCATCCTCGACCATCTCGCGGTACTTCTCGGTCACCGAAATCTCGGTGAGGGGCACGCCATAGACCTGCTCCACGTCATAGGGTGAGAACAGATACATGTCCTCGTTGTTGCGGGCGAGCTCGAAGGTGATGTCGGGGATGACGACGCCGAGCGACAGCGTCTTGATGCGGATCTTCTCGTCGGCGTTTTCGCGCTTGGTATCGAGGAAGCGCATGATGTCGGGGTGGTGGGCGTGCAGGTAGACAGCACCGGCTCCCTGGCGCGCGCCGAGTTGGTTGGCGTAAGAGAAACTGTCTTCGAGCAGCTTCATGACCGGGATGACGCCGGATGACTGGTTCTCGATCTGCTTGATCGGCGCGCCCATCTCGCGGATGTTGGTGAGCGACAGCGCCACGCCGCCACCGCGCTTGGAAAGCTGCAGCGCCGAATTGATGGCGCGGCCGATACTCTCCATGTTGTCCTCGATCCGGAGCAAAAAGCAGGAGACGAGCTCGCCGCGGCTCTTCTTGCCGGCGTTGAGGAAAGTCGGCGTTGCCGGCTGGAAGCGGCCGGAGATGATCTCGTCGACGAGATCGCGGGCAAGCCCCTCGTTGCCGCGCGCCAAGGCCATCGCCACCATGCAGACACGGTCTTCGTAGCGTTCCAGGTAGCGCTTTCCGTCGAAGGTCTTCAGCGTATAGGACGTGTAGTATTTGAACGCCCCGAGGAAGGTCGGAAAGCGGAACTTCTTTGAATAGGCATGATCGTAGAGATCGCGCACGAAGTTGAAGGAATACTGGTCCAGCACTTCCTGCTCGTAATAGCCCTCGGTCACCAGATAATCGAGTTTTTCCCGGAGGTTATGGAAGAACACCGTGTTCTGATTGACGTGCTGGAGGAAGTACTGTTTCGCCGCCTGCCGGTCCTTGTCGAGCTGGATCCGTCCCTCTTCGTCATAGAGGTTCAGCATTGCGTTCAGCGCATGATAGTCGAGCGCTGCTTCCGTCGCCTTTAAGGGGCGTTCGAGTGTCGTGACGTCCAAAATCGTTCCATCCCGTTTTTGACATTGGCGACGTCCTCGTCGGTCCCGAGCAGCTCGAACCGGTAGAGATAGGGTACCCGGCACTTGGCCGAAATCACGTCGCCGGCGATCCCGTAGGTCGCGCCGAAATTGCTGTTGCCCGCTGCGATCACGCCGCGGATGTGAGAGCGGTTGCCCGCGTCGTTCAAGAAGCGGATGACCTGCTTCGGCACCGCCCCGCGGCCATCGTCGCCGCAATAGGTCGGCACGACCAGCACATAGGGCTCTGTGACCGTAAGTGCGTCCATACCTTCCCTGAGCGGTATGCGGGCGGCGCGAAGGCCGAGCTTTTCGACGAAGCGATGGGTGTTTTCCGAGCGACTGGAAAAATAGACGATCAGGCCCATCGCCCGCGTCCTTCAGGAAAGCGCGCTGATCATGTCCGGGCGGAAACCCGCCCAATGCCGCTCGCCGGCGACGACGACCGGGACCTGCCGATAGCCAAGACCCTGCACCAGCGCGAATGCATCGGAATCCTCGGAGATATCGACGATGCGATAATCGATGCCTTGGCGGTCGAGCGCACGGGTTGTGGCGGTGCATTGGACGCAGGCTGGTTTGCTGTAGACGGTGATCGACATGGGTTCCTCGTGAGGGTCTGGCAAATGGGCGCAAAAAGTCGTCGGATCGCGCGAACGCGAACCGTGGTGTTGGCGATTGGACACGAAACATCGCTCCCCGGTCGACTCGACCGGAGTTGACGTCGTCAAGCTGGCCCAAGGTCGGTTACGCAACCGGGCCGGCTCGTTTTGGTCGGGCGCTCAGGAATTCCGCGGATGCGGGTTTTCAAGGCGCGGCCTTTCGATCAGGCGCGCAACAACGCGCACCCGTCCGCAGAAGGTGGATCTGAACTGGAAGAAACTGGCATGACTTCACCCCGAAGCTTTCGACGGGCTGCCGGGGAGACGTCGAGACGATCGGGCAGGCTCATCCTGCCACGCACTCAACCCCTCCGGACACCCCGCCCGTGGACGTTTGGTGATCGAGGCAGGTCTCCTGGCTTACGGGTCAAAGCTTCCATCCCGACCTTCCCGAGGCCTCATGCCTCAGTGGTCCAAATCCGGACAGTCGCTCGCCGTCTACAGTTGCGGGGGCAGCTACGGCATAGCCTCAGCGGAAACCCGCCGGCGCACCGTATTCCCGTCTTAGCTCCCAATCCTTGCGAATCGGAAGAACCTCGAACACTAGATATAGTAGTTCATCGCAAATCTGCGTCAATAGGTTCCGTATGTGGAAGGCGGGGGTAGGAGGGTGGTTTCTTTTGCAGTGTGGATAACGGGGAGTAAACAGCCGGTTGGCACCAAGGTTGTGGATAGGGCGCCCCTGGTGCGGACGCCCCATTCCATCAAGCAGCGAAAGCGGCCACGGGCCGGTTGTCCTCGTCGACGGCGACCATAGCGAACGTTCCGGTAACAGTCCGCTGTCGCAGACCGGTGAGGAGCTCTTCCGACCAGAGTTCGACCTCGACGGTGGCTGAACTGCGACCCGTCCGCACAATGCGGGCGATGGGTTCGATGATCGAACCGATCATGATCCGGTGCTTGAAGTCCATACCGGTGCAGGAGGCAAGGACGGTCGCCCGGCGGCTCCGGCGCGTCGCGACGACGAATGCGGCCTTCGTCATATGCGCGAGGGCGTTGCCACCGCATATGGCGCCAAAGCTGTTGGCCTGGCCGGGAAAGACGATGTCGACCATGCGTAGGGTGCCCGCCTCTTCGGGCGTGTCCGTTGCCACATCGAGCGGCGGCAGCATCCAATCCGTTTCATCGGCACGGGGCATCGCGACCATGGTGAAGGTGCCCCTGCTGCAAAGGGCGCGGCCGCCGGTGGCGATATCTTCCGCGATCATCTCGACCTCGACCACCATCGAGCGGTGCCCGACACGAACCGGACGGCCGCTGAAGCAGACGATCTGACCGATGCGCGCTGGCGCACGAAAATCGATGCGGTCGCAGGATGCGGTGACGAAGGGAACGCGCCCGTGACGGGTGGCGACGATGAAAGCGATCCGGTCCATCGACGCGAGGGCGGCGCCACCAAAGAGCGTGCCATGGTGATTGGTATCGCCTGGAAAAACGATGTCGATCAGGGTTTGTGGCGCCGGGGTTTCCCCCGGCGCCGTCGTGACTTCGTGCTGCCCCGTCATGCTTTGACGGCTTCGCGCGTATCGGCGGCAAAAGCCGCTCGAAGCGAGCGGGCGGCGGCGACCATGTTAACGAGCGCCGGCCGCGTCTCTTCCCAGCGCCTGGTCTTCAGTCCGCAATCGGGATTGACCCAGATCTGGTCCGGCGTGAGGCCCTCGGTCGCTTTTTCGATGAGATGCACCATTTCCTCGACGCCGGGCACGCGTGGTGAATGGATGTCGTAGACGCCCGGGCCGATCTCGTTCGGATAGGCCTCGTCGGTGAAGGCGCCGAGCAGTTCCATCTTCGATCGCGACGTCTCGATCGACATGACGTCGGCGTCCATCGCCGCGATTGCGGCCATGATGTCGTTGAACTCGGAGTAGCACATATGGGTGTGGATCTGGGTCGCATCGCCCACCCCGGCTGCACTGAGACGGAAGCACTCCACCGCCCAGTCGAGATAGGCCTTGCGATCGGCATTTCGCAGCGGCAGGCCTTCGCGCAGTGCCGGTTCGTCGATCTGGATGATGGCGATGCCGGCCGCCTCGAGATCCGACACTTCATCGCGCAGTGCTAGCGCGATCTGCCGGCACACCACGGAACGTGGCAGGTCGTCACGAACGAAGGACCACAGCAGCATGGTGACCGGACCCGTCAGCATGCCCTTGACCGGGCGATCGGTCAGCGACTGCGCGAAGGTCGCCCACTCGACCGTCATCGGGTTTGGTCGCGAAACGTCGCCGAAGATAACAGGCGGACGCACGCAGCGCGATCCGTAGCTCTGCACCCAGCCGCTCTGGGTGAAGGCGTAGCCCGAGAGCTGCTCGCCAAAATACTGCACCATGTCGTTGCGCTCGAACTCGCCGTGAACGAGTACGTCGATGCCGACCTCTTCCTGCCAGCGCACCGCCACTTCGGTCTCTCGGCGAAGATAGGCGGTGTAGTCGACATAGCTGAGTTCGCCTTTCGCATGCAGTGAACGGGCCTGCCGAACCTCCGATGTCTGTGGGAAGGATCCGATCGTCGTTGTCGGGAAGAGCGGCAATGACAGCTTCTTCGCCTGCAGTGCCCGGCGGCCCGCGAACGGGGACTGCCGCTCGCTGTCCGCATCCGTCAGCGCTTTCAAGCGCCCGGCGACCAGAGGATCATGGATCCTGAGTGAGGTGAGCCTCGCCTGGGCGGACGCGATCGAGGCGGCGAAAACGTGCTCGGAAATGGCAAGCCCCGGCTCGAAGGCGCTGGCAAGCAGGCTGAGTTCGTCGAGTTTCTGCGTACCGAAGGCGAGCCAGGAGGAAAGTTCCGGATCAAGCGCACGCTCCAGCTCGAGATCGATCGGCACGTGCAGGAGTGAGCATGAAGGTGCGAGCTCGATGCGGTCGCGGCCGTGGGCCGAAGTCAGAGGCTGCAGCCGGCGGAACAGGCTGGCTAGATCGGTCCGCCAGATGTTGCGGCCGTCGATGACCCCGAGCGATAGGACCCGGTCCGCCGGAGCCGATTGGATGAGCGTGTCGATCTGCTGCGGCGCGCGCACGAGATCGACATGCAGTCCATCGACCGGCAGCGCCAACGCCGTTGCCGTGTTGTCGCCGATCGAGCCGAAATAGGTCGCCAGCATGATCTTGAGTCCGGGCACGTCGGTGTCGAACGTGCGATAGGCGAGGTCGAGGGCGCGACGATCCTTGTCCGCGAGATCGAGCGCCAGGCAAGGCTCGTCGATCTGAACCCAATCGGCGCCGGCGTCAGCAAGCTCCGCCAGGACCCTCACGTAAACGGGCAGGAGCCGTTCGATCAGATCGACCGGATCGAAGTCGCCGCCCTTCGATTTGCCGAGCTTCAGCAGTGTCACCGGGCCGATGAGCACCGGGCGTGTGCGATAGCCGAGGGCTTGAGCTTCTTGGAAGGCTTCCAGCGGCCGATTGTGGGTGAGCTCGAAGCGCTGATCCCTGTCGAACTCGGGCACCATGTAGTGATAGTTGGTGTCGAACCACTTTGTCATTTCGAGCGCGGGAGTGCCGCTGCTGCTTCCCGAATGGGTGCAGCCGGCGGCGCAGGGCGTTCCGGCCGAGCCGCGCGCCATGGCAAAATAGGTGTCGAGATCGACCGGGCCGCCCGTCCAGCCATAGGCCGGCGGGATTGCGCCGACAAGCACGGCGGTATCGAGCACGTGGTCGTAGAAGGAGAAGTCGTTGGAGGGGATGATGTCGATGCCGCGCGTTTTCTGCGCGGCCCAGTTTTCAGCGCGGAGCTTGGCTCCGGTATCGAGAAGTTCGCCGCGGCTGGCCTTTCCGGCCCAATAGCGTTCGAGCGCGAATTTCAATTCGCGACGGCGGCCGATGCGCGGGAAACCGAGATTGGCAGTCTTGATGGTCATTTCCTTACCCCGAAGGTTATGGGCAAGGCTTGAATGCGACGCAGCCGCGGCGCGAGAGCGATCCCGCGTCCTCAACGCGCCTCATCGGACACCCCGCCCGTGGACGTTGTTCATCGCGGCAGGTCTCCTGGCTTGCGGGTCGTCGCGGACCGTTCCGTCTTCCCGAGGCGTCTCCCTCAGTGACATCTTCGAACGGCCGCTCTCCGCTTACAGTTGCGGGGGCAGCTCCGGCATGGGCGCTTGTCTGGCGCCGCACCGAATTCCCTCTTAGCTCCGTCCCTCCAAAGGCGGGCGAAGAACCACGATGGGGCGACAATGCCCTGTCCCGAGCTTTTCGTCAATCGCATAAAGAAATGCTTATGTCTTTATTCTCTCCCGCCGCCGCCCGCGGCGAGACGGTGGCAGGACGAGGTCTTTCCATTGCTTTCCGCTCACGGGACGGTTGCGGTTTGGTCGAAGCGACCTCCTCCGGCCACTGCCACGGATGCGCCGCGTCGCCGACCCGCGCGCGGATATGCTCTTGATCTCGCGTCAGGCCGATATCCCGGAGTTGGAACTCGTTGAACGTGTCGATGGCAACCGGAGCGCTGAGGGTCTTATCGGCCCAGTTCAGGACATGGTAAATCGTTGATCGCACTGCGCTAAGCATTGCTATCCTCACTTCTCTCAAGGGCGTGTGTTCGCGAAAAAAGTGAGGGTTTTTGCCGTTTCGCGCAAAGCGATTTCTCGCATGCTGGCATAAAGAATGCTTATCTCAGTTCCATGAGCAAGATTCCTCCCATGAGTGCGGTGCGCGCCTTTGAGGCCGCCGCCAGGCACCTGAGTTTCACCCGCGCCGCCGAAGAGCTCGGCATGACGCAGGCGGCCGTCAGTTATCAGATCCGGCTGTTGGAAGATCGCATCGGCGCGCCGCTGTTCGTCCGGCTTCCGCGCGAGGTGCGATTGACCGGCGCCGGGCGGCAGCTAGCGCCGAAGGTGACCGAAGCGATCGATCTCTTAGGGGCGGCCTTCTCGGAGATCGCCGACAAGACCGAGCATCACCTGCACATCTCGGTGCTGCCAACCGTCGTGTCGAGCTGGCTCGGTCAGCGCCTCGCGTCGTTTCAGACCGCGCATCCCAACATCAGCATCAGGGTGCACATGTCGACCGAGTTGGTCGATTTCAAACGTGACGCCATCGATCTCGCGGTGCGCAGCGGCGCCGGCGACTGGCCGGGCAACGATGTCTTTCCCTTGTTTCCGCTCGATTACGTGCCTGTCTGCACGCCATCCTTCCTGGAAAAGCACCAGCTCAAGGAGCCCGCGGACGTTCTGAGAGTCCGGCGTTTCGGCAACGCCAGCTGGTGGCGGCGGTGGATGATCGAAACCGGCGTCGAGCCGCCGGCAAGCAATGGCACCGAATTGATCTTCGACGTGCAGGCGATGGATGTCGCCACAATCCTTGCGGATCACGGCATTGCGATTGCCGTCTCGACCTTCCTGATGGATGAACTGAAGAGCGGCAGGCTCATCCGGCCGTTCGAGCATGTGGTGCGCGACGGCCGCGCCTATTGGCTCGTCTATCCGCAAAGCACCAGGCGGCAGAAGAAGATCCAGGCCTTTCGCAACTGGGTCGTCGCCGAGGCCGATGCGTCGAACGCCATGCTTTCGACCGTGATGGAGCAATCCTGTCCGGCGTCGCGTCGGACCTACCGCGGCGCAATGTAGAGACACAACGGGGCCTACTCGGCCCGTCGGTCTTCTGAAGATGACGCTTTCATGGAGAAACTGAAAATCAGCTGAGAACGGCTGTTACCAAACTGACATGGCGGCTCCCTAAAGACTGCGGCCAACCGCAGAGAAGGGAAGTATCAGCCCTCCGACGCGGATACCGCACGCCATCGTCGGAGGCCCGTTTCCATGAAAATCGTCCAGATCAGCGACACCCATCTCAGCCCCGCCAAAAGCCACTTCAATGGCAATTGGGAACCGGTTCGCGCCTGGATCGAGGCGGTAAAACCCGATCTCGTCATCCACACCGGCGACGTCACCATCGATGGTGCCGACCACGAGGACGACATCACCTTCTCGCTCGATCTGATCGGCCAGCTCTCGATGCCGGTGCTGATCGTTCCCGGCAATCACGATGTCGGCCATCTGCCGGGTTCGCACCAGCCGGTGGATCCAGTTCGGCTTGCCCGCTGGCGCCGGCTCGCCGGTCCGGACTACTGGGGCCGCGACCATGGCGACTGGCGGCTGCTCGGCCTCAACAGCCTGCTGATCGGCTTCGAGGACGAAGAAGAAGACAGGCAGTTTGCCTGGCTGGAGGAACAGTTGCTCAGCCGCGACGGCCGCCGGGTGGCCGTCTTTGCCCACAAGCCGCTTTTCGTTGACGATCCGCAGGAAGGCGACACCGGCTACTGGGGCATCCGTCCGCGCCAGCGCCAACGCCTGTTTGATCTTTTCGCCGAAGCCGAGGTGGCGCTCCATGCAAGCGGCCACCTGCACTGGGCCTGGTCGGGCAAGCACGCCGGGACGTCTCTCGTCTGGGCGCCGCCGACCTCCTTCATCATTGATACGCTGGAACGGCCGATGCCGGGCGAGCGGCTGGTCGGCGCCGTCGTACACGAGTTTAGCGACGTCAACGTCAAAAGCGAGATCATCGCGGTGCCGGGACTGACCAGCCACCTGCTCGATCCGATCGTCGAAGAGGTCTACCCGCTGGCGGCCAAGAAGACGGTCCGTGTGGAGGCGGCGCAATGAGCGTGCTTTCGCTAGAGGGTATCACCAAGTCCTATGGCGGCAACGCGATCCTGAAGGGGGTTAGCCTGCAGGCGGAGGCGGGTGAGTTCATCGCGCTCGTTGGTCCTTCCGGCTGCGGCAAGAGCACGCTGTTGCGCATCGTCGCTGGTCTCGATCATGGCGACGGCGGCGAGATCGTCATCGGCGGCCGCAGTGTCGCGCGCATGGCGGCGGCCGATCGCAATGTCGCGATGGTCTTCCAGTCCTATGCCCTCTATCCGCACCTGACGACGGGCGAGAACATCGCCGTGCCGCTTGCGATGCGGCGGCTGACGGCGGCGCAGCGCCTGCCTGTGATCGGCAATCTGATGCCGGGGCAGAAGCAGATCCGCAGCGATATCCAGCGCCAGGTCAAGGAAATGGCGCTGGCGCTGAAGATCGATCACCTGCTCGACCGCAAGCCCGGCCAGATGTCCGGCGGCCAGCGCCAGCGCGTGGCGCTCGCCCGCGCCATGGTGCGTCGACCGGCCGTCTTCCTGATGGACGAGCCGCTCTCCAATCTCGATGCCAACCTGCGCGTCCATGCCCGCGGCGAGATCGTCGATCTCCACCGCCGCGCCGGCGTGCCGACGCTCTATGTCACCCACGACCAGTCGGAAGCGCTGTCGATGGCGGATCGAGTGGCGGTGATGATCGGCGGCAATCTCTTGCAACTGGCGACCCCGAAGGAGATCTACGACAACCCCTCCCATATCGAGGTCGCACGCTTCCTCGGCCAGCCGAAGATCAACGTGCTGGAGACCCGCACGGATACGGCGAGCATCGTGCGCTTCGGCGATCTGGTGCTTCTGGCAAGCCGCGGACAGGCGCCGGATGCTTCAGTGAAGCTCGCAATCCGCCCGGAATTCGTGCGCTTCCATGCGGCAAGCGCCGGCCGGTTGAGCGCGCGGGTCGAGCGTATGGAGTTCCTCGGCTCTGAGGTAATCGTTCACGCCCGCCTCGATGCGATCGGCGAGGTGGTCACTGCCAAGTCAGCACCTGCCGAGGCCGCGGCGCTCGCGATCGGTCAGCCCGTTGACGTCGAGTTCATGCCGGAACGGGCGATGCTGTTCGACGGCGAGGGCACCCGGCTGCCAGCCGAGCGGGTCGCTATCGCCGCGACGCTGGAGAAGATCCATGGCTAAGGCGGGTTCCAATCGGGATACGGCGGCAGGGGCGGCGGATTTCGTGGATACCGCCCTCTGCCCTGCCGGGCATCTCCCCCACAAGGGGGGAGATCGGCTGGAGGCAATGCCTCAGCATTCATCTCTGCGAGACGGCGCCCAGCCGGCGCAGCGGCTGCGGACCCAGACGGCGATCGGTGCCGCGACCACCGATCCCGATCGCCGCGAGGCCCGCATTGCCTGGCTGCTAGCGCTGCCGGCCATCACGCTGCTCGTCCTCTTCATCCTTTTACCGACCGCGGCGGTGATCGTTCTCGGTTTCACCGATTTCGAGCTCGGCTACGGCAGCTTCCGCTTTGTCGGCTTCGAGAACTATGCCGAACTCTTCAGCGACCGCACCTTCCGCCGCTCGCTCTGGAACACCACCATCTACACCGCGATCGTCACACCGGTTTCGATCGTGCTGGCGCTGGCAATCGCCATGCTGATCGAGGCGGAAACCAAGGGCCGGGCGTTCTTCCGCACGGTCTATTTCCTGCCGGTGGCCTCGCTGCTCGTCGCCATGGCGACGGTCTGGCAGTTCCTGTTTCACCCGACCATCGGCCCGATCAACACCTTCTTGGCCGTTTTCGGCATTGCCGGCCCCAACTGGCTCGGGGCCTCCGGCACGGTGCTCTATGGTCTGTCGATCATCGGCATCTGGCAGTCGGTCGGCTTCAACATGGTGCTGTTCCTTGCCGGTCTCACCGCCATCCCGCGCGAGCTCTATGCCGCAGCGGAAGTCGACGGCGCCAAGACCTGGTTCGATCGTTTCCGGCTGGTGAC
The DNA here is from genome assembly GCF_014852185.1 of Ensifer sp. ENS07. Lineage (NCBI taxonomy): Bacteria > Pseudomonadati > Pseudomonadota > Alphaproteobacteria > Hyphomicrobiales > Rhizobiaceae > Ensifer > Ensifer sp. ENS07. The sequence continues at coordinate 250,361 of NZ_JACVBE010000009.1, read as the reverse complement.
CTGGCCGATGCTCGGGCCGACGACGCTGTTCGTCACCACCATCAGCATCATCAACTCAGTGAAGGTGTTCGAGACGGTGAAGACGCTGACCGAGGGCGGTCCGAACAAGGCGTCGGAGGTGCTGCTCTTCACCATCTACCAGGAGGGCTTCGTCTATCTGCGCGTCGGCTATGCCTCGGCCATGACCGTCGTCTTCCTCGCCATCCTCGTCGTCCTGATGTTCCTGCAGTACCGCGTGCTCGACCGGAAGGTTCACTACGCATGACCAACACCATCTCCGTCACCCGCCTCATTCGCCTCGCCGTTCTCTCGTTTGGCGCGCTCATCTTCCTCGCGCCCTACATCTTCATGGTCTCGACCGCCGGCAAGGCTCAGAGCGAGATCTTCTCCTCGTCGCTGTCGCTGATCCCTGAGCAGTGGTCCTATATCGAGAACTTTTCCAAGGCGCTGTCGCGCGTCTCGATGACGACCCTGCTCTTCAACGGCGTTGTCGTCTGCGCGCTGATCTTCGTCATCCAGATCGTCGTCGCCATCCCTTGCGCCTATGCCATGGCGAAGCTGAAGTTTCGGGCGGCCCGCACCATGATGGTGCTGGTCATGCTCGGCCTCCTGGTGCCGATCCACGCAACCGCGCTGCCCATTTACGTGGCCTTCGACAGGTTGTCGGTGCTGAACAGCTACGCAGCGCTAGTGGCGCCGTTCTCGATCTCGGTGTTCGCGATCTTCCTGTTCCTGCAGTTTTTCCGCGCCATGCCCGACGATCTGATCCATGCGGCACGCCTCGACGGTATGTCTGAAGCCGGCATCGTCGCGCGCGTCATCGTGCCAAACGCCTGGCCGGCGATCACCGCCTTTGCAATCTTCTCGGTCGTCGCCCACTGGAACGATCTCTTCTGGCCGCTGATCGTCGTCACCAACCAGGACTATGCGACCCCGCCACTCGGCCTTCTCTACTTCCGCGCCGCGGAAGCCGGCGACGACTACGGCGCGCTGATGGCCGCGACCCTCATCATCACCCTTCCCCTCGTGACCGCGTTTCTGCTGGCGCAGAAGCGCTTTGTCGAGGGCATCACCATGACCGGTCTCAAAGGCTGAACGGTCCAACCTGGAGCGCAACCCATGACACATCTGAGACAGCTTTTCACCGCGGCTGCCGCATCGCTGATCCTCGCAGTCCCCGCCAACGCCGAGACCCAGCTGACGGTGCATTATCCGATGCCCGGCTTCTTCAAGGACGTGATGGATACGATCTCGAAGAAGTTCATGGACGAAAACCCGGATATCAAGATCACCTTCGCCAATCCGTCGGCGACTTATGAGGAAGGCATCCAGACGATCATGCGTCAGGCCGGAACGGCCGAGATGCCCGATCTCACCTTCATCGGCCTCAACCGCCTGCGCATGGTCAACGAGCGCGACGTCCCCGTTGATCTCGGCCCGTTCATCGCCAAGGACGGCAACATGGCCGAGCAGGGCTTTTCCGAAAACATCCTGAAGCTCGCCCAGGTGGGCGGCAAGCAGGTGGGCCTTGCCTTCGCCACCTCCAACCCGATCATGTATTACAACGCCGATCTCGTGCGCAAAGCCGGCGGCGACCCGGAAAACCCGCCGAAGACCTGGGACGAGGTCATTGCGCTTGGGGGCAAGATCAAGGCGCTTGGCGACGGCAACGAGGGCATCGATTTCCGCTGGCAGGGCGATGACTGGATGTTCTCCGCGCTGCTCTTCGGCGCCGGCGGCGAGATGCTGAGCGAAGACGAAAGCAAGGTTGCCTTCAACGGTCCCGAAGGTGAGAAGGCCGTCGAAGTGCTGGACCGCATGGTCAAGGAAGGCGGTCTGCCGGTTTTGACCAAGCAGGCCGGCGAGCAGGCCTTCGTTGCCGGCAAGGTCGGTTTCGCCTTCCAGACGACGGGCGCGCTGCGCAACACCATCAAGAATGTCGGCGACAAGTTCGACCTGCGCACTGCCCATATCCCGCTCATCGACCCGGCAAAGGGCAAGCTGCCGACCGGCGGCAACGCCGTCGTTATCCTGACGCGCGACGTCGAAAAGCAGGAAGCCGCCTGGAAGTTCGCGAAGTTCGCAGCCGGCCCCTATGGCGCCTCGGTTGTCGTTCCCGGCACCGGCTATGTGCCGAACAACGAGCTGGCCGCCAAGTCGCCTGAGTATCTCGCCAACTTCTACAAGGAAAACCCGCTGTTCCGCGCGGGTCTCGAGCAGATGGCGCTGATGCGCCCCTGGTATGCCTTCCCCGGTAGCAACGGGGTGAAGGTGACGCAGACGATCGTGGAGAACCTGTCGCGCATCGTCGAGCAGCAGGCCACGCCGAAGGAGGCGCTGGACGAGGCCGCGGCCGAAGTCGAAAGCCTGCTGCCGCGCAGCTGATCCTGTAACCAAATCGATCGACGCCGCCCCGAAGGAAACTTCGAGGCGGTGTTTTCGTGTTTGCTCACGCGAGCTGGCGAACAGTCCCGCCTGCGTAGAGTCGGCAGTCGAGATTGAGATGGCGGCAGCCCGACGCATTCTCGGCCATATCGAGCAACAGCGCCGCCGCTGCGAGCCCCATGTCGCCGTCGGGCATCGAGATGGTGGTGAGTGTTGGCGTCATCAGCCGGCCAAGCGCGATGCCGTCGAAGCCGGCGACGGAGACATCGTCAGGCACGGAAAGGCCTTCACGCCGCAGCGCTGCTATCACGCCGAGCGCCAGCAGATCGTTGGAAGCGATGATTGCGGTCGGGCGGTGCTGCGCAAGAACCGTCGCGAGGTCGAGGTTTTCATAGCCGTCGACGAAGGGGATCTCGACCGCCTCCATCGGCCGGGCGCCGGCTTCCTGCATAGCGGCCAAATAGCCGTCATAGCGCAGGCGCGCCCGGTCGGATGAACGGAAGTGGCCGGAGACGACGAGGATGCGGCGGTGACCATGGTCGAGGATGTGGCGGGTGAGATCGAAACCGGCCCGGTAATTGTCGACGGTGACGGCGGCAGCGAAGCGTGCGACCGGCCGGTTGTTGAGAAGCACCGTCGGCGGCAGCGCCGCCGAAAGCGCCTCGCTGGTCTTGGCGTCGCAGAGCGTCAGGATCAGACCGGTCGGCCGCTGTTCGAGCAGCGAGCGCACGGCGCGCGCCTCGAGTGCGGGATCATAATTGGATTGGGCGATCAGCACGCCATGGTTCGCCGCCTGCAAACGGTGCTGGATGCCGCCGAGCGAGGCGGCAAACACCGGGTTGGTGACGCTTGGCACCAGCACGCCGACGACGGGCTGGCTGCGGTTGGTGGCGCGTCCCGTGGCCGGCGACGGCCGGTAGCCGAGTTCGGCCGCCGCCCGGCGCACGCGACGCACCATCTCGTCGCTGACGGGACCTTCGCCCTTGAGCGCCCGCGATACGGTTGCCAGCGAGCAGCCGGCATGAAAGGCGATCTGTTGCAGGGTAACCATGATCGCGCTCTAACGGGTCTGCGTGACAGCTGATTGAAGGACCGGCCCCGAGGTTTTCCACGCCGCACGTGAATTATTATTCATGCTGTGAATTATATTGACAGAAGCTGAGTCCGCGGCTTAAATCGCAATCGTCGGAAGTCGAGGAGGAGTTCCGGCGAACTCATACATTCAGCGGCCGCAAACAAACGGCCCTATCGGTTTTTGGGAGGGGCTTCGGCCTCGAGGAGGACGCGTGCGCAAATTTCTCAGCACGACCGCTCTGGCGGTCATTGCAGCTTCGTTTTGGGCAGGTTCGGCAAGCGCCGAAACGGCGAACCCGTTTCGCTGCCAGCCCGGCGAAAAATACGTCATGAACGTCATGGTATCCGGCGTCGAATACTGGTTCCCGGTCTATGAAATGTTCAAACAGGCCGGCCAGCAGTTCGGCTGCGAGACCGAATATACCGGCACGCCGGAATATGACGTCAACAAGCAGATCGCCACTTTCGACCAGGCGCTTGCCCAGAACCCGGCCGGCATCCTGGTGCACCCGATGAACTCCGATCCGTTCATCGAGCCGATCAACCGGGCGATCGATCAGGGCACGGCAGTCGTCACCTTCGCTGCGGACTCGCCGCTGTCGAAGCGCGTCTCCTTCATCACCTCGGACAACACCCGCGAAGGCATCTATGCCGCCGACGCGATCGCCGAGAAGATGGGCGGCAAGGGCGAATATGCCGTTCTTGAAAACCCCGGCCAGGACAACCACGACAAGCGCATTACCGCCTTCGTCAATCGCATGGCCGAGAAGTGGCCCGACATGAAACTCGTCGGTCGCGCCGCCTCGAACCAGGATCCGAACAAGGCCTATCAGGGTCTGATGAGCCTCATCCAGGCCAATCCGAACCTCGGCGCCGTGTTCATGCCGGAAGCCAACTCCGCGATCGGTGCGGCCCAGGCCAGCAAGGAAAGCGGCGGCAAGGTCCTCGTCATGTGCGCCGACGTCAACGCCAACATCCTCGACATGATCAAGGCCGGCGAAGTCTTCGGTTCGATCAACCCGAACCAGGGCATGCAGGGCTATATGGGCTTCATGCTCCTGTGGATGGCCAAGCACCCGGAACTGATCGACCCGATGAACGACGCCAAGCGTTCCGGCTTCAACCCGATGAGCATCCCCTTCGTCGACAACGGCCTTTCGATCGTTACCGCCGAAAATGCCGATGACTTCTACTGGGACAAGTACCTGAAGCGTCGTGGCACCAAGGGCATCGACGAGTAAGATTGTGAATTGGCTGCCCGGTCGTTTCCGGGCAGCCAGGACTGCGGGTGGAGGACAGCATGACAGCACAACCGGTTCTGGAGGTCCGGCGCGTCACCAAGCATTTCGGTGCGGTGAAGGCGCTGACGGAGGTGGATTTTCGCCTCGAGCGGGGAGAGATCCACGCACTCTGCGGCGAAAACGGCGCAGGCAAATCCACGCTGATGAACATCATTGCCGGTGTGCTGCAGCCGAATGACGGCGAGGTGCTGGTGGATGGAGCGTCCGTGAAAATCGCCTCGCCGGCGACCGCCCAGACGCTCGGCATCGGCCTCGTCCACCAGGAAATCGCGCTCTGCCCGGATGCGACGGTGGCGGAAAACATGTTCATGGCGGCCACCAACCGCCGGCGCTCGCCGCTGATGAATTACGGCGCGCTCGAACGCGAAGCCCAGGTAGTGATGAACCGGCTGGCGCCGATCGACGTCCGCCGCAAGGTCGCCGACCTCGCCATTTCCAGCCAGCAGCTGGTCGAGATTGCCAAGGCGCTGACGCTCGACTGCCGCGTACTGATCCTCGATGAGCCGACCGCGGCGCTGACGGAAGCAGAAGCGCAGGCGCTGTTCGCCATCATCCGCGACCTGAAGGCCGCGGGCATATCGATCATCTATATCAGCCACCGCATGGCCGAGATTTTTTCGCTCTGCGACCGCGTCACCGTGTTTCGTGATGGCCGCCATGTGGTCACCGAGAAGATCGCCGACGTGACTGCTGACGATGTCGTGCGCCGCATGGTCGGCCGCGAGATCAGCCAGCTCTATCCGCAAAAGCAGGCGCCGGAGGCGCGGACGGACGAGACCATTCTCTCTGTGCGTGGCTTGAGCGATGACGACCGCATCGACACCGTTTCCTTCGATCTGAAGCGGGGCGAAATTCTTGGCATCGGCGGTCTGATCGGCTCCGGTCGTACCGAGATCGCCGAAGCGATCTGCGGTCTGAGGGCCAAGTCGAAGGGCGACATTACGCTGCGCGGAAAGCCGCAGCGCATCGGCAACTACCGCGACGCGGTCGATGCCGGCATCGTCTATCTCTCGGAGGATCGCAAGGGCTCCGGCGTCTTCGTCGACCTGTCGATCGCGCAGAATATTTCGGTGCTTGATCTGAAGACGCTGACCGGGCCGCTCGGATTGCTGAATTCCAGGGCCGAGGCCGATCTCGCCCGCGATTTCGTCCGCCGGCTCGGCGTGCGCATGGGCGGCATCGATATGCCGGTCTCGTCGCTCTCGGGCGGCAACCAGCAGAAGGTGGCGATTGCCAAGCAGCTCGCCGTTCGCCCGCAAGTGATCCTGATGGACGAGCCGACGCGCGGCATCGATGTCGGCGCCAAATCCGAAATCCACCGGCTGCTGCGCGAGCTTGCAGAAACCGGCATCGGCATTGTCGTGATCTCGTCGGAACTGCCGGAGCTGCTCGGGCTTTGCGACCGGGTTCTGGTCGTGCGCGAAGGCGCGATCGCCGGCGAGCTTGATGACAGAGAAATGAGCGAGGAGGCGGTGATCCGCCTGGCCTCAGGCGTGACGCAAACGGCCGAGGCTGGCCGGATGGTGGATCATGTCGCCTGAAAGAACTGATAGAGCCGGGGAGGCGGAAATGGCTGTTGATACGATGGTTGCAACGCATGCGCAGGCGCCCGCCTGGAAACGCATCGGCACGATGCGTGAGGCGGGGCTGATCGCGATCATCCTGGCGCTCGGTATCATCATGAGCTTTGCCTCGCCGCATTTTCTCACCTTCGGCAACATGCGCGCCATGCTGATGAGCTTTTCGGTCGAAGGCATCGTCGTCGTCGGCATGACGATCCTGCTCATTGTCGGCGGCATCGACCTCGCCGTCGGCTCGGTCGTCTGCTTTGCCATGGTGCTGGCCGGTTCGCTGTTTCTCGCCGGTGTCGATCCCTGGACGGCCTCGCTGGTCGGCATCCTCGCCAGCAGCATGATCGGCATGATCATGGGCTTCTTCGTCACCGTCGTCGGGCTCAATCATTTCATCACGTCGCTGGCGGCGATGGTGATCGTGCGCGGCCTCTGCCTCGTCATCACCAAGGGCACGCCGCTGTCGCTCTTCACGCTGCCGGCGTCGTTCAAGGCGGTCGGGCAGGGCACGTTCCACGGCGTGCCCTATGTCATCCTGATCTTCGTCGCCGTCGTCGTGCTCTTCGACTTCCTGCTGCGCCGGGCGACCGCCTTCCGCAAGGTCTTCTATACCGGCAGCAACGAGAAGGCGGCGCTCTATTCGGGCATCAAGACCAAGCAGGTGAAGTTCTGGGTTACGGTGCTTTGCTCGACGCTCGCAGGTGTCGCCGGCGTCATCTACATGTCGCGCTTCGGCGCCGCGACGCCCACCTTCGGGGTCGGTATGGAGCTCAACATCATCGCTGCGGCGGTCATCGGCGGCGCCTCGCTCAACGGTGGCTCGGGCACCATCCTCGGCGCCATCCTCGGTATCGCTCTTCTCTCGGTCGTCACCAGCTCGTTGATCCTGCTCGACGTCTCCGTCTATTGGCAGGACATGATCAAGGGGTGCATTCTCTTGGCTGCCGTTTCCATCGACCACCTGCTGCACAAGCGGAAGGCAGCCTGACCATGCCGATTGCCAAACCCATTTTGTCCCAGGCCTCAAGTGCGCGAGAAGAACTCGTCGTCGCGCGGCAGATGCACCAGGCGCTCGTCCTGCATTTCCTCGAAGGACTGACCCAGTCGCAGATCGCCGATCGGCTCGGCATCTCGCAGCCGACCGTTAACCGGCTGATCAAGCGCGGCCGTCAGCTTGGCCTGGTAGAGATCAAGATCAAGTCGCCGATCGAGCCCTTGGTCGACATGGAAGAGCAGTTGCTTGCGATCGGCGGCATCCGCCGGGCGATCGTCGTGCCGACCGTTTCCGACAATCAGCAGACCGCACTCCAGGCGGTCGGCGAGGCGGCAGCCCGGCTGCTGCTCGAGGAGATCGGCGATGGCGACACGATCTGCATCACCGGCGGCAAGGGTGTCAGTGCCGTCGTCGCGGGGCTGCAGGCGCCGCGCCGCTTCGATGTCGAGGTTATCCCCGGCACCGGCTGCGTCCAGGGCAAGCACTATACGGATGTGAACCACGTCTCGACGATGATGGCCGACCGGCTCGGCGGGCGGTCTTTCCAGATCCACGCGCCGCTCTTTGCCGACAGTGCCGCCGAGCGGGCGATGCTGATCAACATGCGCTCGGTGGCGGATGTCTTCGGGAGGGCGCGCGAAGCGAAGGTGGCGGTGGTCGGCATCGGTTCGATCCTTTCGGACGATTCGAGCTACTACGACCTGCATCCGTCTTCGAGCACCGACCGAGCGGCAATCGAGCGCTCTGGCGCAAGCTGCGAACTTCTCGCCCATCTGCTCGATGATGAGGGACGTGTCTGTGACTACAGCCTCAACCGGTCGCTGGTGTCACTGACGCTCGAGGAGTTCGCCTCGATCCCGACGAAGATCGGCGTGGCAAGTGGACCGAACAAGGCCGGACCGATCCTCAGCGTCATGCGGGGACACCACCTCGACACGCTGGTGACGGACGAGGCGACCGGCGAGCGCGTGCTCGCCATGGCAAGCGAAAAGGGACTTCTGGCATGAGCGGGGATCAATTGATGCGGGAGATCGGCCGATCGGGCGTGAAGGCTTCGGCCGTCGGGCTCGGCACCTGGGCGATCGGCGGCTGGATGTGGGGCGGCACGGACGAGCGGGAGTCGATTGCCGCGATCCAGGCTTCGCTCGACGCCGGTGTGACGCTGATCGATACGGCGCCGGCCTATGGCCTCGGCCGCTCGGAAGAGATCGTCGGCAAGGCATTGGCCGGACGCCGCGACAAGGCAATCATCGCCACCAAGTGCGGGCTCGTGTGGCATACGGACAAGGGCAAGCACTTCTTCGACCAGGACGGCAAGCCGGTGCACCGCTACCTCGGCCGAGATGCGATCCATCACGAGGTCGAGCAGAGCCTGAAGCGGCTCGACACCGATTACATCGACCTCTACATCACCCATTGGCAGGACCCGACGACGCCAATCGAGGAGACCATGGCCGCGCTCGAAGAGTTGCGCCAGGCGGGCAAGATCCGGGCGATCGGCGCCAGCAATGTCGGCCGTAGCGAACTGGAACAGTACATCGCGATCGGGGGGCTCGACGCGATCCAGGAACGCTTCAGCATGATCGATCGCGAGATCGAGTCGGAGCTTCTGCCGCTGACGCGGCGCAACGGCGTCGCCACGCTCAGCTACTCTTCGTTGGCGCTCGGCCTTCTCTCCGGCGGCATCGGACCGGAGCGGGTGTTTTCAGGCGACGACCAGCGGCGCGACAATCCGCGCTTCTCGGTCGGCAACCGCGAAAAGGTCGCGGCCTTTGCCAAGGCCATCCAGCCGGTCGCAGAAAAGCATGGCGCGACAATCGCCCAGATCGTCATTGCCTGGACGCTCTGCCAGGAGGGCGTGACTTTCGCGCTCTGCGGCGCACGCAATCCGGCGCAAGCGCTCGACAATGCAAGGGCCGGGACGATCCGGCTCGATCACGATGATCTCGCGGGGATCGACGCGGCCATCGCGGCGACGCTCGTCAACATGGACAGCTAACGGACTGCCATCATGAACCGGGAAGAGATTTTCAACGGGCTCCCCAAGAGCCCGAAGGTGGACGTGTGCGTCCTCGGCGGCGGCATCAACGGCCTCAGCGTCTTTCGTGAACTGGCGCTGCAGGGGGTGAACGTGCTGCTCGTCGAGAAGCACGACTACTGTTCGGGCGCGAGTGCGGCGCTGTCACGCATGGTGCATGGCGGTCTTCGCTATCTCGAAAATGGCGAGTTCAGCCTGGTCAGGGAATCGCTGGTCGAACGCGATCGGCTGCTGAAGAACGCGCCGCATTACGTGGCGCCGCTGCCCACGACCGTGCCGATCTTCGACATCTTCTCGGGCCTTGCCAATGGCGCGGTTCGCTTCCTGGGATTGACGCGGCGGCCAAGCCGCCGTGGCGCCGTCGCCGTCAAGATGGGCCTTGGCATCTATGATTTCCTGACGCGCAAGCGGGCGCTGATGCCGAAGCATGCCTTCCGCGGGCGGCGCACGACGCTTGCACGCTGGCCGGCGCTCAATCCCGACATCAAGAGTTCCGCGACCTATTACGACGCCTGGGTCAGCCAGCCGGAACGTCTCGGAATCGAGCTGTTGAAGGATGGGCTTGCCGCCGGTTCTCACGCGCAGGCGCTGAACTACGCCGAACTGACGCTGGCCGCACCCGGACGCTACGAACTGAAGGACGATGTCACCGGCGCGGTCGCTGCGATCGAGCCCGGCCTCATCATCAACGCCACCGGCGGCTGGATCGATATCGCCAACGGCGCACTGTTTCCCGCAACGTCGAAACCGGCCCCGTTGATGGGCGGCACCAAGGGCTCGCATCTGATCATCGACAATGCCCAACTCATGGAAGCGCTTAACGGCCACATGATCTATTACGAGAACGAGGATGGCCGCATCTGCATCCTCTTTCCATATCTCGGCAAGGTGCTGGTGGGCTCGACGGACATTCGTGTCGATGATCCCGAAACCGTGCGCTGCGAAGCCGACGAGCGCGACTACATCCTGCAGTCGCTCGCCTTCGTCCTGCCAGACATCCGGATCAGGCCGGAAGAGGTGGTGTTCCAGTTCTCGGGCGTACGGCCGCTGCCGGCGAGCCAGGACAGCTTCACCGGTCGCATCCCGCGCGACCATTTCTGCACCTTCGTGGAGGGTGTTGAGGGCGGTCCGCCGGTGCTCTGCATGATCGGCGGCAAATGGACGACGTTCCGCTCCTTCGGCGAAATGGCGGCCGACCTCACCCTGGAACGGCTCGCAAAACAGCGCCATGTCAGCACCGGAGAACGTGCCATCGGTGGCGGGCAAGACTATCCCTCCGATCGCGACCGATGGGTCGATGATGTTGCGGCAGCCACCGGGCTTTCGCGGGAGCGCATGCAAGTGCTTTTCGTCCGCTATGGAACGGGCGCGCGAGACGTTGCCGATCTCATCGCCGCCGGCGCTGACCATGCCTTGCCGCATCCGGATTACTCCGCGCGCGAGCTGCAATACCTGATCCGCAGCGAAGCCGTCGAACATCTCGAGGACCTGCTGCTGCGCCGCACGACGCTTGCAATCACCGGCGAGCTCTCGCTCGACATGGTGGATGCGGTGCTCGCCGTGCTTGCCATCGAAAAGCAATGGTTGCCGCCGCGTGTCGCGGTCGAGCGTAAGCGATTTCTTGCCCTTCTCGTCGAGCGCCATGGCGTCGACGAGGAAACCCTATCCGTACGGAACGAACAAAGGAGTGCATTATGCGAAACAACAGCAAGGTCCGGATGAACCGTCTGTTCGGCGGTGGACGTTGCCTCGACGTCGCGATCGATCATGGCGTCTGCAACGAACCCTCCTTCCTCAATGGTCTTGAAGACATGTCAGCCGTGGTCAAGGCGCTGGTCGCGGCCGCACCGGATGCGATCCAGATGAATTTTGGCCAGGCGGATCTGTTGCAGGAGGTGCCGGGCAAGGACAAGCCGGCGTTGGTCATGCGTCTCGACATGGGCAACCCCTATAACCGCATCCGCCACCGGCACATGTGGGCCGTGTTGCAGAACGAGGCCGAACCGTTGATCGGCGCGCTGGCGATGGACGCGGCCTGCGTCGTCGTCAACCTCTTCATGCTGCCGGACGAGCCCGATCTCTTCCGCCAATGCGTCGCCAACATCTCGCGCGTGCGGGCCGATTGCGACAAGTACGGCATGCCGTTGATGATCGAGCCCTTGGTGATGCAGCCGGTGACCGAGCATGGCGGCTACATGGTCGATGGCGATGCCGAGAAGATCGTGACGCTGACCCGGCTTGCGCGCGAGATGGGCGCTGACATCGTCAAGGCGGACCCGACCACCAATGCCGAGGATTTCCACCGGGTCGTCGAGGCTGCGCGCTGCCCGGTTCTCGTGCGTGGCGGCGGCAAGGAGGACTTGCGCAACGTCTTCGACAAGTCGGCGGCCTTGATGCGTCAGGGCGCAATGGGCATGGTCTATGGGCGCAACATCTACCAGCACGCCAATCCGAGCGCCGTTGTGCGCGGCCTGATGGCGATCATCCATGAGGATGTAAGCGGCGAAGAAGCATACGCGCTCTACCAGCGCGGTTGAAATCGCTCAGCCGGAACCGCTTCACCAGCGATGCTCCGGCGCAAGAGGAACGCTGCCGCTGTGAGGACACCGGCGGCGTTCCGGCAAATGGATTAAGGACCTTGGGGAGGGGTTCGGCAATGGGTAAGTATCTGCTCGGGATCGACGCCGGGAACACCGTGATCAAGACGGTACTTTTCGATCGTGACGGCAACGAGATCGCGATGGCCGCGGAAGAAGGGCACAGCCATGTGCCGATGCCCGGCCATGTCGAGCGTGGGCTTGGCGAACTGTGGAGCCATGCCAAGGTGGTGATCCGCGCCTGCATCGAGCGCGCCGGCATCGATGCCAGCGAGATCGCGGCGATCGGTTGCGCCGGGCACGGCAACGGTCTCTACGCGCTCGATCGAGACGGAGAACCGCTTGTCGGCATACAGTCGCTCGACACTCGCGCCGCCGGCCTCGTCGAGGAGTGGCAGGCCGCAGGCGTCGGCGAGCGAACCTATCCGATCGCCGGGCAGAAGCCCTGGCCATCACAAACGCCGACCCTGCTTGCCTGGCTGAAGCGCCATCGGCCTGAGCAGTTTGAAAAAGTCGGCACGGTGTTTCTCTGCAAGGACTTCGTGATCAATCGCCTGACCGGCGCGCGCGTCAGCGACGTCTCGGACATGAGCGGCGCGGGCCTGCTCGATGTCGCCGGTAGGCGTTACGATGCGGCATTAATGAAGGCCTATGGCCTCGGCGAAGACATGGACCTGCTGCCCGATCTCGCCGAAAGCGCCGATATCGTCGGACGCGTTACCGAGGAAGCGGCGGCGCAGACGGGTCTGGCTGCCGGCACACCCGTTGTCGGTGGGCTCTTCGACGTGGTCGCTTCGGCAATCGGCTCGGGCGTCACCCGCACCGGTGCTGCCTCGATCATCGCCGGCACCTGGAGCATCAACCAGGTGATCATCGACCAGCCTGATCTCTCACGCCCGCTCTTCATGTCCTCGACCTTCGATCGCAAGCGCTACATGGCGATCGAGGCGAGTGCCACGTCGGCGGCCAATCTGGAATGGCTGGTGCGCGAGCTCTTCCCGCACGACGGCAAGGATGGCCGGTCGCCCTTCGATCTCTGCTGCCAGCTGGCAGCCGAGGTCACGCCGGCCTCTGATGACCCGCTCTACCATCCGTTTCTCTATGGCGCTCAGCAGGACGGCAACGCGCGCGCCGGCTTCTACGGCGTCGCCGGCTGGCACGGCAAGGGCCATCTGGTCCGCGCCGTGCTTGAAGGCGTCGCCTTCGGCCATCGCCAACATATCGCGGCGTTGCGCGCGGCTGGGGCTCGCTTCGAGGAGGCGGTGCTTTCGGGTGGCGGATCGCGCAGCCTGATCTGGCCGCAGATCTTCGCTGACGTGCTTGACGTGCCGGTGACGGTCGCCCGTTCACGCGAGACCGGCGCGCTCGGCGCCGCGATTACGGCTGGCGCCGGCATCGGCCTTTTCGCCGATATCTCCGCCGGTGCTGCGGCGATGGTCAAGACCGAGCGCCACTACCGTCCAAACCCTGCACTTGCCGCGCATTATGACAGGCGCTTTGCGCTTTACGGCGAGATCGCCGCTGCCATGGCGCCGATCTGGCGCCGGCTTGCAACGCCCGAGCGATCGGCGCGGGAAGCGGCGGAGTGATCAGGGCAGGGGCATCGGTCTGTCGGGGCGCTGCTGGGAGGAACGTTGCCGCGCCGCCGCAAACCGTCGGACCCGTCAGAAACGCATGTTGATGCCGGCCTTGATGACGTGGCTGTTGATGTCTTTCTCGCTGGAGCCTGAGCTCGTGTGGGTGCGGACATCGGGCGTCGTGATGTAGTTGTATTCGAGCTTGGCGGAGAGGCCGCCGGCAAAGGCCTGTTCCACGCCGGCGCCGAGCAGATAGCCGCCCTTGAAGCCGACGTCGTTACGCACGTCGCCGCCCTTCTTGTAGCTGGTCATGGCGTAACCGGCCGTGCCGTAGACGAGCGTCTGGTCGAAGGTGAGACCCGCCTTCGCCTTGATGGCGCCGCGCCATTTCTCCTTGAGCTTGCCGCCGTTGACCTTGTGCTCGGTGTCGCCGAGATAGGAGCCTTCGATTTCCGCCCCGACGATGCCGGGGCCGGCCTGCATGTTGTAGCCGGCCTGGACGCCGAGCGCGACGCCGTTGCGGTCGGCGAACGGGTTGGGGCTGCCGGTAAAGCCAAGGCCGCCATGGGCACCGACATAGGCGCCGCTCCAGCTGAAGGCCGGCGGGTCCTGATAGGTGGGGGCGGAGAAATCAGCCGCCTGGGACGGCTGTGCGCCGCAGAGGGCGAGAAGGGTAAGACCCGACCAGATGGAAAACTTGCTGGACTGCCGCATTTTCTTGCTCCGTGCATAGGAAACGCGCCTTGATGGCGCTTGCGTCCTCCCATGCGCGCTTCACCTTTGGGGTGGGATGGCGATGTTTGGACGGTACACGGCCTTTGTCGGCCCCACGGATTGCATCAACATTGCGCAACTTATCTAAGTTGCTGATTTTGTTGTTAGTTAACTGTTAACCATACGCCGACTGAGGAAAATCCTAGCCGGCAGGCAAGGTGATGCGGAAGCAGGCGCCGCCCTTGGGATCATCGACCACCGAGATGTGACCCTTGTGGCGGCCGATGATCTCGCTGACCAGATGCAAGCCGAGGCCGGCGCCATGGTCCCGCGGCTGCAGGCGATGGAAGGGCTCGAAGATCCGGGCCCGTTCCCGTTCCGGAATGCCGGGACCTTCGTCGGTAACCTCGATCACGCCGCCGCGCTCCACCCGGATCGTGATCAGGCCGCCGGCGTGTTCGATGGCGTTGCGCACGAGGTTGGTGACCGCCCGCTCGATGGCGCCGGTATCGCCGCGCACGACGACGCGCTCCGTGCCCGGAGCGAAGGAAAGGTCGCAGCCGGCCGAAAGCGCAAGCGGGGCGAGGTCGGCCGTCACGTCGCGGCAGAGCGAAACCAGGTCGAGCTGCCCGAAATCCGTGCCGTCGCGATCGATGCGTTCGAGGTCGAGCAACTGTTCGGCAAGCCCGGCAATGCGATTGGAATCGATCAGCAGGCGGTTCCTGAGCGGGCCGGCCTCCATGCTTTCCAGGCGCGTGTGCAGGATCGCAACCGGGGTTCGAAGCTCGTGTGCCGCGTCGAGGATAAAGCGCTGGCGGCGCTCGTACCCCTCATCGAGCCGCTGCAGTGCGCCGTTGAACGCCTCAACGAGCGGTCGCACTTCGCCGGGGATGCGATGATCGGGCAGCCGGGCACCGCGGCGCTCGACATCGATCGTCTTTGCCTGGTCGACAACTTCGGCAAGACCGGCAAAGGCGCGCCTTACGATGATCGGGATCGCGAAGGCCGGGATCAGCACCACGATCAAGACGATCGGCAAAAGCAGAAGGTTTGCCAGGATGAACACCGCGAAGGACGCGCTCCAGAGCCGCCCTCCGCCGGCAAGCACCGTATAGGTGCCGTTGTCCGTGGTTACCGAGCGCACGATCGACGAGAGAGTATAGGGCTCGACGCTGTCACGCATATCGCCAAAGGCGATGCGGTCGAGGTGCTCGCCAATGCTGCGATAGGCGTCCGGCACCGGTCCGCTGCGGATCATGTCACCGCGTTCGTTGCGTGCGACGAACCAGAAATCGGCGGACTCGGCCCGCATGGCAAGCAGTTGCGGCGTCTCAACCAGCGTCAGTCCACCGGCGGGATCCGGCCGGATTGCCCCGGCCGCGATCGACGCGGCGTCGGCGTCGAGGAACTTGCCGCCGAGATCGGCGCGCGTCAGCAAGGCCATGAAGCCGGCGATGACCGCCATCAACAGCAGCACCTGAAAGGTCAGGATCTGCCAGATCAGACGCTTCTTCAGCGAGTTGGTGGAAGCGTTCGTCATGGAGAGGGTCTCAGAAGGTAGCCAACGCCGCGGATGCTGTGAATTTCAACGCCGGCACCGGTTTCCGAGAGCTTGCGGCGCAACCGCGAAACATGCGCGTCGAGAGAATTGGACTGGATCTCGTCGTCATAGCCATAGACGGATTCCTCCAGAGTCGAACGCTGCACCGTGCGCCCCTGCCGGCGCGCCAAAGCCTCCAGCACCAGCAGCTCCCGCCGCGGCAGGTCCAGCACCCGGCCGTCGACACGAGCCTGCCTGCCCTCGAAATCGAAGATCAGCTGGCCGATGCGGGCGGTGATCGGCGCAATATCAGGTGAACGTCGCATCAGGGCACGGATGCGCGCCAGCAATTCCTCCACGGCGAACGGCTTGGCGAGATAGTCGTCGGCGCCCATGTCGAGCCCCCTGACCCGTTCGTCGATGGCGCTGCGCGCCGTCAGCACGATTACCGGGATTCCCGATCGTAGCGCACGCACCCGCGGGATCAGCGACAGGCCATCGCCGTCGGGCAGTTGCCGGTCGAGGATGATGCCGTCGTGAACCTGGTTGGCCAGCGCCGCCATCGCATGGTCGATCGACGGTGCATGGTCGAGGATCATGTCATAGCGGCTGAGTGCGGCACTGAGTGCTGCCGCCATTTCCAGCTCATCCTCGACAAGGAGCAGGCGCATTGAATATCTCCGAATCCGATAGGCGTGTCTCGTTCACGTCTGGTGGACGAGGATTGCAACAACGTTGCGGCCTTTCGCTGCCTTTCTAGCGGCGAGAACGGGAGCCCGGCAATGCAGAGCGGCCGGGGCTTACCGTATTCGGATGGGACGGAGAGAATAGCCGCGCATTTGCGGGGCGAGCGATCGGACAAGAGCCCTCAAAAATCGCCTTGCGCGGCAGCGCCGGGCGGGCGCTGCCGCGCAAGGCGCAGACCGTCAAACGATGTGTCGCTGCGCAAGGGTACGCAGCGGCACGGACCGGCCAAATGACGGAGGTCGGGCGACGGCCATGATCCGCTGGAACGCATCATAGGCCGCAAGCACCGTTTCCTTCTGAGCCTCATGGCCGGCAATGAAGGCATCGCCGTAGATTGTCTCATCCGGGTACTCGGTGATCAGCGTCAGCGGTGCCGTGTGGCGGTCGTCGACGGAGATCATGCAGGGGAAGCCGTTGATGATGCGGAAACCGGTCTCGCCGGCATGCGTCTCGTAAAGCGCGATCTGGGCGTCGTTGTAGGCGAGCAGGCCCGGAACGGCCGCAAGCCGCTCGGTGACTTCCGCGATCAGCTGTTCGGCGCGCGCTTCCCATTCGGCGTGGTGGCGCATGATCAGGAAGAAGCCCTTGGGCAGGGTCCACATGGCAAAACCGCGCGGCACGTAGCCCGAAAGCGGCCGCGTCCACTCATGCGAGGGATAGCCGTGCAGGTTGACGTGCAGCTGCGCGCCGGTCAGCCGCTCGGCCTCCTTACGGATCTCGCGCTCGTTGAGTGCTGCACCGGTGCGGTATTCGAGATCGTCGCCAAGGGCGGTGTAGCGGGCGGCATGGTGCATGTGCAGCGGGTTGTCGACGCGCAGCCGCTGGTGCACGGCATAGCCGTCGGGGTTTTCGAGCGGCGAGATGGTGAAGTGGCTACCGGTGCGGGCGGCGAGCGCCTGGGCGGCGCGGAGCACGCCGACGATGCCGGTCGTCTCGTTCGGATGCTGTCCGCCGCTGATCATGACCGGCGCATCGCTTCCCTTGTGATAGCGGGCCTTCACCGGCCGGCCGGCACGCGACCTGGCCTCGAAGGGCTGGCCGTCGATCGCGGCGAGTTCGGCATGGATCTGCGCCACCGCCAGCGGTGCCTCGGCGGTGTCGAGCGGCAGGGTTTCGCCTTCGACATCCGTCGCCTGCAGCGGCCGCGCCTTGACGACGACGGTGGGCTTGCCGACGCCGAAGACGATCTCCGGCACGATCTGGCCGGGCTTCAGGCCGCGGTCGCCGAGCGGGCGACCGGACTTCTTCTGGAAGACTTCGAGCAGCGAGAAATAGAAGTCCTCGTGCAGCGCTTCGCGAAGGCTGATGACTTCCTCGCCGACGGGCAGGCGGAAGTCGGTGATCGGCAGGGTCACGCGGATGTTGAGCTCTTCGAAATAGGGCTCGCTGTCACCCCAGGCATGATCGGAGATCGCCTGCATCGTGCCGGCAAAAAGCCGCTCATAGTCGGTATCGAGGTGGCATTCGCGATGCTTGTCGCAGCCCTCGTCGAGGCGGATCCAGCCGGTCGGCGACAAAAGCGTCTCGCCGATGAAATCGGTGTGGATGCGGTTCGGTGCGAATACGGCGTGGTTTTCCTGGCGCCCGTCACGGAAGGTAAGCGTGACGTCATAGATGAATGCCTTGGCGCTGCCTGCCTCGAAGCGGATCTCGGCATCGCCGACGAGGGCTGCGAGCGGATAGGCTTCGAGCAGGAAACGGTTCTGAGGCGCGCCCTCATGCTGGGGATAGCGGACGACGACGCTTGCGAGGGCTGCGCGATCCACTTCTTCCAGGAAGAAATGCAACAGCGGCTTGTAGGCGCTCCTGAGCGCCGCCTTGACGCCGAAGCTTGCAAGCTTCTGTTCGGCAGCCTTGCGGCTGGCAGCATCGTCGAACAACCAGGCTTCGAGCTTGGTTCCGCGGGCGGCCTCCTTGCCGTAGGTGGTCAGAAGCGTGTCGAGGGTGCGCTCGAAGGCGCCTTCGAAAATCGTCGTCATCGTGAAGTTCTACCGGTTGGGTCGAGGCTGTCACGCAGCCAGTCGCCGAGAAGATTGAGGCCGAGAACGGTGAGCAGGATCGCAAGGCCCGGGAAGACGCTGACCCACCAGGCGTTCTGCAGGTAGGTGCGGCCGTCGGCCAGCATGCCGCCCCAGCTCGGGATCAGCGGATCGACGCCGAGGCCGAGGAAGGTGAGGCTGCTTTCGAGCAGGATGTTGTTGGCGACGTTGAGCGTCATCAGCACGATCACCGGGCCGATCAGGTTCGGCAACAGGTGCTGGAACAGGATCCTGTAATCGCGAACGCCGATGGCTCGGGCCGACTGGATGAACTCGCGCTCGCGCAGAGACAGGACCGAGCCGCGCACGAGACGCGCATATTGCACCCACTGCGAGACGATCAGCAGGATGATGGTATTGCCGAGCCCACCGCCGACGATGGCGATGAAGGTGATCGCCAGCAGGATGAAGGGGAGCGCCAGCTGCACATCGGCAAAGCGCATGACGAGCATGTCCCAGAAGCCGCGATAGTAGCCGGAGACAAGCCCCATGACCACGCCGACGACGACGGCGCCGGCAACCGACGTCAGGCCGACGAGCAGCGAGATCTTGCCGCCGGCAACCACGCGAGCCAGCACGTCGCGGCCAAGCGGGTCGGTGCCGAGCGGATGGGCCCAATTGACAAAGGGCGGCGTCAGCCGCGCCATCAGGTCGATCTTGTCGACGCCGCCGGGAAAGAGCACGCCAGAGAAGAGAACGGCGAGGCAGATGCCGCCGGTGAGCAGCGCTCCGAGGATGAATTCGAGGTTGCGGAAGCGGGCGAAGCGGGTGCTGGAAGCCTTTGACGACATCGGCTCACTCCGTCCGGATGCGCGGATCGACGAGGCCATAGGCGATGTCGACCAGAAGATTGACGAACACGATCATTAGCGAAAGCACGGTTATGACCGCCTGAAGCACGGGGTAATCGCGCGACGCGACCGCGTCGAAGGCGAGCGTGCCCATGCCCGGCCAGTTGAACACCAGCTCGACGACGACGATGCCGCCGAGCAGGCCGCCGAACTGCAGGCCGAAATAGGTGATCAGCGGGATCGCGCAGTTACGAAGTGCGTGCTTGTAGAGCACCTTGCTTTCGCTGAGGCCCTTGGCGCGCGCGACCATGATGTATTGCGACTGCAAGGTTTCCAGCATCGCGGTGCGCACCAGGCGCACATTGGTCGCCGTCAGGATGATGCCCATGGTCAGCGCCGGCATGATGAAGCTTGCAAAACCGTCCATGCCGCTTGGCGGCAGCCATTTGAGGACGATCGAGAACAACAGGACCAGCATGATCGCAAGCCAGAAGTTCGGGAAGGAAAGCCCAACGAGCGACAGAATGCGGATTGTCTGGTCGGCCCACTTGCCGCGGGCGACGGCGGCGCGGATGCCGAGCGGAATGGAAATCGCGATCGAGACGATCAGCGAGGCGAAGGCGAGCAGCATGGTCGCCGGCAGCGCAGAGGCGATCAGCTGCGAAACAGGCGTACCGCCCATGAAGGAGCGGCCGAAATCGAGCCTGAACATGCCCGTGATGAAATCGGCATATTGCGCCAGGAAAGGCTGGTTAAGGCCGAGCCCCTCGCGGATGCGCACGAGGTCGGCCTCGGTGACGCTGCCAGCGCCCTGCGCCAGCATTAGCGCGGGGTCACCGGTGAACCGGATGGCATAGGAGACGGTCAGTGTCACGACGAACACGACGAAGACCGCCTGCAGAAAACGTTTGATCAGAAATCCGGCCAAGTGACCCGCCCTTTTGGAAAAATGGTCCGCCGCCTCAAGCGTGAGGCGGCGGACCGGCCTGTATTACTCGACCGTCACGTCCGTCAGCCGCAGGCGGCTATCCGGCACCGGCGTGAAGTTCTTGACGCGCTTGCTCACGCCGAAGATGGCGTTGAGGTTATAGAGCGGCATTTCGAGCGAACGGTCTGCGGCGTAGTTGGCGATCTGCTTGAGGATCTCCTCGCGCTTTGCCTGGTCGGTGATCGAACGCTGCGATTCGAGCAGCTTGTCGAGTTCCGCGTCCTTGTCGTACGGGTTCCACTTTTCGCCCGAGTGGTACATCGAGTAGGCGGTGTTGTCGTAGTCGAGCGTCCAGCCGCCCCAGGACTGCTGGAACAGCGCGCCGGTCTTGCCGGCCGGGATGATGTCGTTCAAGAGGACGTTGGTTTCATAGGGCTTGATCGTCGCGTTGATGCCGATCAGCTGCAGGTAGCTTGCGATAGCCTGCACGACCTCGTTGAAGGTCGCGTCGTTACCGCGAACGTCGATCTGCACGGAAGCGCCCGGCGCAACGCCGGCTTCCTTCAGAAGCGCCTTTGCCTGTTCCGGATCGTAGGGCAGCGGCTTCATCGCCGGGTCGAAGCCGAAGGAGAGCTTGCCCTGGAAACTGGCGATCGGATCCGCCTGGCCGGCGAGGATCGACTGGATGATGGTGTCGCGGTCGACGCCGAGGATCAGCGCCTTGCGGACCTTCGGATCCTTGGTGATGCCGTCGCGCGTGTTGAATCGCAGCGCGTAGACCGTCGGGCCGGCGCTGGAGACGATCTCCAGATTGCTATCGCCCTGGATCGTCGGGATCATGCCGATCGGAATGGTCGGCGGGATGACGAGATCGACGCGGCCGGCCTGCAGCTCGGCAACGGCGGTCGCCGGCTCCGAAATGAAGCGGTAGTTGAGGTTGGAAAGCTTCGGCGCGCCGCCCCAATGATCTGCGAAGGCTTCGAGCTTGATGCCGACCTTCGGCTCGTAGGAGACGAACTTGAACGGGCCGGTGCCAACAGGATGGGCGTTGAAGTAGTCCTCACCCTTTTCCTGGATGTACTTCGGCGGCACGATCATCGCGCCATAGCCGGCGAGCTTGGTGAGAAGCACCGGATCCGGCGTCTTCAGGACGAGGTCGACTGTCTTTTCGTCGACGATCTCGACCTTTTCGATCACGGCATAGTTGGACTTCTGCGGACCCTTGGAGCCTTCTTCGCCGAGCAGGCGGTCGAAGGTGAACTTCACTGCTTCTGCATTGAAGGGCTCACCGTTGTGGAACTTGACGCCCTCGCGCAGCGTGAAGCGCAGGCGCTTGCCGCCGTCGAGCTCTTCCCAAGCAGTAGCAAGGCCGGGCACGAGCTTCAGATCCGGACCGCGATAGGTCAGGCCGTCATAGATGTTGGTGGCAACCGACGCCCAGTTGACGAGGAAGGTGTCGACCGGGTCCCAGCTTCCCGGATCCTGCGGCGAAGATACCGTCAGCGTGCCGGCGGCAAAGGCCGGGGCTGCGGTCATGAAACTACCCGCCATCGCAAGGGCGATGAAAGCGGCGTGGATCCCCTTTTTGTTGATCATTTACTCACTCCTGTTTCGACAGCCTTCCTGAGAAGAGAAAGCGGCTCACGCACCCTTGGCCACGTAATGGCCAGGGGCGATTTCTTTGCGCGGCAGCACCGCGGGTTCGTCGCCGACGCGGCGGATCGGGCTCGGGATCTCGCCCTCCAGCATGGCGCGCTCGCGACCCTTGCCGGGCTCGGCGACGGGCACCGCGGAAAGCAGCCGGCGAGTATAGGGATGGGACGGCGTCTCGAAGACCTGCTGGCGGCTGCCGAACTCCATGACCTGGCCGAGATAGAGCACGGCGACGCGGTGGCTCATGCGTTCGACCACCGCCATGTCATGGCTGATGAAGAGATAGGCGAGACCCTCCTGTTCCTGCAGCTCCATGAACAGGTTGATGATCTGCGCCTGGATCGAGACGTCGAGAGCCGAGAGCGCCTCGTCGGCGATGATCAGCTTGGGACGGGAGGCGAGCGCACGCGCAATGCAGACGCGCTGGCGCTGGCCGCCGGAGAATTCGTGCGGGTAACGCTTGGCGTGCGCGGGCGTCAGTCCGACGCGCTCCAGCAATTCATGCACGCGCTTTTCGATGTCCTTTTCACCGAGGATCAGGCCGTGGGTGCGGATAGGTTCGGCGATCGAGAAGCCCACGGTCTTGCGCGGGTCGAGCGAGGCGAAGGGATCCTGGAAGATGTACTGGATTTCCTGCTTCAGCCGCTGCCGCTCGGCATAGCTCATGGCCGAGACCGGGCGACCGCCAAAGAGGATCTCGCCCGAGGTTGCGTTCTGCAGTTGCTGGATCGTGCGACCGATCGTCGACTTGCCCGAGCCGCTCTCGCCGACCAGCGCCAGCGTTTCACCCGGGAAAATGTCGAAGCTGACGTTTTCGATGGCGTGCACGCGGTGCGTCGCCTTGCCGAAAAGGTTCTTGCGCACGTCGAAGCGGGTGACGAGATCACGCACCGAAAGGATCGGTGCCGCGTCGTAGCGGGCGGTGCGCTGGATATGGGTTTCGCCGACGCGCTTCGGTTCGCCGTCGATCATCATGGTCAGAGGCAGGCGCTTCGGGAATTCCTCGCCGGTCATGCTGCCGAGTTTCGGCACGGCGGAAAGCAGCGTCTGGGTATAGGGGTGCTTGGGGCTTGCGAAGATCTCGCCGACCGGACCTTCCTCGACCTTGCGGCCCTTCCACATGACGACGACGTCGTCGGCCATTTCGGCGACGACACCCATGTCATGGGTGATGAAGATCACCGCCATGCCGAGTTCTTTCTGGAGGTCGCGGATGATCGTCAGGATCTGCGCCTGGATGGTGACGTCGAGCGCCGTCGTCGGCTCGTCGGCGATCAGCAGTTTCGGCCGGCAGGCAAGCGCCATGGCGATCATGACGCGCTGGCGCATGCCGCCGGAAAGCTGGTGCGGATAGCGGCCGATCAGTTCTGGAGAATCAGGAAGGCGCACCATGTCGAGCAGGCGGCGCGTCTCGACGAGCGCTTCGGCCTTGGTCATCTTCTCGTGCAGCATCAACACTTCGGCGACCTGGTCGCCGATGGTAAAGACCGGGTTCAAGGACGTCATCGGCTCCTGGAAGATCATGGCGATCTCCTTGCCGCGGATCGCGCGCATGGTCTTCTGCGGGGCGCTCGTCAGATCGATTTCGCCGTCCTTGCCGCGAAACAGGATGCGGCCGGTCGGAAACTGGCCGCCCATCATGTCCGAGAGCCGCATGATCGACAGCGACGTCACCGATTTGCCGGAGCCGGATTCGCCGACGATTGCGAGCGTCCGGCCGGGCGTCACCGTGAAGCTCAGGTCTTCGACGACAGGATTGCCGTTGAAGGCGACGGAAAGCTTCTCAACGGCGAGCAGGGGCGCAGGCGTATCGACGGTCACGCGGTCTTCCTTGTTACAATGTGGTCGCGGCGCGCGCGGACTGTTCATAGGCGCCCGACATGAAACGCAGGACGGCGGCGATCTCGGAAAGCGTCTCCTCGGAAGGACGCGCTTTGGCGGTGGAGGAGACCAGCAGCCGCTCGCGAATTTTTGCGTAGCGCGTGCAGGCGTCCGACCCCTTGTCGGTGATGAGGATGGTCTTTTCCTTGCCTTCCTTGCCCGTCGTCACGAGGCCTGCGGCTTCGAGCTTGCGGATGGCATAGGTCGCGACATGGGTGTCCTCGATGTCGAGCACGAGACAGATGTCGGCGAGTTTCTTGCCGCGATCGCGGTGGCGGATCGTGTGCAGGATCAGGATCTCGATCGGGGAAAGACCGGGTACGCCGGCGGCCGCCATGCAGCGCATCATCCAGCGGTGAAAGGCATGCGACGCGAGGATCAACCCGTATTCGACCTCGGAGAGGCCGGGAGAGCCGCCTTCAGCAAGGTGCGCGGAGGAAACGATCGGGCCGATGGCCGCGACCGGCTTTAGATGTTCGGGCAGGGCATTTTCGGCCCATTCCCGTCCTTCGAAGCTATCCTCCGACTTCTTCGTCATTCAGCTCTTCCTCATCTTGACGATTTTATGTCATCATTTTATCGACATTTTGTCAACGAACTGCTTTGATGAATTTCCGGGCTTGCACAATGAAGCGGCTCGCGAATGAGAGGGATGGACAATGAGCGCACGCGAAACCGGCAGCTGGGACTTCTGGATCGACCGTGGCGGCACCTTCACCGATGTCATCGGTCGCGACCCGCACGGGAACCTGCATGCCCGCAAGGTGCTGTCCGAAAATCCGGAAGCCTATCGCGACGCCGCTGTGCAAGGCATCCGCCTGCATCTCGGCCTTGCGACCGGTGCACCGATCCCGACCGGCCTCATCGGCGAAGTGCGCATGGGCACGACGGTCGCCACCAACGCGCTGCTCGAGCGCAAGGGCGAGCCCCTGGCTCTCGTGACGACCAAGGGCTTTCGCGATGCGCTGAAGATCGGCTACCAGGAACGCAAGAAGATCTTCGCGACCGAAATCATCAAGCCGGAAGCGCTCTACCAGGATATCGTCGAACTCGACGAGCGCGTGCTGGCCGACGGTATTGTCGAGCAGCCGCTCGACGAGGCGAAGGCGCGCGCGGCCCTCGAAGACCTGAAGGGCAAGGGCTACAAGGCCGTCGCCATCGTCTTCATGCATGCCTACAAGTATCCGGAGCACGAGGCGGCCGTTGCCCGCATCGCCCGCGAACTCGGCTTCGAGCAGGTCTCCGTCAGCCACGAAGTCTCGCCGCTGATCAAATATGTCGGCCGCGGCGATACCACCGTCATCGACGCCTATCTCTCCCCGGTTCTGCGCCGCTACGTCGCCCAGGTCTCCGGCGAACTCGATATTGCCCGTACCGGCGCACGCGTCATGTTCATGATGTCCTCCGGCGGCCTGACGGCGGCTGAAATGTTCCAGGGCAAGGATGCGATCCTCTCCGGCCCGGCCGGCGGTGTCGTCGGCCTCGCCAAGACCGGCGAAGCCGCGGGCTTCGATCGCGTCATCGGCTTTGACATGGGTGGTACCTCGACCGACGTCGCCCATTTCGATGGTGAATATGAGCGGGCGTTCGAGACCGAAGTTGCAGGCGTGCGCGTGCGCGCACCGATGATGCTGATCCACACGGTTGCCGCCGGCGGCGGATCGATCCTGCACTTCGACGGCGAACGTTTCCGCGTCGGCCCGGATTCGGCCGGCGCCAACCCGGGCCCCGCCTGCTACCGCAATGGCGGTCCGCTTGCTGTCACCGATGCGAATGTCATGCTCGGCAAGCTGATGCCGGATTTCTTCCCGGCGCTGTTCGGTCCGAACCAGGACGAACGTCTCGACGTCGAGACCGTGCGCGGCCGTTTTGTTGCCATGGCGACCGAGATCGGCGATGGCCGCAGCCCCGAGGATGTGGCCGACGGCTTCATCCGCATCGCCGTTGCCAACATGGTCGAGGCGATCAAGAAGATTTCCGTGCAGCGCGGTTATGACGTGACGCGCTATGCGCTGAGCTGCTTCGGCGGCGCCGGCGGCCAGCACGCGTGCCTCGTTGCCGACCAGCTCGGCATGAAGAGCATTCTCGTGCATCCGATGTCCGGCCTGCTTTCGGCCTATGGCATGGGACTTGCCGATATCCGCTCGACTCGCCAGAAGGCGCTCGGCGTCGCGCTCGACGACAAGGCGCCGGCAGCCCTCAGCACGCTGGGCGCCGAGCTGGAAGTCGATTGCCTCGGCGAACTGGAAGCACAAGGAATTGCCCGCGACGAGATTCGCACCCATCTGCGCGCCCATATCCGCTATGCCGGCACCGACACGGTGCTTGCGGTCGACGCGACCTTCCCGGCGCATGACGACATCGCCCGCCTGCGCGCCGAGTTCGAAGAGCTGCACAAGCGCCGCTTCGGCTTCGTCGCCGACAACAAGGCGCTGGTGATCGACGCCGTCGAAGTCGAGACGGTCGGCGGCGGTGCTGCCCAGATGGAGCGCGAAGGCGCATCCGTCACCTCGGGCACGCCCGACGTTTCACGCCGCACTCAGTTCTATTCGCAAGGCCAGTTCCACGATGCGCCGGTCCTGCTGCGCGCCGAACTCAGCCCCGGCCAGCGGCTCGACGGTCCGGCGATCATCATCGAACCGAACCAGACCGTCGTCGTCGAGGACGGCTGGCAGGCGGAACTGACGGCGAAAGACCATATCGTGCTGCGCCGCGTGAAGGCGCTGCAGCAGCAGAGCGCGATCGGTACCCATGCCGATCCGGTCATGCTGGAGATCTTCAACAATCTCTTCATGTCGATCGCCGAGCAGATGGGCGTGACGCTGCAGAACACCGCCTATTCGGTCAACATCAAGGAGCGGCTCGACTTCTCCTGCGCCGTCTTCGACAACCGCGGCAACCTCGTCGCCAATGCGCCGCACATGCCGGTGCATCTGGGTTCCATGGACGCCTCGGTCGCAACCGCGATCCGCGAGAACCCGGTGATCAAGCCCGGCGACGTGTTCCTGATCAACGCGCCCTATAACGGCGGCACGCACCTGCCTGACCTCACCGTCTGCACGCCCGTCTTCGACGATGCCGGACAAGAGATCCGCTTCTGGGTCGCCAGCCGCGGCCACCATGCGGATATCGGCGGCATTTCGCCGGGCTCGATGTCACCGCTTGCCACCAACATCGAGGAGGAGGGCGTCTACATCGACAACTTCAAGCTCATCGATGCAGGTCGCTTCTGCGAGGCCGAGCTTGAAGCGCTTCTGAATGGCGCGCGCTATCCGGTGCGCAACATCCTTCAGAACGTCAACGACCTGAAGGCTCAAGTGGCGGCCAACGAAAAGGGCGTCGCCGAACTCAAGAAGATGATTGCCCAGTTCGGCGAAGACGTGGTCGAGGCCTATATGGGCCACGTCCAGGACAATGCTGCTGAGAGCGTGCGCCGTGTGCTTGACCAGTTGCCAGACGGCGAATTCTCCTACGAGATGGACCAGGGCTGCAGCATCGTCGTCAAGATCACGGTCGACCGCGACAAGCGCGAGGCGACCGTCGATTTCACGGGCACGTCGGAGCAGCGCGGCGACAACTTCAATGCGCCGGCGCCTGTCACCCGCGCCGCCGTACTCTATGTCTTCCGCGTGCTGGTCGAGGCCGACATTCCGATGAATGCCGGGTGCCTGCGGCCGATCCACATCGTCATCCCCGAGGGTACGATGCTGACGCCGCGCTATCCGGCGGCCGTCGTTGCCGGCAACGTCGAGGTCAGCCAGGCCGTGACGAACTGCCTGTTCGGCGCGGTCCAGAGCCAGGCCGGCGCGCAAGGGACGATGAACAACCTCACCTTCGGCAACGACAATTATCAGTATTACGAGACGATCTGCTCCGGCGCGCCGGCGGGTCCCGGCTACAACGGTGCCGATGCGGTTCATACGCACATGACCAACTCGCGGCTCACCGATCCGGAAATCCTCGAAACCCGCTTCCCGGTGGTGCTCGAAGACTTCCACATTCGCGTCGGTTCCGGTGGCCGCGGCCAGTGGCACGCCGGAAACGGCACGAAGCGCACGATCCGGGCGCGGGAAACGCTCGACTTCGCGATCCTCTCCGGCCATCGCCGCGTCGCACCCTTCGGCATCAAGGGCGGAAGCCCGGGTGAACTCGGCCGCAACCTCGTGCGCCGCAATGACGGCCGGACGGAGGAACTGTCGGGCTGCGCCCATACGGTTCTCGAAGCTGGCGAAGCCTTTACCGTCGTGACGCCGACCGGCGGTGGATACGGCCGGTCATAGGCCGGAAAGACTGAAATCTCCCAAGACTGCTGCGGTGGTCTGCGGGCGGGCGAGCGATCGTCCGCCCGTTTTTCGTTCCGGCATATGCACAACAACTATTGCTGCATATGCGAAAAGACGCGATCGCTTTTTTAACCCGAATTTAAATTCGAAATTACTAAGTACTTATTGGTCAGTGCGCGCCCCAGTTCCTCCCCTTGCGGGGCCGCAAACATCCGGTCCTCCTCCCGCCGGTTTGGCTGACCATGTCCCCTCCCATCAGCGCGATTGCGACATCACAGGAGTCACGGCAGTGACGTTCAAGAACCTTTCGATTTTGACCAAGGTCGGCCTTGTGGTCGTGGTCATGGGCATATCCTCCATTCTGATCGCGCTTGCCGGTGCGCGTGGTCTTTCCTCGCTCGGTGCGACGATCGTCGATGTCGGCGCGCGTGAGGAAGCAGCGCGCGAGGCAATGGACCTGCGCGTCGACATCATCGCCATCAGCCGCATGACCTATCAGCTCGCCGCCGCCCCGGAGAACGCCGCCGACTTCGGCGCGGAAACCGAAAAGCGTGCGACCGAAATGCTCGGCCGCCTGACCAAGATCGAGGCGGTCGCCGACGATGCCGAAGACAAGCTGCTGAATGACATCCGCCTGACGCTCAACAGCTACTTCGACGAGATCCGCGCCATGGTCGCCGTCGCCGCCGAGAAGGGCGGAGATGCCGGTGCCGTCAAGGCCGCACTCGACAAGGCGCTCGAAGCGCAAAAGACCGTGACGGCAACAGTCAAGACCTACAGCACCTATTCCGGCGAAGCGCTTTCCGCCGCTCGTGAAGAGGCGCTGAATTCCTCGTCCGTCGCCATGACAATCCTCGCCGCGGCCGCTGCGGCCTGCGTGCTCTTCGGCGTCGGCGTCAGCCTCGTCGTTGCCCGCCGCGGCATCGTCATGCCGGTCCGTGACCTGACCTCGACCATGAGCGAACTTGCCGACGGAAAACTGGATGGAGATGCGACGGACGTTTCCCGCCAGGACGAGATCGGCGAGATGGCCCGTGCCGTCGAAGTCTTCCGCAAGAACGGCATCGCCATGCGCGCGATGAAGGCGCAGGAAGCGGCCCTCCATGCGCGCAGCAGCGACCTGCAGTCCAACATCAGCGTCGTCGTCGCCTCTGCCGTTGCCGGCGATTTCACCGGCCGCATCAACAAGGACTATGAAAACGACGACCTCAACCGCTTCGCATGGAGCGTCAACGAGCTCGTCTCCAGCGTCGACCAGACCGTCACCGAAGTCCGCCGCGTGATTGCGGCGCTTGCCGACGCCGACCTGACGCAGAACATGCGCGGCGAATTCCACGGTGCCTTCGCCGAGCTGCAGACGAACGTCAACCAGACGATGGTGACGCTGCGGTCGACCATGCAGAACGTGCGCACCGCGGCCAGCACCATCAACGACAACTCCGCCGAACTGAGCTCGGCTGCCAATGATCTGTCGAAGCGCACGGAACAGCAGGCGGCAGCGCTTGAGGAAACCGCAGCGGCGCTCGACGAAATCACCTCGACCGTGCGCACCGCCTCGGAGCGGGCGAATGAGGCGCATGAGATGGTGCGCGCCACCAAGGAAAGCGCCGGCCGTTCCGGCGCGATCGTGCGCAGCGCCGTCGATGCCATGGGCCGCATCGAGGGTTCGTCCAACCGCATCAACCAGATCATCTCGGTCATCGACGAAATCGCCTTCCAGACGAACCTGCTGGCGCTCAATGCCGGCGTCGAAGCGGCACGCGCGGGCGAAGCCGGCCGCGGTTTTGCCGTCGTCGCCCAGGAAGTGCGCGAGCTGGCGCAACGCTCGGCCAACGCGGCCAAGGAAATCAAGACGCTGATCCACAGCTCGGCGTCGGAAGTCGAAAACGGCGTGGCGCTGGTGCGCTCGACCGGCGAGGCGCTGCTGGAGATCGAGACACTGGTCAACAATGTCAGCGGCCACGTCAACACGATCGCGACGGCGGCGCGCGAGCAGGCGACCGCACTGCAGGAGATCAACACCTCCGTCAACCACATGGACCAGATGACCCAGCAGAACGCGGCGATGGTGGAAGAGACGACAGCCGCCAGCGGCACGCTCGCCGAAGAGAGCCGTCAGTTGCGCACGATGCTGGCGAAGTTCAAGCTGGAAGGTGCTGCAGCCCGCGAAGGCTGGAGCCGCGCCGCCTGATCGAGCGGCGTAATCGCCACGACTTCAAGTGAAGTTCTTGCTGCGGCGGCACTGTCGTTTCTGCACCCCGTGTTGACGGGGACGGGGACAACAGTGCCGCCGAGCATATTGAAGCGCGAGACCGTTTCCCCATCTTTTGCGCCTGAAAATCCAGGCGCTCCTGCGCCTTCTTCCCGATTTGCTGGGAAGCATGCCTGTTAGCCGCTATTCTGGAACGCAGACGTGTGAGTCGTTAATTTGCGGGACAACCGAATGACGCAGCAGTTCGACCTCTTTGTTTCGGACGAGGCAACTTCCAAAAAGGCGGGCGGTGGACCGGCGGTCAAGCGGGCATCGCTGACCGAGGACGATATGGTCCGTCACCTTCAGGCGACGGGTCGCTATCGCCTGTTGCAGCGGCTTGTGCCGCGCGCTGTGGTGCCTGTTGCGCGTCCCGGCTTCCCCCTGCATGGCGTCATTCTCGATACCGAAACCACAGGGCTCAACCATCGCAAGGATGAGATCATCGAGATCGGCCTGATCGCCTTTACCTTCGATGAGAAGGGAAACCTGGGAGACGTGACTGGCGTTTTCGGCGGCTTGCGCCAGCCGTCCAATCCGATCCCTGCGGAAATCACTCGTCTTACCGGCATCACCAACGAGATGGTCGCGGGAAAGACGATCGACCTCGACGAAGTGCGGGCGCTGATGGAAAAGGCCGACCTTGTCATCGCCCACAATGCCGGCTTCGACCGTCCCTTCTGCGAGGCCTTCTCGCCCGTTTTTGCAGGAAAGGCATGGGCCTGTTCCGTCTCCGAGATCGATTGGTCTTCCCGCGGCTTCGAAGGCACCAAGCTCGGTTACCTGATCGGGCAGGCCGGTTACTTCCACGACGGCCACCGGGCGGTCGACGACTGTTTCGCTTTGCTCGAAGTCCTTGCCAAGGATGGCGGCTCCGGCAGCACGCCCTTTGCCGAACTCTACGAGGCGAGCCAGCGATCACGCGTCCGCATTT
Organism: Ensifer sp. ENS07; assembly: GCF_014852185.1. Classification (NCBI taxonomy): domain Bacteria; kingdom Pseudomonadati; phylum Pseudomonadota; class Alphaproteobacteria; order Hyphomicrobiales; family Rhizobiaceae; genus Ensifer; species Ensifer sp. ENS07. Next base: position 219,063 of record NZ_JACVBE010000009.1, on the reverse strand, counting down.
TTGCGGAAAACAGCCCCTTCGACATGAAGGATCATCTGAAAGCTCGCGGCTACCGCTGGTCTGACGGAAGTGACGGCCGTCCGAAATCCTGGTGGGTCGAAGTCGCCGAAACCGCACTTGAAGACGAACTCGGCTACCTCCGCTCGGAGATCTATCGCTGGAAGGAAGCCGATCCGCCGATCAAGCGCTTGACCGCTTTCGACCGCTTCCGGGCCTGACACGCGAACGAGCCGCTGCGGCCGACAGGGCAAGCCCTTCGGTGACGCGGGCGTCGCTCGATTAAAACATCCTTTTCCCGCCGATCTTTGCATGACGCGGCCCACCGATCGTAGCGCAGGCGCCAGGCTGAGGCTGTCCTGCGCCGGACGCGGGCTGACGGCCCGCTACGCCCCGATTTGCCTGTCTTTCCACATCTGGCAAACAACGCCCGGTTTACCGTTAACCGCTGAATTCACGCACAAAAAGCGTGGACGCCCGACCGAATCCGACTATACGTGCGCAGACTTGACTTAGAAATTCAAGTTTTATGCTATTGTTATAGTTGATGTTTCAATGTCGATGTTCGCAATCTCGTCCAGTTTTGAGAGTGCTCCCAAGCGTGGGATGACCCGCGATCGCCGACACTTTGTCTGGCAGCCAGTCTGCATGGGCGCAACCGAACGCGCCGTGACCGAAGGGCCGGTTACGCACCCGCTTTGCCGAAGCGAGCTGCTGCGCACGAGACCCGTCTGTCGGTCGAAATAGCCGCAACTGAACGCAATGTCCGGGGCTCGCCCTGCACCGTTGTTCAACGGGCAAGGCGCGTGCGTCGCGTTCTGAGCGGCTGGGTTCGGCCGGCGACAGTGGCGGATACGGAATTCACCTTAATCGAAGTTACAGGGGTAAGAGAATGGCAAGGGGCAGGTTCAATTCGGTTTCGCGTCGGCGAGCCAAAGTCGTGCTGGCGGGCGTGTCGCTGCTGGCAATGTCCGCCGTGGCGGCGTCGGCCCAGGAGGCACGCAAGACCAGCCGGGTCGAAAGCCTGGCCCAGGCTGAACGCAGTTCGGGCGGCGCGACGCAGCTGGCCCCCATCGTGGCCGTCGGGCAAGCGGGCGGTCAGCCGCCTGAGACCGGCACCATCGGCCAGCCGTCAGCTCCCTATGCGGGCGGTCAGATGGCGACCGGTGCGCGGCTTGGCGCGCTCGGCAACCGTCCTGTCAAGGAAACCCCGTTCAGCGTCACCAGCTACACGGATAAGCTGATCCGCGATCAGCAGGCGCGAACGGTCGCCGATGTCACCCTCAACGATCCCTCGGTACGCATGGATGCGCCGGCGTTCAGCGAGCGTGATTCGTTCTTCATTCGCGGCTTCTCGGTCACCAATCTGGATACGGCCTATGACGGCCTCTTCTACATCACCAACCCGCGCCGCAGCCCCCTTGAGGGCATCGAGCGCGTCGAGGTCCTGAAAGGCCCGAGCGCGCTGGTCAACGGCGGCGTCGGCCGCGTCGGTGGGACTATCAATCTGGTGCCCAAGCGCGCCACCGACGAGCCGCTGACGCGACTGACGACCACCTATATGTCGGACTCGCAATTGTGGTCGCACCTCGATGTCGGTCGCCGTTTCGGGCCCGAGGGCGAATGGGGCGTCCGTTTCAACGGTTCCTATCGTGGCGGCGACACGGCGCTTGACCACAACGAAAACGAGATCGGCGTGCTGTCGCTCGGGCTCGACTATCGCGGCGATCGGGTGCGTGCCTCGCTCGACCTCAATCATTCGAAGCAGAACATCAATGCGCCGGCCTCGCTGTTCAACGCGGCAGCGCCGGGCATCAAGATCCCGGAAGCGCCGGACGGCCGGATCAACACGTCCAACCCGTTCGAATACCATGACAGTGAACACAATATGGTCGCTGGCCGCGTCGAGTTCGACGTGCTGGAGAACACCACTGTTTACGCCGCCGGCGGCATCAGCCGCTACCGCGAGGACTTCCTGAGCACGTCCTACACCATTCAAAATCCCAATGGCGATGCGCTGGCCGAGTTCGGCTACAATCCGCAGGAGATCCAGGGGGTCTCGGGTGAGGTTGGTCTCCGCTCGGAGTTCGATACCGGACCCGTCGGTCACCAGCTCAGCGTTTCTGTGAGCCGAGCGCTCAACGAGAACAACCGCGGCTACTTCCATCCGGGCAGGCTCGGCTTCAGAAGCTACATGACCAACATCTACAATCCGATCTATGTGCCGAGCGATTGGGTCAATACGGGCGGGCTTCCGCGCTCGAACGACCTGCATGCGTTTTCGGACCTGCTCGCGACCAGCGTCGCGATCTCCGATACGCTTTCCTTTGCCGAAGACCGTTTCCAGCTGACGGTCGGCGGGCGCTATCAGGAAATGCGTGTACGAGGGTACAATACGCGTCCCGGCGCCGTGCCGCTCGGTCAACAGACCTACTATTACGAGGAAGGCCGGTTCAGCCCTGCCGTCGCGGCACTCGTAAACGTCACCGACAGCTTCTCTGTCTACGGCAACTACGTGGAAGCTCTGACCGAAGGGCCGTCAGCGCCGTCCAACGCTCTGAACAGCGACCAGATTTTCCCTCCTGTTGTCAGCAAGCAGAAGGAAATCGGCTTCAAATACGACCTCGGCGAAGTAATGCTCGGCGCAGCGCTGTTCGAGATCAGGCAGCCAAACGGTTTGACAACCGGCGGCGTCTTCGCCGTCGACGGCCTGCAGGTGAACCGTGGCATCGAGCTTTCAGCCTATGGCGAACCGGTTGACGGCGTTCGCTTGCTTGGTGGCATCACCTTCATGGACGCCAAGCTCGATAAGGCAGAGAACTCGAGAACAGGAGAGCGGTTCGATGGCAACCGTGTGCCCGGCGTCCCGACGACCGCGATCAGCCTCTATGGTGAATACGACACACCCTGGGTCGAGGACCTGACGCTCACCGGTCGCCTCGTTTATACCGGCAGCACCTACTACGACCAGAGGAACACGCAGAAGGTCTCGGACTGGACGCGGGTCGATCTCGGTGCGCGTTACTCCTTCGAGCGTGAAAACGCTAAGCCGGTGGAAATCCGGGCGACCGTCCAGAACGTGTTCGACGAGAACTACTGGGCCTCGTCCGCCCGTGGCTTCCTTGCCGCCGGCGCGCCGCGCACCTTCATGGTGTCGACTGCGTTTGAATTCTGAGCCAGAGGAGCTTCAGTCACAAAAAGAAACGGCCGGCATTTTGCCGGCCGTTTCTCGTTTCCGGGGGGGCGTGCCGATCAGGCTTCCGGCGAATAACCGAAGACGACGGCCGGGTTTTCCGCGGTCTCGACCCAGACGCTCTTCGTCTGTGTATAGGCCATCAGTGCATCACGGCCGGAGGAGCGGCCATAGCCGGAGCGGCCGAAGCCGCCGAAGGGCGACATGACACTGATCGTCTTGTAGCCGTTGATCCAGAAGGTCCCGGCCCGCACCATTGAAGCGACCCGGTGTGCGCGGCCGACATCACGGGTCCAAACGGCGCCTGCCAGGCCGTACGGGTTGTCGTTGGCGAGGGTGACCGCCTCGTCCTCGTCGTCGAAGACGGTGACGCCGACGACCGGGCCGAAGACCTCTTCGCGGGCGATCGTCATGTCCGGCTTGACATTGTCGAGAATGGTCGGCGCGAAATAGAAGCCGCCGGAGGCTTGAAGAGAAGCCGGCTTGGCGCCGCCGGTTGCAAGCGTTGCACCTTCGGCAACGCCCTGGCGCACCATTTCCTCGATCTTCGCCCATTGTCGTGCATTGTTGATCGGGCCGATCTGCGTGCTGTCGAGATAGGGATCGCCGACGGGGATGCGCGCGGCAGCCTCGGCATAACGCTCGACGAACTGCTGGTGCACCGAGCGATGCACGAGCAGGCGTGAGCCGGCAACGCAGCTCTGGCCGGCGCCAGAGAAGATCGCCGATTGGGCGCCGACGATGGCGCGGTCGATATCGGCATCGGCAAAGACGATGTTGCCGGACTTGCCGCCGAGTTCGAGGATACAGGGCACGACGTTCTTCGCAGCCGCTGCCGCAATGGCCGAACCGGCAAGCGCCGAGCCGACGAAGACGACGAGTGCCGTTTTCGGATGGGCGACCATCGCCTGGCCCGCCGTTACGCCCTGGCCGGCGATGACGTTGACGAGGCCACGGGGCGCGCCGCCCGCCTCGCAGAGCGCACCGAGCACGAGCGTGCTGAGCGGCGTCAGTTCCGACGGCTTGATGACGACGCCGTTGCCGGCGCAGATCGCAGGCGCAATCTGCCATCCGCCGGTAAAGAGCGGCGCGTTCCAAGGGGTGATCTGGGCGACGACGCCAACCGGCTCGTTGCGGGTATAGTTCAGATGCGAGGTCGGGACCGGGATGACCTCGCCGTGCAGCTTGTCGCACCAGCCGGCATAATATTCGAACATCTCGGCGACCCGGACAGCCTCGCCACGGATGTCGCGGATCGGCCGGCCGGCCGAGCGGCTTTCGAGCTCGGCAATCTCGCCGGCGCGCTCGCGGATCTTGCGGGCGATCTCGTTCATCACCCGGCCGCGCGCCGAAGCGGTCATCGAGATCCATTCGCGCTGGGCGCGCGCTGCCGCCTGCATGGCGGCGTCGACGATATCAGCGCCGGCGTCCTTGAAGGTGGCGAAGACTTCGCCGGTCGCCGGATCGGTGAGCGCCTGCTCGTCGCCGGAACCGGGCACCAGCGTGCCGTCGACATAGCTGCCGATCTCGGTGCCGGGAATGATGCCGTGGAACAGCGCCCGGATGCGCTCGGCCTTGGCGGGCATGGTCATGTCGTTCATCGTCGTTCCCTTCAAGTCTCAGTTGTCGTTGGCCACCGGGCGGAAGGCGCCCATGCGGGTGAAGTCCTCGGCGTTTTCGAGCGGGCTCTCGGCCCAGAGCTTGGCGACTGCGCCCGAGAGCGGCAGATCGGCGCCGGTGCGGGCCGCAAGCTCGCTGGCAAGCCGCACGTCCTTGCGCATCAGGCCCATGGTGAAGCCGCTGTCGAAGCGGCCGTTCATCACCCAGGTCGGGAAATGCACTTCGCTGATCATCGATTTGCCGGACGCGGCGTTGAGCACCTTCAGCGCCTCGTCCGCATCAAGCCCGGCGGCAAGCGCCAGCTTCAGCCCTTCGCCCGTCGTCACCATATGGGCGGCGGCGAGCAGGTTGTTGACGAGCTTGGCAACGTTGCCGGCGCCGCTCGGGCCGACATGCAGGGCCTTGGCCGACATCGCGTCGATCACCGGGCCGGCAAGGGCGACGTCCGCGTCACTGCCACCGATCATCATCGTCAGCTTGCCGCTTGCGGCACCTGCCGGACCGCCGGAGACCGGCGCGTCGATGAAGCCGTGGCCGAGGCCGGCAAGGGCTGCGGCGAGATCACGCGAGACATCCGGCTCGGAGGTCGAGGTGTCGATGATGACGACGCGGCGGCCGGCCGCCTTCAGCGCTTCTAGATTGGCCTCGACGACGGCTGCCACGTCCTTGGCGGTTGGCAGCGAGAAGACGATGAAGTTGGTGTCGAAGAAGACGTCAGTCAGAGCCTCGACCGGGGTCACCCCGCCTTCGGCGGCAAGCGTGCGCCGGGCCTCGGAGAGGTCGAAGCCCTTGACGGCAAAACCTTTGCCGGCGAGCGTCGTCGCCATGCCGAGACCCATGGCGCCCAAACCCACCACGCCAACTGTCGTTCGTTCCGCCGTCATGATCCGCTTACCCTCGTATGATCAGAATGATCCGGCGAAGGTGGCATGCGGGCTGGCGAGCGGGTAGACGGCGCGCCTGGTACAATGCGTTGCTGGCGTGGCAACGTCTGCTCGACCGCCGGTGATGGGAAAGGCGAGCGTTAGCGCCGCGCGGGTTTCATCGAGCTAGGACGGTCTTCTAAGTCTGGAAGGATTGCATCTCGCGCGCGAGATGCTGGCCGAGTTTTTCGACCGACAGCGGCAGGCGGCGGTGGGCCCGCACCATCAAATGCGCGCTCGCCTCGCTCAGCAGCGGATCGGAGAGGTCGATCGCCTGCATGGACCCGCGCGCGATTTCCACGGTTACGGACGTACGCGGCAGGAAGGTGACGCCGAGGCTTGCTGCAACGAAGCGGCGGAGCACCTCGATCGAATGGGTTTCGAGCAACGGCGCCAGCGCCAGCCCCGCATCGGCCGCCACCCGCGCCACCAGTTGTGTCACGCCATTGCCCTTGCCGAGCAGCGCGCACGGGAAGGCGAGGCAATCGGCAAGTTTCAGGTCGCTGCGCTCGGACAGGGGATGGCCCGCCGGCACGATGACGCAGAGCGGCTGGCGCGCAATCGCCAGCGCCCGGATGCGCGGTTCGGTCAGGGGATTGTAGGCGATGCCGATGTCGGCGTCGCTGTTGGCGATGGCGTCGACGACGTCTTCGGTGCTGCCGAGTTCGACGATGTAGCGCACATAGGAGTGTGCCTTTGAGAACGACGAGAGCCCGTGCTCCACCAGGTCGGCCATGAAACCTTCGCCGCAGCGAATGCGGATGCGGGTCTGCTGCACGCCGCGGATCTGGTCGAGCTGCTCGGCAAGCAGCCCGTTGTCCTCGAGCACGCGTTTGCCGTGTTCGAGCACCAGTTCACCGGCGTCGGTCAGGACCGTGCCGCGGGCGGTGCGCTCGAAGAGGGACAGGCCGATGTCGCGTTCAGTGTCGGCGATCTGGCGGCTGACGACCGATGGCGCCAGCCCCATATGCTCCGCAGCGCCCCGGATCGAACCGATGCGCGCAACCGCCATAAAGATCCTGAGCGCTTTCGCGTCGAGTACGTCCATGGTGGTCATGGATGCGACGGAATCCCCTTGGGGTCAACGACCAAGCGAGGTCGCGATCAGGCGTGTCCAGAGGTTTACGCCCTGGCCGATGATCGCGTCGTTGAAATCGTAGTGCGGCGAGTGCAGGCCGGGGTTAACGCCCTCGCGTCTTGCGCCGAGCCAGAGATAGCAGCCGGGACGTTCGTCGAGCATGAAGGCGAAGTCCTCGGCCGCCATGCTTGGTGGCGCGTCGATGACCGTCAAGGCCGGGTCTGCCGCGGCGACCGAGCGTGCGAGCGCGGCGGCTGCGGGATCGTTGATCGTCGCCGGATAGCGGCGCTGATAATCGAGCTCGGCCGTGCAGCCGAGCCCTTCGGCAAGGGCCGAAACGAGCGTGCGCATCCGGTTTTCGAGCGTGTCACCGACCGCCTTGTCGAACCAGCGCGTGGTGCCGCGGATCACGGCTTTTTCCGGGATCACGTTCCAGGCGTCGCCGCCGTGGATCTGTGTGACGGAGACGACGGCCGCTTCGAGTGGCGAGACGTTACGGCTGGCAATCGTCTGCAAGGCCGTGACGATCTGGGCGCTAGCGACGAGCGGGTCAGCACCCTCATGCGGCATCGCCCCATGGGCGCCGCGACCGGTGATGGTGATTTCGAAGACCCCGAAGGCGGCCATCATCGCGTCGTCGCGGGCCACCACCGAGCCGACGTCGAGCGCCGGCCAGTTGTGCAGCGCATAGACGGCATCGGCCGGGAAATCACGGAAGAGGCCATCGGCGACCATGACGCGGGCACCGCCCTCGGCCTCTTCGGCCGGCTGGAAGATGAAATGCACGGTGCCGTCGAAGTCCATCTCGCTCGCCTGCCGGGCGGCGGCCAGCAGCATGGCGACGTGGCCGTCGTGGCCGCAGGCGTGCATCTTGCCCGTCGTCTTCGAGGCGTAGGCAGCGCCGCTCGTCTCGATGATCGGCAGCGCGTCCATGTCGGCGCGAATGGCGATCGATCGGTTCGATGTGCCACGCCTGAGCGTGCCGACAAGCCCGGTGCCGCCATAACCGTCCTTCACGGCAATGCCCCATTCGGCAAGCCGGCCGGCGATGAAGGCCGCGGTCTGGCGTTCCTCGAAGGCAAGCTCGGGATGGGCATGCAGGTGATGACGCCAGCGGATCGTTTCCTCGATGCGCTCGGGGCTGATGTCGTGGCGTGTCATGGCGTGCGTCCTGTCGTTTGAGGGGATGGCCGGCCGCAGAGCGGCCGACCTGTTTCTCTTACACAATTCCGGACGGAAAACCGCTTCCTGGAATTGCGTGCCGCGTTACTGGCCGAGACGCAGGAAGAGATCGGCGACGACGACCGAGCCCATATAGGTGCCGACCATCACGCAGATCGCGACGATGACGATCTTCCAGCCCGAGCGGCGGGCGATCGCGAACTCGTTCGCCGTCAAGGCAAGGCCGCCATAGGCAAGCGCCGGGGTCGCCAATGCGAGGAAGTTGAGGTGCTCGACCTGTTCGCTGACCCAGGCTGCACCCGGAACGCCCGGGATGGTGATGAGGATCGCGATCAGCGAAACCCAGGCGACGCTTGGCAGGTAGAAGGGCACGAAGCGGGCGAGCGCCAGGCCGACGATGCAGGCGGCATATAGCGTCGCCATGCCCGGCAATGCGGTGAGCGGCGACGTTCCGGTGCCGACCCAGTTGGCGACAAGGCCGATGGCGCAGGCGATGATCAGCAGGCCGGCATGGCCGATCACGTCGAGCTTGCGTTCGTCCTCGGGGTTCAGCGGGAGATCGTCGGCGTAGTTGGCGGAGGTGTTCTGGTTGGTCATGGTTCTCTCTCCCGATCAGGCTGCGGTGCGACGCTCGGACGGGCGCGCCTTGTTGTAGAGCCACTCCGTCAACGGCAGCGCCACGAACATGCCGACATAGAGGCCGGTGGCATAGGTCAGGATGTTGCTGGCGGCGGCGAGCGCGAGAATGATGTCCTTCTGGTCCGGCACCGCCGCGACGAGGCCGCCGGTGCAGGCCGCCAGCATCGAGCCGGAGCCGACGCCGCAGGACATGGCGAGCGCACGCACGTCGAAGATGCCGAGGCCGTGGACGATCGGCGGCATGATGGCGAAGACGAAGGTGCCGATCAGCGTGCCGGTGGCATAAACGCCCATGGCGCCGGCACCTTCCGGCGAGTTGAGGCCGTATTTGTCGGCGATCAGTGCGATGTTCGGCTCGCGGTCGATCGAATAGGTGGCGCCGACGGCTTCACGGCCCATCTTGAGAAGGAACACTGCGACCGGGAAGGCGACGATGATCGTGCCGAGATTGCCGAGCTCCTGCAGAACCAGCGCCGGGCCGGCCTCGATGATCTGCGAAATCTGCGGGCCGACCGTCGTTCCGAACTTGGCGATGAACGGCATGATGGCAACGGTGATCATCGCGCCGGAAAGCTTGACCGCATCGCGCGACAGGAACTTGCCGGTCGCCTTGAAAATGGCCGGATTGAAGGCGATGCCGAGCGCGAAGGCGTAAAGGATCGGCAGGAAGATGACGGTGCCGATACCGATCGGCAGACGCTGAATGCCGATCAGCTCGGAGACGATGACGATCGCCAGCACAAAGATATGCAGATAGAGCGCGCCCGAGGCGGCTCCGGTTTTCCCGGTCATGATGTTCTCCTCTGGTTGGGAGCCAGTTGTTGTTCTTTGCCCAGCGTTCAGAGTAGGCGGTGAGGGCAAATTGCGGCTAGCCGGCCGGCAAGCAACGAAGTGTTGCGATTTGAGCAACGGGCGGGCCGCTGTTCGGGCGGCCATCGGGATCAATCCCGCAGCGCCTTCATGTCATGGCGTCATTCCTGCAGTTCATTCCAGTTGGCGCAACGACGAATCGTCACTGCCTCTGCCCTTGCTGTCGCACAGCGGGGAGGGGGAACCAAGCACTATTGGCTTCTCTCGGTGAGACACTTGCCGAAGTCTATTCTGCCCGCGCCCGACGCTTTCCGTTATCTCCTTGATCCTCCCGGCGGCGGAAAACGAAACCGCACAAAATTCCCTGAAAATGCCGATTGAAATCGATTACATTTTCTGGCTTCATGGTTTTCGCAAGATTTGGGAGGATCTGATGAAGAAATTTATCGCCGCAGCGCTTGGCGCTGTCGCAACCATTGCCATTTCCGCTTCTTTCGCCAATGCCGAGACCTTCAAGATCGGCCTGTCCAACGGCTGGGTCGGCAGCGAATGGCGCACGCAGATGATCGACGAGGCCAAGGAGGCCGCGGCGAAGTGGAAAGAGAAGGGCGTCGACGTCGAAGTCTCCGTCCAGAGCGCCAATGTCGACGTGCCCGGGCAGATCGCGCATGTGCGCAACTTCATCGCCGAGGGCGTGAATGCCATCATCATCAACCCCAACAGCCCGACGGCCTTCGATCCGATCTTCGCCCAGGCGAAGGAAGCCGGCATCCTGGTGATCGCGACGGACGCCGAGGTTTCCTCGCCGGATGCGACCTATGTCGGCATCGACCAGACGGCCTGGGGCGCTGCCGGCGCCAAGTGGCTGGCTGACACGCTCGGCGGCAAGGGCAAGGTGGTCGCCATCAACGGCGTCGCCGGCCATCCGGCCAATGAAATGCGCGTCGCCGGCTACAAGAGTGTCTTCAAGGATTATCCGGACCTGCAGGTGGTCAACGAGGTCAACGCCAATTGGGATCAGGCCCAGGGCCAGCAGGCGATGCAGAACATCCTTGCAACCTATCCTGATATCAACGGCGTCGTTGTTCAGGACGGCATGGCGGCCGGCGCCTGGAAGTCGATCATGGATGCGGGCAAGACCAGCCAGATCGCCGCAACCGGCGAAATCCGCAAGGACTTCATCGACCTCTGGGTCAAGGACAAGCTGAATTCCGGCGCGACCGTCAACCCGCCGGGCGTCATGGCAAGCGCGCTCAACGTTGCGGTGCTGATGCTGCAGGGCAAGGAACTGAAGGAGCCGGCAACGGCTGGCCAGTACAAGAACGCCATGTATCTGCCGATCCCGTTCATCGACAGCAAGAACCTTGGCGACGCCGCCAAGCAACTCGACGGCAAGCCGGGCTATTACTCCTACACCAACGCGCTTTCGATCGACGACGCCACGGCGTTGTTCAAGTAAGTTCGGGTTTCGCCGGGCGACTCTTGTCTTGAGCCGCCCGGCGACCGATGCCGCCGATGGCCACCGACCAAGGCCGATCGGGCGTGAAAGATTGCTGCAGTGGAGCCGGTGCCGAGCGCGAGCATCCCTGAAGATGCGGCAAGCAACCAAATGGACGACAGCCGATGTCGAAACTGAGACTGAACGGCGTGAGCAAGGCTTACGGCGCAACGCTGGCGCTACGCCGCGGCGACCTTGAGATCGCTGCCGGCGAAGTGCATGTGCTGATGGGCTCCAACGGCTCCGGCAAGAGCACGCTGTGCAAGATCATCGCCGGCAGCGTGCGGCCGGATGGCGGCCAGATCCTGATCAACGACAAGCGCGTGACGATCTCCGGGCCGCAAGCCGCACGCGCCGCCGGCATCGGCATTTTCTACCAGGAACTCAGCCTCGCCAGCCACCGGTCGGTCGAGGAAAACATCTGCCTTTCCGCCCTGCCGGTGAAGGCCGGCCTCTTCATCGACCGGGCGGCAATGAAGGCGCGCGCGGCGCGCTACATCGCCTTGTTCTCGGAGGTCTCCGGCGAAGGTTTTCACGCGGAGGCCCTGGTCGGCAACCTTCGGGCGGACCAGCGGCAACTGGTGGAGATCATGAAGGCGCTCGCCAGCGAAGCGCCGATCCTGATCTTCGACGAGCCGACCTCCGCACTTGACCGCGCCCAGGTCGATCGCTTCTTCGAGATCCTGCGCGATCTCAAAGGCCAGGGTCGCGGCATCATCTTCATCTCGCACCGCATGGACGAAATCACCGCGATCGGCGATCGCGTGACGATCATCCGCGACGGCGAGACCATCGAGACGGTGAAACTCTCCGAGACCGACCCGGCAACGGTCATCCGGCTGATGGTCGGCGGCGCCAGCGACATGCCGGCTGCAAGGTCATCGGCACCAGCGGTGGTGGAAACTGGCGCGCAGACGGCGATCTCCGTACGTAGCCTCTCGGGCAAGGGCTTTCGCGATGTCAGCTTCGAGGTGGCAAAGGGCGAGATCCTCGGGCTCGGCGGGCTGCACGGGCAGGGGCAATCGGCGCTGCTGCGGGCCATCTTCGGCGCAAGCACCGTTTCATCCGGCGAGGTGACGATCGGCGGCGAACGCTATGATGCCAAAAGCCCGCGCGACGCCATTCGCCGTGGCTGCGCCTATGTCTCCGGCGACCGCGGTCGCGACGGCGTCATCAGCGGCCGTCCGATCATAGAGAACGTCACGCCGATCCATTATCTTCGCGACCGGCTGATGCTCGCGCGGCCCTCGAGCCTCAAAAACAAGGCGATGCCGGCGCTCGAAGCGATGCACACCAAGTTTGCGAGCCTCTTCCATCCGATCAATTCGCTTTCCGGCGGCAACCAGCAGAAGGTGATCATCGCCCGATGGCTGATCGATCGGCCCGACGTGCTGCTGCTCGACGACCCGACCAAGGGCATCGACCTCCAGGCCAAGGCCGATCTCTTTGCGCTCATTCGCCAGCTTGCGGCCGAAGGCCTCGGCATCCTGCTCTATTCGTCCGAGGACGCCGAATTGCTCGGAAATGCCAACCGCATCCTTGTCTTCAACGGCGGCTCGGTGACGCGCGAACTGACCGGCGACGATCGCACCCGCTACAATCTCTACCAGGCTGCATACGAGGCCGCATGATGACATCGACCGCGACAGACATTTCCTCTCCCAGGAGCGGCGGCCTGCGCTCCTGGCTCGAGCGCTACCCCTTCCTGCCGGCGCTGGTCATCCTCATCGTGCTGCTGGCGCTGAACGGCCTCTTTTCACCCAACAGCCTGAGCTACCGCTCGCTGACGGGTCTGCTCAGCACCTATATGGCGCTGATCATGCTGGCGATCGCGCAGACATATGTCGTCTCCGCCGGCGATATCGATCTTTCCGCCGGCGCGACGCTGTCGCTGGTCAATGTCGCGATCGTCGTCCTGATGGAGCGCTGGGGCGGCGGCGCCGGTGCCGTGCTGCTCGCACTTGCGCTCGGCGTCCTCATCGGACTTGCCTGCGGGCTGGTCAACGGACTGGTCGTCGCAGCACTTCGGCTGCAGGCGATCGTCGCCACCTTTGCGACCAGCATCTTCTTCACCGGGCTGGCGCTCTATGTCATGCCCGTTGCCGGTACGCCGGCGCCGGCACTGTTCTGGCGCACCTATGGCGGCCGCCTCTTGGGCCTGCCCTTCGTCTTCTACGTGCTCGCGGCGCTGGCCGTCCTGCTTTACTTCCTGTCGCGCACGCGCATCATCACCGAACTGCTGGCCGTCGGTGACGACCAGCAGGCCGCCTATCAGACCGGGCTTCCGGTCGTCGCCGTCCGCATCAAGGGCTACCTTCTGTGCGGGCTGTTCTCGGCGCTTGCCGCTTTCTGCCTCACGGGTGATACAGCGAGCGGCGATCCGCTGGTCGGCGGCAAGATGACGCTCTACAGCGTCGCCGCCGTCGTGCTTGGCGGCAGTGCGCTTGCCGGCGGCTGGACGACGGTGGTCGGCTCTCTGCTCGGCGCCCTGACGATCGGCCTCGTCAATTCCCTGGTCTTCTTCATGGGCACGCCGTCGGAATGGCAGAACTTCGTCCAGGGCCTGGCCATTCTGATCGTCTTGATGGCCGGCGTGCTCGCCGGTCGGAGGGCACGCGCATGAGCTCGGTTACGTCGTTCTTCAAACAGCCGCTGGTCGTGGCGCTCATCCTCATCGTCGCGCTGCTCTATCTTGGCCAAAGCCTGTCGCCGGGGTTTGCCTCGGCCGATCAGATCCTGCGGCTCTTGATCGTCGCCTCGCTGCTCGGCATCGTCGCCGCCGGCCAGAACGTCGTCATTCTCGGCGGCCGCGAGGGCATTGACCTCTCCGTGGGTGGCGTCGTGTCGCTCTCGGCGATCATCGCCGGCAATGTCATGAACGGTGCCGATGGCGGCATCCTGCCGGCGGTGCTCGCCTGCCTGGCGGCTGGCGCCTTCTTCGGCCTTTTGAACGGCCTCGGCGTCACGCTTCTGCGCATCCCGCCGCTGGTGATGACACTCGGCATGCTGGGCGTGCTGCAGGGCCTGCTGGTGGTCATCCGCCAGGGCATTCCCTCGGGTCGCGCCGCGCCCGGCCTCTCCGCCTTCGTGACCCAGCCGCTGGCGCTCGGCATTCCCGGCATCATCTGGCTCTGGATCGTGATCGGCCTGTTCATGGCCTTCATGCTGAACCGCACCGTCTTCGGTCATCGGATCTACGCGATCGGCTCCAACGAGCACGCGGCCTATATGGCCGGCGTGCCGGTTCGGCTCATGCGCATCGGTCTCTTCATGATCTCGGGCATGTTCGCCGCGATCGCCGGGCTCTGCCTGCTCGGTTATTCCGGATCGTCCTTCGCCAATGTCGGCGAGCAATACATGCTGTCGTCGATCATCGCGGTCGTCTTTGGCGGCACGTCGCTTGCCGGCGGCAAGGGCGGTTACACCGGGACCATGGCCGGCGCGCTGCTGCTTGTCATCCTCCAGGGCATCCTGACGACGGTGAACATCGACGAGTCCGGCCGTCAGATGGTGTTCGGCGCGACGCTGCTGCTGCTCATGCTGTTCTACGGCCGCGGGAGGGCGATGCGCGCATGAGCGACCGGCCGAAGATCAAAGATATCGCAGAACGCGCCGGTGTCTCGGTTGCGACCGTTTCGCGGGCACTGAGCGGCTCGTCGCTGGTGACGGACGAGACACGCCAGCGCATCAACGCGCTGGCGCGCGAGCTCAACTACCGCCCGAATGTCAGCGCCCGCAACTTGCGAACGCGCCGGTCGATGTCGGTACTGCTTGTCGTGCGCGACGTCGGCAACCCCTTCTACCTCGAGATCCTGAAGGGCGTGGAGGCGACGGCGCGCGAGGCCGGTTACGCCGTCCTCATGGGCAACACCGAGAACGACCCGGACCGCGAGGTCGAGTATTTCAACATGCTGCGCGACGGCCATGCCGACGGCATGATCCTGATGACCGGCAAGCTGCCGCCGCCTGAGCCGGGCGAAAGCGCCGATCTCTCGCATCTGCCTGTCGTTATCGCGCTCGAAATGATCGAGGGGTCCGGCTTCCCGCATGTGCAGATCGACAACGTCGCCGCCGCTGAGGCTGCGGTCGACCATCTGATCGCGCTCGGCCATCGCCGCATCGCCCATATCGCTGGTCCCCTGCCGGAGGTCATGGCGCTCCGCCGCCGCGACGGCTATAGGGCCGCCATGAAAGCGGCCGGCCTTGCGGTCCCCGAGGGGTACGAGGTGCGCGGCGACTACCTGCTCGAAAGCGGCGAGGCCTGCGCCTCGGACCTTTTCGCCCTGCCGGAGCCGCCGACCGCGATTTTCGCCGCCAACGACGAGATGGCCTACGGCGCAATCCATGCGCTACGGCGGCTCGGCCGCGACGTGCCCGGAGACGTCTCGGTCGTCGGCTTCGACGATCTCTATCTCAGCAAGGCCTTCTATCCGCCGCTGACGACCGTCAGCCAGCCGCGCGCCGACATCGGTCGCACGGCGATGTCGCAGCTTCTCAACGTCCTCTCGGATGGTGACGTCGCCGCAGAGCCGGCCATCGTCCTGCCGACCACGCTCAACATCCGTGGCAGCACCGCGCCGCCACGTAAATAGCCGGAGGTGGGACGAGGAAAGCCGCGTGCGGTTTTCCGCCCGCACCCCGCCGTTACCAAAATCGATAAATGGGAGAAGAGAATGACACAGCTACCGAAGCAGACGCTGCGCGTGGGTTTCGTCGGATCGGGCTTCATCGCCCATTTCCATCTGAAATCGATGATCGGCGTGCGTAATATCGAGGTCACCGGCGTCTTCAGCCGCAAGGCCGAGAACCGCGAGAAATTTGCAAATGAGGTCGAGGCGCTGGGTCTCGGCAGCTGCCGCACGCATGAAAGCCTGGAAGCGCTACTGACGGCCGATGACGTCGACGCGGTCTGGATCCTCTCGCCCAACTACACCCGCATCGACGTCATGCGTTCGCTGCATAAGGCCGTCAAGGACGGCCGCAGCAAGGTCTTCGCCGTTGCCTGCGAAAAGCCGCTTGCGCGCACGGTCGCCGAAGCCCGCGAGATGCTGTCGCTCGCCGAGGATGCCGGCCTCAACCACGGTTATCTGGAAAACCAGGTTTTCTGCACGCCGGTGCTGCGTGGCAAGGAAATCATCTGGCGGCGCGCGGCGACGACCACCGGGCGCCCCTATCTGGCGCGCGCGGCCGAGGAACATTCCGGCCCGCACGAACCCTGGTTCTGGCAGGGCGACAAGCAGGGCGGCGGCGTGCTTTCGGACATGATGTGCCACAGCGTCGAGGTCGCGCGCTACCTGCTGACGGCGCCCGGTGCGCCGCGCAATTCGCTGAAGATCAAGGCGGTAAACGGCACCGTCGCCAACCTCAAATGGACGCGTCCCCACTATGCCGAACAACTGCGCAATCGCTTCGGCAACGAGGTCGATTATCGCAACCGGCCGTCCGAGGATTTTGCCCGCGCCACGGTGACGCTCGAAGACCAGGACGGCAACGAGCTGATGATCGAGGCGACCACCTCCTGGGCCTATGTCGGCGCCGGCTTGCGCATCCAGCTCGAATTGCTCGGACCGGAATATGCGCTCGAATACAATTCGCTCTCTACCGGCCTGAAGATCTTCATGTCGCGCGAGGTCAAGGGCTCGGAGGGCGAGGATCTCGTCGAAAAGCAGAATGCCGAGCAGGGCCTGATGCCGGTGCTCGAGGACGAGGCCGGCGTCTACGGCTATACCGACGAAAACCGCCACATGGTCGAGTGCTTCCGCAAGGGCGAAAAGCCGCTCGAAACCTTCGAGGACGGCCTTGCTGTCGTCGAGATGCTGATGGGGCTTTACCGGTCGGCAGAAATCAACGCGACGCTCAACTTCCCGGCGCCGGAGCTCGAACATTACGTGCCGGTCGTCGCGCGCCGGGGTGCCTGACGACTGAAGTTCAGGCCCGCGCGGTCGAGGCCGTGAGGCCGAGTTTGCGGAGCAATTGGGCGGCGGAGGCAATGACCGTCTTCGCCGGCCCGCCCGCAACGAGGGCGGTCGGCGTAGACGCCTGCGCGTAGAGCCCCCCATAATTATACGCTTTCCTCCATGATCCCGGTTGACGGGGATCAATGTCGCCGGGTGCGCATTTGCCTAGGCTGACTCAGTTCTTAAGTCCGGTCGCGAGGAGGAAACGCGATGACATACAAGACAATTCTCGCCGTGGTCGGCGTCGATCATTCCGCAGACGATCTGCGTGCCGCGGCACAGGTCTGCGCTTCGGCAAACGCTCACCTCTCCCTGTTGATCGTCAAGCTCGCCGCTTCTCCGCCGATCGGCGATTTTGCCGCCGCCATCTCGATTGACTGGCTGAACGAACGTCAGCGCGAGGTCGACAAGCTCGAATCCTGCGTGGCAAGCGCAACCGACGTTCTCACCCGGGAAGGCATCTCGTTCAGCGTCGAAACGAAATACACCGAGGCTGCCTGGGCCGATGACGAGATCGGCGAGCGCGCACGCTATGCCGACCTGACGCTCGTGGGCGACGGCCTGATGCTGGACCCGGAGCTACGGTCGCGCACCATCGACGGGACGCTGTTCAACTCCGCGCGACCGGTCCTCGTCCTGCCCAAGGGCAAGCCCGCGCGGCTTGATCCGAGGACGGTGGTGCTTGCCTGGAACTCCCGGCTGGAAGCGGCCCGTGCGGTACGCGAAGCGCTCGACCTGCTGAAGGGCGCCAAGATCGTCCACGTGACGATGGTCGACCCGCGTTCCGCCTACGGCAAGAACGGCGAGGAACCCGGTGCCGATATCGCCGGCTACCTTGCCCGGCATGGCGTTTCGGTTTCCGTCGAGCGGCTGCCGAGCGGCGGGCATCGGGTCCATGACGTGATCAATCGCTTCGCTTCCGACGTGGCCGCCGATCTGATCGTCATGGGCGCCTATGGCCACTCCAGAATGCGCGAACGCGTCTTCGGCGGCGTCACCCGCTCGATGCTCGAAAACGCAGTGGTACCCGTGCTGATGGCCCATTGACAGGCACGGCCGAGCGCGCAGCCATCTGACTGCGCGCCGACGGTCATCAACCCACAGTGGCTGCCCGCCCGGTCACCTCATCGATCTCGATTTCGAAGAAGAGATGCGGCGAGGCGCCGGTAATTGCCTGATCGCCGGGCTTCAGACCGCCCGGTTCCCACCAGTTCACGCGCTGTTCGAGAAGCGACCAGGCGTTCATGCGCTCGCGATGCCATTGTTTCGTATCCGGCAGTTCCTGATAGCGGCCGTAGATGACGACGCTTCGCCAGTCCTTCCGGTCCGTTGCCGTGTCCATTTGAATGCAGACGCGGGGAGTGGCCCGCATCCAGTCGATCTTCTGCCCGGGCATCGAAAAGCCGTAGAGCCTGTTGGCGGCAAAAGCATATTGGATGGGCACGACATAGGGCTGGCCATCCCGGACGCACCCGAGGCGGGCGATGTGGTTCTCGGCGACGAGGTCGATGCATTCCTGCCGCGACATTTCCCTGATCAACATGAAACTCTCCTTTTGAAAGAGGTCATCTGGCACCAGTCTCTGCCTGTCAGGAGAACAGGCATTGATCTCGCTCAATTCGGGCTTTCGGGCCTCCAGCGCCGAAAATTGTCGGGCACGAGCGGAATAAACCGCCCGACACCCCGTTTGCCCTCCCACGAAATCAGCCCGGTGGCTTTCGTGCGGCGCGGTTGCCGCGCGAGCCTGGGCCAGCAAAAAGGGAGCGTAGCTATGACCATCAGCCCGGTGATCGCTTCGGAAAAAGACCTCGTCACCCTGAAAGCGGCGGTAGCCGAACGCATTGACGGCCATATGCCGGTGAGCCAGGTGCGCCTGCTCGTCGGCGCAATGCTCGTCGCCTTTGCCGCCGTCCTGATCTTTCTCGCGGCTGACGGCCTGGCGCTGCCGATGCGCCTTTCGCTGATGGTGTTTGCGACGACGCTGATCTGCTGGACGATCTTCGACCTGCCGGAAACGCCGGTGGCGCTTGCCGGGGCGGCGGCTTTGGCCGTGACCGGCGCCGTCGGCGAAAAGGCGGTTTATGCCGCGCTTGGCAACGACATTGTCTGGCTGATGATGGCGGCATCGGTGATTGCGGCGGTGCTGCAGGCATCCGGTCTCGTTGAGCGGCTCGCCTTCCGGCTGCTTGCCCGTTTCCGCGACGTCAGCCGGCTGTTCTGGGTGGTGACGCTGACGATCTTCGTGACTGCCTTCGTCATCCCCTCGACCTCGGCACGGGCGGCGATCTTCATGCCCGTCTTTCTGGGG
Organism: Ensifer sp. ENS07; assembly: GCF_014852185.1. Classification (NCBI taxonomy): domain Bacteria; kingdom Pseudomonadati; phylum Pseudomonadota; class Alphaproteobacteria; order Hyphomicrobiales; family Rhizobiaceae; genus Ensifer; species Ensifer sp. ENS07. Next base: position 199,858 of record NZ_JACVBE010000009.1, on the reverse strand, counting down.
CTCGCCTCGACCATCGGCCGCCCTGGCGTCACCCGTGCGCTGGCGCTCCTGTTCCCGTCGGTGATCCTGCTTTCGGCGGCCGCCTCGCTGACCGGCGCTGGCGCCCATCTCGTCGCCGTCGATTTCATTCGCCGCAGCGGCGGCGAAGCGCCGGGCTTCCTCGGCTGGGCCTTGCTTGCAGCGCCCTTCGCGCTGCTGACGAGCCTCCTTGCCTGCGGCCTGATCCTGCGCTTCTTCCTCGACGATGCCGACTGGAACTGGCGCCTCGACCTGCCGGCCGCGCCTACGGAGAAACGTCCGTTTTCGGCGCGCGACAAGGCAATCCTTGCCGTGACCGCTGCGATCGTCGCAGCACTCGCGACCTCGGACCTGCACGGCATCGCGCTGCCGGTGGTGGCACTCGTCGGGGCTCTTGTCCTTGCGTCTGAAAGGATCTCCGGCATGCCGTTTCGCAAGGCGCTGAAGGGTGTCGAGTGGAACCTGCTTCTGTTTCTTGCCGGCACGCTCGTCATCGGCGAAGCGCTGCTGTCGACCGGCACGGCGACGGAACTTGCCGATCGCCTGATCGGTGCCTTCGGCCAGATCGGCAAGCCGCCGGCGTGGCTGGTCGTGCTTCTCGCCATTGCGGTCGCGACCTTTGCCCATATCGTCCTTGCCTCGCGAACGGCTCGCGCGACAGTGCTCATTCCGGCCGTTGCGCTGCCACTGGCGGGCTTCGGGGTCAGCCCCGCCAGCCTCATCATGGTCACAGCCATAGGTAGTGGCTTCTGCCAGACGCTGATGGTTTCGGCGAAGCCCGTAGCGCTGTTCGGAGGTATGGAACCACCCGCTTTCAGCCCTTCCGATCTCCTGCGCTTGGCCTTGATGCTGGCGCTCCCGTTCATCGCGTTGCTTGCCCTGTTCGCGCTTGTGATCTGGCCTGCAGTCGGGTTGGAAACATGACGATAAGCATCTGATATAATGTCATTTTAAGAGCCGAAGCGTCTGTCGCTTCGGCTCTTTTCTTTTTCTTTTCGTAAAAGAAAGAATTCTGCATTTCGGCCGGAATAAACGTGGCGAGCTGCCGTTTCTCCCTTGCATCCGCATTGTCACAAAAGTGCAAGGAGATTGTCACATGTCACTTACCATTCTGGTTGCACCGTCCGGTTTCAAGGAAAGCCTGTCGGCGGAAGAAGCTGCCGACTGCATCGAGAAGGGCGTGCTGCGCGCCTGCCCGAGCGCCGAAGTCCTCAAGGTGCCCATGGTCGACGGCGGCGAAGGTTTCACCAAGGCGCTCGTCGCTATCACCGGCGGCAGCCTGCACGAACTGACCGTGACCGGCCCGCTCGGCGAACCCGTCGCCTCGCATTTCGGTTTCCTCGGCGGGCAGTCCGAACGCACGGCCGTCATCGAAATGGCCGCGGCCGCCGGTTTGCGACTGGTCCCGCGCGATCGCCGCAACCCCTGCCTCACCACCAGCTACGGCGTCGGTGAGTTGATCCGGGCAGCCCTCGACGCCGGCGCCCGCCGTATCCTGCTTGGCTGCGGCGATAGCGGCATCAACGATGGCGGCGCCGGCATGGCCGCAGCCTTGGGCGTGAAGCTGCTCGACCGGGAGGGCAATCCGCTTGTGCCCGGCGGCGCGTCGCTTGCGTCGCTCGCGCGCATCGACATTTCGGGCCGCGATCCGCGCCTTGCCGAGGTTCGCATCGACGCGGCCGTCAACTGGCACAATGTGCTGCTCGGCGCACGCGGCGTTGCCCGTGTGTTCGGGCCGCAGAAGGGCGCAACGCCGGAGCAGGTGGAACTGCTCGCGGCGGCGATGGAGACCTATGCCGCCGCCATTCAGGCGACGACCGGCATCGCTGTTGGCGACGCCCCGGGAGCGGGCGCATCCGGCGGGCTCGGGGCGGCGGTCATGGGGCTGCTCGGCGGCGCGCTGCATCCGCGCTACGACATCGTCATGCGCTACCTCGAACTCGACGACATGATCGCCAGGGCCGATCTTGTGATCACCGCCGAAGGCAGCCTCGACGGCCAGACGCCGTTCGGCAAGGTGCCGGCCGAGGTCGGGCACAGGGCCAAGGAGGCGGGCCGCCCCGTGATCGCTCTCGCCGGTACGATCGGCAAGGGCGTGACCCTCAATTTCGAGCACGGCATCGACGCTTTCGCCTCGATCCTGAAGGCGCCCTGCACCCTCGACGATGCCATCAACGCCGCGCCGAAACTGCTCGTTCGTGCGGCTGAAGATGCCGTGCGCATGGTGCGCGTCGGAATGCTGCTCAACGAACGCGGACTGGCTGCCTGACAAAACGGCCACACTCTGGCGGGACGGCGGCGCTGCCGCCTCCCGCCGGAGCCGCGCGGCGGCTACCGTCATGCAATCGCCAAGGTTGTCCTCTCAGTCTTCGTAAACGCAGGACGGATCACGAGGGCCAAACGTAAAATGTCAAATGGATGGGAGGAGTCGGCGGCTGCCTGGATTTCCGGGCTGGGCGCCGAGGGGGATTTTGCGCGGCGCTTCGTCCTCGATGCGCCCATGCTCGAAAGGGCGCGGCAAAGCGGGGCAAGGGCTGTCCTCGATGTCGGGTGCGGCGAGGGGCGGTTCTGCCGGCTGCTTTCGGCGGAGGGGCTGAGCACCGTCGGCATCGATCCCGCCGGGTCGCTCGTTAGTCAGGCGAGGCGTCTGCATCCGGATGGTGACTATCGCATCGCACAGGCCGAAGGACTGCCTTTCGCGGAGAAGACTTTCGATCTGGTCGTTGCCTATCTCAGCCTCATCGACATCGCCGATCTGGATGCGGCGGTTGGCGAGATGAACCGGGTTCTCCGCCCGGGCGGTCATCTGCTGATCGCGAACCTGACCAGCTTTTACAGCGCCAGCAACCCGACCGGCTGGCGCGATGGCGGCGATGGCAAGCGCAGTTTCATGATCGACCACTACATGGATGAACGGTCCGATTGGATCGGCTGGGGCGATCTTCGGGTCATGAACTGGCACCGGCCGCTCAGCACCTACATGTCGCTGTTGCTGGGAGCGGGCCTGCAGTTGCGCTATTTCGACGAACCACTGCCGCGTGGCGGCGAACCGGAACAAAGGGACCTCTTTAGAAGGGTCCCCCCGTTCCTGGTCATGGATTGGCAAAAGCCGTAGTTCAGTGCCGCCCGCTCGACGCTGCTACGAGCGGCAGAGCTCGCGGGCATTGAGAACGCCCCAGCCGAACACGGGATCCTTGCCCGGCGCGCCGAGGTCCTGCGCCGTCTCCGTGACGAGTTTTGCAACTTCCTGGGCCGACAGCGACGGATGCGAGGCCCTGAGAATGGCGGAGGCAGCCGTGACGAAGGGGGCGGCAAAGGATGTGCCGGTCTTGGGCGCTGCCCCCTCGATCGACGCAGCCGTCCAGACACTCGTGCCGAGTGCTGCGACATCGATATGGTCGCCGCGCCCGGCGCGGCGATAGGGCTTGAAGTTGCGGTCGACCGCGGTGACCGCGATCGTCGCCGGATAGGCGGCCGGATAGACGGGTTTAGCCCGCGGGCCGTCATTGCCGGCCGCCGCCACCTGGATGATGTTTCGCTCGGCTACGAGCGCGACGGTCTTTTCGAGCAGCAGATTGTGTGGCCCGGAGAGGCTCATATTGATGACCGTGACCTTGCGCGAGGCCAGGAGATCGATGGCGCGCACGAGATCGTAGGTCTCGGCGATATCGCTCTCGCCGCCCTTTCGCTGGAAGGCGTCGACGGCGATCAGGTGGGCATTGCCGAGCAGCCCCGGCGCGCGACTGTCCTTCCGTCCGGCAATGAGAGCTGCGACCGCAGTCCCGTGCTGGCGGCCGGATTCCGGCGCCTCTTCCTCCGCCAGCCTGACGATGTCGAGCCTGACATCCTTTAGTGAGGGATGGGCGGGGTTGATCGCCGTGTCGATCAGCCCGATCGGGCCGGCAGCCGTGCACGCGGCGCTGGCGTCGGGCCAGCCGATGGCGGTGCGGACGAGCGCGCAACCGCCGTCGGCGCAGGGAGCCGGTGAGGCGGTGCCTTCGTTCGGCTCGAAATAATGGTTGAGATCGGCGATTGCTCCGGGCGTCGCATCCGCGACCTGCCGGAGGGCATCCTCGAGCGTCATGCCGCGGGGGGCGCCGAGCTTGACGATCTCTGTCGTCGAAAGCCCGAACGGCTCTCGTGCACGCACTGTGAAGCCGCTTTCCGCAAGGCGCTGGATGGCGGCATCGTCGAGACCGAGCGCGATGATTTCACCGGGAACATGGGTTGCCCGGCGCGCTGCCGGACGCTGGCGCACGACGCGGCGCTCCGGCGTTCCGCGGAAGAGATCGAGCAGATTGCCGCCTCCCCGCCAGGTGTTGCTTGAGTCGCGATCGCCTGAGCCGCGGGACGAACCGCCACCGCCACCATCGTCATCGTCGTCGTCCGCCTGGGCCTGACTGATTGAGGCAAAGCGAACGGTTGAATTGCCATCGTTACTACCGCCAAAGGAGAGATCCCCAGCACCGGTTGCCAGGCCGCACAACGACAGGACGGTCAGTCGAAACAGGCGTTTTTTCAAGGTTTTCTCCTTGTGTAGCGGCATCCGAAAACGAAAGCTTACCGTGAACGGACGGACCATAAGTGGTGACTTTCGGGTGTAGTTCCCATAACGCTCAACGGATGAATGGACAAATTATTCCACCGGTGACGAAGGGTAGCGCCAAAAGGAACGCCCGATGACGGATCCGACCATCGTCTTCGGCGAGCGCCTGGTCGCGTTTCTGCCGAACCTGCGCCGCTTTGCCATTTCGCTTTGCCGGTCGCGCGACGTGGCCGACGATCTGGTGCAGGCGGCCTGCGAAAAGGCGCTTGCCGGTTCGGACCGCTTCGAGGAAGGCACGCGCTTTGACGCCTGGATGTTCCGCATCCTGCGCAACCTCTGGATCGACCAGCTGCGCCGGCAGAAGACCGCCGGCCCGACGGAGGAGATCGAGGCGCAGGCCGAACTCGCCGTTCCTTCGGGCGAGGCCGGGAGCGAGGCGCGCATGGCGCTGAAGAGCGTGGCGGCTGCGATCGACGGCCTGGTGCTCGAACAGCGCGAGGTACTGATCCTCACCTGCGTCGAGGAGCTTTCCTACAAGGAGGCAGCCGAGGTTCTCGGCATTCCGATCGGAACCGTCATGAGCAGGCTCGCCCGGGCGCGTAAAAATCTTGCGGAGGCAACGGGAATAGAACCGCCGGTCGCGCGTTCACAGGACATGAGAGGCGGGACAAGATGAGCGACACGGAATTCAGCGATGAAATCTTGATGGCGTTCGCCGACGGCGAACTCGACGAGGAGACGATGCGCCGTGTCGAGGCGGCGCTGGAAACGGACGACGAATTGATGGCGCGCGTAGCGATGTTCATGGAAACACGCGCCGCCGCAAGCGAGGCGCTGAAGCCAGTGCTCGACGAGCCGGTGCCGGATGAACTGGTCGCTAAGGTGCGGGCCATGGCGGCGGCCGCAGGCGACGCAGCGCGCGCGGCGGACGCACCGGCTGCAGCCGGCGATAACGTCGTGGCCTTCCGGCGCCCTGCGGATCAGCCGGCGTCGCCGAACGGCAGCCCCTCGCGGTTTCTGATGGCGATGGCAGCGTCGCTGCTGGTGGTCGTCGGCGGCGCTGGCGGCTACCTGCTTCGCGGCGGTGGGCTGGCGGATCCAGGCGGGGTGCCGGGCGCGATGCAGGTGGCCGGCACCGTCGGCCCGGCGCTCTCCGCCATCCTCGACAAGGCGGCTTCGGGAGACGAAGTCGCCCTTGGTGAAGGGCAGGGGACGGTCCGGCTGGTATCGGCCTTCGAGCTCGGCTCGGGGCAGCTCTGCCGCGAATACGAACTCGCCCAGCCCGGTGAGCCCGGTCTGGTGTCGGTCGCCTGCCGCAAGGCGTCGACCTGGCAGACGCGGCTCGCCGTCACTAGGCCGGAAGGCGGAGACGGCTATGCGCCCGCCTCTTCGCTTGAGACCGTCGATGCTTTTCTGACGTCGATCGGCGCCGGGCAGCCGCTCGACGCGGACGCCGAGAAGAAGGCGCTCGGGGGCTCGAAGTAGGCGGAGAATTCCGCCGTCGGGCAATCGCTGCGCGCTTCCGGCTTTATCCTAGAGCGGAACCGAAAGCCCGACCTTCACCGGATCCATCGTCACGAAGGTGCGGAAGCGCTTGATGTTCGCATTGCCGAAGAACATGCGCCGGGTGAAGGCCTCGTAGTCGGCCATGGTCGGCACGATGACGACGAGCATGAAGTCGACGTCGCCGGTGACATAGTAGCATTGCTGCACCTCGGGTGCCGCCGTGAATGCCGCCTTGGCCGCATCGAGCAGGGCGATCTGCTCGCTTTCGACCTCCACCTCCACCAGGATCGTCAGCGCCTGATTGACGCTGACCGGGTCGATCAGCGCGACATTGGCGCGGATGACGCCGGTTTCTTCCATGCGCTTGATCCGCCGCTGGACGGCGGGCGCCGACAGATTGACCGCCTCGCCGATCTGGCGCTGCGGCGTCGTATTGTCCTTCTGCAGGATGGCGAGAATCGCAAGATCGAAGCGATCCAGTTCGACCTGTGGCTTTTTCGACGGGGCCATCCAGTGCCTTTCGGTTCCTGCTCTCCGGGCGCTGAAGGTGGAACCCCACGTCACGGCACCCCATTCGCTTTACAAACTTGCATCCGCGCCGGCTATTTAGAGCGCATTTCTCGGCAGCGATGAAATAGATTTTCGTGGTCTACGGAGATTGCACCATGTTTCTCGCCAATACCCATGCCGATTTCGGCCACTCGCTACTGCCCGCGGATGCCGACATGCTGTCGCTTGCCGCCACCGCCCGTGTCGAGCAGCAGCTTGCGCGCCGCCCCGACCATCGGCCGACGCCGCTTCATGCCTTGCCCGCTTTGGCGGACGAACTCGGTATTGCCGGCATCTTCGTCAAGGACGAAGGCCATCGCCTGGGTCTCGGCAGTTTCAAGGCGCTTGGCGGTTCCTATGCGGTGATCCGGCTGGTGGTCGAGGAGGCAGAACGGCGTCTCGGTCGCAGCATCGATCTCGACGATCTCGACCGGCCAGAGGTTCGGGCAATTGCCGCCGCCCAGACCTTCGGCTGCGCCACCGATGGCAATCACGGCCGCTCGGTTGCCATGGGCGCCCGGCTTGTCGGCGCGAAAGCGGTGATCTTCGTGCACGGAGGCGTCAGCGAAACGCGCATCGAGGCGATCGCGGCCTATGGCGCGGAGATCGTCCGCGTTGCCGGGACCTACGACGATTCCGTCCGGGAGGCCGCGCGGGTCTGTGACGAAAATGGCTGGACCGTCGTCTCGGACACCACCTGGCCGGGCTACGAATACATTCCCGGCCTGGTGATGCAGGGCTACACGGCGCTGCTGAGCGAGGCGCTGCGGCAGATGGAAGAGCCTCCGACGCATGTGTTCGTGCAGGCGGGCGTTGGCGGCATTGCGGCGGCGACCGCGGGGCATCTGGCGCTACGTTATGGCGCGGAGCGTCCACGTTTCGTCGTCGTCGATCCGGCGCGCGCCGCCTGCCTCTACGAAAGCGCCAGAGCCGGACATCCGGTCAAGGTGGCGCATGGCGAGCCGACGATCATGGCGATGCTCGAATGCTACGAGCCGTCGCTTGTCGCCTGGCGTATCCTGTCGCGCGTCGCCGATGCCTTCATGACCGTCGACGAGGAGGATGCCGTTTCGGTGATGAACCGGCTTGCGCGGCCGACAGGCTCTGACCCGGCGATCGTGTCCGGCGAAAGCGGCGGCGTCGGCCTGGCCGGGCTGCTTTCGGTTGCCCGCGATCCAGCGCTGCGGGAAACGCTCGGACTGACCGCGCAGTCGCGCGTCTTCGTCATCAATACCGAGGGTGCGACGGACCCAGAGCGTTATGCTGCCTTGGTCGGCCTGTCGCCCGAGACCGTCGCCAACACATCGAACGAAAGAGGATGACCATGGCGGGAATGGATTTTGACCGGCTTGTGAAGGACATGACCGCCTGGCGCCGCGACCTGCACGCGCACCCGGAATTCGGTTTCGAGGAACAACGCACCTCATCCTTCGTTGCGGCAAAGCTCAGGGAATTCGGGCTCGACGAGGTGGTGGAAGGTGTCGGTGGTACCGGCGTCGTCGGTCGGCTGAAACGCGGCAGCGGCAACCGCGCCATAGCGCTTCGGGCCGACATGGATGCGCTGCGGATACCGGAACAGGGAGAGCTTCCCTATCGCTCGACGAAGCCCGGCACCATGCATGCCTGCGGCCATGACGGTCACACGGCCATGCTGCTTGGCGCCGCCAAGATGCTCGCCGAAGACGGCGGCTTCGATGGTACCGCATGCTTTATCTTCCAGCCGGCCGAGGAGTGGGGCAAGGGCGCGCTGGCGATGCTCGACGACGGACTGATGGAACGTTTTCCCTTCGACGAAATCTACGGCCTGCACAACATGCCGGGGCTGCCGGTCGGCCGTTTCGAAACCCGCGTCGGCGCCATCATGTCGGCGGAGGACAATTTCGAGATCGTGCTCAAAGGCGTCGGCGGGCACGCGGCGCGGCCGCACTGGGGCAACGAGACGCTGGTCGCCGCCTGCGCCACCGTCGTCAATCTGCAGACGATCGTGTCGCGCCGCCTCTCGCCGACGGATATCGGTGTCGTTTCGGTCACCGAGCTTTTGACCGACGGCACGCGCAACGCGCTGCCCGGTCTCGCCCGCATCCTCGGCGATGCCCGCAGCTTCCGCCCGGAGGTCAGCGCCAAGATCGAAGCGGAGATGCGGGTGATCGCCAAGGGTACGGCGGATGCCTATGGCTGCGAGGTCGAGGTCAACTACACGCGCGAGTTCGTGCCACTGATCAATGACCCGGCCCTGACCGGCCACGCCTTTGCCGCAGCAGAAACGGTGTTCGGGACCGGGAATGTCGCAACGGCCGCCGAGCCGATGACCGGCTCGGAGGATTTCGCACGCTTCCTTGAGCACGTTCCGGGCTGCTTCGTCTTCATCGGCAATGGCGAGACATCGGCGCCGCTGCACAATCCGCGTTACGACTTCAACGACGACGCCCTGATCTTCGGCGCGCGTTATCACGCCGAGATTATCCGGCAGAGACTGGCGTTGGCTGATAGCCGGCCATGAACCAAAATCCGCATGAAAGCAGGAATAACATGTCATTTCCTTCCATCGACGCCGCGCGCCTCTTCGGGCGCATCCGCGAGCTTGGCGAAATCGGTCGCGATGCAGAAGGGCGACTGACCCGGCTGGCCGGCTCCGACAACGACAAGGCCGGCCGCAACCGCCTCGTCGCCTGGATCGAGGCGGCGGGCCTCGATGTGGCCGTGGATCAGATTGGTAACATCTTCGGCATCTGGCGCAGCGAGGAGAACAGCGGCGAAGCGCCGATCATGCTCGGCTCGCACATCGATACGGTCATCAATGCCGGCATCTATGACGGATGTTACGGCGTACTCGCCGCGCTCGAAGTAATCGAGACGCTGAAGGACCGTGGCGTGACGCCGGCCCGACCGATCGTCGTTGCCGCCTTTACCAATGAGGAGGGCGTGCGTTTTGCGCCCGACATGCTCGGCTCGCTCGTCTATGCCGGCGGCCTGCCGCTGGACGCAGCGCTCGCGACCATCGGCACGGATGGCTCGTCGCTGGGCGAGGAACTCGAGCGGATTGGCTATGCCGGCAACATCGAGCCGGGGTTCCTCAAGCCCCACGCCTATGTCGAGCTCCATATCGAGCAGGGGCCGGTGCTGCAGCGCGAGGGCTTTTCGATCGGTGCCGTCGAGAACCTGCAGGGCATTTCCTGGCAGCGCGTGACGATCGATGGCGTCGCCAACCATGCCGGCACCACGCCGATGGCAATGCGTTCCGACGCCGGTCTCGCGGCCGCCCGTGTCGGCCTCTTCCTGCGCGAGCATATTGCCCGGTCGAACGCGCCGAGTGTCGCGACCATTGGCACCATGCGTTTCGAGCCCGACGCGATCAACGTCATCCCATCGCGTGCCGCCTTCACCGTCGATCTGCGCGATCCGGACGAGGATCGGCTGCAGGCGCTCGAAGCGGCGCTTGCGGACTTTCTGGTGCGCATCGGCGCGGAAGAGGGGGTAACGATCTCGGTCGAGCGGCTGGCACGCTTCCAGCCGGTCGCCTTCGATCAGGGCATCGTCGCAGCGGTCGAGGCTTCGGCGAAGGCGCGAGGCCTCAAGAGCCGGCGCATGACCTCGGGCGCCGGTCATGATGCCCAGATGATCGCCCGCATCGCGCCGACGGCGATGATCTTCGTTCCGAGCCGCGACGGCATCAGCCATAATCCGCGCGAACACACGGAGCCGGATGATCTGGTCGCCGGCGCCAACGTGCTGCTCGATGTGGTCGAGCGGATGGTGAGTGGTCGCTAGAGGGCTATAGGGCTATAGGGACGTTGCGCGTTCGTTGATCGAACGGGATCGATAGCGCGCCTCCCGCTGCTCCGTCATGCCAGGGCTTGGCCCAAGCATCCAGGCGCAGACGCTTCTATGTCTGCGATAAACAGCACACGGCATCCTTCGGCGCGACGAAGCAGACATCTCTTCAGGGCTCTGTTCTGGTGTGACCCGCGCTTTTGCGGGATCCCGCATCGCTCTTCTGCCGGGTGGAAGACTCTGGCCCGCTCCCCTCGGGAGGCTCTTCCGGTGTCCGGCGAAAAAGATTGAGGAAACTGCTGCCGCCGTGCCATACGCTGCCGGTTGGTCCGTAATCCCGCCCGTCGCGCGATGAGGATGAGTGGCGCTCGCTGTCTCCGCCGCTCAGGCCGCTTCCGTCGATGACGCCGCCTCCACCGCCAGCCCCGGTCCCGCCGGGCTCGCCGCCCACGCCGCTACCATCGCCGGAGCCCCAATCGCCGCCACCCTCTGTGCCGTTGCTTCCGCCGCTCCCGACGTTTTCGCTACCTTGGTCGCTGCCGCCCGCGGCACCTTCACCATTCGTGCCGCCGGCATCGGCGTCGTCCGCATGGGCAGCGGAAATCCAGGAAAGGCCCGCGGCAAAGCCCCGGTCACCGTTGAGGCGCGGCAGATCTCCGCCGAATGCTGCAAGGGCTCCTATGGACAAGGCCGTCAGTCTCAACAGGCATGTCCTCAAGTCATTCTCCTTGTGCAAACGGCGTTCTTGCGTCGTCCTGCAGGACTTTTGCGCGGGTACAGTTCGGCTGCCCGCCGCGAATGAATTTCGCCGACAGCGACTTTTGCGTGCGCCTTGCATATCGTTCAATCGATGTGGGGACAAGCTATTGGGGGGACGGGCGACACGGAGCGCAAGGTGCGGGCCTCTGGCGGCGGCCACGACATACAGATGATCGCCCTCATCGCTGAGGCGTCGCGAGAGGGACAGAGGACGTTGCATGTTTGTTGATTGAACGGGGTCGTTGGCGCGCCTCCCACCCTCCGTCATGCTCGGCTCAAGCCCAAGCATGACGGAGGAGGAGAGCCTTGGCGATCGCCGCTTCCGCTTCCGAGGCGGGAGGCGCAGCCCTGAGTGAACTGAAGGGGCCGTGACTGGCCCCTTCAACGAGTCTCTGTCGTCTACTCGGCCGCGCCAGCCGCCCCTTCCACCGGCATATAGAGGTCGCCGCCCTCGCGGTATTTCGCGGCCATTGCCTCCAGGCCTTCCTTCTGCGCTTCTGCGCGGATGTCGTGCGAGATCCGCATCGAGCAGAATTTCGGGCCGCACATGGAGCAGAAATGCGCGACCTTGTGCGCTTCCTTCGGCAGTGTCTCGTCGTGGAAGTTACGGGCCGTCTCCGGGTCGAGCGAGAGGTTGAACTGGTCCTCCCAGCGGAATTCGAAGCGCGCGCGCGACAGCGCGTCGTCGCGCACCTGGGCGGCCGGATGGCCCTTGGCGAGATCGGCGGCATGGGCGGCGATCTTGTAGGTGATGACGCCGACCTTGACGTCGTTGCGATCGGGAAGACCCAGATGCTCCTTCGGCGTGACGTAGCAGAGCATGGCGGTGCCGAACCAGCCGATCATCGCCGCGCCGATGCCCGACGTGATGTGGTCGTAGCCGGGCGCAATGTCCGTCGTCAGCGGTCCGAGTGTGTAGAACGGCGCCTCGCCGCAGACGGCGAGTTGCTTGTCCATGTTCTCCTTGATCTTGTGCATCGGCACGTGGCCGGGGCCTTCGATCATCACCTGACAATCCTTGGCCCAGGCGATCTTGGTGAGCTCGCCGAGCGTTTCGAGTTCGGCGAATTGTGCCGCGTCGTTGGCATCGGCGATCGAGCCGGGGCGCAGGCCGTCGCCGAGCGAGAAGGAGACGTCATAGGCGCGGCAGATGTCGCAGATTTCCTCGAAATGCTCGTAAAGGAAGCTCTCGCGATGGTGATGCAGACACCACTTGGCCATGATCGAGCCGCCGCGCGAAACGATGCCGGTGACGCGATCGACGGTGAGCGGGATGTAGTGCAGCCGGACGCCGGCATGGATGGTGAAATAGTCGACGCCCTGTTCAGCCTGCTCGATCAGCGTGTCGCGATAGACTTCCCAGGTGAGGTCCTCGGCAATGCCGTTGACCTTTTCCAGCGCCTGGTAAAGCGGCACGGTGCCGATCGGAACCGGTGAGTTGCGGATGATCCATTCGCGGATGTTGTGGATGTTGCGGCCGGTCGAAAGGTCCATGACGGTGTCGGCGCCCCAGCGCGTCGCCCAGACCATCTTTTCGACCTCTTCCGCCATCGACGAGGTGACGGCGGAGTTGCCGATATTGGCATTGATCTTCACCAGAAAATTACGGCCGATGATCATCGGCTCGGATTCCGGATGGTTGATGTTGGCAGGCAGGATCGCGCGGCCGCTGGCAATTTCCTGGCGCACGAATTCGGGTGTCACGTGATCGGGGACGTGGGCGCCGAAGCTCTCGCCGTCGCGGACTTTCGCACGCGCCGCGTCGCGGCCGAGATTTTCGCGGATCGCCACGAACTCCATTTCCGGCGTGATGATGCCGGCGCGGGCATAGGCAAGCTGGGTCACTGCGCGGCCGCCCGTGGCCTTCAGCGGCGCATGCTGGAACGGGAAGGTCGGTGTCAGCCTGTCGCCGCTCACAAAGCCGTTGTCCTCGGGGCGGACCACGCGTCCCTCATAGGTTTCCACATCGCCGCGGTCGACGATCCAGTTGCGGCGCAGCCGCGGCAGGCCGTCCTCGATGCGGATCTCGGCGTCGTCGGCGGTGTAGGCGCCGGAGGAATCATAGACCGTAACCGGTTGCTCGCCCGACGTCGGGTGGAGCGCAATCTCGCGCATCGGCACGCGGATATCCGGATGAAGCACGCCCGGCTTGTGGATCTTGCGGGAGGCGGGAAGCGGTCCTTGCGTGACCGTGAGGGCTGCGGGTTTGGTGGCAATATTCATGACGAGGCTCCAAGTTTGCAATTGGAGACCCAGTTCTGATGCCGGAAAGATGAAAGACGCTCCGCCAGATGCTGGACGCACGGAATCCTGGCTTCGATATCTGCACCGTCCCTACGCCAGTATGAACTGGATCAGGTTCAACGGGTCACTGCGCCACAGCCGGCAAGCCGGCCATCCAGCAGAATCTCAGCCCCTTGCGGGACCCCCCTGGTGAATGCCTAGATCATAGCCATCGATCGGCCCGGGTCGTCAAGCGTGAATTCGCCTGCCGACAAAGATGCACCTATTGCGTGTGGTGACGGATTCGGGTTTGACGCTAGCGGCCGGCCTTTTCCGGTGCGGCCCGCTCGGCGTAATCGGCACGGTTGATGCCGTGGCGCTGGAGCTTGTCGTAGAATGTCTTGCGCGGAATGCCGAGCGCCTCGATCGTCGCCTTGACGTCGCCGCGCTGAGCCCGCAACACCTCTTTCAGGATCTCCGCCTCGTAGCGTTCGAGCCGTTCCGGGAGCGCAAATCCAGGCTGTTCGGCGGGCGCAATCGGCTGTCCCAGCGGACCTTCGACACCAAGCGCCACGCGTTCTGCAAAGTGCGAGAGCTCGCGCACATTGCCCGGCCAGGCATGCGTCATCAGATGTCTCTGCACGGCCGATGTGACCACAGGCGCGTCGCGCTTGAAGCGCTCGGCCGCCCGGGTCAGGAAGTGCGAGAAGAGCAGCGGGATATCGTCTCGGCGTTCGCGCAGCGGTGGGATCGACAGCGTTACGACATTCAATCTAAAGTAGAGGTCTTCCCGGAAATCGCCGCGCTGCGCCGGGTCGCCAAGATCGATTTTGGCAGCCGCGATGACGCGGATATCGACCGGACGAACCTGGTTGGTGCCAAGCGGCGTGATTTCGCGCGCTTCCAGAACGCGCAGCATCTTCACTTGAGTCGCCGGTGGCATCGCCTCGATCTCGTCGAGGAACAGCGTGCCGCCGCTCGCATGCTCGATCCGGCCGATGCGCTTCTTCAAGGCGCCGGTGAAGGCGCCCTGTTCGTGGCCGAAGAGTTCGCTTTCGATCACCGTTTCGGGCAGCGCCCCGCAATTCAGCGCCACGAAGTTGCCGTTGCGGCGTCGGCTCCAATTGTGGAGCAGCGTCGCCACCACCTCCTTGCCGCTGCCCGTCTCGCCGGCGACGAGCACGTCGACATCGGTATCGGCAATGTGCCGGATCGTCTGGCGCAAACGTTCCATGACCGGCGTCTGGCCGATCAGCGGCAGGCTGTCGCCGGCCGTCTCGGCGGCCCGTTTCAGCGCGCGGTTTTCCATCACGAGCCGGCGTTTTTCCAGCGCGCGATGCACGCTCTGCACCAGCCGGTCGGCGGCAAAGGGTTTGGGGATGAAGTCGTAGACGCCATCCTGCAGCGCCTGCACTGCCATCGGGATGTCGCCATGGCCGGTCACCAGGATCACCGGCAGATCCGCGTCGAAAGCTTCGATGCGGCGGAAGAAGGCGAGGCCGTCGATGCCCGGCATGCGGATATCGCTGACGACGACTCCGTCGAAATTCGCATCCAGCGTCTTCAACGCTTCGGCAGCGCTGGCAAAAGGGGTAACGGCGAGGCTGGCGAGTTCCAGCGTCTGCGTCATCGCCTTGCGCAGGTGGTTGTCGTCGTCGACGAGATAGACGGTCGGCTGCATCGCTCAGGCCCTCTTCAGGCGAACCGTGAAGACGGTGCCCCTGTCGCTGGTTTCGACGGTGATATCGCCGCCATAGTCGGCGACGATCTCCTTGGAGATGGCAAGGCCGAGGCCGAGCCCTTCATCCTTCGAGGTGTTGAACGGCGTGAACAGATCCTCGTGGATGTGCAGGGGAATGCCTGGGCCGTTATCGGCAACGACGAGCAAAACCGTACCCGAGGGACCGTCCTCGCAGCGCACGCGGATCTCGGCGCCGCTGCGCGTGCCGAGCGCTTCCAGGGCATTTTGCAAAAGGTTGATCAGCACCTGCTCGAGCCGGATGCGGCTGCCGAGGACGCTGAGGCCATTTTCCGGCAGGTCGATGACGATCGCATCCATGCGGCCGGCAAAGCGGCTGCGCAGCAACATCATCGCCCCCTCGATCACGTCGCGCATGGGCGTCGGCTCGGCGACGAAGCGGCCCTTGCGAGCGAAGCTTCTGAGTTCGTCGGTGATGGTGCCGACCCGATCGGTCAGTTCGGCGATGCTGACAAGGTTCTCGACCGCGGTCTGCTGCTGGCCGCGTTCGAGGAAGGTGCGGGCGTTGTCGGCATAGGCGCGGATGGTCGCGACCGGCTGGTTGATCTCGTGGGCGACGCCGGCCGCCACCTGGCCAAGGATCGCCAGCCGGTTCGCCTGAACCAGTTCCTGCTGCACCGCCTGCAGCTTCTCGCCAGTACGCCGGTGGTCGGCGATCTCCGTTTCGAGATGATCGCGGGCAAGGCTGAGGTCATGTGTGCGCTCCGCCACGCGGGTCTCCAGCTCGTCGCGCGCGGCGCGATCGCGCGCAGACACCAGCGCCAGCGTCTGGCGGCGGCGCAGGAGGACCGCGGTAAAAGCGAGCAGCGGTGCGAGGAGGGCCAGGGCAATCAGCCGGGCCTCGCGGGTTGCCGCCGAGATCGCGCCATCGAGCGGTGCTAGCTGCTCCAGCCGCCAGCTGGTGGTCGGAACCATGGTTTCGACCCGGAGGAACCGACGTTCGCTGTCGCCCGGCAACAGTGCGCGCAACTCGCTGGAGCCATCGCTGGTCGGCTCGATGTCGCGGAAGGGCAGCGGCAGCAGCGAGGCATCGCCAAATTGCAGGCTGTCGCGGATGGCGGCGACGCGGTCGCGTGGAATTGTTTTGGTCGTCATGAAGCGCCAGGAGGGGAAGCTGGTGATCAGCACGATGCCGCGCCGGTCGGTGACGTAGACCGGCTTGCCGGAGGCGAGCCATTCGGCTTCCACATCGTCGAATTCGAGCTTGGCGACGACGACGCCGATCGGGCCGTCAGGACCCTGGACCCGACGCGAAATGTAGAGGCCCGGCCGCTTGCTGACGTTGCCCATGGCGAAATGCTCGGCCTTGCCGTCGCGCATCGCCATGCGGAAATATTCGCGGAAGGCATAGTCGTTGCCAACGAAACTCGTCGGCTCGCGCCAGTTGCTGGCAGCGACGGCGACGCCATCGGGGCCGATCACGTAGATGACAGCGGCGTCCGTGTTGGTCGCCAGCGCCTGCAGCTTCTCGTTCAGCCGTTGCAGCGCCTCTGTGCCGCGGGTCGAAAGGGCTGCCATCACCTCGACATCGTCGGCCAGCACCAGCGGCGTCGAGCGTTGGCGTTCGAGTACGGCGCGCAGCAGCGAGGCCTTCAGATTGGCATCGATCCGGCTTTGGGCATCGACAGTTTCGAGCGCCTGGCTTCGGCCGTACTCGCCGGCAAGCAGGAGCGCGGCGACAAGCAGCGCGACGGCAAGGCCGGCAAAGACCAGCCAGGTGCGGCGCATCGACTGGTCGAGATCTGCCAGATTGAGGGGGGCGGACAGGGCGTTGAACATGGCCCAATTGTGCATTTTTTCGCTCAGTCTTCCAGATGGCTTGTGCGGAAATCCGCTCAACTCTTTGTGCGCACCGAGCCGCCTGCACAAAACATCCTCATCAATTCAAAGGCTTGGTTCCTGCCGCGGCCAACTGGCACGACCGTTGCAAATGACATCCTCATGACAGCCCGCGCTGTCGCGCATCGGAAATTGACCCGGGAGGCCCGGCATGACGCCGGACTGGGTCCAGTGGAGGATCTCATGATTATCGAACAATCCGCGGAACCGCGCGGCAAGACACCTTTCTATCGCCATCTCTATGTCCAGGTTCTGGTGGCGATCGCCGCCGGCATCCTGCTCGGCCATTTCTATCCGTCGCTCGGCACCGAGCTGAAGCCGCTCGGCGACGCCTTCATCCGTCTCGTCAAGATGATCATCGCGCCGGTCATCTTCCTGACAGTCGCGACCGGCATCGCCGGCATGACCGATCTTGCCAAGGTCGGCCGCGTCGCCGGCAAGGCGATGATCTATTTCCTGACCTTCTCGACGCTCGCGCTGATCATCGGCCTGATCGTCGCCAATGTCGTCCAGCCGGGCGCCGGCATGCACATCGATCCGGCCTCGCTCGACGTCAAGGCGGTGACCACCTATGCCGAAAAGGCGCATGAGCAGACGATCACCGGCTTCCTGATGGGCATCATCCCGACGACGCTCGTCGGCGCCTTTGCCGATGGCGACATCCTGCAGGTGTTGTTCATCTCCGTGCTCTTCGGTCTGTCGCTTGCCATGGTCGGCAAGAAGGCAGAGCCCGTCGTCGACTTCCTGCACGCGCTGACGCTGCCGGTCTTCAAGCTCGTCGGCATCCTGATGAAGGCCGCCCCGATCGGCGCCTTTGGCGCGATGGCGTTTACCATCGGCAAATACGGCGTCGGCTCGATCGCCAACCTGGCGATGCTGATCGGCACCTTCTACATCACGTCCTTCCTCTTCGTGTTCGTCGTTCTTGGCGCGGTCGCCCGCTACAATGGCTTCTCGATCGTTGCGCTGATCCGTTACATCAAGGAAGAACTGCTCCTGGTGCTCGGCACGTCCTCGTCGGAAGCCGCTCTTCCGGGTCTGATGAGCAAGATGGAAAAGGCCGGCTGCAAGCGCTCGGTCGTTGGTCTGGTCATCCCGACCGGCTATTCCTTCAACCTCGACGGCACCAACATCTACATGACGCTGGCCGCGCTCTTCATCGCCCAGGCGATGGATATCCCGCTGTCGCTCGGCGATCAGGTGCTGCTGCTTCTCGTCGCGATGTTGAGCTCCAAGGGTGCTGCCGGCATCACCGGCGCCGGTTTCATCACGCTGGCTGCGACGCTTTCGGTCGTCCCGGCGGTGCCGGTCGCCGGCATGGCGCTGATCCTCGGCATCGACCGCTTCATGTCGGAATGCCGCGCGCTCACCAACTTCGTCGGCAATGCGGTCGCCACGATCGTCGTTGCGAAGTGGGAAGGCGAACTGGATGAAGCGCAGATGGCCGCGGTCCTTGGCGGCCGTGCGCCGGAGGCGCTGCCGCAGCCGGCCTTGCAGCCGGCGGAATAAGTTTGCCTCCCAAGGCATGACTGCAAAAAAAGCAGTCCGAACGCGGTCCGTGGCAACACGGGCCGCGTCGTCGTTTTAGCTATTGGCCGCTCAACGTCATCTTCGACGTTTCAGGCGCACCGGCGTTCAGGTAGGCCACGAAGTCCCGGAGCATCGGAACTCGGCGCGGGCGGAAGCTTTCCTCCGTCATCGTGACATCGACGATGCGATCGACGCGGAACTTGCGGTAGTCCTGGCGCAGGCAGCACCAGGCGAGCAACACCAGCATCCGCTCGAGATACACGATCGCCAACGGCAGGATCTTCCGGTCTGTCCGCTGCTGGTCCGCGTCGACATAGGCGATCACCACTGCACGTTCCTGCCAGCAGGCTTCGCGCAGAAGGCTGACATCGGTGACAGGCGGGTTGCGGCGCTCGAAGCGATAGACCTGTGAAGCGGCATGCAATGCCTGACGCTGCAGCCTGTCGGGCAGTGTCGCCGTTATCTTCGAAAGCACGGCGCCCGCTGCGGCCGCGAGATCCGGCTCGCCCATGTGCTGCACCTCGGCAAGGCCGAGCACCAGCGCCTCGATCTCCAGGCGGGTAAAGGTTTGCGGCGGCAAGGCGATATCCTCCGTCAGCCGGTAGCCGAAGCCGCGCTCGCCATCGATGACGGCGCCGGCGGCGCGCAGGCTGTCGATGTCCCGATAGAGCGAGCGCAACGACACGCCGGTTTCCTCGGCAAGGCGGGCCGCCGTTACCGGGGAGGGGAGTGTGCGCAGCGCCTGGAGCAGGCAGAACAGACGATCACTACGGGCCATGGATGAAAGATAGACGAACCCTACTGACGAAAACTGGCAGTTGGCCGACTGTATAAGATCCGCATCGCCAAACGCAACCGAGGATCCAGACTATGCTGACACTCTTTCACGCCCCGCGCTCGCGCTCGTCGCGCATCATCACCCTGCTTCGCGAACTCGATGCTCTCGACAAGGTGGAAGTCGAGATCGTCGACATCACTCGCGGTGACGGCAGCGGTCGAAAGGATCCGGCGAACCCGCACCCGGAGGGTAAGGTGCCGCTGCTCGTTCATGACGGTGTGGTGCTCTGGGAAACCATTGCGATCATCCAATACCTGACCGACCTCTTCCCGGAAAAGAGGATGGCGCCGCATGTTGGCGATCCGCAGCGTGGCCGTTATCTCAGCTGGCTTGCCTGGTATGCCGGTGTGGTCGAGCCGGTGCTGATCGCGCAAGCCGCGGGGGTTTCGCACCCCTATTTCGACGCCACCTTCCGCGGCCCGACAGAGATGGCGGCACGCCTGGAAAACGCGTTGAAGGACAGTCCCTATCTGATGGGCGAGCACTACTCGGCGGCCGACCTGCTCTTGCATTCGCCCTTCGCCTGGTATCCCGCGGCAACACCGGATAGCGCCGTCATCAAGGACTGGGTCGAGCGCTGTGGCGCGCGGCCGTCGCTACAATGGACCGCGGATTTCGATGCCCGGGTGGCAGCGGTAGCCTGACGGCGCCGGCAACGCGCCAACTCCGCCCCGGTTCCGGTCCGAAGGGGGCATGGTGGCCCAAGGCTATTTTCGCTTGAGATTGATCTCGCTCGTGACGATCCGCTTGCCGGAAGCGGGATCGACGTCGATCGTCTTCAACTGCATCCCGTTGGTGCCGACCTTGCGTAAGGTCAGGTCGGCACTGCGGTCGCCATTGACTTCCTTCGCCCATCGAATGGTGAGGTTGATCGCATCGCCGCGTCGTGTGCCGTTGAGCCCGGCGCGGCCGCCGCGGGGCCCGAGATAGGAGCCGCTATAGGTGGACCCGGTAAAGCGCAGCTTCGCGTCAATGGATCGCGAGATCAGCAGCATGCCGCGGCAGACGCCCTCCATCGATAGAGCGGCGTCGCTCGCCTTGGAACTGAAGTTGCAGGAAATGTTCATCGGCGACATGTGAGCACGGATGCGCACCGTTCCGGTGCCTGCCCAGTTGCCGCCAAGGGTCTTCAAGAACGCGCCCTCGTCTGCCCGTGAGGCACTCGTGGACGGCAAGATGAGTGCGGCCATCAGGAGCCATCGCCACATGCCTTGCACCTCCCATTTGCGTGGATGCTGCAACACCCCGTTGCCGCACATGAGCGTCAACGCAACATGTGGCGGCGAAGTTCCTCATTGGCTTCTTTATCTGGCCGGATCTTACGATCGATCAACAATCGGGCACGCATCCGGGCAGCCATCAAAATGTGATCCCTGGCGCTGTTTTATCAGATTTGCCTGCACGTGCGCTGCTGTTTTCAATTCCCCGTATTAACGTTGATCTCTGAAACAGCGTCTCGTCGTCCCCATCCGTAAAAACGGGTAAAGACTTCGTTACCTTGTAAGTATAGACCTCGATCTGCGCTGTCTGTCCGATTTAGCTATTGGCCACCGGGGCGGGAGGGGGACTGGTTTATGTTCGGTGTTACGCGCTTTTTGCCTTTTTCAACCGATCCGGGTGCCCGGGTCCGCCTAAAGGCACCCGCCAGCCACCGGTTCATTTCACGCGGTCGCAAGCAACGAACAGCGGTTACGCTGTCTGGAGACTGCCCGTGACGGCGCGATCCGAATGTGTCCGATCTCCGGACGGCGAAACGCCGTTCACGCCTGAGCGGTTCGTCGGCGATCCGCTCTTTGGGGAGGCGTTGCGTCAGGCGGCCCTTCATATGGTTGCGATCCATGACGCCGCTCCGCGCATCGTGCGCTACACCGCCAGCCTGAGAAAATGGCTGCTCACCCAGGCCATCCTGACGCTGCATTTCGAGCGTCTGACCGACCCATCCCGCCCGGAGCTGACGGCGGCAAGGCTGATCGACTTTATCGCCGGCAACAACGTAGCCAGCAAGAACACGGCAGCGGCGCACCTGGCCGAGATGCGCAACTATCGACTGCTTCTCGATGCGGAACAGGGCGGCGACAAGCGGATCAGGCCCCTGATCCTTTCCGATGTCGCCGAGGGCCTGATCCGGCAGTGGTTCGAGGGGCACCTTTCGTCGCTCGACAGGCTCGACGAGGGAACAAGGCTGGCGCAGTCGCAAACCGAGCCGACCTTGATGCATCATGCGCTCCCGCGTGCGATGCGGCGGCTCATCGCGGATCGCGCCTGGTGCGACCCACCCGAAAGCATCGCCGCTTTCGTCTCGACGGAGTCGGGCAGCAACATCCTGCACGACCTGGTGGCGCGGCTGCCGACGGGCGTCCTGCCCGATCAGCGGATTTGGATCGGGCCCCTGAAGCCAGGTGAGATCTCCAGCCGCTACATCATCTCGCGCACCCATGCGCAAAGGGTTTTCGCGCGTGCCGGTGATCTCGGCGTTCTCGGCTGGGAGAGTTCCGGCAGCCGCGGTCCGCTCTGGATTTCGCGTGACCTGGTCGACGATTACCGCCATTGGCAAGCGGTCAAGTTTGCCGCACTCGATGAAGCCTTCGCCTGGGCAGCGTTGCAGGCAAGGTGAACGGCGGGCGCGGCCTGAGCGCGTGCAGATTGCTGCTTGCGACGCGTGCCGGTCGGCTGTCGCTTTCAGCAGGTGCTGACCCGCCCATGACGCTGGACGTGCGGCAGCAAGAAGCGGGACGGAAATCGGACCGCAGCCTGCCTACAGACTGTGCAGAACCTGCGTCGCCTTCACCGCGGCAGACGCCCGGTTCTCGACGCCGAGCTTCACATAGATCTGCTCCAGATGCTTGGTGACCGTGCGCGCGCTCAAGCCGAGGATCTCGCCGATGTCGCGGTTCGCCTTGCCCTTGGCGATCCACAGCAGCACCTCCGATTCCCTTGGGGTCAATGCGAAGTGCTGGCGCAACACCGCATCGTCGGAGCGGCGGTTTTCGGCGGTGAGGCGGAAGAGATGTTCATTCGGGCCGATCGAGCCGAGGAAGGATATCTGCAGGGACGACTGCTCGGGCTGGTCGAGCGTGAAGGTGCCGTCGTCGGGCGCTCCGGTGCGCAGGCGGTTTGCCATCCAGCTCGCGATGCGCCGGGTGACGATCGCCATGCCATCGTCGCGGCCGGTTGCGGCGTTGACGAGACGCGTCGCCTGCGGCGTCGACCAGCAGACGCTTCCGTCGCTGCGCACCGCGAGCAGATGGCGGCCGGCCGCGTCAAGTGCGACCCGTGCGCTCTGGGCCGAACGCGCGTTCGAGAGATGGACGCGAATGCGCGCCCTCAGCTCATCGATGTTGATCGGCTTGGTCAGATAGTCGACGCCGCCGGCCTCGAGCGCACGCACCACATGTTCGGTCTCGGTCAGCCCGGTCATGAACAGCACCGGCGTCTGGCCGACGGCGGCGTTGCCCTTGAGGCGTCGGCAGGTCTCGAAGCCATCGATCCCGGGCATGACGGCATCGAGCAGAATGACGTCGGGCGTGATGCGCTCGGCGATCGAAAGGGCGGCGCTGCCGGAGGTCGCGATCAGCACGGAAAAGCCGGATTGCTCCAGCGCTTCCGTCAAGAAACCAAGCGCCTCCGGGGAATCGTCGACGAGAAGCACGATGTCGCGGCGGTCGTTGGCCTCAGCCATGGGCGTCGTCTCCGTTGGCTGCGTTGTTCTTGAGGAAAGCGTCGTAGCCCGAGAGGTCGAAGGCCTGCACATAGGCGCGGGCGGCCTCAGCGAAGGGCTGGTGCTCGGGCTGCAGGGCAATCTCCGTCAGTTTGGCTTCGATGCCCCTGACATAGCCGATCTCTCCAAGGCGGATCAGCTCTTCCACGTGATAGGCGTCGGGGCGCGTCAACGGTTCGGCCGCCGGCGACGGGTGTGCTTGCTTCTCCTCTCCCTCGTGAACCCAAGTGAGGCCAAGGTGCACGGCGAGCTTGTCGGCGAGTTGCCCGACGGGGAAGGGCTTGGCGAGCGTGTCGTTGTGGCCGCGGAATGCTCCGGTCGCCGAGCCATCGCCGATATTGGCCGAAAGCATGATGATCGGCGCGATCTGCCCGCCCTGGCGCAGCCGCTCGACAAGCTCCCAGCCGCTCATGCCCGGCATCGAGATATCGATCAGGAAGAGGTCGGCGCCGAGGTCTTGAAGCAGCGCCAGACAATCGGCTCCGGACGCGGCCGTCAGCACCGTGAAGTCCATCGGCACGAGGATCTCGCGCATGAGGTCGCGATGGTCGGCATTGTCGTCGACGATGACGATGGTGCGGCGCGGGCCGAGATAGGAGGTGATACGGCGCGGGGCTGCGGGAGGTAGCGGACGATCTACCGCCGACAGCATCAGCCGGACGCGGAAGGTGGTGCCTTGCCCAGGCGTGCTGGTGACTGCGATTTCGCCGCCGAGCGTCTGCGTCAGGAGCCGCGTGATCGTCAGGCCGAGGCCGAGGCCCGGCATACTACCGAGATGTTCGGCCTCGCCGCGCTGGAACGGATCGAAGATGCGCGGCAAATCCTTGTCGGCAATGCCGCGGCCGCTGTCGGCAATCGTGAAGGTCGCCACCTGGCTGCGATAGGCGACATCCAGGCGGATGCCGCCACGCTCGGTGAACTTCAATGCGTTGGATAGGAGATTGACGAGGATCTGCCGCAGGCGCTTTTCGTCGGTCTTCACATGGCGTGGCAGGCCGCTAGCGCGCTCGTGCTCGAAGCTGATGCCCTTGGCCAATGCCTGCGGCCGAAACATTTCGACGATCTGGTCGAGGAAATCGTGAATGTTGATCTCATTGGAATAGACCTGCAGCTTGCCGGCCTCGATCTTCGAGATATCCAAGAGGCCGTCAATCAGGCCGGAAAGATGGTCGGCGCTGCGCTTGATCACCTTGATCGCGCCCTGACGCGCCGGGGGGATCGTCTCGTCGCGCTCCAGAACCTGGGCGTAGCCGAGCACGGCGTTGAGAGGCGTGCGAAGCTCATGGCTGAGGCCGACGACATAGCGGCTCTTGGCGCGGTTGGCTGCTTCC
This sequence comes from Ensifer sp. ENS07, assembly GCF_014852185.1. NCBI lineage: Bacteria > Pseudomonadati > Pseudomonadota > Alphaproteobacteria > Hyphomicrobiales > Rhizobiaceae > Ensifer > Ensifer sp. ENS07. Next base: position 175,471 of record NZ_JACVBE010000009.1, on the reverse strand, counting down.
GCTGTTTCCTTTGCCTGCTGGAGTGCGGCGTCGGTCTTCTTGTGGGCGGCGATTTCCTTCAGAAGCAGGGTGTTCTGGCGCGAGGATTCTTCTTCGGCGACGACGCGGCTGTCATGGGCGAGCACGTAAAACCAGGAGACGATACCAGCGAGCACGGCAAAGACGAAGAAGACGACGGCGACCGTGCGCTCGACGACCGCAGCGATCTCGGGAGATGTGCCGGCGGTCTGGTGGGCGATCATCGCGAGGATGAGGCCGATGCCGGCGATCGACAGCACCGCAGAGATCGCGTAGCGGCCGAGCCGCGTCGCGAGCTTTTCCGTGACGGTGCGTGGAAGCAACGTGGTCGCGACGGTCGCGACCTGGGCGTTGAAGCGGGCCTTCGGCTTGCACATGTCGTGGCAGCGGCTGTCGAGCGAGCAGCAGAGCGAGCAGATCGGCGCTGCATAGGCGGGGCACCAGGCCATGTCCTCCGGCTCGAACGGATGCTCGCAGATCGAGCAGGTGATGTCCATCCGGTTGGCCCAGCTCCTGCGCGGCTTGCGCGCGAGATAGAACTTGCCGTCGGTGCCCCAGGCAATCAGCGGCGAGGCGATGAAGGCGACGACCAGCGCGATGTATGGCGCGAGCGAGGCGGCAATCTCGCCGAAGGCACCGAAATGCGCTGTCAGCGCCACGGTCGCCGAGATCGCCATCGCGCCGAGACCCACAGGGTTGATGTCGTAGAGATGGGCGCGCTTGAACTCGATGCCGGGAGGCGACAGGCCGAGCGGCTTGTTGACGAAAAGATCGGCCGAAATCGTGCAAAGCCAGGCCATGGCGATAATCGAGAAGACGCCGAGTGTTTCCTCAAGCAGCCGGTAGATGCCGAGCTCCATCAAAAGGAGCGCGATGGCGACGTTGAAGACCAGCCAGACGACCCGGCCCGGATGGCTGTGGGTGAGCCGCGAGAAGAAGTTCGACCAGGCGAGCGACCCGGCATAGGCGTTCATGACGTTGATCTTCAACTGCGACACGACGACGAAGGCGACCATCAGGAGAAGTGCTGCCGTATCGGAGGGGATCATGTAGCCGAAGGCGGTGTAGTACATCTGCGCCGGATCGGCGGCTTTGGTCGAAGGCACACCGGCAGAAAGCGCCAGCACCACCAGGAACGAGCCGGCGAGCAGTTTGGGCGCGCCGACGATCACCCAGCCGGAACCGGCGAGAAAGACGGCGATGCGGTGGTGCAGCTTGCGCTGTCCGTCCGGCGGCAGGAAGCGCAGGAAGTCGACCTGTTCGCCGATCTGCGCCATCAGCGCGAAGATGACGGCAGAGGCCGCACCGAATTCGACGAGGTCAAAAGGCGCGAAGGTACCCGGAGGACCCGAGGCGTGATGCATGCCCGCATAGGCGAGCCAGGCGCCGACCTTCTCCCAATCGGCAAAGGCGATGAAGACGAAGGGCAGGACGTTGAGCACGATCCAGAACGGCTGCGTGATCAACTGGAACTTGCTGATCAGCCGCACGCCATGGGTGACGAGCGGGATCACGACGACGGCGCTCAGGATGTAGCCGATCCAGAGCGGTATGCCGAGCGCCAGTTCGAGTGCGCCCGACATGATCGAGGCCTCGATCGCAAAGAGGATGAAGGTGAAGCTGGCATAAATCAGCGAGGTCACCGTCGAGCCGATATAGCCGAAGCTGGCGCCGCGGGTGAGCAGATCGATGTCGACACCGTGGCGGATCGCATAGCGGCTGATCGGCAGGCCCACGGTCAGGATCATCAGGCTGGCGACGACGATCGCAACGATCGCATTGGTGGTGCCATAGGACATGGTGATGGCGCCACCGATCGCTTCCAGCGCCAGAAAGGAGATCGCGCCGATGGCGGTCTGGGAAATGCGTTCGGAAGAGAAGCGCCGGGCGCTCTTGGCGGTGAAGCGCAGCGCATAGTCTTCAAGCGTCTGGTTGGCGACCCAACGATTGTATTCCCGCCGGACGGGAATGATGCGCTGGCGTGCCGCCATGGGGGTCCTAACGTGCTGTCGCGGTAGTCTCTGCCTTTTTTCTTAGCACGGAAATTTTCTGCTTAAAATTGCTGCAATCGTAAAATGTGTCGGTAAAGCGGAAAATATGAGCGTGCCGAAATCGGATGCCCCATACTTTGAGAATGAGATCAGTTGCGGAGTGCAGCGGCCGTCAGTTGGGCCGGCAATAGATCGGATTGCTGATGGCCCGGCGGATCGTCTGTTTCGAGAGATCGTCCTCCGAGAGCGCCCAGGGCAAATTTTTGCCGTGGAGGGCCTCCCGGAATGTCTCGACGATCGCGCTCCGGTTGGCGGCCGCGGCGATTTCGGTCCGCAGGAACCGATCGGGCGAACCGGCATAGTGGGCGGTCCAGTCGTCAGCTTCGATGGTCTCTTCACCGACGATGCCGGAAGCGTCTAGCCACAGCAGCCGGTCGCCCTTGGCGCCGCGAGCCAAGGCCTCTGCGGTCACTGGGCCAACCACGGTCGATCCCATCGGTTGGCCGTTGGCGATCAGTTCGAGATGCGGGCCGGTGGGGCTTTCCGTCACGTAGCCGTGGCCCGATCTCATCGTGGCGAGCACGGCGTCTTCGGAGAGTTCATTGAGCCAGAGCACCGTCGTCGGGCGGGCGAGCACCAGCGGTCCCTCCGGCAATAGCCGCGCCGGTTGGTGGAAGTCGCTGCCGCCGATGGCGGAGATCTTCAGGCCCGAGGCGAGGCGCTGCTGGTAGCGCTCGAGCGACACCCAGTTCCAGGCGAGCCAATGGGATTGCCAGACCTCCATGCAGTCGATCTCAGGCAGTTCGTAGTCCCAGGGGATGGTCGGCTTGTCGTGGTTGACCGAGAGCAGGCCGCCGCGCTCATGCACCATGCTCGCGAGCGTGCGGGCATGCTCCGGCTTCGTCATGCGAAAATCGACCCAATCGTCGACGCCGAAGACATTGGCGTGGCCGACGGCGGTGGTGATTTCCATGGCGCGGATGAAGATGAGGTCGGCGGAGGAATGCGGATGGAAGTAGCGCCGCTGGGTGATGGTGTTGTGGTCGGCGACCGCAAGAAAATCGAGACCCGCCTGTTTGGCGGCGGCGTGCAGCAGTTCGGGCGAGCCAGCCGCATCCGAGTGGAAGGTGTGGCAGTGCAGATCGCCGCGATACCATCCGGACTGTTTGCGCACGGGGAACGTTCTTTCCGGCTGCGGCACGATGGAGCGCGGGCTTCTGTCGAAATCGACCGTCACGCTGACCTCGGCGCCTTCTTCGGGGATCTTGTAGAGGCCGAGCATCACCTTCCACTGGCCGGGCGGCATCTCGCCGTGAATGTAGCCGGGCGTGGCGTCGTCGGTAGCGATGAAGAAACGGTCACGCGCGCCACCGCTCCAGCCGCGAAAACCCTGGCCGGTCGGATACTCGGTCGCCCGCGGATCAAGCGCGCCGAGATCGATGATGCATGCCTCTGACTTCGGATAGCTGAGCGTCGCGTCGATGCGCGTTACACCTTCGGGCACCTCGAAGGGCAGATAGAAATAGGGATCGGCCGCCTGATGCTTACGGGTGATGCGCACGGCAAATTCCTGCATGGCGGCCTCAGCGTTCGTCTGCCGCGGGAATGCGGGCGCTGCTGTCATCGAAGAGGGTGATGTGCCTGGCGTCGAAGGCGAGATGGACTGAGGTTCCGACCTTGATCTCGTCGTCGGTGAAGATGCGCGCGGTGACGCGACCGTTGTCGCCGCGCTCCAACGTGACGAGGCTCTCCGGCCCCATGTTCTCGTTGGCGAAGAGTTCGCCGGAAACCACGTTCAGGTCGCCTGCGGCCGCGATACGCAAATGTTCGGGGCGGACACCGAGTGTCATCCTGGCTGATTTCGCCGCCTTGGCGATGGCGTCGGTGAGCGCGATCGGTGCGAGCTTCAGGCCATCGGCGCGCAGGTGCAGGGCGCCATCGCCGATGGATGCTTCGACGGGGACGAGGTTCATCGGCGGATTGCCGACGAAGTTGGCGACGAAGGTCGTTGCGGGCCGGCGGTAAATCTCGATCGGCGGCGCGAACTGCACGATCCGGCCCTTGTCCATGACGGCGATGCGGGTTGCGAGCGCCATGGCTTCGGCCTGGTCGTGCGTGACATAGACGGCGGTCATGCCCATGTCGCGCTGCAGGTGGTTGAGGAAGCCGCGCGCTTCGAGCCGCAGCTTGGCATCGAGGTTCGAAAGCGGTTCGTCGAAAAGATAGACCTCGCTCGGATAGACGAGCGCACGTGCCAGCGACGTGCGCTGCTGCTGGCCGCCGGAGATCTGGCTCGGCAGCCGCTTCATCAGGTCGCCGATCTTGAGGACGTCGGCCACTTCCTTGGCGCGGGCGTGGCGCTTGGTCTCCTGCTCGCCGCGCACCTTCAAGGGATAGGCGATGTTGTCGGCGATGTTCATGTGCGGGTAGAGCGCATAGTCCTGAAAGACCATGGAGATGCCGCGGTCCTTCGGATGCAGGTAGGTGACGTCGCGGCCGCCGATCATCACCCGGCCAGAGGTTGGCGTTTCGAGACCTGCGATCATGCGCAGGCTCGTCGTCTTGCCGCAGCCCGACGGGCCGAGCAGGCAGATGAACTCGCCGTCGGCGATCTGGAAGCTGATGTCGGGCACGGCGACGAAGGCGCCGAAGGTCTTGGAGATGTTCTGGAATTCGACAGAGGCCATGACGGGTTTCCGATTACGACTTGATGCCACCAAAGAACCGGAAACCGAATTTCCAATTCACGAAGAGATAGAGGGCGATGACCGGCAGCGAATAGATCAGCGAATAGGCGGCCAGCAGCGTGACGATCGGCGTGCCGGCTTCCGAGTAGAAGGAGTAGATGGCGACGGATGCCGGCATCAGCTTGTCGCTGCGCAACAGGATGAAGGGGATGAGGAAGCTGCCCCAGATGTTGACGAAGGCCCAGACGACAACCACGACGATGCCCGGCCGGATGACCGGCAGCGCCACATCGAAGAACGCCTGGAGCGGAGAGGCGCCGGCGACCATCGCGCTCTCCTCATAGGAGCGCGGGATGGCGTCGATGAAATCGCGAAGAATGAACATCGCTGTCGGCAACAGCCCGCCGGCAAAGACGAGAATGACGGCAAGATGGGTGTCGATCAGGCCTGCCGCGGAGATGATGAGGAAAATCGGCACCATCGCCGCCGAGCCTGAAACGACCGACGAGAAGAGCAGCAGGATATAGGTGACGGCGCCCTTGCCCGGGATCGGTGAGCGCGAGAGGGCATAGGCCGCAAGCGTCGCCGCCGCGCCGACCAGCACCACGCCGCCCGCCGCCTGGATGAGACTGTTCAGCAGCGCCTGCATCGCGAAGGTGTTCTGGAAGACGGTGGCAAAATTCGAAAGCGTGAAGGGCGAGGGGATGGCAAGGCCGAGTTCGGCACGGGCATTGAAGGGTGCAAAGATGAACCAGACGAGCGGCAGTGCGAAGATCGTTCCGAGGAAGGTGGCGGCGGCGGCAAAGATCGCGCGCCGCACGAAGATGTTCTGAGTCTTCTGCATCATTCCGCCTCCACCGGCTTCTTGTGGGCAAGGCGAAGATAGATGAGCGCGAAGGCGAGATTGATCAGCATGATGACCACGCCGACGGCAGCGCCCTTGCCGAACTCGAAGTCCTTGAACGCGATGCGGTAGGTGTAGATCGACAGGATCTCGGTGCGATAGGACGGCCCGCCATGGGTGAGCAGGAACGGCGTGAAGACGTTGAAGGTCCACATGGTGATGAGGATCAGATCGGTGACGACATGGCCGCGGATCAGCGGCAGCGCGATGTCGCGCAGCTTCTGCCACGAGGTGGCGCCCGCGACATCAGCTGCCTGGAAATAACTCGGCGGGATCGACTGGAAGGCCGAGTTGAACAGCATCATCGAGAAGGCGGCGCCCCGCCAGGTGTTGAAGAACACGATCACCCAGAACGGTTGCTGCAGCAGCCAGTCGCCCGGCGGCAGACCGAGGCCGCGCAGGATCATGTTGAGCGTGCCGTTGTCGTAATCGAGGAACGCGAACCAGGCAAAGCCGATCACCACCTCCGGCAAGATCCAGGCGGCGATGACCGCGGTCTGCAGGAAGGATTTGAGCGTCGGCGTGACCGTCTGGCTGAGCCAGGCGAGCAGCAGCCCGAGCAACGCCTGGCCGATCAGCGCCGAGAGCAGCACGAACTGGATCGTCAGGATCAGCGAAAACCCGAACTGGCCGCGGGTAAAGAAGGTCGCCGGATTGAAGAGCGCGAAATAGTTCTGCAGGCCGACGAAATCGGGGTCGACGGCCGTGCGACCGAGCAGTGTGCGGTTGGTGAAGGAAACGAAAATCACCCAGAAGAAGGGAACGATGACGAAGACCCCGACGAGGGCCGTGGCCGGTGCCAGAAAAAGCGCGCCGGCGCGCGTCGAAAGCAGGGAGAATTTCTTCATGCGCGTTTCATGCCCATATCCTGATCGGGAGCCCGGCCACGGATGGCAGCCGGGCGCTCTGTCGTTGGATCGAAGCGGGAGGGGGCCTCGTTGCGGCCACATCCCGCATTGGCTTTAGAGCGTGCTGACGGTGTTTTCTTCACCGACGATGGCGATGACGGCCGCCTTGTACTGGGCCATCGCGTCCTCAGGCGAGAGCTCGCCGGAAACGACGCTTTCGGTCATGCGCTGGATCTCGGTCGAGACCTTGTTGTAATTGGCGTCGTTCGGACGGGCCGTGGTGATCGGCAGCAGCGTCGTTGCCGTTTCCGTCAGGAACGGCGAGTTCGGGATCGCCACGTCGTCGCGGATGCGGATGGCGGGCTGGATTTCCTGGAACGCGTCGAGCTGCTCCTTGCTGTTCATGAACGAGAGCAGCGCCCAGGATTCGGCAGGCGCGTCCGTATGCGGATTGATGACGAAGCCGGTGCCGCCGGACATCGTGACGAAATCCTGGCCGCGTAAGCCCTTTCCGGGTGCTGCGGCGGGCATCTTCTTCCAGGTCATGGTGTTGTCGCGATCGGCGACGGCGAATTCGGCGCCGGGCGCTGTGACCGAGCGATAGAACCAGTCGCCCTCGACGAGCATCGCCGTCTTGCCATCGCGGAAATTGGCGAAGGTGCGGTTGCGGCCGTCGGCAAGCAGCTGCGCGCGCTGGTCGCCGAGCTTGTCGTCGACATAGATGGTCTTATAGAGCTTCAGCGTGTCGAGGATGCCTTGGCTCGAAACGATATATTTGCCGCTGTCGTCGGTGACCTGTTCGCCGGTGCCGAGCAGCGCCATCCAGTAGCCCTGCATCGTGGTCGCCTCGCCCATGGAGACGCCGGCGTTGAGCTGCAACGGGAAGCTGTCGGGGGCGGCCGCCTTGATCTTGCGGGCGGCGTCGAGCAACTCATCCCAGGACTTCGGCTGCCAGCTGTCGGCATCGAGCCCAGCCGATTTGAAGAGGTCCTTGCGCACGAAGATCATGCGGGCGTCGGTGCCGAGCGCGATGCCATAGGGCTTGCCCTGGTAGCTCATCAGCGCCTTGGTGCCGTCGGAGATATGCTGCCAGCCCTCCCACTTCGGAACGTCTGGGCCGGCCACTTCCTCGAGCGACTTCAGGAGATTGCCCTGGACGAAGCTCGGGATCAGGAAGCCGTCGAAGCCGGAGACATCAGGGCCGGCGCCGGTGGAGAAATCGAGCGCGAGCTGCTGCGTCAGCTGCTCGTCCTCGCCGCCGAACTGGGTGAGCTTGACGGTGACGTCCTTGCCTTCGGCCTTCATCTTCTCGGTAAAGGCCGGAATGACCTTCTTTTCGATCCACTCGGCCATGCCGCTGTTTACGCCGCCGATGATGCAGCGGCAGGTGATGTTGAGTTCGGTGGCGCTCACTGGTGCTGCAAAGGCGATGGCCGCGGCTGCGCCGAGCAATAGGGAATGAAACCTGGTACGCATGTTTTCTCCTCCCGGTCGATCCACTCAAGGACCTATGTGTCTGGCTGCGACAGTCCGTCCCTCCTCCAGGTCCGGCGTCTCGACGACGGTCAAGAATGAACACGCTTTCATCTTTGTCAACATGGGTCATGTGTTCCGTTGGTAAAAATCGGCGGAATACCTATTCCGCTTGACGAAATCGTCGCGTTGCTCTCTTTTGTGAATGAACACGTTTTCATTTTGTGACGGATAGATGAACGAGCGCGCCGACAAGAAAGCTGCCCGAGCCACCGCAGACCAGGTGGCGCGCGAGGCCAATGTTTCCCGTGTGGCGGTCTCGCGGGCCTTCAATCCGAATGCGTCCCTGAAGCCGGAAAAGCGCGACCGCATCCTGCAGGTGGCGCGGGAGCTGAACTACACGCCCGACATGGCGGCACGCTCGCTGGTGACCGGTCGCTCGCATCTCGTCGGCATGATCGTGCCCGACGTTTGCAGCCCCTGGGAGAGCCAGGAGATCGACGCGTTGACGACGGCGCTGCAGGCGGAGGGCTTCGCGACGCTGCTCTTCAAGGCCAAGGCTGATTTCAGCATGGATCCGCGCCTGCTCACCTACATGCGCGGCTTCAATCCGGATTCCGTGATCGCCTTTACCGAGAACATCCTGCCCGATGTGCTCTGCGGCTTTCTCGACCGCGCGGTGCCGATCTACGTGATCTACGACGACGTGAAGCAGTTTGCAGGCGCCGCATCCGGTACGCTCTATGACCGCCTGCTCGTCCGGCAGAAAAACGGCATCGAGCAGGCGGTGGCCCTGCTTCAGGGCTATGGCGCGCGCCGCATCGCCTATCTCGGCGGCAAGGCGCAGTCGCTCGCCAATGCCGAGCGCGAGCGCACACTGAAGGAGACGCTCGCGGAGCGCGGCATGGATGCGCCGATCGTGCTTGCCGGCGATTACACCTACGACACCGCCTACCAGGCGACGCTCGATCTGTTCCGCATCGGCGAAGGTGCCGATGCGATCTTTGCGGCCAATGACGTCGGCGCCTTCGGCGCGATCGACGCGCTGCGCCACGAGCTCGGGCTTTCCGTGCCTGAGGACGTCAAGGTCGTCGGTTTCGACGACATCCCGCAGGCGCACTGGAAGAGCTACAACCTCACCACCGTGCGCATCGACCTCGAAGAGCGCGTGCGTGCGCTCGTCCGCCTCATCCTGATGCGGCTTCGTGCGCCCGATGCCGAGCCGTTTACCGAGACACTCAACACCCGCCTGATCGTGCGGGGCACCGTCGGCTGAAGGTAGCGAACATGACCGAAAAACGCATCCACGTCGTCTTCAAGACCCATCTCGACATCGGCTTTACCGATCACGCCGAGAAGATCCGAAAGCAGTATCACGAGCGCTTCATCCCGCAGGCGATCGAGACCGGCGCGCACTTCTACAACGAGAACCCGCACGAGCCGCTGTTCGTCTGGACGACGGGCGCCTGGCTGATCTGGGATCACCTGAATTCTCGCTCGAAGGAAGAGGTCGCCCGCCTTGAGCAGGCGATCGAGCGCGGCCTGATCCGCTGGCACGCGCTGCCCTTCACCACCCATACGGAGCTGATGTCGCCGGATCTTTTCAAGGCGGGGCTTTCCTATGCGCAGGAGCTGGACCATCGCTTCGGTCTGAAGACGATCGCCGCCAAGATGACCGATGTGCCCGGCCATACGCTCGGCATGGTGCCGCTGCTGGCCGAAGCCGGCGTGCGCTTCCTGCATATCGGCGTGAACTCCGCTTCGCCGCCGCCGGAAATCCCGGATATTTTTCGCTGGCGAGCGGCGGGCGGCGAGGAAATCGTCGTCATGTACCAGCGCTCCTATGGCGAGACCTATTTCCCCGAGGGTCTCTCCGACGGCTTGAGCTTCGCCCATACCAGCGACAACATCGGCCCGCAGAGCGTGTCGCAGACGGCCGAAGCCTATCGCGAGATCCTGAAACACGAGCCAGGTGCCGCCGTGCGCGCGGCGACACTGGAGGACTACGGCAAGCTTATTTGGGAGGCGCGCGAGCGTTTCCCGGTGGTGGAAAAGGAACTCGGCGACAGCTGGATCCACGGCAGCGGCACCGATCCGGAAAAGATCGCCCGCTATCTGGCGCTGCAGCGGCTTTACGACCAATTTGCCGGCGAGCGGATGACCACAAGCCGCCAGGCCTTCGGCCGCAAGCTGGCGCTGGTCGCCGAACACACCTGCGGCGTCGACATCAAATCCTTCCTGCGCGACGAGAAGGCCTGGGCACGCCCCGCCTTCGAGGCGGCGCGAAAGACTGATCCTCGCTTCCACTATACCGAAGCGTCCTGGGCGGAGCAGCGGGCCTATCTCGACCAGGCGGTTGCAGAGCTGGACGGCGAGGATGCGGTCCGCGCCGAGGCGGCCCTTGCCGAGATTGCCGTTCCATCACGGCCCGAGGCGACCGAGGCTGCTACGCGGCTCGATGTCGGCGGCTGGATCATCGAGCTTGATCCGGTAACCGGCGACGTTTCCGCGCTGACTGCGCCCGACGGTCGGACGGTCCGTGGCGCCAACGGTTCGCTGATCGCCTATCGCTACGAAAGCTATGACGCCGGCGACGTTCGCCGCCACATGGATACGTACCTTACCCATTGGATGGATTGGGCGGTGCTCGACCACGACAAGCCCGGGCTTGCGAAGGTTGCGGAAGCGCGCTCGCAGGCCTACGCGCCCAAGCTCTACGGCACGACCGCAACATCCGTCCTTGCAGTCATGCCGGCAGAAGCGGTGGAGCAATTGGGCGCGCCTGCCGAAATCGCCATCGAATTTTCCGCCGGCAAGGACGGGCTCGATGTCCGGCTGTCCCTCTATGGCAAGAACGCCAACCGTATGCCGGAAGCGAGTTTTCTGTCGTTCACGCCCGAGGGACGTTCCGCCTGGGATGTGTGCAAGATGGGGCACTGGCACGCCACCGACAATTTCGCCCGCGCGGGCGGTGCACAGCTGCAGGCGGTCACGGCGGTGAGGGGGCGCTCGGAACCGGGCGTCGAGCTGATGGTCGAAAACCTCGACACGCCGCTGGTGGCGCCGCAGTCCTGGCCGTTCATGGCCTTCTGCAAGGACCTGCCTGACTATTCCGCCGGTGTCCGCTTCAACATCCACAACAACAAATGGGGCACCAACTTCCCCATGTGGTGGGGCGGTGATTTCACCACGCGCTTCAAGCTTAGCTTCAGCGGTCGGTGATCGTCAGCGGCTGCGGAGCGACGGAAGGCTCGTCCTCGTTCGGGTGGGCTGTGCCGGTCTCCCGGTGAAGACACCAGATGTCGACCGGAAGGCGACGACCTGGCAGCACGACCGCCTCGTGCGATATCCATGCGGCTTCAGGTGCTGGAGCTTGAAGCCGGCACATCAACGAGGCGGAGACGACAAGCGGCACCTGCAGCGTCTTGGTCATGGATTCCAGGCGCTGGGCCACGTTGACGGCGTCGCCGATGACGGTGAACTCGCTGTGGCAGCCGCTGTCGAGAACGCCGCCGACGACCGTGCCATAGTGCAGGCCGATGCCGGCATCGAGGGCCGGGTGGTTGTTGCGCGCGTTGTGGTTCTTCCAATCCGTGAGGATGTCGACGAGATCGAGCGCGCAGGCAAGTGCCCTGTCGGCGTCGTCTTCCTTCGGTCTCGGCTGGCCGAAGACCGCCATCACCCCATCGCCGATGAACTTGTCGACGGTGCCGCCGTGTTCGAAGATCGTCTGCGAGACGAGTTGGCGATATTCGGCGAGCACGAAGGCGAGCTCAGGCGCCGGTGCCGCCTCGGCAAAACGGGTGAAATCACGCAGGTCCACGAACATGATCGCGGCGCTGCGTCGCTCCAGCCCGAGCACATCGCCTTTCTCCTGCAGGGCGGAAACGACTAGCGGCGAGAAGAAGCGCGAGAGATTTTGTCGCCGCTGGTCGGCCTTCAAGGCTTCCTTGCGCGTCCGGTCGTGGTCGCGCGCAAGAAGATAGATGGCAAAGGCGGTGAAGCCGAAGCTCACGGTCAGGCCGAGATCCTGATTGAAGAATGCCCCGAGCAGCGAAAGCGGTCCGGAGGCATCATGCCTTGCAGCCGTCATCGCCAGCATCGTCACCCAGGCTATGAGCACGATGGCGGAAAAGAGGAGGACCAGGCGTCGCTCCAGCTTGAGTCCGACATGGACGAGCAGGATGAAGGCGACGACGAGGCTGGTCGTCGTCAGATTGTGGTTCGCTGTCACCGGGCCGGCCAGAATATGGGCGTAGAGCAGCAGCGCGACCAAGAGCGCATCGAGAACGACGAAGAGGGTCGTCAGCCAGGAGCGGCCGGGCAGATAGCGCGCCGTTGCCACCGACGCCACGCTGATGGCGAGATAGCTGACGACAACGACCGCGTGCATGCGTTCCGCGCCCGCGTTGCCGCCGAGCAGCAGACTTGCCAGCAGGATTGCGAAAGCAACGAAGCGCAGGGTGAGCGAACGCTTCTCCCGGGCCGTATCCCAATGCGGATGAAGTGAGGACGTCATGTCTTTCGGCATTCCCCCTGCGTCGACGGCCGGCGATAGCCGCTCTGCTACCAGTCGATTCGCGTCGAATATGTGGCGTGGCCGCAAGCCCGCTGACCTGCGGCCAGATTAGGTTCTAGGGCTTCCAACGATGGGAAGGTCAAGAAAGATACCATCGCTGCGCTGCAGCCGCCCGCGACCAGGTTATCAATCGCGTTCCTCTTTGCCCCCGGCGCCTACGTAGAATGACGTATGTGCAGTGCAGCGTGGCTGTCCGATGATCCCCTTAAGCAGCGGCCAGAAGCACCGAAAGGCCAGTTGCTCCAGAACGAGAGGGGTTCCATCAGATGACTATCAAGACAAGCGTGACCGGCGCATTCCTAGCCGCCATCCTGTCGACGACGGCTTTCAGCGGCGCTTTCGCCGCTGACGACACGATCAAGGTCGGCATCCTGCATTCGCTTTCCGGCACCATGGCGATCTCCGAGACGACGCTGAAGGACGCCATGCTGATGCTGATCGACGAGCAGAACAAGAAGGGCGGCCTGCTCGGCAAGAAGCTCGAGGCCGTCGTCGTCGATCCCGCGTCCGACTGGCCGCTCTTTGCTGAAAAGGCGCGCGAACTGGTTTCGGTCGACAAAGTCTCGGCGGTCTTCGGCTGCTGGACCTCGGTATCGCGCAAGTCGGTTCTGCCGGTGTTCGAGGAGTTGAACTCGATCCTTTTCTATCCCGTCCAGTATGAGGGCGAGGAAAGCCAGCGCAACGTCTTCTACACCGGGGCGGCGCCGAACCAGCAGGCGATCCCGGCCGTCGACTATCTGATGGAAAACGAGAGCGTCGAGCGTTGGGTGCTCGCGGGCACCGACTATGTCTATCCGCGCACGACCAACAAGATCCTCGAAGCTTATCTGATCTCCAAGGGCGTGAAGCCCGAGGACATCATGATCAACTACACGCCCTTCGGTCATTCCGATTGGCAGACCATCGTTTCTGACATCAAGAAGTTCGGCTCGGCCGGCAAGAAGACCGCCGTGGTCTCGACCATCAATGGCGACGCCAACGTGCCGTTCTACAAGGAACTGGCGAACCAGGGCGTCAAGGCGGAGGATATTCCGGTCGTCGCCTTCTCGGTCGGCGAAGAGGAACTCGCCGGGCTCGATACCACGCCGCTCGTGGGGCATCTGGCGGCCTGGAACTATTTCCAGTCGGTCGACACACCCGCCAATGCCGAGTTCATCAAGACCTGGAAGGCCTATACCAAGAACGACAAGCGCGTGACCAACGATCCGATGGAAGCGCATTACATCGGCTTCAACATGTGGCTGAAGGCGGTCGAAAAGGCCGGCACGACCGATACGGACGCCGTTCTCGACGCGATGATCGGCGTCTCCGTCCCCAATCTTTCGGGCGGCTACTCGACGATGATGCCGAACCACCACATTACCAAGCCGGTGCTGATCGGCGAGATCCAGGGCGACGGCCAGTTCGAGACCGTCTGGGAAACACCCGGCCTCGTCGTCGGCGACGAATGGTCCGATTATCTGCCGGACTCCAAGGACCTGATCTCCGATTGGCGCGCGCCGATGTCCTGCGGCAACTTCAACGTCGCCACCGGCAAGTGCGGCGGCAAGGGTTCCTGATTTCATCACCTAGTCATAGACCGGGCGGCTTGCCGCCCGGACAGTGATTGCATGACGAAAACTTGAGGCAAGCATGCCCTTCGTTCGGCGGCGCGCACGAGCGAAGGGAGCTTGCTTGGGCTATGACGGGTTTGTGCATGCGCCGCATGACCGACCCGGATGAGGGGGCCATGTACCGAATTCTGCAGATCCTGTTCGTTGCGCTGTGTCTGGTGATATCGGCCCATGTGGTCGGTTCTCGCGCAGCCGAAGACCTCGGCCCGCTGATCGATCAGCTGGGCAGCGCTAAGCTTTCCGAAATGGACGACCACATAACGGCGCTGGCCAAGACCGGCGACGCGAAGGTCATTCCGGTGCTTGAGGCGCTGGGCGAGGGGGAACTTTATCAGCGCAAGTCCGACGGCAGGGTCTTTCTGGTCAAGGCGCAGGGCGCAGACCTGCTGCTCGTCGATCCCGTGACCGGGGCTGACGCCGGAGCGGCACCGAAGGCGGCGATGCAGAAGGTCAAGGTCAACAATGCGGTGCGTCGCGCGGTTCGCAGCGCGCTCGGAGGTCTCACGCTCTTCAGCGACGATACCAGTGCGCGCATAAAGGCGGCGCAATCCATGCTGCAGACGCCGAATGCCGATGCGCTCGAGGCGATCGAAACGGCGATCGCGGCCGAGAAAGACGGGACCGTGCGCAAGGTTCTCGATGAGGCCCGCGCGGTGACGCTGCTCGTCTCGGATCGCCCGGACGATCAGAAGCGTCAGGCGATCGCGCTGCTTGCCGAAGGTAACGGGCGAAACGGCCTTGCCGTTCTGACCTCCGCTCTGGCCACAGCCGATGCTTCCCTTAAACCCGATATCGAGGCGGCGATCGCCCGGATCGAGCAGACCCAGGCCTTCTGGAGCGCCGGCCAGAACATTTGGTACGGCCTGTCGCTCGGCTCGGTCCTCTTGCTGGCGGCGATCGGCCTTGCCATCACCTTCGGCGTCATGGGCATCATCAACATGGCCCATGGCGAGATGGTCATGCTCGGCGCCTACACGACCTTCCTGGTGCAGGAGGTGGTGCGCAATTCCTATCCTGACCTCTTCGACTGGTCGCTGGCGATCGCGCTGCCGCTCGCCTTTCTCGTGACCGGCGCGGTTGGCCTTGCAATCGAGCGCGGCGTCATCCGCTTTCTCTACGGGCGACCGCTCGAAACGCTGCTTGCCACCTGGGGCATCTCGCTGATCCTGCAGCAGGCGGTGCGCTCGATCTTCGGGCCGACCAATCGAGAGGTCGGCAATCCCTCGTGGATGTCCGGCGCCTTCGAGCTTGGCGGGCTGACCATCACCTGGAACCGCCTGTGGATCATCGTTTTCGCGCTGGCGGTATTTGCGGCGCTGCTGTTCCTGCTCAAGAGGACGTCGATGGGCCTTAAGATGCGGGCCGTAACCCAGAACCGGCGCATGGCGTCGTCGATGGGCATCCGCACCCCCTGGGTGGACGCGCTCACCTTCGCGCTCGGCTCCGGCATCGCCGGCATGGCGGGCGTGGCGCTCTCGCAGATCGACAACGTCTCGCCCAATCTCGGCCAGGGCTACATCATCGACAGCTTCATGGTCGTCGTCTTCGGCGGCGTCGGCAATCTCTGGGGGACGCTCGTCGGCGCCTTCTCGCTCGGCATCCTCAACAAGTTCCTGGAACCCTATGCCGGCGCGGTGCTCGGCAAGATCCTCGTGCTGGTGCTGATCATCCTCTTCATCCAGAAGAAACCGCGCGGCCTCTTCGCGCTCAAGGGAAGGGCGGTGGAAGCATGATCACGTCATTTCTGATGCGGTCGTTCGACCGCAGCATTCTGATCGCCGTTGCGATTCTTGTCGGCCTCGCCATGCTTGTCCCGGCGCTCAACCTTTTGACCGCGCCCGATCATCCACTCCACGTGCCGACCTATCTTGTGTCGCTGTTCGGCAAGTACCTGACCTATGCGCTGCTGGCGCTGGCGCTCGATCTCGTCTGGGGTTTCTGCGGTATCCTTTCTCTCGGGCATGCGGCTTTCTTCGCGCTCGGCGGTTACGCCATGGGCATGTACCTGATGCGCCAGATCGGGGCGCGCGGCTCCTACGGCAACCCGCTGCTGCCGGATTTCATGGTGTTCCTCAACTGGAAGGAGCTGCCGTGGTTCTGGCATGGCTTCGACATGTTCTGGTTTGCCGCGCTCATGGTGGTCCTTGTCCCGGGGCTGCTCGCCTTCGTCTTCGGCTGGTTCGCCTTCCGCTCGCGGGTCAACGGCGTCTATCTCTCGATCATCACTCAGGCGATGACCTACGCACTGCTGCTTGCGTTCTTCCGCAACGACATGGGCTTCGGCGGCAACAACGGCCTCACCGACTTCAAGGACATCCTCGGCTTCAACATCCAGGCTAACGGCACGCGCGCCGCCTTGTTCGCTGCCTCGGCGCTGATGCTGGCGCTCTGCCTGATCCTGACGTCGGCGATCGTGCGTTCCAAGTACGGCAAGGTGCTCGTGGCAGTCCGCGACGCGGAAAGCCGGACGCGCTTCCTCGGCTACCGCGTCGAGCACATCAAGCTCTTTGCCTTCACCCTATCGGCGATGATGGCCGGCCTTGCCGGCGCGCTCTATGTGCCCCAGGTCGGCATCATCAATCCCGGCGAGTTCGAGCCCGGCAATTCGATCGAAGTGGTGATCTGGACGGCGGTCGGCGGGCGCGGCACGCTGATTGGCCCGATCGTCGGCGCCATTCTCGTCAATGGCGGCAAGAGCATCTTCACCGCAGCGTTCCCGGAATTCTGGCTCTTTGCGCTTGGCGGCCTCTTCGTGCTCGTCACCCTGTTCCTGCCGAAGGGCGTCGTCGGAACGGCTGGCGCGTACTTCGCCCGCCGGCGTGCGGAGCGTCAGACGCGGGCGGCTGAAACACCGGACAATCTGGCCGTTGAACCCATGGCGGCGGAGTAACGACATGAACCAGACAATCGGGCAGACCAAGCCGACCAGCCTTCTCTATCTCGACGGCGTCTCCGTCTCCTTCGACGGCTTCAAGGCGTTGAATGCGCTCTCCTTCGTCATCGAACCCGGCGAGCTACGAGCGATCATCGGCCCGAACGGCGCCGGCAAGACGACGATGATGGACATCATCACCGGCAAGACGCGGCCGGACGAGGGGCAGGTGTTCTTCAAGGGCGAGATCGACCTGTCGAAAAAGGACGAGGCGGAGATCGCTTCGCTCGGCATTGGCCGCAAATTCCAGAAGCCGACGGTGTTTGAAAGCCACACGGTCTGGGACAATCTCGAGCTGGCGCTCAACCGCAAGCGCGGCGTGTTTCCGACACTCTTTTACCGACTGACGGCAGCGGACAAGGCTCGGATCGAGGAGATCCTTGCGACCATCCGCATGTCGTCGCGCAGCAGCGATCTCGCCGCCAACCTTTCGCACGGGCAGAAGCAATGGCTGGAGATCGGCATGCTGCTTGCCCAGGAGCCGGAACTGCTGCTGGTCGACGAACCGGTCGCCGGCATGACCGACGCGGAAACTGCCGAGACAGCCATCCTGCTAAAGGAGATCGCCAAGACCCGATCGGTCGTGGTTGTCGAGCACGACATGGGCTTCATCCGTGAACTCGGCGTCAAGGTCACCTGCCTTGCCGAAGGGGCGGTGCTGGCGGAAGGCTCGATCGACTTTGTCAGCAGCGATCCGAAGGTGATCGAGAACTACCTTGGCCGGTGATGACCCACACCGAAAATCCAAAAGGAGGGCGCGCCATGCTCAGCGTCGAAAACGTCAATCTTCACTACGGCGCCGCGCAGGCGCTGCGAAACGTGTCGATCACGGCCGAGATGGGCAAGATCACCTGCGTGCTCGGGCGCAATGGCGTCGGCAAGTCGAGCCTGCTTCGGGCGATCACCGGTCAGCATCCGGTCAGCGCCGGCGCGATCGACTTCAACGGCGCAGCACTCGCCGGCATGGCGCCCTATCGGCGGGCAAAAGAAGGCATCGGCTACGTCCCCCAGGGGCGTGAAATCTTCCCGCTGCTGACGGTCAAGGAGAACCTGGAGACCGGCTATGCGCCCCTGAAGCGCGGCGACCGCTCGATACCCGAGGATGTCTTCAACCTCTTTCCGGTGTTGCGCTCGATGCTTGGTCGCCGTGGCGGCGACCTCTCCGGCGGGCAGCAGCAGCAACTGGCTATCGGCCGGGCGCTGGTGACGCGACCGAAGATCCTTGTGCTCGACGAGCCAACAGAGGGCATCCAGCCCTCGATCATCAAGGATATCGGCCGGGCTATCCGCTATCTCAGGGATTCGACCGGCATGGCGATCCTCTTGGTCGAGCAGTATCTCGATTTCTGCCGCGAACTCGCCGACCACGTCTACATCCTCGATCGGGGCGCTGTGGTCCACGAGGGCGCAGCCGAAACGCTGGACACATCAGAGGCGCGCCGCCATCTGACGGTGTGATCGCATCCTGAACAGTTACACCTGCGGTGCTCCGGCGTCGGGTTTCGCGGCGTCCGAGGCAAGCGACTGCTGGCTCTTGAGGCAAAGCCACCTTCTCAAGGGAGCGGAAATTCTCCCCCTGCCATAAAAGCGCCTTCTAAAATCACTAAATCTATGCAGTAACTGACGTATTTTATTGAGAATGGTGCAGTTTGGGTGTAGGACATCCTAAGCGAAAGAGTGCGGCCGTCACAACCCGTTACCCCCGGTAAATGCCGCGGGAAGGGGCGTTGTGGCGGCTTTCCTTGTTCAGGAAAGTGAAGTGACATGTTGACCAAAAAAGGAAAATACGGGCTCAAGGCCCTTGTCGACCTGGCTCAACTGGAGCCCGGAGAGACCGCCTTCATCACCGAGATCGCCACGCGGAACAATATTCCGAAAAAGTTCCTGGACGCGATCCTGCTCGAACTGCGCAATGCCGGCATCCTGCGCTCGAAGAAGGGCCCGGGCGGCGGCTATTCGCTCTCCCGGCCAGCCTCCGACATCCGCATCGGCCAGGTCATCCGCACGCTCGACGGTCCCCTGGCGCCGATCCGCTGCGCCAGCCGCACCGCGTTCGAGGCCTGCGACGACTGTGCCGATCCGGTCAACTGTCATGTGCGCAAGTCGATGAGCAACGTTCGCGACGCGATCGCCTCGATCCTCGACAACATGACGCTGGAGCAGTTCGCCGCCAACGACAACGCGTCCGAGATCGTCGCCTTGAGGGACGCGGAGGCTGGCTAACCTTCGCGCAAAGGCCCGCTGTGGGGCCTGCGATCGCAAGATGCCGCTTGAGAACTGCAGCGTCACAGCTTTCTGATGATCGCGGCGGCTGCAGGCGGCGCTATGATTTCGAGCAGGCGCAGCAATCGCGCCTTGCCGACATGGATGCGGGTTGCGCCCGGCTCGAGCGCACGCAGGATTTCCTTCGCCGCATAGGCCGCGCTGACCTTGCCCTTTCCCCGCCCTGATGTCATCGGGGTATCGACGAGCGGCAGCACCACATCAACCACTTTGACTGCGCCTGCCTGGTGCTGGACGGAAAGTGCATCCGAAAACATGCGCAGCCCCGCCTTGGTGGCGCTGTAGACCGCCGACGTCGATTTCGGATAACGGGCGAGTGCTGAGCCGACATTGACGATGACGAAGGGGCGCCCGGGCGTCTTCGGCAGAAGCAGCCGCGACAGCAGCATCGGCGCGACGAGATTGGTATCGACTTCGTCCGCGATTTGTCCGGCGTCGTAATGCGGGTCGTCGAACCGGACATTGTGCTGGATGGCCGCGTTGTTGATGAGACCGTCGATCGGATCGCCCGCCATCTTGGCTCCGCAGGCGATGGTTGCGGCCCGATCGCAGAGATCGAGCACCCGCGTTTCGATCCTCCGGTTTCGCAGCGTCAAGTCCTCCAGTCGCTCCCGGTCGCGGCCAAGTGCTAAGACATTGTGCCCTCTCGCGGCCAGTTGCAGTGCGATCTCCCTGCCGATTCCCGAGCTTGCCCCGGTGACGACGTAGCGTGCCATGTGATCTATTTCCCGTTGTTGCGCAGTCGAATCTGCAACGGGAGGACGGGGATGGCATTAACCGAAGTTAAGCGCGGAGAGGGCGCTGCGATTTCGCTGTTCGAGCGCATCGCCCGGCATCCGCTGGCGCAGGCGGAGCGACTGGCCGAGGCGATGCAGGTGCGCAGCGTGGGGGCTGGCGAAGCGATCTTCCATCAGGATGAGCCGCATCCCTATGTCTATGTGATCGAGCGCGGCCTGGTGAAGCTCACCTATCTGCGTGCCAATGGCGAGGAGTGGATCAAGTCCTTCGCCATCGAAGGGCGGTTCTTTGCGAGCCTCTCGGCGCTGGTGCCCGCCGGGCGGGCGAGCTTTTCGGCAATTGCGGTCGAGGAGAGCCGCCTCGAGAAAATTCCGTTCGTGACGCTGCAGGCGCTGGCCGACACCGACCTTGGCTGGTCGCGGATGATCCGAAGTGCGCTGATGATGCTTGCCGAGCGCAAGGAGCGCCGTGAACGCCAGTTCCTGACGCTTGATCCCGAGGAGCGCTATCGCGCACTGCTCGTCGAGGAACCGGAGGTGGTCGCACGGGTGCCGCAGAAGGACCTCGCCGGCTATCTCGGCATCACCCCGGTCGGCCTCAGCCGCATCGCCAAGCGAGTGCGGGGGGAGGCCGACACCAGGCTTAACCCGGGTTAATGCGCGGCATCCGACAAGGAGCGATACCAGGCACCGTTGCAACAACGGAGGCGCGACTTGACCAAACAGAAAGCGGCATCGGATTTCCTGCTCTTCCTCAGATCCTGGGCGGCTAGACCGCTGGAGGTCGCGGCGATCGCGCCTTCGAGCAGACGGCTGGCGGTCGCCATGACCACCGAGATCGGACCGCTCTCCGGCAATGTGCTCGAACTTGGGCCTGGCACCGGAGCCTTCACGCGGGCACTGCTTCGCAACGGCGTTTACGAGGACAATCTCATCCTGGTGGAGCGCAATCCGGCTTTCGCTATGCTGCTGCGGGAGCGGTTCCCGAGCGCGACGCTGATCGAGGGCGACGCCCAGCACCTGGCCCTGCCGGCGGTGAAGTCCATCGGGGCGGCGATCAGCGGCCTGCCACTTCTGTCCATGCCGGCGCAGACCGTGCGGGCGATCCTCGCCTCGGTCTTTCATCACCTTGCCGAGGATGGAAGCCTGTTCCAGTTCACCTATGGACCGCGATGCCCGATCTCGCTCCAGGTTCTGGGCGAGCTTGGGCTCAAGGCCTCCTTTCGGCGCTGGGTGCCGCTCAACCTGCCGCCTGCCAGCGTCTATCGCATTTCCCGGAATAGTGCCTGAGCGCGATGGCCCCGTTTCCCGCCGGCGCGTGGGCGGCACCGAGTGGCAGGTAAGACTTTCTCGGGCTTCCGCCCAAGTCAAAATTCATTTGCTGTTATTGTCTATAGAATAAGTTCATTATTATGCCTCAACCAAGGAGAGGCGGATGAGCAACGTACACTTCCTCAGAGAACCGGCGCCGGTGAACGCCGAACATGACGAAAGGCGACGGGAGCTTTTTGCCCGCGCCGAGGCGCTGTCAACCGATCTTGCCCGTCGGGGCGCCGAACTCGACCGGGTGGGCGCGCCGCCGCGCGAGGAGATCGAGGCGCTCCGCCAGGCTGGTCTGTTGACGGCGTTGCATTCGCCGGAGATCGGTGGGGCCGGCTTGAGCTGGATCGACGGGCTGCGGCTGGTGCGCGTCGTCGCGCGCGGCGAAAGCTCGATCGGGCAATTGCTGGGCTACCACTACGTCAACAGCCAATACGTCTATTGGGCCGCCGCCGATCCCCGGCAAGCCTGGGTGCTGGGCGCCGAAACGGTCGAGCGGCAGCTCTACTGGGGTGCAGCCGTCAACCCGCGCGACCCCGGCCTGACGCTCGAGCGGCGCGGCGCGCACTACGTCTTGAACGGCCGCAAGACGTTTTCGACCGGCGCGCATGTCTCCGACCGCATCAACGTCAATGCCACGCTCGACGGCAAGATCGCCAATTTCGTCGTGCCCACCGACCGTCCCGGCTATATCGCGAACGACGACTGGGACAATATCGGCCAGCGCCTGTCGGACAGCGGCAGCGTCGAGTTCCGCGACTTTCCGGTTTATGGGCGAGACTTCATCCAGGCGCTTGCCGAACCCTTAGATCCGCCACCGGTGCAGGCGACGTTCAACACGCCGCTGATCCAGCTCGTCTTCGTCAATTTCTATCTCGGCACGGCGCAGGGGGCGCTGGCAGCAGCGCTCGACTACGTCCGCAGCACAACGCGTCCCTGGGTGACGTCCGGCGTCGAGCGTGCCGGCGACGACCCCTATATCCTTGAGGCGATCGGCGAGCTCCAGACGAACCTGAAGGCGTCGGTCGCGCTGGCTGATGCGGCTGCGGCAGCGGTCGAAGCGGCCTTGTCCGAGGGCAGCTCGGTAACGGCCGAGGCGCGGGGCGCGGCGGCGATCGAGGCCTATGCGGCCAAGGTGAATTCCACCCACGTGGCGCTCGACGTGACGGCAAGGGTGTTCGAATTGATGGGCGCGCGCGCCACGGCTGGGCACTATCGCTTCGACCGCTACTGGCGCAATGTCCGCACCCACACGCTGCATGACCCGGTCGCCTACAAGGCGCGCGAGGTCGGCGACTTTGCGCTCAACGGTCGGATCCCGCCGATAAGCCTTTACAGCTGAACCTGACGCACAGGGTGACTGTGCGTGGAAAGACGCCGCCTGAACAAAGGTTCCGGCGGCGTTTCTTTGATGTCTTCGCTTAAGCGGAGGCCGCGATCGTCTGCCGCTGGCCGGCGAGGTCGCGATAGCCGGCGCCCGGATGCGGCGCTGCAAGCCTCGGACCGGCGCCGAAGAGCTTTTCGCGGAGCGTGCCTTCGCGGTAGCCTGTCTTGTAGACGCCGCGTCTTTGCAGTTCCGGCACCAGCAGGTCGACGGCGTCTTCGAAGGTCCCGGGCGTGATGGCATAGGCAAGGTTGAAGCCGTCGACATCGGTGTCCTCGACCCATTCCTGCAGGAGATCGGCGACCGTCGAGGGCGAGCCGACGAAGACGGGGCCGAAGCCGCCGATACCCACCCAGTCGGCCATTTCGCGCACGGTCCACACCCGATCCGGGTCGATGGTCGTAAAGGTCTCGACGGCCGATTGCACCGCGTTGGTGTAACGGTGGCGAAGCGGCTCGTCCGGGGCGAACTGGCCGAAATCGATGCCTGTCCAGCCGGAGATCAGCGCCAGGGCACCCTCGTAGGACACGTGGCTGCGGTATTCGTCGAACTTCTTCTTCGCCTCCGCGTCGGTTTCGCCGAGGATCACCGTCTGCAGATTGAAGGCGAGGATTTCGCGTGGGTTGCGGCCGGCGCGCGCGGCTGCCTCGCGGACATTGGCGACATAGCGCTTCAATACGGTTTTGGATGGCGCGGCGACGAAGATGCATTCGGCGTGCGCCCCGGCAAAGTCCTTGCCGCGGCTCGAAGAGCCGGCCTGGTAGAGCACGGGCGTGCGCTGCGGCGACGGTTCGCTCAGGTGAATGCCGGGAACCGTGAAGTGGCGGCCGTGATGGTTGATCGGATGCACCTTTTCCGGATGGGTGAAGATACCGCTTGCCCGATCGCGCACGACGGCGCCGTCCTCCCAGCTTCCTTCCCAGAGCTTGTAGCAGACCTCCAGATATTCCTCGGCGAGATCATAGCGGTCGTCGTGGCGCGCCTGCTGCGCCTGGCCGATGTTGAGCGCGCCGCTGTTGAGGTAGGAGGTGACGATGTTCCAGCCGACACGCCCCCGGGTCAGATGGTCGAGCGTCGAGATGCGGCGGGCGAAGGTATAGGGATGCTCGAAGGAGAGCGACGCCGTCAGCCCGAAGCCGAGATGCTCGGTCTCGTAGGCCATGGTCGGCACCAGTTGCAGCGGGTCGTTGACCGGGACCTGGGCCGAATGCCGAAGGGCTGCATCCGCATTGCCGTTCAGCACGTCATAGACGCCCAGCACGTCGGCGATGAACAGGCCGTCGAACTTGCCGCGCTCGAGCGTTTTTGCCAGATGCACCCAGTAATCGAGATCCTTGTAGCGCCAGGACTGGTCGCGCGGATGGGTCCAGAGCCCTGGCGACTGGTGGCCGACGCAGTTCATGTCAAAGGCATTCAGCCGGATTTCGCGGCTCATGGGGCTCTCCTTCGGGCAAGGTTGGGCGTTGCCCAAAGCGCCGGTCACGCCTCGGGACGATCGCGCGCGGTCGATGGGCTCAGAGTGCGCCGTTCTTCGGCGGCTTGATGCCGTTCAGGTGGTAGTTGCCGACAACGTGATGCTTCCAGCGCACCGGGTCGTGCAGCGTGTGGGTGCGGGCGTTTCGCCAATGGCGGTCGAGGTTGAGGCCGATCTTCGTCGATGCGGTGCCGGCGAGTTCGAAGAGCGTGTTGCTCGCTTCCAAGGCGATTTCGGTCGTCAGGACCTTTGCCGCGGCAACGGCAAGCGTCGCTTCGATCACGCTTTCCTCGGTACCGTTGATCTGGGCGACGTCGACCTTTTTGCCGGCACGCTCCAGCGTGGCCGTTGCCGCCTCCAGGCGGATGGCAAGCTGGCCGATGCGGGCGATCGTCAACGGATCGTCGGCCGCCCGTTCGGCGCCACTGTCCATCCAGGGGCGCGCATGATTGCGGACAAAGTCGAGGGTTTCGGCAAAGGCTGCCCGGGCAATGCCGAGATCGATGCCGGCATGGATGATCTGGCCGACGCTACCGATCGTCGTCGGCCTTTCGAAGCCGCGGTGATGGCGCACCACCGCATCGGCGGCCACATAGACGTTCTGCAGCACGGTCGTGCCGCTGCCGGTCGTGCGCTGGCCGAAGCCGTCCCAGTCGTCGATGATCTGCAAGCCCTCCGCGCCGCGCGGCACGAAGGCCATGGTCAGCTTGTCGTTCGGATCAAGGGCGAAGATGACGATCCATTCGGCAAACAGCACGCCGGTCGAATAATATTTGCGCCCGTTCAGACGGAAGCCGGGGCCGTCGGAGGAAAGCCGGGTCTCATAGTCGCCGACGGTTTTCGTGCCACGTTCCGAAAGGGCGTTGCCGAAACGGTCGCCGGCAAGCGCCCGGCCGAAGAAAAAGGCCTTTTGCTCCTCGGTGCCATCGGTGCGCAGCGCCTCGAGAATGTAGAAATGGTTCTGCGGGATCTGGCCGATCGAGGAATCCGCTTCCGAAAGGATGGCGGTGACTTCGGCAAGAACGGCATTGGAGACGTCTATGCCGTCATACTCCGGCGGCACGGTGATCGCCAGCAGGCCGGATTGGGCGAGCGCATCGAGCTCGTCGAAGGGCAGAATGCGATCCGTGTCCCGCTCGTTGGCACTCCCTGCAAATTCCGCCGCCAGCTCACGCGCGATCGACAGCGCTTCCTCTTCGCTTTCGATCCGGTGCGCCGGGGCTCTAGTTTTCTCGGAAAGCCGCGAGATCGTTCCCATGTGACTGCTCCCTGTCGATTGAGGTGCATATCAGTGAATTATCTGGCCTGATCGGGTAAGATAGTATATTCTATAGAAATTATCGATTTGAGTATTTCGTTTCGGCCTTGATGGCGACTTGGTGTTTACCTTCGGGTCGGGATGGGTAAGATCGATTCGGGGGAAGGTCAGGGAAGAGGACCCTGGTGATGCTCGGCGGCGTGTATGCTCACCGATTTCCCGCCAAAATTGACTGCGGCTCAGGGAACCATCGCCCGATTTGTGCATTTGCCTCATCGCCTGCAGTTTGACCCGTCGTGTGGCCCCAGAGTATCGGCCACCCGGCACGAACACAAACATATGCTGACAGAATTGGCCATTCGCGTTTCCCGGCCTTAACCACTGAAGGAGACACAAATGACGAATTTCCTGCCTGCTCTCCATGAAGGGCACGCCTCCATCACGCTGCAGAACCTGTTTCGTGATGCTCTGGAGGCCTATGATGACTGGGGCGCCAACATGCCCGAGCCCATCGTTGCGTTCGAAGGCAAGCGCATTCCCATCAGCGAGGTCTTCGACTGGATGAAACCTTGCAGCGACATCATGCCGGCAAACCTCATCGGCATCGTAACCGACCGACTGAACAAGCCGTGGAGCGGTGAAGGGCCGCTCGACGCCATGACCGTCTCGACGGCCGCGCGTGTCATGTCGGTGCTGACGCGGCGGCAGCTGCGCAGCTTCGGTCGCGGCTCGATCGAGATCTTCGCCGACCGCTTCAACCATCCGGTCCACGCCAGCGCGTGAGACCGGTGACCTCAGAGGAGCGCGCGTGCGCGCTCCTCGTTCCCGGCGGGTATCCGTCACGGATTTCCCCGCACCTTGCCGACCCCTTCCTTGAAGCATCGCCTTCCCGTAAACACGAGGGGAGAGCAAGCGGATGTTCGAGCGGACCGGGGGCGGCGTGAATTTTCGACAATTGGAAGTGCTGCGCACGCTGTTGGCGACCGGATCGACGATTGCGGCCGCCAAGACGATGGGGCTCAGCCAGTCCGGCGTCAGCCGGCTGTTGCAGCAGCTCGAGGAAGAGCTGTCGCTGACGCTTTTTGCCCGTGACAAGGGCCGGCTGATTGCGACGCCCGAGGCGATGAAGCTCGCCGAGGATGCGGAGCATATCTTGCTCGGCATCGACCGGTTCACCAATCTGGCGCAGGACCTGCGCAGCGGCGCAGTCGGCCCAGAGGTCGTGCGCATCGGCCTGCCGAACAGCATGTCCGAGACCTTCGCCCCGGCGATGCTCGCCGACTATGCCAAGGATTTTCCCGGCGTGCGCGTCGAAACCTTCTTCGACACGACCGTTGCGATCGCCCGCCTCGTCGAGCAGCGCATCATCGATTTCGGCTTCCTGCGTTATGAGGGGCAGCTGAGCGCCGGTCTCGAAATGCAGCCGGTCGCAACCGGCCTCAGCGTCTGCGTCATGGAAAAGGGGCACACGCTTTCGCAGCACGAAACCGTGACGCCGAAGGAACTGCGCGGCGTGCCCTTGATCCTGATCGGCCGCCGCCGGCCGACGCGGGTCATGCTCGACGAGATCTTCCGCAAGGCCGGCGTGCCGCAAAAGGTCAAGATCGAGACCCACAGCAACAGCTCGGCCTGCGCCTACGCGGCCTACGGCCTTGGGGTCGCGATCATCAGCAGCTTCTTTGCCAATCTGCACCGGCACCTACCGATCGAGATCCGTCCGTTTTCGCCGCACCTCACCCAGGATTTCGGCGTCGCGACGGCGGCTGGCGTACCGCTGTCGCTTGCAGCCCAAGCCATGATTGACTGCCTCAAAAGGCAGGTCGCCGCTTCGCAGCAGCCGTGAGACAATGGCCTCAAGGTTGCGGCCATTGGCAATGGGACGGGCGCGACACTACATTGCCGGCCGATACGAACATTAGAGCGGATAAGATCATGTTTCAGGCAGCCACCATCGACACAGGCGACAAGCGCGCTTTCTATGCGGAGTTGGCCCAGCAGCTCGAATCGCTGCTTCATGGCGAGCCGAACCTGATCGCCAACGCGGCCAATACGTCGGCGCTGATGTTCCAGACCATGCCGAGCCTCAATTGGGCGGGGTTTTATTTCCTCGAAACCGACGACGAACTCGTGCTGGGACCGTTCCAGGGCAAGCCTGCCTGTGTGCGCATCGCCGTCGGCCGCGGGGTCTGCGGAACGGCCGTCAAGGAAGACCGCTCGATCCTTGTGGAAGACGTCCATGCCTTTCCGGGGCACATCGCCTGCGATGCGGCCTCGCGCTCGGAACTCGTGGTTCCGGTGCGGCGTGACGGCCGGGTGATCGGCGTCATCGATCTCGACAGCCCGGAGCCTGCACGCTTCGACCGCGACGACCAGATCGGCATCGAAAAACTTGCGGCGATCTTCGCAGCGGCAATTGCATAGGGCCGCCGCCGTGGATGATCTGGCAAGGACTGACAGGCTTTTGCTTCGGGCCGCACCATGACGGATGCGGCTCAGCCTGTCGATGTCGAAACGCATGCGCGCGTGGCCCGCAAGATCGACATCGTCGTCATCGGCGCCGGGCAGGCGGGATTGTCTTCGGCCTATCACCTGGGCCGGCTCGGGCTGGCGCCTCACAGGCAATATGTCGTCATCGACCGGTCGCCGCAGCCGGGCGGGGCCTGGCAGTTTCGCTGGCCGTCGCTGACCTTGAATACGGTCAACGGTATTCACGATCTTCCCGGCATGAGATTTTCCGAAGCGGTCGATACCAGCAAGGGCGAGGTTCACGCGGCCGTCGCCGTGCCGCAGTATTACGGCGCCTATGAGAAGGCATTCGGTCTGCCGGTCCGCCGGGCGGTGGCCGTCAAGGTCGTGTGTGACCGGGGCGAGCGCTTCAGGGTCGAGACGGACGACGGGGCTTATGCTGCCCGCGGCATCATCAACGCGACCGGCACCTGGGAGGCCCCCTATATCCCGCCCTATCCGGGAGCGGAGCGCTTCAAGGGGCACCAGCTGCACACGAAGGATTATCAGTCGGCAGCGCAATTCGCGGGGCAGCATGTGCTGGTCGTCGGCGGCGGCATCTCCGCCATCCAGCTGCTCGATGAAATATCGCAGGTGACATCGACCACGTGGGTAACGCGGGAGGAGCCGGCCTTCCGCGACGAACCGTTTACGCCAGAGGTTGGACGCGCCGCCGTAGCCATGGTCGAGGACCGGGTTCGCCGCGGCCTGCCGCCGGGCTCGGTCGTCTCGGTGACGGGCATTCCGGTGACACCTGCGATCATGGCCGCACGTGCACGCGGCGCGCTCGAGCGCCAGCCGATGTTTGCCGAAATGACCGAAAACGGCGTGCGCTGGTCCGACGGGCGCGAACTGGCCGTCGACGTCATCCTCTGGAGCACCGGCTTCAGAAGCGCGCTCGATCACCTGGCGCCGCTGCAACTGCGCAATGCTGACGGCGGTATCCTGATGACCGGTCGGCTGGCGACTCAGGTGGCAAAAGACCCGCGCATCCATCTCGTCGGCTACGGGCCGTCGGCTTCCACCATCGGTGCGAACCGGGCAGGAGGCGCTGCCGCCCGCGAACTGGCCGATTTTCTTCATCTGACCTGACGGAAGCCGGCGCGATCGCGCCGGCTTCCTCGCCAGCGAGCAGCCGGGCAGCGCCCACCCGGTCGCGATGAAGTTGCATGCCCTTTTCATAGAGGTATGACATTTACTCATAATATTGCACGATTTTTTCCAATCGATCATAGTCCCTTCAACAAGAGAGCCGACGGGCAGGAGAATCGCGGTAACGCGTGCGGCCTGCCTCAGTACGGGGAACCCATGATCAAATTCATTCTCAATCGTCTCGTGATGGCGATACCGACGATCGTGATCGTCTCGGTTGCCGTCTTCACGCTTATCCGCCTCATTCCCGGTGATCCGGCAGCGCTGATGCTCGGCGATATGGCCGAACCGCAGCAGATTGCCGCGTTGCGCGCGGAGCTCGGTCTCGACCGCAGCATCCCGGAGCAATTCGTCATCTGGGCCGGCAACATCCTCTCCGGCGATTTCGGCACCTCGATCGTCACCGGCGAGCCGGTGCTGCATCTGGTCGTCAGCCGCTTCTTCGTCAGCGCCGAAATCGTCGTCATCGCCGTGCTTCTCGCGAGCCTGATCGCGGTTCCGGCCGGCGTCATCGCCGCCTGGCGGCAGAACAGCCTGACCGACCTGGCGCTTGTCGGTTCGGCGACCGTGCTTCTGTCGATCCCAACCTTCTGGCTCGGTCTTCTCTTGCTGCTCGCCTTCGGCCTGAAGCTCGGCTGGCTGCCGGTGCTTGGCTACTTGCCGATCTCGGAGAACTGGAGGGCCGGCCTTCTCTATCTGGTGCTGCCGGTCATGACGCTTGTCATCCACGAGATGGGCGTGATCATCCGCATGGCCCGCGCCTCTACGCTCGAAGTGCTGCGGCTCGATTACATCACCCATGCCCGTGCCAAGGGGCTTTCGGAAAGTGCCGTTCTCTGGCGCCACGCCTTCAAGAACGCCTTCGGCCCGACCTGGACGATGATTGGCCTGATCCTCGGCAACCTGCTCGGCGGCATCGCCGTCATCGAGACGGTGTTCACCATTCCGGGTCTTGGCCGTCTAATGGTCGATGCGATCTTCCAGCGCGACTATCCGGTGATCCAGGGCTGCCTGCTGCTCGTCGCCTTCTCCTATGTCGTCGTCAATCTGGTGGTCGACCTCCTCTATCCTCTCTTCGATCCGCGGGTGGTGGCAGAATGAGAAAGCTCACTTTCAACGGCGCCATCGGCGGCGGCCTGATCGGCCTGCTGGTCATCACCGCCCTCATCGGCCTTTTCTGGACGCCTTATGATCCGATGGCGCTCGGCTTCACCGCGCGGCTTGCCGCACCCGGTGCAGCGCACTGGCTCGGCACCGACGAGTTCGGCCGCGATGTCGCCAGCCGCCTGATGGTCGGCGCCCGTGCCAGCGTCTGGATCGGCTTCCTGACCGTCACCTTCGCCGTCGTCTTCGGCACCTTCATCGGCATCGTCAGCGGCTATGCGCGCGGCTGGGTCGATGGCGTGATCATGGCGATCAACAACGCGCTCCTGGCCTTCCCCGGCATCCTGCTGGCGCTCGGCCTGCTCGCCGTCTTCGGCGCCAACCAGTACGGCATCATCTTCGCGCTCGGCATCGCCTATACGCCGTCAATGGCCCGCGTGGTGCGCGGAGCGGTGCTGTCGCTGCGCGAACGCGAGTTCATCGAGGCGTCGCGGGTGATGGGCAATGGCGAGATATATACGATGCTGCGCCATATCCTGCCGAACTGCGTCGCGCCGATCACGGTGCTTGCCACCTCGATGTTCGGCTGGGCGATCCTCTCGGAAAGCGCGCTTTCCTTCCTCGGTCTCGGCGTGCCGCCACCGGCACCCACCTGGGGAAACATGCTCGCCGCCGGCCGCCCCTTCATAGAACAGGCCGTCTGGCTCGGTTTCTTCCCTGGTCTCTGCATCGCTCTCACTTTGCTCGGCATCAACCTTCTGGGCGACGCGCTACGCGACCGTCTCGACCCCCGCATGCGAGGCCTGAAATGACCGGCAATCCTCTTCTCAGTGTCCAGCGCCTTTCGCTTGCCGTCACTCACTCCGGCAACCAGGTAGTGAAGAACGTCAGCTTTGACGTCGCGCCCGGCGAAATCGTCGGCATCGTCGGCGAAAGCGGCTCCGGCAAGACACTGGCGACACGCGCGATCATCGGGCTCATTCCGCCGGCCGTCCGCCGTATCGGCGGCACGATCCTCTACCGGGGTAAGGATGTGCTCGGCATGAAGGACCGGGATCTCCGCCAGCTTCGCGGCGGGGAGGTCGGCGTCGTCTTCCAGGAGCCGATGACCTCGCTCAACCCGTCGATGACCATCGGCCGGCAGCTCGAGGAAGGGCTGATCCTGCACACAAAGATGTCGGTCGAGGAGCGCCGCACGGCGATCCTCTCGATGCTTGGTCGCGTCGGCATACGCGAGCCGGAGCGGGCGTTGACCGCCTATCCGCACGAGTTCTCCGGCGGCATGCGCCAGCGCATCATGCTCGCCTCGGTGATGCTGTTGAAGCCAGCCTTGCTGATCGCAGACGAGCCGACGACCGCGCTCGATGCCGTCGTCCAGCGCGACGTCATGGAGCTGATGGTCGAGTTGACCCAGGCCGAGGGCACTGCAGTGCTGCTCATCAGCCACGACCTGCCGATGGTCGCCCGCTACACCAACCGTTTCGTGGTGATGGAAAAGGGCGTCGTCGTCGAGCAGGGGCTGACCGAGGAGATCCTGCAAGCACCGCAGCATCCCTATACCCGCAAGCTGCTTTCGTCGCTGCCGTTCCGTGGTGCTGCGCGTGAGCTCGACATGACCCGCACGCCGATGGTTTCGGCGCGCAATATTGTCGTCGAGTATCCCGGCCGCAAGGGTCTCTTCCGCAGGCACGAGCCGAAGCGCGCGCTGCACGGCGTCAGCGTCGATATCCATGTCGGCGAGGTCGTGGCACTGGTCGGCGGTTCCGGCTCTGGCAAGACGACGCTCGGCCGCACCATCGCAGGCCTCGTCCAGCAGGCCGAAGGCGACATCCTGTTCCAGGGCCGCCAGCGCAGCGCCGACTGGCGCGATTATAGGCTGAACTGCCAGATGGTCTTCCAGGATCCCTATTCGTCGCTCGATCCGCGCATGACCATTCAGGCGCTCCTCGAGGAAGCGCTGCGGCTGGTGCCGGACCTCGATACGCCGGCCAAGCGTCGCCGTGCGCTCGAAACGCTTGAGGAAGTCGGGCTCAGCGCCGATTTCGCCAATCGCTATCCGCATGAGCTCTCGGGCGGCCAGCGCCAGCGTGTGGCTATCGCCCGCGCCATCGCACGGCGGCCAAAATTCCTGATCGCCGACGAGCCGGTGTCGGCGCTCGACGTAACCGTTCGCTCTCAGGTGCTGGAACTCTTCTCGAACCTGCAGAAGCGCTACGGCTTCTCGTGCCTGTTCATCAGCCACGACCTCGGCGTCGTCGAGCAGGTCGCCGACCGCGTCATCGTCATGCAGGACGGGCGCATCATCGAAGAAGGCGACCGCGACCGGATCTTCGATGCGCCGAAGGATGCCTATACCCGCAAGCTGCTTTCGGCGATCCCGGCGCTCGATCTCAACCAGACCGGTGGCGTCACCCTCAAATGGCGGCTGGAGGCCTGAGATGAGCACGGAAATCAAGACCGGTGCGATCGCGGCCGAACTCCACGCGATCGCCGACGCGGAGCCCTTCGTCACCCGCTTCCTCGTGCGCAATCTCCAGACCGGTGAAACCATCGGCCGTGGCGAGGGTGAGGAAACACCATCTGCCAGCACCCGCAAAACCTCGATCATGATGGCGGCGCTGAAGGCGGTGGCAGAAGGCCGGCTTCATCTTGACGAGCGCATCACCTACGAAGCACGGCTCGCCCAGGAAGTGGCGAGCGGCATGTTCCGCTACCTGACGCCTGGAATCGTCATTTCGCTGCGCGACGCGATCGTCGGCATGATGGTTCTGAGCGACAATGTCTGCACCAAGATGGTGTTCGAGCGGCTGACGCTTGAAGAGGTCGACGGCTATTGCAAGGCGCTCGGCATGGTGGGCACGCACCATCGCTTCCTCATTCCGCCGCTGGCGCTCAAACCCGATCATTCGCTGGCCGACGTCACGACGACGACGGCTGCCGACCAGGTGATGCTGCTGGAACTGATCCTCGCCGCCGAGCACGATGCCGCTGCTGCCGCCAGGCTTGGCATCACGGTCGAGCTCGCCGCCTTCGCTGTGCAGACGCTGAAGAACCAGGTTTTGCGCTATGGCATCCGCTCGCGGCTGCCCTTCGATACGGTCGTCGCCTGCAAGGGGGGTCGCGGCAAACGCGGCCGCATGGATGCCGGCGTCGTCTATCGCGACGGCAAGCCGCTCTATGCGATCGCCGCCTTCACCGACGGCGTACCCGCGCTGATGCCCGACGGCACGCCCGGCTACACCATCGCGCTCGAAACCATCGGCAAGCTGTCACAGGTCTGCTGGCGCGCCTTTTGAACCGACAACACCAACAATCAGAAAAGAGAGAGGAACCATGAAAACCATACTTCTTGCCGGAACCATGCTGATGAGCGCGATCGCGCTCGGCCATGCGCGTGACCTGACGGTCGCCCAGAGCTCGGACATCCGCAGCAACGAGCCCGGCGTCAACCGCGACGGCAACACCGACTCGGTGATCTTCCACATCGTCGAAGGTCTGGTCGGCTACGCCGAGAACGGCGAAGTGAAGCCGCTGCTCGCGAAAAGCTTCGAGGTTTCGCCCGATGGCCTGACCTATACGTTCAAGCTGCGAGACGACGTGAAGTTCCACAATGGTAAGGCGCTGACCGCGGAAGACGTGGTCTGGAACTGGAACCGCTACATGAAGCCGGAGACCAAGTGGACCTGCGCCGGCGACTTCGACGGCAGCAAGTCGATCAAGGTGACGAGCGTCGCCGCAGCCGACGCCTCCACCGTCACCATGAGTATCGAGAAGCCTTCGGCCGTCTTTCTCGGCCTGATGGCCCGGCCGGAATGCGGCTACACCGGCATCGTCTCCCAAGATTCCGTCGGCGCAGACGGCGCTTACACTGCGCCCATCGGCACCGGCCCGTTCAAGTGGGCGGAATGGAAGAAGGGCGAATATGTCCGGCTCGAAAAGAACGCCGACTACGTCTCACCCGCCAATGACGGCAAGCCCGATGGCATGGTCGGCTCGAAGCGGCCGCTCGTCGACGGCATCAAGTTCATGGTGATCCCGGACGCCTCGACCGTGAAGACCGGCCTGCTTTCGGGCGCGCTCGACACCGCCGAAGTCTCGGCCGATCTCATTGCCGACTTCAAGGACAGCGACACGATGCAACTCATCGTCAAGCGCAACAACGGCAAGAACCTGCTTTACTTCCAGACCCGCGACAAGATCTTGAGCAACGTTGCGGTTCGCCGCGCGATGGCCGAAGCGCTCGACCTCGACCAGCTCGTCGCCGCTGTTTCCAACGGCACCGGCGAAGCCAACGCATCGATGGTCTCGGCCGACTCGATCTTCTACTCCGACGTCCAGAAGAAGAAGATCCCGATGGATCTCGAAAAAGCGAAGAAGAACCTGGCTGATGCCGGCTACAACGGCGAGCCGATCACCATCATCGCCAACAAGCGCGGCAACGTGCCGAGCTTCCCCGCTGCCGTCGTCGCCCAGGCGATGATGCAGCAGGTGGGCCTCAACGTGCAGATCGAAGTGCTCGACTATGCGACCCAGGTCGATCGCCGCCGCTCCGGCAACTATCAGGTGATCTCGCAGTCGGTGTCGCCGCGTCTCGATCCGGCGCTGATGTACAGCTTCTATGTCGGCAACAAGGACAAGAACGCCTCGCTGATGTGGGACAACCCGAAGGCGGTTGAACTGATGAAGGCAGCCTATGTCGAGGCCGACCAGGCCAAGCGCCAGGCGATCTTCGACGAGTTCCACCAGCTGATGCTCGACGAGGTCCCCGGCATCTTCATGTACGACATGGTCGACATCTGGGGCGCCACCAAGAAGCTGCACGGCCAGCCGGTCTGGCAGTCCAACACCCGCCTCTGGGAAGTGACGCTCGACGACTGATGCGGGCGTAGTCCTTTCTCTCCAGCGGATGGCGGCCGTTTGTCGCCCTCCGCACCTCCTTAGACAAAACTGCTGATGCGACCGCGCCCCGCGCCGTCGCAAAAGGATGATTGATGCCAAATCCAGCCGCCCGGACCGCCCTTGTCGACACGATCGAAGCGCTGAAGCCCGAATTCGCCGAAATGAGCGACGCGATCTGGGACCATGCGGAACTGAGTTTTCATGAGGAAAAGTCGGTAGCGACGCAGATCGCCATGCTGGAGAAGCATGGGTTTCGCGTGTCGCGCGGACTGGCGGACATCGATACCGCCTTCGTCGGCGAGAGCGGGCAGGGCCTGCCGGTGATCGCCTTTCTTGGTGAGTTCGACGCGCTTGCGGGTCTGAGCCAGGTGGCCGGCGTCGCCGAGGCGAAAGCGCTCACTGAGGGCGGTACGGGCCATGGCTGCGGCCACAATCTGCTCGGCACGGGTTCGCTGCTCGCTGCCGTCGCGCTTGCCCGCTACCTCAAGGAAAACGACTTGCCGGGCACGGTGCGCTATTACGGCTGCCCCGGCGAGGAGGGCGGTTCCGGCAAGACCTTCATGGCACGCGCCGGCATCTTCGCTGATGTCGATACGGCGCTGACCTGGCACCCGGCACCCTTCAACGGCGTACGCTCGACCAACAATCTCGCCGTTCTTGAAATCAATTACCGCTTCAAGGGCGTCGCCGCGCACGCATCGAACGGTGCCCATCTCGGCCGCAGCGCGCTCGACGCGCTGGAACTGATGAATGTCGGCGTCAACTTCCTGAGGGAGCACATGCCGCAGGATTGCCGCGTGCACTATGCGATCACCGATGCCGGCGGCAAGGCGGCAAACGTCGTCCAGGCCCGCGCCGAGGCGCTCTATCTCGTGCGGGCGCCGCAGATGCCGGAGGCCTTGGCGCTCGCTGCCCGCATCGACAAGATCGCCAAGGGGGCGGCGATGATGACGGAGACCGAGGTCGAGATCGTCTTTGACCGGGCGGCGACCAATCTGCTGCCCAACATCGCGCTGGAAACGGCGATCCACGACAACATGGCGGCGCTCGGGCCGGTTCCCTTCGACGAGGCCGATATCGCCTTTGCCAAGGACATCCAGAAGACGCTGACGCAGGAAGCAATTTCGAGCAGCATCCGGCTTTACCAGATCAAGGGCGATGTTTTTGCGAACAGCCGCATGGACGGTTCGACCGGTCTGCATCTCGGCCTTCGCGATTTCGAGGGCCAGTCGCATTTCCGCGCCGGCTCGACCGATGTCGGCGACGTCAGCTGGATCACGCCGACCGCGCAATGCTGGGCGCCCGCCTGGGCGATCGGCACGGCGCCGCACACCTGGCAGGTGGTGGCGCAGGGCAAGAGCCCGGCCGCCCACAAGGCTTTCGCCCACGCGGCAAAATCACTGGCCACGACCGGCCTCGACCTGATCCTCGATGCCGATCTTTTGGCACGGGCAAAGGCCGAGTGGCGTGAAAAGACCGAGGGCAAGCCCTACCAATGCCCGATCCCGGATCATATCGGTCCGAAACTCTGAAATCATTTTTTCGATGCCTGCAAACGCCCGCGCCACCCCGCGGGCGTTTCGTTTTGTCGGCGTCCGGAACGTCTGCCCGGCGAGTGCACGCGCCTTTGAATGGCGCCAGACTCTTGACGCGAATCGCAGGCTCCGGCATCTCTGTTACGGAGTTTTCCGAATAAGTGCCGATTGGCCGTATTTGAATTGAATCTCTGTTAGCGTGATGTGGCGCCGTTGGGCCGCTGACGCGCGCAAGGAGTATGGCAGAATGAATATGACGGCAACCCAGGCAAGACAGGACGCGGGTCACTCCCAGGCACGCCGTCCGGCCGACGAAGCGATCGCGGCCGATGCCCGCGCGCTTTCCGAACAGTTGAAGGCGATGCGCGAGCGCCTGTTCGCGCCGACGGCGATGAAGACATTGCGCAGCTTCACCTCGGGCGAGGCGGCCAAGCTGATCGGCGTTTCTGACGGCTATCTGCGCCAGCTCTCGCTTGCGGGTGAAGGTCCGCAGCCCGATACCGGGCTTGGCGGCCGCCGCTCCTATTCACTCTCCGACATCAATGCGCTTCGCCGGCACTTGGCCGAACAGGCGCTTGCCAAGGGCAATGCCGCCAAGGCGCGCAGCTATCTCAAGTGGCGCGATGCGGAAGCGGGCGAACACCTGCAGGTGATCTCGGTCACCAACTTCAAGGGCGGCTCCGGCAAGACCACATCGTCGGTGCATATCGCGCAATATCTGGCGTTGACCGGCCACCGCGTGCTCGCCGTCGACCTCGACCCGCAGGCCTCGCTGTCCGCACTCTTCGGTTACCAGCCGGAACTCGACCTTACCGGCAACGACACGCTCTATGGCGCGATCCGCTACGACGCCGAGGCGCGGCCGTTGAAGGACATCATCCGCAAGACCTATTTCGACGGCCTCGATCTCGTGCCGGGAAATCTCGAACTGCAGGAGTTCGAGCACACGACGCCGCAGGCACTGAGCGCCCGTCACAATGGCACGGACGCTGGCCCGCTGTTCTTCGCCCGCGTGCAGGCCGCCCTTGCGAGCGTCGCCGACGACTATGACGTCGTCATCATCGACTGCCCGCCGCAGCTCGGCTATCTGACGCTGTCAGCGCTCTGCGCCTCGACGTCCGTCGTCGTCACCGTGCATCCGCAGATGCTCGACGTCGCCTCGATGAACCAGTTTCTCTACATGACGTCGGACCTCCTGAGCGTCGTGCGCGAGGCCGGTGGCGAACTCAACTTCGACTTCCTGCGCTACCTCGTCACCCGCTTCGAGCCGAACGACGGGCCGCAGGCCCAGATTGTCGGCTTCATGCGTTCGCTCTTCGGCGACCGGGTGTTGACCTCGGCCATGGTGAAGTCCACCGCGGTTTCCGATGCCGGCCTGACGAAGCAGACGCTCTACGAGGTCGGACGCGAGAATTTTACCCGCGCCACCTATGACCGCGCGATCGAATCGCTGAACGCCGTCAACGGCGAGATCGAAACGCTCATTCACGCGGCCTGGGGGCGCTGACCGACATGGCTGGCAACCGCAAGAACGAACTGCGCGCACTCTTTTCCGGCAATGTCGCCCCGGCGGCGCCTGCCGCGGAAGCGGATGACAAGGCGCCCGCCGCACCAAGCGTGCAGCCGGCAAAGCCAGTCGTGGTCCCCGCCGCCCAGGCCGACGTGCCGCGGGCCGCCTCCGGCGCGATCAAGGCCATGGGGCTTTCGCTTGGGAGTATCACCCGCGAGGCGGAAGAGGCCCGGGCGCTGCGCGAG
Source organism: Ensifer sp. ENS07 (assembly GCF_014852185.1). Taxonomy (NCBI): domain Bacteria; kingdom Pseudomonadati; phylum Pseudomonadota; class Alphaproteobacteria; order Hyphomicrobiales; family Rhizobiaceae; genus Ensifer; species Ensifer sp. ENS07. The sequence goes on along the minus strand of NZ_JACVBE010000009.1, from coordinate 137,020 downwards.
GCCCTGCATCAGGGCGAGCGCGTCGTCGAGCTTGATCCGGAGCTGATCGATGCGTCTTTCGTCGGCGACCGCCTGACCGACGGCGAGACCGACGATCCGGAATTCCTGGCGCTCGCCGACAGTATCCGCGACAGCGGCCAGCAGTCGCCGATCCTCGTGCGCCCGCACCCGCAGAAGCAAGGCCGCTACCAGACCGCCTACGGCCATCGTCGTCTCAATGCCGTGCGCAGCCTCGGCACCAAGGTCAAGGCCATCGTCCGGCCGCTGACTGACGACGAGCTGGTGCTGGCGCAGGGCAAGGAAAACGCCGAGCGGCGCAACCTGTCCTTCATCGAGCGTGCCATGTTTGCGTCGGCGCTCGCCGACCGCGGCTTCGACCGGAAGGTGATCGGCGAGGCGCTCGCCGTGCAGAAGAGCGAGCTGTCGCGCCTCCTGCAGGTGGCCGAAGGCGTGCCGCCGGCGATTGCCCGCGCGATCGGCCCGGCACCGAAGGTCGGCCGCGAACGCTGGATGGCCTTCGGCGCGCTGCTTGAGGACATGGTGACCGTCGAACTGGCGCAGGAGGAGTGCCGCTCGCGCCGCTTCCTCGAAGCCGAAAGCGACCAGCGGTTCCAGATCGTCTTCGCGCGCCTGTCGCGCAAACCGAAGCCGGACGCAGCGGCCAAGCCGGAGACGCTGGTCGACGCCGGCGGACGCGCCTTTGCCAAGCTCAAGCGCGACGGCAAGAATGCCCGCATCGAGTTCTCAGTCGATGTCGATCCAGCCTTCATCGACGAGGTCGTCGAACTGCTTGCCAAGCAGCATGCGGTGTTCGCGGCGGGCCGCGAAGGCTGAACGAAGTCTGCCCTTCTGAAAGTTCCAATCGGGCCTGCGTGACGCTCTCACGCAGGCCCGATTCGTTTTCCCGGCGGAGCCGATGGTAGGCCGCCGCGAGCATCCCCGTGCGATCGCCGCTGTCGCCCCCATCCAAGAAATATTTTCGGCCGTGTGAGGCCGGCGACGGGATGTCGCGGCGGCCTTGGGGCGTCGGGCATTGCCGTTGCATGGAGCCCACAGAAAGGCAGCAATCGACCACGGATCCCGGTTCGAAACGGGGCGTTGGAAGGGACTTGTTAACCTTCATTTCCTATCGCTTAGAAGGCCCCGCGGCGATGTCTCTAGCTCTTCCAGGACCCATGCGTATTCCCAGGACAAACTTCTCACAGGCTGCTTTGCATGATGCAAACCAGGCGGATTATTTCAATGGTCCGCAGGATGATGCGTTGAGCGGTATGCCCACCCATGAGGCGGAACCCGCCGACCCCTATCAGTTGTACGAGGCGCCGGCGGCGCCTCGCCGGCCGGCGAACCAGCAGGCTGAAACCACGAGCCGTGCGACCCGCCTCTATGGGCAGGGTTCCGCCTACGCTCCTGCACAGGTGACGTCGACGATGAGCGAACCCTTGCCGACCCTTTCGGAGATTGCCGGCCACTACGGCGATTCCACCTGGGAGAGCCATTTCTTCCTGGCGCCGAACGTGCGCTTCACCCGCACGCCCGAGCGCGAATTCATGAAGCGACGCGCGCCGCAGGTCGAAGAAGGCGAAACGGCAACCGAAGTCGAAGAGGCGATCGTCGCGGTGGCGGCGGAGCCTGCTGCGGTCTTGGTGGAAACCGTTGAGCCCGTCGCGACGGCCACGGTCGAGCCGGTACAGACGGAAGCTTCGGCCGTTGCTGCTGACGAGGCGCCGCTGGCCGAGGTCGCGCTGCCGTCCTACAGCCCGTCCGAACTGTTGCGCATGCTGACCAACCAGTTGCCCACTTGGACCGCCGCGCAAAACACGATCGAGCCGGCCATGCTCGCGCGTGTCGAAGCTCCGGCCGACGAGAGCGTAGCCCTTGCGCCCGTTCTGACGACGCAGATCGCCGTTTCCGCGCCGGTCGCCGAAGTCCAACCCGCGCCCGCTCAGGCAGGCGACGCTTCCGTCGATCAGGGCGCTGCGCATTCTGTCTTCCTGTCGGATTTCGCCTTCTTCGAATTCGGCCCGGCCGACGATGCTGAGGTTGCCGGTACGGAAGCCACCCATCCGAAGCCCTTTGTCGAGACGCCCGCCCCGACACCGATGACGCCTGTCGTCACTCCCGCTGCCTTTGCTGCCGTTGCGGTGACACCGCCAGCACCCGTGCGTCCGGTTGAAATCCGCCGTATGCCGCCGACGGCGATCACCTCGCTGTTCCGCGTTGTCGATGTCCGCGGCGCAAAGCCGGAGGATGTGCCAGCACAGCAACCGCCCGCCGCCGCCGCTGAGGCCGTTGCCGACGTTGCGCCAGCTCCGGTTGCCATGGCTGAAGAACCGGTGACTGTAGCCGCCGCTGAAATCATTGACGTCGAACCGGTCGAAATCGAACAGCCGACGCCGGTTGCCACGAAGGCGGCCATCACCATGCCGGCGCAGGTCACCCGCGCGCCCAGCAACATGCCGGCCATCGGCTCGACCGACCGCGCGCCGAGCGCCGACGGCTACGAGTTCCCATCCGAGGAACTGCTGCAGGAAGCGCCCGTCGGTCAGGGCTTCTTCATGACGCAGGAGCAGCTGGAACAGAATGCCGGCCTGCTCGAAAGCGTGCTCGAAGATTTCGGCGTCAAGGGTGAAATCATCCATGTTCGCCCCGGCCCGGTCGTCACGCTCTACGAATTCGAGCCGGCGCCCGGTGTGAAATCGTCGCGCGTCATCAACCTTGCCGACGATATCGCCCGCTCCATGTCGGCGCTTTCGGCCCGCGTCGCGGTCGTGCCCGGCCGCAACGTCATCGGTATCGAACTGCCGAATGCCACCCGCGAGACCGTCTATTTCCGCGAGCTGATCGAATCTGTCGATTTCCGCAAGACCGGCTACAAGCTGGCGCTTTGCCTGGGCAAGACGATCGGCGGCGAGCCTGTCATCGCAGAGCTTGCGAAGATGCCGCATCTGCTCGTCGCCGGCACCACCGGCTCGGGCAAGTCGGTCGCGATCAACACCATGATCCTGTCGCTGCTCTATCGGTTGAGCCCGGATCAGTGCCGCCTGATCATGGTCGATCCGAAGATGCTCGAACTCTCCGTCTATGACGGCATCCCGCATCTGCTCACCCCCGTCGTTACCGACCCCAAGAAGGCGGTCATGGCGCTGAAGTGGGCCGTCCGCGAGATGGAAGACCGCTACCGCAAGATGTCGCGGCTCGGTGTGCGCAATATCGACGGCTACAACCAGCGCGCCGCCGCTGCCCGTGAAAAGGGCGAACCGGTGATGTGCACGGTGCAGACCGGTTTCGAAAAGGGCACCGGCGAGCCGCTGTTCGAACAGCAGGAAATGGACCTGGCGCCGATGCCCTACATCGTCGTCATCGTCGACGAAATGGCCGACCTGATGATGGTCGCTGGCAAGGAAATCGAAGGCGCGATCCAGAGGCTGGCGCAGATGGCGCGTGCTGCCGGTATCCACCTGATCATGGCGACGCAGCGTCCTTCGGTCGATGTCATCACCGGCACGATCAAGGCGAACTTCCCGACCCGCATCTCGTTCCAGGTGACCTCGAAGATCGACAGCCGCACGATCCTTGGCGAGCAGGGTGCCGAGCAGCTGCTCGGCCAGGGCGACATGCTGCACATGCAGGGCGGCGGACGTATAGCCCGTGTCCATGGCCCGTTCGTTTCGGATCTTGAGGTTGAACACGTCGTCGCACATCTGAAGACGCAGGGACGCCCGGAATATCTCGACACCGTCACGGCGGAAGAAGAGGAAGAAGAGCCGCAGGAAGAGACCCCGGTCTTCGACAAGAGCGCGCTTGCGTCGGAAGACGGCAACGAACTCTACGACCAGGCCGTCAAGGTGGTCCTGCGCGACAAGAAGTGCTCGACCTCCTACATCCAGCGCCGCCTTGGCGTCGGCTACAACCGTGCTGCCTCGCTGGTCGAGCGCATGGAAAAGGAAGGCCTCGTCGGGTCGGCGAACCACGTCGGCAAGCGCGAGATCATCTACGGCAACCGCGACCATATGAGCGCGCCCGACAACGACGACATGGATTGATACCGGGCGTAGCCCAGGCCAGTATTTCGAGCCGTCGCTGACAGGTTGTTGGCGGCGGCTTTTCTATCTTCGAGTTGCTGTTAGTGTCGCCTGCGTCAGGAGCCGTCGTCGTGATGCTTCCGGCCCTAATGTCGCGCATGGGATGATCTGATCGGTGCAAGCAGTAAAGCATCGTCGCAATGAGACACCGATCTGGCCAAGCCTAACGCTTGCTCTCATCCTCCATGCGTTCGCCGTGTCGGTGCTTTTCCTCCTCCCGTCACCGCGGCCACCTGTTCCGAGCCCGGACGAGGGGATCGCCGTTCAGATACTGGAATTGCCGCTCCCACGCCCTGAGGTGGTGCAGCCCGTGCTCGGACCGCAAAATGCGCCGCCCGTCGCGCATTCCGTTCCGGAGACGGCGCCTGCCGCGGAAACAGCCACGCTACCGCCGGCTGCCCAGCCGATGGTGCAAGCGAAGCGGTTCTTCTCGGCGGCGATACTGGCTGATCCACGCAGCAGACAGGCGCTGGAAGGGCTGTCACAGCTCACCGCCGATGAACAGATTGTCCAGCTCTGCAATCTCGAGGCGATGGAGCAGGTTCATCGCTGGCGCGTTGACTTTACCCCCGACCTGCTCGTCGCCTACGCCACGTCGGATATCGTCTTGGTTGGGCGGAACCTCCGCGCCGATGGCGCCGCCTTTCGCAGCAAGGGGCGCTGGTTTAACATCAAATTTGGCTGCGCCGTGGCGCCGGATATCAAAAGCGTCGCCGCATTTGAGTTTCAGGTTGGTGACGAAATTCCGGAAAGTGAGTGGGAGGCAAATTTCCTCTCTGCCGGTGCCGAAGCCCACTGATCGTGGCCATGGCCGAAGTCCGCTCCCTGTGCACTTTGGTGAACGACCTGACGAGAAGCAGGCTGCGGAGCCGGATCAAGCCGGGGCGGTTCCACCTTTGGCGTGGCCTGTGCGGCAGCAGTGCTTCAGTTGCTTGCCAGATCCGCAGGGGCAGGGGTCGTTGCCGCGCAGTTGCAGGCGACCAACAAGCGGCAAGAGCGCTGCGGAGGGAAGGAGGCCCGCCATCAGGATTGCCAGCCTGGCGGAAATGCCGGGAATGACCAGCCGCCGGCGCGCCTTGAAGCCGCGCCAGGCGCATTTTGCCACGTATTCCGGAGTGGCTTTCGGGAGCGCCTTGAACAAGGCAGCCCTGTTGGCGCCGGATTTTTCGAGGAACTCGGTCGATACCGGTCCCGGCGCAACGCAGGTCACAGTTACGCCGGTCCTTCGCGTCTCCTGGTATAGCGCTTCGGAGAACGAACGAACGAAGGCTTTGCTCGCATAATACATTGCCATGTACGGGCCGGGCGTAAAACTCGCGACCGAGGCTAGATTGATGATGCCGCCGCGGCCGCGCGCGACCATGCCCGGCAACAGGTGCAAAGTAAGGGCCGCAAGCGCACGCACATTGACGTCGATCATTCCAATCTGGTCGGCAATCGGCAAAGCGGTCGCCGCGCCGCGCAGGCCATAGCCGGCACTGTTGACAAGAACGTCGCAGACGAGGCCTTCGCGCGAAAGAAATTCGTCGAGAATGCGCGCGGCATCGGGCGAGGCCAGATCGACCGGCAGGGAGAATGCCTCGCCGCCCGCCTGTCCGATCGCGGCCTGCACGACGTGCAAGCTTTCGATGGATCGCGCGACCAGAACGACCGGCGCGCCGTCTCGTGCGGCAAGTTCGGCAATTGCCCTGCCTATGCCCCGGGACGCTCCGACAACGACAATGGCGGGTCGTGGTGACTGCTGCGATGTCATGCCGATGGCTCCGGCGTAGCGATTGGCGGCTTGTCAACTTCGGAAAGGATCGCCACCTCGTCGGCGATCTCACCGTTCAATATTTCCTCGAAACGCGCCAGGGCTCGCGCGACGTTGGCGCCGTCCATGACGCGGTGGTCATAGTGGATCCTGACCGTGACCGATCCGTCGTCACCGATCGGCCCATAGTTGAAGATGGTCGTCAAAGGCGTCAGCGGATTAAGCGACTCCGCACCCAGGCCGGAATAGACCGACAATTGGAAGGTGCCGAAGCGGTGGCCCCGCTGGCGCCCCATGTTCAGGCTGAGCCACATCAGCAGCCGCCGCAACGGCGCGGGCAGGCGTGCAATCTTCAACGCCCGCCGGAATTCCCTGATCTCGAGCACGGGGCGGGACCGGGCCTCCTGGAGCAGGGCGCTCAATTCGGCAAGGGACCGCCTCTCGGGTTGCTTGATCGTGCTGAGAAGGACGACCCGTTCGCCTTCGTGCTCGCGCTCGTGCGCCACGGACGCGATGCTTCCGGGATACTCATAGAGTTGCGGTCTCGGAAGCTTGACATAAGCCCGGCGAAACTCGGGTGTCTCCATCGAGAGTAACCCGTAACCCTTGAGAAACAACACCATCCACGATGGCCGGTCAGGTCGGCCTGCCCGGGCTTTGTGCAACGCGCTGATGTCCATCTGCCGTTGCACCGTGACCCGCGGCACGCCGATGGAAAATCGCATCAGATCGCCGACGAGGCGTCGTGCGGCGGAAAGCTTGATCGGTCGGCCGCGCATAGTGCCACCTCTAATAGATATAGGGTATAATTCGCTTCGTCCTGTCCATGTAAGCGCGATATTCGGGCCCGAAGAATTCCAGCATCAGGCGCTCCTCCTTGCTTACACGCAGGAAGAAAAGCACAGCGAAGCCAAGGACACCCACGAGGCCAGCCACCCAGTTCGACAGCAGAAACAGCTGGCCAACGCCCATGAGCAGGAAACTGGTGTACATCGGATGGCGCACGAGGGCGTAAGGGCCCCCGCAGATCAACTGATGTTTTTCGCGAATTTCCAGCGAGATCGACCAGTTTCGGCCGAGTTCCTTGTGGGTGCGGCGGAACGTCCATAGAGCCAAGGCGAAGATGACGCCGCCAAGACCCACCGACCATGGGCGCCCCGTATAGTCGGCGAAAGCGGGGATTCCCGTTGCAACATACAATCCGGGCAAAATCGCAAGGCCCGCCAACGCAGCGGCCAGACCGATCGTATCGCTCGCCGAGCGACGACTGCTCATCACCCGCACGCGCTTTGCCCGGCGCTCAAAGGGATAACGGATAACGTACCAGGCAATGATGCCTATGACCCAGACGATTTCGCCAATGGAAGCGACAGACATGTTCACGTTGTTTCACTCAAGCTCTTTTGCTGCAGGGTTCGATCACCGAAGCGGCAAGCGTAGGTGAGACTGCCACGCGCCGCCTCGACCTGACAAGGTACCGAAACGTCGACGGCCAACCGATACCCATAATCAGCAGCCAAGGGTGGTGATGGCAGCCGATGATGGCGCAAGCGGTCCTTGTTGACCGTTCGGAGGGGTGCGCGTGTTCTTTCAGCCTATCCGCCGTTCATCTCGCGTAGTCTCGTGATGAACTGCTGGGGCCTGAGCCAGATGCCTGGTGTCTTGTAGCCCATGGAGCGGGCGATGTCGGCGACGAAAGCGTTGCAGTTGTAGATTGACGCCTGCCAGAAGCGGGCTTCGGACTTGAGCTTTCGGATCTTGGCAACGACGTCGCGATACTCCGCTTCCGTCAACATGACGCGCCAGCTCGCGGACCTGTACTGTTCCTCCAGATCACCGTCACTGGCGCCAGTTTCGGCCGGCACCGGCAAAACGTGACCAATTACATAGGGAGCGGTATCGTTTGTCGCTGGGGCAAGCCCCGCAACTTCTGGATTGACCATTGCTCCAGACTTGCTGAGCCGGCCAAAAATTACGTAGGAGTGACCGTAACTGAGGGCATAACGAGAGCGGAACTCAATGAAATAGCCCTGATCGCGCTGTTGTGACGTTGTGCCCGCGTAGCTTGAGACGAATCGCGGCTGAGGGCCCTTGTCCTGCGATTGACACGCCGTAACCGCGATTGCGGCCAGGACGGCGAACGAAATACGACCTCGTGAACGAGTCATTTCTGCGCGATGTCTCCCAAATTCTGATCAGGCTGCGAAGGTGCGACTGGTGGATTTCGATTCGCGCCGCGAAATGTGGCCAAGCCGGCCACGGTCAGACAGGGCGGGAAGGACTGTGAGGTCCTCCCCGAACTAAGGTCAGTGACTATTTGTAAACGGGCGCTGGTTCTTCAGCCACCGGTGGTGGCGCCTTGCCTTTGCCTTTACCGATTGTCCCGCAAGCGGCGAGGCTGGCCACGGAAAGCAACGCAACTGTCACGATTAGAATTCGGCTCATCAATATTTCCTTTCCTCTGTTGTCGGAATGGTTATTCGAAGGCTACATTCATAGTATTACCGGCAATTCGAGATTCGTCCTAGTGCAGAAATAACACGCTCGTTGGTCGGTTTATCGTTACCGAAGTTTAAATAATCCATCAAAGCGTGCTGGGCCCTACTCCAATGTCAAACTCAGATAGAGTACGGCTTCAAATGATCAATACCGAAGTTCCAATCGGTGTCCGTGCGTATAGGTCGACGATGTCCTCGTTGGTGAGGCGGATGCAGCCGTTGGAAACGGCTTGCCCTATTGTCCAGGGCGCATTTGTACCGTGGAGGCGGAACTTGGTGTCCTGTCCATTGCGATAAAGGTATAGAGCCGACGCCCCTAGCGGGTTGTGAGGGCCGCCTGTAACGCCACCGGCGTATTGCGCCAATTCCGGCTTGCGTCGGATCATGCTTGCCGTCGGTGTCCATGTCGGCCATTCCGCCTTTCGACCGACAACTGCCCGCCCCTTGAGGGTTAGGCCTTCTTCTCCGACGCCGATTCCGTAGCGCATCGCCCACCCACCACTTTCGATCGAGTAGAGGTAGCGTTGCGATGTGTCGACAAGGATCGTTCCGGCCGGCTCGTTGCCGTCATATCGGACGTGCCGTTTTCGGTAGCGACGATCAACGCCCGGGGTGCCGCCGTATAGGGACGGAAAGGAGACGCCTTGCCAAGTTGAACTGCATCCCGCCAACAAGCCAAGGCTGCCGATTAACAGGAGTCTCCGTGTAATGCGGTGATTGTCCATCTTTACCTGCTGAGAAAAATGGTACGCCCCGAATCTTTCTAGCATTACAATATTGCCTGGCCAAGTTCCAATGAATCAGGTGAGGCTTGCAAGCAGATAATCAGATGACGCTTAATATTTTTTCTGCGTCCCAGGGGATGAACGAAAAGGATTGTATATCTGGAACGAGAGGATGGGTGTGATGCATGGATTGGATTAAAATTTGCTGCGATTCTTGTGTGTAGTTGCATCAGCCAGGTTGGAAGATCGGGGCCCGATGTGCGCCCATGAAATGACTTGCGATGTCGTGCACGCTCGACGGGTCGAAACATGTAAATTAGGAATGGCAGCATGAATTTAGGCTTCGCTGGCAAGGTAGCGCTCGTGACTGGCGCGGGTTCGGGAATTGGCGCAGCCGTGTGTCGGCAACTCGCTGCCGAGGGGGCAGAAGTGGTGGCTGCCGACGTCGACGCTGAGGGCGCGCGCAACATCGTTGCGGAGCTTCGCGCGAAGGGGGGCGCAGCCCACGACGTTGCCGTCGATGTTGCTGACGCTGCCGCCGTGGAAAAGCTGGTTGCCTTCGCTGTTAAGACCTGCGGCGGTCTGCATCTGGCGGTCAACAATGCCGGCGTCGATGGGGTCCGCAAGGCGACCGCCGACTATCCAGTTGATGGCTGGCACGCATTGATGAATGTGAACCTGCACGGCGTCTTCTATTGTATGAAGTACGAGATCGCGGCCATGGTCGCTCAGGGCGGGGGTGCCATCGTCAATACCTCTTCCATTCTGGGCGCTGTCGCTCTGCCGGCCGCAGCCGCCTACACGGCCGCCAAGCATGCAGTGGTTGGGCTGACGAAGGCTGCTGCAATCGAATATGCCCGAACGGGAATTCGTATCAATGCCGTGGCGCCTGGTTGGATCGACACGCCGCTCTCGGCGGAAAATGCTGACGTGGCAAAAAACAGGCGCATGATGTCTCTGCAGCCGATGGGTCGTCTCGGTACGCCGGATGAGGTTGCTGCCCTGATCTGTTTCCTGTTGTCCGAGCAGGCGAGTTTCATCACCGGGAGCGTTCATCTCGTTGACGGCGCCTACACCGCTCACTAACGGGCGGCGTATTCACTCTTTAGATCACCTCCCTATGGTTCTAGGCACGTAGATGCGCGCGTCCGGCATCGCGCTGCGGCTTGTTGCGACGCGGAAATAAAAACGTTTTTATTTTTCTTGAAAACGTTTTTATTGGCTGTTACCTCTATGTTCAGGAGAGGTCGAGTCGTGGGAGGGTGCATGGCGACTGAGATGCACAGGGCGCGGCGCACGCCGACGCCGACGATCAAGACCCTGGCCGAGATGACGGGCTATTCCATCGCAACGATCTCGAAGGCCTTGCGCGAATCCCCGGTGGTCGCGCCGGCGACAAGAGACATCATTTACAAGGCAGCCCGTGAGGTCGGCTATCAGGCCAACGCCCGCGGCATGGCGCTTCGCACCGGCAAGAGCTTTCAGGCCGCAGTGCTGATGCCGGTGACTGCGGCACGCGACTATGAATGGGACGGCGTCGAATACACCCAGACCCTCAGCGGCATCAGCCAGGCACTCGATGGCACCGACTACCGCATGTCGGTGCACGTGATCCGCGACGCGGCCGATGGCGCGGACGCGGCGCGCCGCATCGTCGATCAGGGGCTTGCCGATGGCCTGATCTTCTCCGGTATTCTCGCCGATGACCCGCGCATCGATCTGCTCGTCGCTGAGGATTTCCCGTTCGTCTCGATGGGGCGCTGCCGCGGGGATCTCAACTATGCCCATGTCGACATCGACAACGAATGGGCAGCGCATGCGGCGACCGCGCGGCTGATCGCCGGCGGCCACCGGCGGATCGCGCTCGTCAATCCGGAGCGGCGGCTTTCCTACGCGCTCGACAGGATCGACGGTTTCGTCCGGGCGTTTCGCGAGGCCGGCCTGGAAGCCCCGATGGATCTGATTGCCGAAGGCGACCTCTCGACCCATTTCGGCCGGCAGACGGTGATCGATTTCCTGCAGCTCGACGACGCTCCGACCGCCTTCGTCTGCATCAACGAATCCACCACGCTCGGCGTGCTCTCGGGGCTCGGCAGCCTCGGACGCCAGGTCGGCGTCGATGTTGACGTCATCGCCTATGACGACATCAACGTCAGCGCCTACTTCACGCCGCCGATCACGACTTTCTATCAGCCGATCGAGGTGCTCGGTCGCACGCTCGGGCAATTCCTGCTGCGCCGTATGGAGGGGGAGGACCCTGGGGTGTTGCGGCAGGTCTTCAGGCCGACACTGATCGCGCGCCAGCCCGATAATCTCGGTGGCCGCCTGATCCAAAGTTAATCATCCAAGGAGGAGAACCATGAAGAAACTGATGATTGCCCTGGCTGTAGCAGCCCTTGCTTCGAGCGTGTCCCACGCCGCCGATCTCGGCGGCAAACTGCTGAAGGTCGGATCCGACACGACCTCGCCGCCGATGGAGAGCATCGATCCGGCAACCGGACAGGTGGTCGGTTTCGATGTCGACGTGGTCAATGCCGTCTGCGCCAAGATCAACTGCCAGGCCGAATTCATCACGACCGGCTGGGACGGCATCTTCGCAGCCCTCGACCAGGGCAGCTTCGACCTCGTCGCCTCCGGCGTCTCGATCACTGAGGAACGCAAGAAGGCGATGGATTTTTCCGATCCCTACATCGTCAACAGCCAGGCTGTGCTCATGCGCGCTGACGACCAGGGCATCACGCTCGACGCGTTCAAGAATGCCGGCAGAAAGCTTTCCGCCCAGGCAAACACGACGGACGCCCAAGTCGCTGAAAGCGTCGTCGGCAAGGAGAACGTCGCTGCTTACGACACGTTCAGCGCCGCGATCATCGCGTTGAAAAACAAGGATGTCGACGGCGTCGTCATCAACGGCGCCAATGCGGCTGCCTACGAGCGCGAGTTCGCCGGCGAGCTCGTCGTTGCCATCAAGGACCTCGAATCCGATCCGCTCGGCCTCGTCTTCCGCAAGGGCGACGAGAATGTTGCGGCTTTCAACGAAGGCCTGAAGATGATCAAGGACGACGGCACGCTCGACCAGCTGATCAGCAAATACTGGGGCCTTAAGTAAGCCCAGAGTGCCGATCGGGCCCGGAGCATGCTCCGGGTCCTCCGTCTGTCTAATCTATGCCCCCGGAGGAATGAATGTCGTTCCTGAGAAGCGTGCGTCCGAGCAATCTGATCATCCTGACCGCGCTGCCCTTCATCATCTATCTGTTTATTTCCTCCGGCGACTATCAGCGCTCGCTGCGGGCGATCCTCGGTGTCGAAAACGGTTCGTCGGCCTTCGTGCCTGGCTTTCTGGCGCTGGCGATCGCATTTACTTCGGGCATCGCGGTGCTCGTATTCTCGCGCGCCAAGGCGCCGCGTCCGCGCCTCGCCAATGTGGCGGCGCTGCTCAATCTCGCTGCCGCCGCCGTTCTCGTTATCGGCCACAGTATCCATCCCTTCATCGCGTCCGTCGTCGCCAATGGCGTCGATCCGTTCAAGTCGACATTGATCGCAAAGGGCGTGACGCCGCGGCAATTGACCGAGGCTGCGGATCTCATGGTGCAGGGCGTCGAGGCCTGGCTGTTTCCCGCCTATCTGGGGGTCACGCTGATTGGTCTTGGTCTTCATTTCTGGAGCAGACGTCCCGATGCTCCTCCTGACGGAAGGTCGCGCCGCATCGCGCGCTGGATCATCGGCCTCGTCAACGGTGCGGGTCTCGTCTTCATCTTCTTCTTCGCCCATATCGCCTTTGCGGCCGGTGTGGCGACCACCATCCGCGCGGCGATCGCAGCTTATATCCTGGCGGCGCTCATGGGCCTTGTCTGGGTTGGGCTGTTGCAACTGCACTCGACGGTGAGGACCAGCCTCTATTTTGCGATCGCCACCCTGGTGCTGGCGGTTGCGGCCGGCTGGTTCCTCATGCAGCCGCGCGACACCTACCTGCTCGCCGGCACGCTGGACGGCAAGGTCGGCATCATCACCAATACGCCGGCGGGGCTCATCAGCGCCGTGCGTTTCGGTCAGTATGACGGCGCGCCGCAGACGGAAACGCCGGTCCGCACCTTCGTCGGCCCGACCGAGGCGCTGGCGTCGATCGCCAAGGGCGAGGGCGTTTCCGGGGCCTTGCTGCCGGCTGCCTCCGCTCCGGCAGACATGCCGGTCCTGTGGAAGACCGAGGCGCTCAACGACCGCGACCGTGCCGCCGGTGTCACCGTCGCCGTGCTTGCGATCATCCTTGGCCTTCTCACTTTCGGCGGCTATCTGCACCAGCGCCATCCTCTGGCGATCGGCTCGGAGTTCATCGTCGATACGATCCGCGGCATTCCGATGCTGGTGATCGTGCTTTATGTCGGCCTGCCCTTGAGCGGGGCGCTGAAGGACGCGACGCAAGGGGTGCTCGACCCGCCAAACCTGATGCGCGGCATCGTCGCGATGGCACTCGCCTATTCGGCCTATCTCGCCGAAATCTTCCGCTCGGGCATCAATGCGATCCCGGTCGGCCAGGTCGAAGCGGCGCGCAGCATCGGCCTCAACCGTTGGCAGACGGCGCGTCTCGTCGTGCTGCCGCAGGCTTTCCGCATCATCATCCCGCCGCTTGGCAACGAACTGATCGCGATCCTCAAGGACACGTCGCTGCTTTCGATCCTGTCGATCCGCGACATCACCCAGCGCATGCGGGAGTTCCAGTCGGCAAGCTTCCTGCCGTTCGCGCCCTATAACTCGGCGGCGATCTTCTACATCTTCCTGACGTTGGCGGCGGCCAGCCTCGTCAACATGATCGAGCGGAAATATGACATCAAGCACCGCTAGGCCCCGCACGGTTCTGATCACGGGCGCCTCCCGCGGGCTCGGCGCAGAACTCGCGCGGCTTTACGCCGAAGACGGCTGGCGGGTGATCGCCTGCCAGCGGGGACCGGTCGCGAGCGAAGGTTCGGCGGATCGGTTGGTGCTGGACGTTGCCGATCCCGCATCGATCGAGGCTCTCGGTCAGTCGCTGCAAGGCGTCGCGATCGATCTGCTGATCAACAATGCGGCCGTGCGCGGCGATACCGGCGGCCTCGCGACGCTTGAACCGGGCGAGTTTCTCGATGTTATGCGCGTCAATGCGCTGGCGCCGCTGCTGGTGACGCGGGCGCTCCTTGCGAACCTGCGCGCCGGCGAACATCGCGTCGTCGCCAATATCAGCAGCCGCGCCGGCTCCCTTGCCGAAGGCACGCTCGACGATGATGACGGCGACTATGCCTATCGCTGCTCCAAGGCGGCCCTGAACATGGCGACGGTCAAGCTGGCGCAGGATCTGAAGGGCGACGGGATTTCCGTCGTCTCGCTGCATCCTGGTTGGGTGCAGACGGATATGGGCGGCAGCGAAGCCGTCGTTTCGGTGGCGACAAGTGCTGCCGGGCTGAAGGCGATCATCGACGGCACAGGTTTGGCCGATAGCGGCAGTTTCCGCGCCTATGACGGGCGCCGGGTTTCGTGGTGACAGGACAGTGAAATGGCAGACAGAGATTTGAGAACCGAGCAGGAATTGGCAACGATCCGGATCTGGCTCATTGAGACCTACGGCATCGAGGCAAGCCTCTCGCCGCTGCAGGGCGAGCACGATCTCAACTATCGTGTCTCGGCTGCCGATGGCCAGGAGTATCTGTTGAAGCTGCACGCTGCCGGCGATGCGGACGAACTCGAGATGCAGATTGCGGTGCTCGAACACATCGCCGCCAAGGATTCGGGGCTGCCGATCTCACGGACGTTTCGCGATCGCTCGGGTGGCGTCACCAGCAAGATCGAACTTCGAGGCCCGCGCACCGCACGGCTGCTCGCCTGGCTGCCCGGCGATATCTGGGCGAAGGCGCCGCTTCGCGACATGGCGAGCGCCGAAAGCCTCGGGCGCCTGCTCGCCGGTCTTGACCGCGGCCTCGAAGATTTCTCCCATGCGGGCGCCCAGCGGCTCTATGCCTGGGACATCGGCCGCGCCGACATGCACGCTTGCCATGTTGAACTGATCGACGGCGCCGACAAGCGGGAAGCGGTTCAGGCGATCCTCGAGCACTTTTCTTCGACGGTCCTTCCGCGTCTTGCCTCCTGCCCGAAGCAGGTCATTCACAACGACGCCAACGACTACAACGTGCTGCTCGACAAGGATGGCGTTGTCAGCGGCTTGCTCGACTTCGGTGATATGGTCGAGACCTGGCGCGTGATCGAGATCGCCGTCGCCTCTGCCTATGCGCTGATCGGGTCTCCCGATCCGGTCGGCATGGTTGCAGCCCTTGCCGGCGCCTACCATCAGGTCAATCCGTTAAGCGAGGCGGAAGTCGACCTGGTCTTCGATCTGGTCAAGACCCGCTATGCCGTCAGCATGTGCATGGCGGCAAAGCAGATCCGGGACAATCCTGAGAATACCTATCTGCTCGTCAGCCAGGAGGATGTCTGGCGCGAGCTCAATCGCCTGCAGGGCGAAAACCGCGCAATCGCCATCGCGCGCATCCGCGATGCCTGCGGCTTTGCGCCGATCCCGCATGCCGCTGCCGTGGTTCGCTGGCTCGAAAAGAACGCGCATGACTTCGCGCCGATCGTTCGGCCCTCGGTCAAAAAGCCGAAGGTGACGGTGTTCGATTTCTCCGCCGCCGGCCCGGAGGCCGCGCGATGGTCAAGCCTCGATGCGGCGGAAGCTGAAGCCCGCATCATGGCCCAGATCGGCAGCGAAGGCGCCGCCTTCGGCATCGGCCTCTACGGCGAGGATCGCGGGATCTACCAGGGCGACGCCTATGAGACAGCGATCGAAGGCGCGCGGCGCTCGGTGCATCTCGGCGTCGACATCTTCGCGCCGGCGGGCGAGCCGGTCTCGGCACCCTTCGCCGGCAAGGTCGCCTATATACACGACGACGCGGTTGCCTTTGGTTTCGGTCCGACCGTACTTCTCGAGCACGAGGTCGAAGGCGGTCTGCGCTTCTGGACGCTCTACGGTCATCTTTCGCGCAACAGCGTTGCCAAGCTCGCCAAGGGGCAGGCGATCGCCAAGGGCGAGGTTTTTGCCGCCTTCGGTTCCGCTGACGAAAACGGCAACTGGGCGCCGCATCTGCATTTCCAGATCGTCACCGATCATCTCGGTCTCGCCGGACAGATGCATGGCGTCGGCGTGCGCGATCAATGGCAGGTCTGGCGCGAAGTGAGCCCGGACCCGAGCGTCGTGCTTGGCCTTTCGGTGCCGGTCTCTGTGATCGTCCCGCGCGACAAGGCCTTTCTTGTGCGTGAACGCCATCGTCGCATTGGTCGGTCGCTGAGCATCGCCTATAGCGCGACACCCTTGAAGATCGTCGGTGGCGAGGGCGCGCATCTGATCGACGAGGACGGCACGCGCTGGCTCGACATGGTCAACAATGTCTGCCACGTCGGCCATTGCCACCCGCGCGTCGTCAAGGCCGCACAGGCGCAGATGCAGCGGCTGAACACCAATTCGCGCTACCTGCACGATTCGCTGGTCGAATATTCCCGCAGGCTCGCCGCGCAGTTTCCGGATCCGCTCAACGTCTGCTTCTTCGTCAATTCCGGCAGCGAGGCGAACGACCTCGCGATCCGGCTGGCGCGTGCCTATACCGGCAATCGCGACATCATCACCGTCGACCACGCCTATCACGGCCACCTGTCGAGCCTGATCGACGTCAGCCCCTACAAGTTCGCCGGCAAGGGCGGGGAGGGGCAGGCGTTGCATGTGAGGGTCGCCGAGATGCCGGACCTCTATCGCGGGCGCTATCGCTATGGTGACGCGGATGCGGGCCGGAAATATGCCGAGGATGTGCGCAGCCAGGTTGCGGTTCTTGCTGCCGATGGTCGCCGCCCGGCGCTTTTCTTCAGCGAAGGCATTCTTGGGACCGGTGGGCAATTGTCGCTTCCGGAAAGGTATCTGCGCGAAGCCTATGCGCATGTGCGCGCCGCCGGCGGCCTCTGCCTCGCCGACGAGGTACAGGTGGGCTTCGGCCGCGTGGGCAGCCACATGTGGGCGCATGAACTCCAGGGCGTCGTGCCTGACATCGTCACCATGGGCAAGCCGATAGGCAACGGCCACCCGATGGCGGCCGTCGTCACGACCGAAGCGATCGCGGCCTCCTTTGCCAACGGCATGGAGTATTTCAACACCTTCGGCGGCAATCCGGTCTCGGCCGAGATCGGCCTTGCCGTGCTCGATGTCATCCGCGACGAGCGGCTAATGAACCATTGCCGCGTCGTCGGTGACAGGCTGATGGACGGGGCGCGGACGCTCGCCGGCAAACACGCGATCATCGGTGATGTCAGAGGCCACGGCCTCTTCAACGGCATCGAACTGGTGCGCGACCGCGAGACGCTGGAGCCGGCAGCGCGCGAGCTTGATTTCGTCATTGCCGAGATGAAGCGCAAGCACCGCATTCTCTTGAGCAGCGAGGGACCGCACCACAATGTGCTGAAGGTGAAGCCGCCGGCGCCCTTCAGCGCCGAGGATTGCGACCGCTTCCTCGATGCGCTGGACGATACGCTTCAGCGTCTAAGCGTCTGAGACAAAAGACCAAAAACGGCCGCCTCCGGGCGGCCGTTTTGTCATTGCTCTCTGCTCTCAACAGCAAAATCGGATCGATGCGATTTTCCGCTTTACAAGAAAGTTAAACGTTTTTATCGTGCATATAAACGTTTAACTTGGTGCTGCAACTCGGCCGTTGGCCGCAGCAGTGCTCCGCCGGCAGGGAGGGCCCGTTGGCAGCGATCCGCATCGACAATTTGCGCAAAGGCTTTGGTTCGCTCGAAGTCTTGAAGGGTATCAACCTCGATATCGCCGACGGCGAGTTCGTCTGCTTCCTCGGTCCGTCCGGCTGCGGCAAGAGCACGCTGCTGCGCTCGATCGCCGGCCTCGAGGATCTCGACGGCGGCTCGATCCATCTCGGCGATCGCGATATCACCGACGTCGCTTCGGCCAAGCGCGACATCGCCATGGTCTTCCAGAACTACGCGCTTTATCCGCACATGAACGTGCGCAAGAACCTGTCCTTCGGTCTGGCGCTGAACGGCATGAAACGCGACGAGATCGACCGCCGCGTCGAGAGCGCTGCCGACATCCTGCGCATCAAGGAACTGCTGGCCCGCAAGCCGCGCCAGCTTTCCGGCGGCCAGCGCCAGCGGGTGGCGATCGGCCGCGCGATCGTGCGTGAGCCAAAGCTCTTCCTGCTCGACGAGCCGCTGTCGAACCTCGACGCGGGCCTGCGCGTCACCATGCGCGTCGAACTTGCGGCGCTGCATGAACGTCTCGGCGTGACGATGATCTATGTGACCCACGACCAGGTGGAAGCGATGACGCTGTCCGATCGTGTCGTTGTGCTCGACAAGGGCAAGGTCAGCCAGTTCGGTACGCCGCTCGAACTCTTCTATCAGCCGGCCAACCTGTTCGTCGCCGGCTTCATCGGCTCGCCGCGCATGAACTTCGTGACCACCGAAGTGACGTCGCAGGTCGATACGGCGGTGACGCTCAACGGCGGTGGTCTCGCCCATCCGCTCACGCTCGAAATGCTCTCGGCCGCACCGGTCGCCAAGCCCAAGTCGGTGACGCTCGGCATTCGCCCGGACAAGATCGAGCTGGTTTCGGCCGAGGAGGGTCACCTCGTCGGCGACGTGCGCCTCGTCGAGCGGCTCGGCACGGAAAGCCACGTCCATATCAGCCTTCAGAATGGTGGCGACATGACCGCGGTCGTGCGCGGCACGCATCCGGTTTCCGCCCGCGAGCGCGTGCATCTGCGTCTGCCGGCCGAGCATTGCCATCTGTTCGACGGCGATGGCCAGGCGGTTGCCCGACGTCTCGATGGCGAGACGCAGGCGCTCATCAATCAGGAAAAGGCAAAGCGGGTCGCGTAACCCGAAGGAGGAGGAGAAACATGCTCAACAGGAAGTCGATCATCGGCTCGCTGATGGTTCTGGCGATCGCCGGAACCGCCACGGCTCGCGCAGAAGAGACCTTGCGTTTTGCGACCTGGGATACGGACGAAAGCCTGGCGATCCAGCAGGAAATCGCCAAGAAGTTCGAGGAAAAGCATCCAGGCGTGAAGGTTCAGGTCGAACCCTACGCCGATGGCTACGATCAGAAGCTGATCGCCGCCTTCGGTGCCGGCAACCCGCCTGATGTCATGTATATGTGGAACTTCCCGCAATACTACACGTCGCTGAAGCCGCTCGACGATCTGATCGCCAAGGATGCGGCCGAGATCAAGCCGGACGATTTCCCGAAGGGCCTGATGAACACGGTTCGTGTCGAGGGCAAGACCTACGGCATGCCGTCGGGCTTCACCACCCAGGTGGTGTTCTACAACAAGGACATGTTCGCCAGGGCCGGCGTCGAGGAACCGAAGGACGGCTGGACCTGGGACGACCTGCGCGCCAAGGCTGCCAAGTTCCGCGACGAGCCAAACAAGGTCTATGGCTTTGCCGTCGACGCCAAGCCCGACCCTTATGATTTCGAGCAGTTCCTCTGGTCGAACGGCACCAAGTACATTTCCGACGATGGCAAAAAGATCGACGGCTACATGAACAGCGACGCCGCCGCCCAAGTCCTCGACATGTTCGGCGACATGGCCAAGAAGCAGGAAGCGATCACGCTGAACCTCGGCGACGACACGTCGGGCAGCACGCTGTTCAAGGGCGGCAAGATCGCGATGTTCCAGAGCGCCATGTGGTCGAAGTCCGGCATCGATGCATCCGGCATCAAGTATGGCGTAGCACCACTGCCGAAGTTCGGCGACAAGACCGCCCACTCGGCGCTCGGCGTTTCGGCGATCTCGATCGCCAAGGATGCGGCCCATCCGGACCTCGCCTGGGAATTCGTCAAGTTCTTCTCCTCGCCGGAAGCGGTTGCCATGCGCATCAACGACCTGCCGGTGCGCACCAGCGTTGCGGAAGAAAAGGGCATGACCAAGGACCCGATCTACAAGCCGTTCTTCGACATTCTCGCGACCTCCAACACCGAAACCCATGCGTTCCTGAAGAACGCCAACTGGGGCAAGGTCCAGGACAATCTCGCTCGCGCCATCGAGGCGACGATGATCGACCAGGGCAATGCCAAGCAGCATCTCGACGAGGCGGTTGCCCGCTCGAAGCGGCTGATCAAGTAAGACAAGGGAGCCCGGGGAGATGGACATGACCTATGCAACAGCCGCAGTGCCGGCCGCGGCCAAGCGCAAGCGCTCGGCCTTCGCCCGCCACATCGCGGCCTATCTGTTCATTTCCCCGTGGATCCTCGGGTTTCTGTTCTTCACGCTTGGCCCGCTCGTCTTCTCGTTGACAATGAGCTTCTACGACTGGCCCGTCGTCGGTGAACGCACGTTCGTCGGGCTCGAAAACTATCGTTCCATGCTGTTCGAGGATCCGCAGTTCTGGGAAAGCCTCTGGATTACCGTCAAGTTTGCGGCAATCTATGTGCCGTTCAACATCGTCATGTCGTTCCTGCTGGCGCTGATGTTGCATAACATTACCTTCGCCAGCGGCTTCTTCCGCACCGCCTTCTACCTGCCGAGCGTCATTTCCGGCGTCGCGCTGGTGACGATCTGGAGCTGGATCTACAGCCGGGAATACGGGCTTTTGAACTTCATGCTCTCCTTCGTCGGCATCGACGGGCCGAACTGGCTCGGCGATCCGAACCTGGCGATCGTCGCCATCATCATCGCCAGCCTCTGGGGGCTCGGCGGCACGATGCTGATCCTCTTGACGGGCCTGAAAGCCATCCCGAAGGAGCTCTACGAGGCCGCAACCGTTTCGGGCGTTCCCGGCTGGGCGCAGATGGTCTTCATCACCCTGCCGATGCTCGGGCCGATGCTGCTCTTCACCTTCATCACCTCGATCATCTCGGCCTTCCAGCAGCTGACGATCGCGCTGCTTCTGACCAAGGGCGGACCGCTCGGCTCCACCTATTTCTTCGCCATGTACATCTACGACAACGCCTTCAAGTATTTCGACATGGGCTATGCCGCCGCCGGCTCCTGGGTGATGTTCATCATCGTGCTCCTGCTCAGCCTCGGCGTCATGCGCTGGTCGGCTGCCTGGGTCTATTACGAAGGCGAAGTCCGCCAGAACGATGGAGAGCACAATGCGTAAGACGCTGCTCTATTCCGCGCTCATCCTGCTCTCGGCGCTGTTCATCGCGCCGTTCTACTGGACCTTCATGACGGCGATCAAAAGCTCCGCCGAGCTCTACCAGTTCCCGCCAGTCTTCTGGCCGTCGGAATGGCACTGGGAGAACTTTGCCGCCGCCTGGAACAAGCAGCCCTTCGGCACCTACCTCACCAATTCGGTGATCGTCGTGGTGCTGTCGACGATCGGCCAGCTGATCTCGTCGTCGCTGGTTGCCTATGGCTTTGCCCGCTTCCGCTTCCCCGGCCGCGACCCGCTGTTCATCCTGCTGCTCGCCACCATGATGATCCCGTGGGACGTGAAGATGATCCCGCTCTACATGGAGTTCAACCTGCTCGGCTGGATCAACACGCTGAAGCCCTTGATCGTGCCCGCCTATTTCGCCGATGCTTTCTTCGTCTTCCTTTTGCGCCAGTACATCATGACTGTGCCCATGGAGATCGACGAGGCGGCCCGCATGGATGGCGCCAACGCTTTCGACATCTACTGGCGCATCCATCTGCCGCTGATGATGCCGGCCCTGGTGCTGGTCGGCACCTTCCACTTCATGAATGCCTGGAACGACTATCTCGGCCCGTTGATCTTCCTCAACGACCAGTCGAAATACACCCTCACGCTCGGCCTCTCCATGTTCAAGGGCCTGCACGAGGTGGACGTGACCTCGATCGCCGCGATCACGGTCATCCTCTGCCTGCCGCCGCTCGCCCTCTTCTTCGTCGCCCAGCGCTACATCATGGATGGCGCAGTCGGCTCGTCGGTGAAGGGATAACGGCATGCTGTTCGACATCGATACCGTGCCCTTCAGCCGCAGGGGCCGGTTCCTGACGCTCTCGATGATGCGCGTGCCGGGCCGCGACGGCGAGCGGGCACTTTATCTCCGCCACGTGGCAGGCGGCGACGAGCGGCCATCGCTCGGTCGCCTCTGCCGCGTGGAATTTCTCGATGCGGAAGGCAGGGCCGTGGCCCCGGTGCTCGTGCTTTCACCCGAACGACTCGACGCACGCGTCGGTGACGGCGAAGTCACCTTCGTCATCGGCGAAGGGGAGCGGCTGCACATATCCGGCAGACAAGCCGGCGTACGCTTTCATCTCGAAGGCTCGCGTTACGATTATGTCTACCGCACGCCGAACGGAGAGGATTGCCTCGTCGCTGCGGTCGAAAACGTCAAGTTCATCCCGCGGGCGATCACCGGCGACCTGAAGGTCACCGGCGCCTGGCAGCGCGATCATTCCGAAGACGTGTCCTTCGCCTTTTCGGGGACCGGTGCCTTCGAGGGCAATGTCGACTTCTTCCGCACCGTGCCGCCGGCTGATCGGCCCGGTCGGTTCGCCGAGGCGCTTTCGGATGCGAAGGCAGAATTCTCTGTGTGGCACGCGCGCGTTCCCGGAGGTGTTGACGGCCAGGGCGAGGCGCATCGGCTGGCAAGCTATCTGCTCTGGGCGAACGGCGTGCCGGCCGGTGGCGCGTTGACGCGGCCGGCGATCTACATGTCCAAGAACCACATGATCAACATCTGGAGCTGGGACAACGCCTTTTCGGCGCTGGGCGTTGCGGCCTTCGATCAGGATCTCGCCTTCGATCAGTTCGCAGCAATCTTCGACCACCAGGACGCCTCCGGCCTGCTGCCGGATTACATCAACGACCGCGACGTGCTCTTTGCCTTCACCAAGCCGCCGGTGCACGGTTGGGCGGTGTCGCTGATCGCAGCTGCCAATCCGGGCTTCCTGACAGCGGAGCGCAAGTCCTACCTGCGCGACGCCATCGGCCGACAGGTCGATTACTGGCTGACCCATGGACGCAAAGATGCCACGAGCCTGCCGTCCTATTTCCACGGCAACGACAGCGGCTGGGACAACGCCACCTTCTTTGCCGAAGGCGGCCCGGTGATCTCGCCGGATCTGCCGGTTTTCCTGATCCTTGCCTGCGAGGCATTGGCCGAGCTTCTTGAAGACGATCGAGAACGCCGGGCGGTGTGGCGGCAGAAGGCAGACGACCTGCAGGTGCTGCTGTTCGAGCGCCTCTGGACCGGCGACACCTTTGGCGCCCGGCTCGCTGCGGATCCGGAGCGGATACTGCCGGGCGAAAACCTCATCCAGTTCATGCCGCTGCTGCTCGGTTCGCGGCTGACGCCCGACATGCGCGAGAAGCTGGCCGCGCGGCTCGTCGCTGGCGGCTTCATCACCGAATGGGGCCCGGCGACGGAAAGCCCGAAGAGTTCCTTCTACGAAGACGACGGTTACTGGCGCGGGCCGATTTGGGCGCCGACCACACTGCTTCTCTGGGATGGACTGCGCCGGCAAGGGAAGATTGAGCTCGCGCGCGAAGTCGCGGAAAAGTTCTGTTCACTTGCGAGCAAAAGCGGTATGGCCGAAAACTTCGACGCGCGCTCGGGGAGGGGCCTTCGCGATCGCGCATTCGCCTGGACATCCGCAGTCTATCTTGTGCTGGCAGCATCGCTCAGCGCTGACAACCCGTGACGAGCAGAACCGCCATGCAGAGACCGACGATCAAGACCATTGCGCAGGAGACGGGGCTTTCCATCGCCACCGTTTCCAAGGCCCTGAAGCATTCGCCTCAGGTTCGTCCGGAGACGCGCGCGATCGTGATCGAAGCGGCGGAACGCGTCGGCTACGAACTGAACATGCATGGCGTGCAGTTACGCACCGGCAAGACCTATCAGGTCGCAGCCATCATGACCGCGCCGGGTCCGAAGCAGAACGAATGGGAAGGCGTCGAATACGCCCAGCTCCTGAGCGGCATTTCCTGGGCGCTGGAAGACAGTCCCTATCGCGTCTCGCTCTATGCGGTCCGCAATTTCGAGGAGAGCCAGGCGGTCATCAAGCAGATCGTTTCGCTGAAGAAGGCCGATGGCATCATCATCTCGGGCACCCGCGCCGACGATCCCCGCATCCGCACGATGCAGGCGGCCGATTTCCCCTTCGTCACCTATGGCACCAGCATTCACAATGCGCCGCATGCCTATGTCGATGCCGACAACGAGCAGATGATCCGGGTGTCGATGGCGCGGCTCACCGAGCGCGGTCATCGCCGCATCGCGCTGCTCAACCCGCTCTCGGACTTAAGCTACGGCATCACCCGGCACGAAGCCTACAGGCATGCGCTTGATGTCGCGGGGCTTCCCTATGATCCGGCGCTCGTCGCCCATGGCCGTCTGACGCCGGCTTTCGGCCGCGAGAACGTGCTGACCATGTCGGAGCTCGGCAACCCGCCGACCGCCTATATCTGCGCCAATGAAGCCTCCGCGCTCGGCGCCTTCTCGGGCTTCCACGAGCGCGGGCTGGTGCATGGCCGCGATGCGGTGATCAACGCCACCGACGATCTCAACGTCAGCCAGTATTTCGCGCCGCCGATCACCACCTATTACCTGCCGATCAGCGAGCCGAGCAGCCTGCTCGGCGCCTATATCCTCAGGCGCATGGAGGGTGAGCCGCCGGAAGCGCTGCAGACGCTGCTCATGCCGAACCTGATCGAGCGTTGCGACGACCGCTTGAACCCGAACCGTTGACGAATTTCACGCCCGCTCAGGGCGCTCATTCATGCCCTTGAATATAAACGTTTATATTCGAGGGCGCACAGACAAAACCCGAGGTCGGACCCAACCGGCCGTAAGACATGACGAAGGACCGGAACCCGTGCACATGCCCCTGACGAGATCGAACCGCTTCAACGCCAAAGAACAGCAGACGGACATGCTGGAACTCGGCGTCTGCTACTATCCGGAGCAGTGGCCGCGCGAAAAATGGGAAGAGGATGCCCGCCGCATGGTCGAGCTCGGCCTTGCCTGGGTGCGCATCGGCGAATTCGCCTGGGCGAAGATCGAGCCCCGCTCGGGCGAATTCCACTGGGAGTGGCTGGACGACGCGATCGAGGTGCTCGGCAAGGCCGGTCTTAAGGTCATTCTGGGAACACCGACCGCCGCACCTCCGAAGTGGCTGATCGACCGCTACCCGGACATCCTGCCCGTCGACGTCAAGGGTGTGGTGCGCAAGTTCGGCGCCCGCCGTCACTACTGCTTCTCCAGCCGCCGCTACCGCATCGAGGCGGCGCGGATTTCCGAAGCCATGGCCGAGCGCTACGGCAAAAACGCCTTCGTCCATGCCTGGCAAACCGATAACGAGTACGGCGACCACGACACGATCTACAGCTATTCCGACGAGGCGCTGCGCGCCTTCCGCGAATGGCTTGAGGCCCGCTATGGCACGGTCGACGAGCTGAACCGCGCCTGGGGTACGGCCTTCTGGGCGATGAACTATCTGAGCTTCGACGAGGTCGAGCTTCCGAACAACCTCGTCGAAGAGCCGAGCCCGACCCATATCGTCGACTACATCCGCTTCTCCTCAGACCAGGTGAAGAGCTTCAACAAGGCGCAGGTCGACATCATCCGCAAGCACTCGCCGGGCCGTCCGGTGACGCACAACTTCATGTCGCAGAACACCGACTTCGACCATTACAAGGTCGGCGAGGACATCGATATCGCGTCGTGGGACGTCTATCCGATGGGTGGCCTGCTCAATGGTCGTCTCTCGTCGGAAGACAAGGGCCGGTATCTGCGCGTCGGCGATCCCGACCAACCGGCCTTCAACCACGATCTCTACCGCGCCGTCGGCAACGGCCGCGTCTGGGTGATGGAGCAGCAGCCGGGCCCGGTAAACTGGGCCTCGCACAATCAGTCGCCGGCCGACGGCATGGTGCGGCTCTGGACCTGGCTCGCCTATGCCCACGGCGTCGACATGGTCTCCTATTTCCGCTGGCGCCAGGTGCCGTTTGCGCAGGAACAGTTCCATGCGGGTCTGCTGCTTCCGAACAGCGAGGCTGACCAGGGCTATCTCGAAGTCGCGCAGGTTGCCGAGGAAATGAAGCGTCTGCCGAAGGGTGAGCGCCGCGAGAAGGCGAAAGTCGCGATCCTGCTCGACTACAATTCGCGCTGGGCGACCCGGGCGCTGCCGCAGGGCCGCACCTATCTGGCTTCGCAGATCGCGCTCGACTGGTATTCGACCGTCGCCCGCCTCGGCGTCGATGTCGACATCATCGGCCAGCACTCGGACCTCGAAGGCTACCAGCTGGTGCTGGCACCCGACCTCGTGATCCCCGAACAGGCCTTTGTCGAAAAGCTTGCGGCGTCGGGTGCCAAGGTGCTTTTCGGACCGCGCAGTGGCAGCAAGACCGAGGACATGCATATTCCGGAGGGCCTGCCGCCGGGTCCGCTCGCCGCGCTGATCGACGTCAGCGTCGCGCGTGTCGAGTCGCTGCCGGAATTCCACGGCGAGAGTGTGCTTTACGGCAACGAGACCTATCCGGCCGGCGTCTGGCGCGAGACGGTTCGCACCAACGAAACCGTGCTTGCGACCTTCGAGGGCGACTATCGCAATGGCGCTCCGGCGCTCGTCGGCAACGACAAGGCACGCTACATGGCAACGGGTGCACGCGGCGAGCTCTTGGACAAGGTGATTGGCGATGCGCTCGGCTGGGCTTCGGTCGAGGCGCTCGCCGATCTTGGCGATCTGCGCATCACCCGCCGCGGCAAGCTCACTTTCGCCTTCAACTACGGCAAGACGGCCGTGGACGTGCCGGCGTCTGCGGGCGCAACCTTCCATGTCGGTGGCCGCAAGCTCGGCCCGGTCGACGTCGCGATCTGGTCGGAGTGACCGGAAGGCAGATTATCGCCCGCCGACCGACGCAGCACCCAAAAGCAAAGAGCCCGGCCTTGGAAACAGGCCGGGCTCTTTGCGTTTCATACGGTACTTTTTCCGTGGTCAGACCCGTTCCAGCGCTACGGCGATGCCCTGGCCGACGCCGATGCACATGGTCGACAGCGAATAGCGCCCACCGGTCTCGTGCAGTTCGAGTGCCGCCGTGCCGGTGACGCGGGCGCCAGACATGCCGAGGGGGTGGCCGAGTGCGATCGCGCCGCCGTTGCGGTTAACGCGCGGGTCGTCGTCGGCAATGCCGAGGTCGCGAAGCGTGGCGAGCCCTTGCGAGGCGAAGGCCTCGTTGAGTTCGATCACGTCGAATTGCGCCTGCGTGAGACCGAGGCGGGCCATCAGCTTCTTCGATGCCGGAGCCGGGCCGAAGCCCATGATGCGCGGCGGTACGCCGGCGGTAGCCCCACCGAGGATGCGGGCGATCGGCCTGAGGCCGTATTTCTTCGCTGCCGCTTCCGAGGCGATGATCAGGGCCGTTGCGCCATCGTTGACGCCGGAGGCGTTGCCGGCGGTCACCGTGCCGCCTTCTTGTCTGAAGGGCGTGCCGAGCTTGGCAAGCACCTCCATCGTCGTCGCGCGCGGGTGCTCGTCGCGATCGACAATAACGGGCTCGCCCTTGCGCTGCGGGATCGTCACCGAAACGATCTCTTTCGCCAGCCGGCCATTGGCCTGCGCAGCCGCTGCCTTTGCCTGGCTGCGCACAGCAAACGCATCCTGGTCTTCGCGGCTGACGTGAAAGTCAGCCGCGACGTTCTCGCCCGTCTCTGGCATCGAATCGACGCCATATTGCTTCTTCATCAGGGGATTGATGAAGCGCCAGCCGATGGTCGTGTCGTAGATTTCGGCGTTGCGGGAGAAGGCGGCATCGGCCTTCGGCATCACGAAGGGCGCGCGTGACATGCTCTCGACGCCACCGGCGATCATCAGCTCGGCTTCGCCCGATTTGATGGCGCGGGCTGCCGTGATGACCGCATCCATGCCGGAGCCGCAAAGCCGGTTGATCGTCGTGCCGGTGACGCCGACCGGCAGGCCGGCCAGGAGCAGTGACATGCGGGCGACGTTGCGGTTGTCCTCGCCCGCCTGGTTGGCACAGCCGAAGATCACGTCGTTGACGGCGTCCCAGTCGACATCGGCATTACGCTCCATCAGGGCGCGAAGTGGGACCGCGCCGAGATCGTCGGCCCTGACCGATGAGAGTGAGCCGCCGAACCGGCCGATCGGGGTGCGGATGTAGTCGCAGATGAAAGCCTCGGCCATCACGCAGCCTCCTTGTCGCCCTGATGCGCCTTCTTGGTGCGAGCGTTGATGTCACGAAGGGTCTTGAGTTCGAGTTCGGACGGGGCCGGCGTCTCGATCACTTCCTCGGCGAACCTGATCGCCCAGCCGCAATTCTCGACGATCTGCTCGCGCGTGACGCCGGGATGGATCGAAACGACGGTCAGTTCCTTGGTTTGCGGATGCGGCTCCAGGATGCAGAGGTCGGTGATGACGCGCGTCGGTCCCTTGGTCTTCATGCCCAACCGTTCGCGGTGGTCGCCGCCGTCGCCGTGGCCCATGGAGGTAATGAAGGGCAGCTTCTCGACGAAGCCGCGCCTGGAGAGCGCCATGGTGATGAAGATGCGGCCGCAATTGGAGGCAATCTCCGGAGCGCCGCCACCACCGGGCAGACGCACCTTCGGGTGGTCATAGGGGCCGACGACCGTGGTGTTGAGGTTCGCGAACTTGTCGATCTGGGCGCCACCGAGGAAGCCTGTCGTGATACGCCCGCCCTGCAGCCAGTAGCGGAACATCTCCGGCACCGACACGGTGAAAAGGGCCGTGTCGCAGAGTTCGCCATCGCCGATCGAAAGCGGCAGCACATCCGGCTTGGTGCCGACCGTGCCGCTCTCGTAGATCAGCGTGATATCGGGTGCATGCGTCAGCCGCGCGACGTTGCAGGCGGCCGAGGGCGCGCCGATGCCAACGAAGCAGACGTCGTCGTTGGAGAGCGCCCGGGAAGCGGCGATGGTCATCATTTCGGTGGGGGTAAAATCGCTCATCCTATCCTCCCTCAGGCCGCTTTTGCCGGTTTGTTGCCGGCATGCTTGGCGAAATCTTCCGGCTTGGCGTCGAGCACGTTTTCCTTGATCCAGGCGGTGAAGCTATCGCGGTCGCGGGCGATCTCGTCCCAGCCGATGTAGAAGGCGTTGGAGCGCGGATAGTAACCGTGCGCATAGGACGGGAAGGCGCCACCCGGAACGTGGGCAACCGATGTGACGGCCCAGCTCGGCAGTACGAGGGAATTGGGCGACGGAGGGTCGAGTTCGTCGACGATCTCCTCGACCGTGACGATCGAGCGCTTGGCGGCAAGAACCGCCTCCTTCTGCACGCCGACGATGCCTTCGATCAGCACGTTGCCCTTCCTGTCGGCGCGCTGGGCGTGGATGATCGTGACGTCAGGGCGGATCGCCGGTACGGCCGCAAGCACTTCGCCGGTAAACGGGCAGGTGACCGACTTGATGTTGGGGTTTACCTTCGGCAGGTCGGCGCCGATGTAACCACGCAGCGTCGCAAACGGCAGGTTGGCGGCACCCGCCTCATAGGCGTTGGCCATCGCCGCGTGGGAATGCTCTTCGATCTCGAGCGGCCGCGGCCACTGGTTTTCGACGGCGTCGCGGAAGCGATGTAGCGAGCCGACGCCGGGATTGCCGCCCCAGGAAAACTTCATGCCACGCGCCGCACCCACGCCGATCAGCTGGTCATAGAGAATGTCCGGCGTCATGCGCAGCAGATAGAGGTCCTTGCGACCCTGGCGGATCACCTCATGCCCCGCGGCATAGGGGATCAGATGGGTGAAGCCTTCCATGGCGACGGTGTCGCCATCCCTGACATTGTCGCCGACAGCCTCGGCGAGCGAAACGATCTTCGCCATGTTTCCTCTCTTGGTCTCAGTGATCTGTTCGTGGCCTTCGTCGCCCCACGGGCAGCCGGCGCCTTCCTCTTCCGGATGCCAATAAGCGCCGATCGAAACGCTCGGTCAAATATTTTGTGCGATATTTGACTTTTGTTCGTATATCGCACAAAATCGTTGGCGATGATTTGGGAGGCAAGGATGCGTGAAACGGACTTCGTCAGCGGCTTTGCGCGCGGGTTGGCAGTGATCGAAGCCTTCGATGAAACCCGGCCGAAACTGTCGATCGCCGAGGCGTCAAAGATTACCGGGCTTGACCGGGCGACGGTGCGCCGGTCGCTGCTGACCCTCTCCGAGCTCGGCTATGCAGACTATGACGGCAAGTTCTTCGCGCTGACGCCGAAGATCCTGCGCGTTGGCCATGCCTATCTCTCGGCAACGCCGCTGCCGACGATCATCCAACCTTATCTCGACCAATTGTCCGACCGCGCCGGGCAGAGCGCCTCGGCCTCGGTCTTGGATGGAACCGAGATCGTCTACATCGCCCGCGCCTCGCAAAAGCGGGTGATGTCGATCAACCTGACGACGGGGTCGCGCCTGCCGGCCTATTGCGCCTCCATGGGGCGGGTATGGCTCGCGGCACTGCCGGAGCATGAGGCACGAGAGATCCTTTCCCGATCGAACCTCAAGACAAACACGCCCTATACGAAGACCGATCCGGAGGACCTGATCGCCGAGTTTCGCCGTGTGCGCGACCAGGGCTATGCGCTGATTGATCAGGAACTGGAACTCGGTCTCTGTTCGATCGCAGTGCCGCTCGAAAACGACCGCGGCCGGATCGTTGCGGCGCTGAACATCGGCGCGCCGGCAGCCCACGTGGCCGCAGCGGAGATGGTCGAGCGTTACCTGCCGCTGCTCAAGGAAACGCAAGCGGCGCTCCGGCTGGTGCTGAGATAACAACTTTTGAAGCTGCGCTTGACCTTCCGCCGTCGCGCCCTTCTTACTTTCGCTTGGCGAGTGAATTCGGGGTTGGGGAGGAGAGCATCATGACCGACGACGCGCATCCGCCGGAAACCAAGCTCACGACGACGAAGCGGCGCTGGGCCGCCGATGGCAAGTTCCTGACGGGGCGGATCGTGCGCCCCGAGGACGAGCGCCTTCCGCCCGGGCAACATCTGGTCAAGGACTGGCCGGTGCTCGACCTCGGCCAGCAGCCGATCATCCGGACGGAAAGCTGGCGGCTCGATATCACCGGTCACGTCGAGCATCCCCTGTCGCTCGACTGGGCCGCCTTCAAGGCTTTGCCGCAGAGCGACCGTCTCTCCGACATGCATTGCGTGACGACGTGGTCGCGCTACGACAACCGCTGGCAAGGCGTGACCACACGTGATCTGCTCGACCAGGTGATGCCGAAGGCTGAGGCGAGCCATGTCATGCTGACGAGTTATGACGGCTACACCACGAACATGCCACTTGCGGATTTCGCCTCCGAAGACGCGATCCTTGCGACCGACTGGGAGGGCCAACCGATCGGCCGCACCCATGGCGGACCGATGCGGCTCGTCGTTCCACATCTTTATCTGTGGAAGAGTGCCAAGTGGCTGACGCGTATCGATTTTCGCGAAGGCGACATGCCCGGCTTCTGGGAGCGGAACGGCTACCACATGCGCGGCGACCCGTGGCGCGAAGAGCGCTATTCGGACGACTGATCGGGGCCTGTGAAGGCTTGACGATCACCGCCCAACGCGTCCGGGTCCAGAAGCGATTGCAGCCCCGCAAGCTGGTAGCGCCAGAAGAGGGAAATGGCCGACTGGATAGACGGGGCGTCGCTGTATTCGCTGAGCGTATCGGCAATGGTGTCCAGCGTTCGAGTGAAGGTTCGCTCGAGCATGAAACCCATCAAAGGCGTCAGGGCTTGCTCGCCGCCCTTGTCGGTCAGGTAGCCGGAAGCCAGCCGCACCATCTCCCGGATCATCAGCTTGCGGACATGGGCGTAGCGCGTCCCATCGGCCCCGCGAAGCAGGATCAGCACCACGAGCCGCTGGTCGATCCAGAAGGACAGCAGCGCCCGGGCACGTTCGGATCCGGAAGCATCGGCCTGCAGCCAATCGCCGATCGATCGCAGTTCTCGTACACGGGCGCGCAGCAAGCGCAACAATCGCCCGGCGAGCGCCGGTGTCACGATCTCATAAAACAGCGCTTCCTTGTCGGCGACGTACTTGTAGATGTTGCTCGAACTCGTACCCGCCCGTTCCGCCACATCGGCCAGCCGGGCCTTTTCGAACCCTTGCTCGGCAAACACCGCTGCCGCTGCCGCAAGCAGACGCTCGCGCACTTCCTGCTTCAGGCGCTGGGGCATGCGAGCCTTTCTGCAAGCTCGGTGAGCCTTGGTTGCCAGGGGGCAGCTTCTTCCAGCTGGAAGGCGAGTGAGAAGAGCAGCGCGTCCTCGCCCGTTGCTGCAGCGAAATGGCAGCCGACCGGCAGCCCCTCGCGCGACCAGCAAAGCGGCACCGACATGGCGGGCCATCCGGCAAAGGACGCCACATTGGTGAAGCCGGCGAGGCGTTCCGTAAACGCGATGAGTTGGTCTGCATCCTCGGTCGGTCCTTGCGTCCCCAGCGGAAAGGCCGTGAAGGGGACGGTGGGCGAAAGCAGCACGTCATAGCCGGAGATCGTCTGATTTGCGCTCGCCTCGGCCCTCTTCGTCGCGCCGATCGCCTCCATGATTGCCGCCTCCGGCAGCCGCCTGGCGCGGCGGACGAGCTCGACCGTGTAGGGCTCGAACAAGGTCTCGTCGAAGGCGCCGCCCATTGCGGCCGCGACCTGGTCGAACAGGCCGGACAGAACGATCCCGGTCAGATTGAAAAAGGCACGGCTGGTTTCCTGCGCGTTGACGTCAGGCCCCGCGCATTCGACGACCTCGTGCCCCAAAACCGTGCACAACGTGATCGCCGCGTTGAGCGCGTCCTCGACCGCTTCAGACACGCCGCGCCCGAAAACATCATGGCGATAGACGCCAATGCGCAGCCGCTTCTGCGGGCCGCGGCGCATATCGTCGATCGCAGGCATTGGCCGCGCCAGGTCCTGCCGCTCGGTCGCCGCCAGCCACGCGGCGCTGTCGCGCACGGAACGGCTGACGCAATGGTCGCTGATCAGCCGCGCCGTCGGCATCGCCGGCGGCAGGCCGGCATTCACCGTGCGGTCCCGGCTCGGCTTGAAACCGAATAGCCCGCAGAACGAGGAGGGGCCACGGATCGAGCCGCCGCCGTCGGACGCGTGGGCGATCGGCACCATGCTGGAGGCAACGGCCGCCACCGCGCCGCCGGACGAGCCGCCGGTCGAAAGGGCAAAATTCCAGGGGTTGCGCGTCGCGCCATGGGCGAGGGTTTCGGTGGTGCCGAGCAGGCCGAACTCCGATGTGGTCGTCTTTCCAAGAACGATCAGACCGGCCTTGTCGATCGCGTCCGTGTAATCCGATCCGGCTGGGGCGGGCTGTCCCTTGAAGAGGCGAGAGCCGAAGCCGGCCTGATGGCCGGGATAGGCAAGCAGATCCTTGAGCAGGGTCGGTACGCCCGGGAACGGCATGTCCGCGTGCGGCCGAAGAGCTCCGGCGCACTTGCGCGCGTGGTCGAAATTCGCGGATGCAAGGGCGTTGACGTGCGGCTCGACCCGCTCGATGCGCCGGATGGCGGCATCGACGAGTTCGAGCGGCGAGGCTTGGCCCGTCGAGACGAGACGCGCCTGTTCCGTTGCGTCCAGCGCGGAAAAGTCGTCCGTTTCCTGTTGCGAAAATTCGGGATTGGGGGCGCGCATCTGTCCAGCTTCCATTGACGATGAAAAGAGAATGCTGGATTCTCTTTTCATCGTCAATGAGCGGTTGCATCCGCAAGCGACTGATTGCATCTTCCCGTCTCCTGCAATGCTGGTGCAACCCACCCCCCGCAAAGCTCGTGCAACGTTTCAACAAAGGACGTTGTCGATGCGCCTGGCCATTTTACCGATGTGGATGATCCTCTTCAGCGCGAGCCCGAGCCATGCCGAAGAAAAGGGAATGTGGATTGCGGACAATCCGTATCGGACCGTGCAGCCTTTGTACGATCCCTGTCGTGATGGTCGGCTAAGTGATGGAACGCCGCGAACCTGCGCCGAGATCAGACGCATGTACCGGCATGGACGAGGCGGCTGGTCCGAGCAGGACCATCGCCTGGATGCATGCAGCAACGGACGCGTCAGCGACGGTCGGCCGCGCACATGCCGGGAACTGCTTGAATGGATGGAGCATCGTTGATGAAGGCAGAGCGCAGAGCCACCGTGTCGAGGCTCGGACAGGTTTTCAGATTAGTGCTTGGGTATCTGTCCTGGCCGCTGGTGCTTTTCGGTGGACTGCTCGGCGCCTACTACGCGTTCGCGAGCGCAGAGCCTATGGTCGGATTCGTGGCGGTCTATGCGGCTGCCGTCTTCATCTTGTTTCTTCTCGAACGCTACATTCCCTACGAGCGGGGCTGGCTGCAATCGGATGGCGAAACGGTGAACGATATCGGCCACACGCTGGCGACGAAGGGCCTGCTGCAGGCGGCTGGCCTGATCGCCGCCGTCTTTCCCATGTATGCCGCCAACATCCTGCAGCCGCTCGCAGCGCTCAAGTTTGGTCTCTGGCCATCGGATTGGCCGATGGTGTTTCAGGTGGCTATCGCCGTGGTCGTTGCCGAATTCGGCCTCTATTGGTCGCATCGGATCGCCCACGAAAAGCTGTTCTTCTGGCGGTTTCACGCGCTGCATCACAGCGTCGTTCGGCTCTGGGTCATCAATACCGGCCGCTTCCACGTGGCCGATTCGCTGTTCAAGATCGCCATGAGCCAGATCCCGCTCTATTGCCTGGGCGCTCCGTTGCACGTTTTCTGGTGGCTCGGCGCGGTCACGGCCTTCATGGGCATTCTTACCCATTGCAACGTCGACATGCGCACCGGCCCCTTCGACTATCTCTTCAGCACGCCGCGGCTGCACCGCTGGCATCACTCGAAGGACCTTCGCGAAGGCAACATGAACTACGGCGAGAACGTCGTGGTCTGGGACCTTTTGTTCGGCACGTACTACAACCCTGACCGTCCGTCCTCCACTAACATCGGCATCAAAGGCCAGATCGCCCAAGGCTTCCTGGCACAACTGGCGCAGCCCTTCACCAAGAACGGCGTTCGCGAAATCCTCGGCCTCCCGAAGAAAAACTGAAAATGCGACAGCATGCCCGGTGTTGAACCGGGCATGCTGCGCAATAACTAGGCCGCAAAGGCCGGCTTGCGTGCGCCGATCCTTAAGACGTAGTAGATCGCCCCGCCGATGGCGACGCCGAAGAACCAGCCATAGATTCCCCACCAGGCGGGCAGGATGTTGGTGAAGGTCGGCAGGATCGAGGAGAACAGCGCGCCGATGGCAAAGGCGATAAAGGCGCTGCCGTGCCAGCCGCCCTGGAAGCGGAACTCGCCCTCCTCGTGATAGAGTGCTTCGACATTCAGCTGGCCGCGGCGGATCAAATAATAATCCACCATCATCACCCCGAAGATCGGCCCCATCGTCGAGCCGATGAAGTTGACGAAATGCGCAGCCCCCGTTTCCCAAGGGGCGAACGGATAGAGGATGAGCGCAATCAGCGCCGCAATGTAGCCGCCGCGCTTGAAGTTGATCTGCCGCGGAAAGACGTTGGCAAAGTCGAAGGCCGGCGACACGAAGTTCGCCACCACGTTGATGCCGAGCGTCGCGACGGCGAAGGTAAGGGCTGCAAGCAGCGCCAGGAACCAGCTGTCGAATTTCGCCGAAATCTGGTCCGGATGCAGCAGCACTTCGCCATAGACGGCAAAGGCGGCGGTCGTCGTCACGCCGGCGACCAGGCAGAAGGCGAGCAGGTTGATCGGCAGGCCCCAGAGATTGCCCTTGCGTAGCGTCTTCACGTCGGTTGCATAGCGCGAGAAGTCGCAGAAGTTCAGATAGAGCGCTGCGAAGTAGGTGATCCAGGTGGCGGCGACCGCGGCCAGCGCCGGGAAGCTGCCGGGCTCCCACGGAACGCCTGCGTCCTTGGTCTTTTCGACGAGCACGTCGCGCGGGATTTCCGAACCGAACGAGAACGTCCCTGATTTGACGATCAGGTAGACGGCAAGGATCAGCATCATGATCCAGACGGCCGGGCCTGCCCAATCCTGGAATTTGCGAACGGTCTCCATGCCGCGCTGGATGATAAGCAATTGCAGCGACCAGACGACGACGTAGCAGATGACCTCAAGCGTCGAGTGGCCGAGCATGTGGCTGTTTTGATGGAAGGCCAGCATGCTTTCGTTGCGAATGAGAAGCGCCACGATCGCGCCGGAGGCAGCCGCTGTCTGGGCGCCGTACCAGAAACAGGCGACGACGGCGCGCACCAGCGCCGGAACGTTGGCGCCGAAGGTACCGAAGGAGGCGCGGGCGAGAACGGGGAAGGGCACGCCGGTGCGTACGCCCGCATTGCCGACAAGGCTCATCAGGAAGAAGATCACCAGCGAGCCGATGCCGATCGCGATGACGAAGTTTATGAAGCTGCCGCAGAGCAGGAACAGGCTTGCTGCGAGGTAGTATCCCCACAGGCTATGCACGTCGGATGTCCACACATTGAAGATGCTGAAAGCGCCCCACCGGCGCTCCTCGGCCGGTGCCAGATCCTCGTTGTACAACGAGGGCGACGGATCGCGTACTGCCATGTCTTCCTCCGTATTTCCTCCGGATCCCCCTCGGACCCGATCTTGATTCTGCTCCCGTTTTGAGTCGTTGCAAAAAGCTTTTTGGATCGTCGAGGTGGGGATGCAGTGGCACCGAACGTGACAAAGCGGCCTCGCAGAACTGCGATCGGCAGCCGCGAAAGGTCGCGTATATCCCATTGACATATCCTGTGGCTGAAACCATCTTGGATATATTCAAGGTATATCCCGGAGGCGACAATGTCGGAACAGGGCGCAGTTTTTCTCACCAATCGTAGTCAGGCGATCCGGCTGCCGAGGGCCGTAGCGCTTCCGGAGGACGTCAAACGCGTCGATATCGTCGCGGTGGGGCGAACGCGCATCATTACACCCGCAGGCGAGGCCTGGGACAGTTGGTTCGACGGCGAGCTCGTCACAGCCGATTTCATGGTGCAGAGAGAGCAGCCGGAGGCCCAGGAACGCGAGCCACTCTGATGTTGAAATACATGCTCGACACCAATATCTGCATCTACACGGTCAAGAACCGGCCGCAGCAGGTTCGTGAGGCGTTCAACAGGCATCACGGCCAACTGTGCATCAGCTCGGTCAGCCTGATGGAGTTGATCTACGGCGCGGAAAGATCCGCAATGCCCGAGCGTAACCTATCGGTCATAGAGGGGTTTGCCGCGCGTCTTGAGGTTCTCAACTACGATCAGGCGGCAGCCAGCCATACCGGACAGTTGCGCGCCGAACTCGCCCGCAGTGGCACGCCGATAGGGCCTTACGATCAGTTGATCGCGGGTCATGCACGGTCTCAAGGCTTGATCCTCGTGACCAACAACCGGCGGGAGTTCGATCGTGTGCCCGGCTTGCGAGTCGAGGACTGGACCGCGGCGCCCTGACCCCGCCTTCCTACGCACCGAGCCTGTCTCGTTCCGCAAGCCGCCAGGCGCGGGGCGTCACGCCCGTCTGGCGCAGGAAAAAGCGGGAGAAATACGCGGGGTCTGCGAAGCCGAGGCGGAAGCTGATTTCCTGGACGTTGGCGCGGGTGAAAACGAGCTCGCGCTTTGCTTCGCCGACGAGCTTTCGCGAAATCATCTCGTGCGCGCTGAGGCCGGCAACGGCGCGCGTGATCCGGTTGAGATGGGTTTGCGACAGGCCGAGTTCGCGGGCATAGGCGGCGGCCGGCCAATGCGAGCGGAGGTGCTGCTGCAAAAGCGCCTGGAAGCGCTGGACCCGCCGCTCGTTTTCACTCTGGCTGCTATCATCCCGGTCGTCGCTCGTCTCGTCGAGACGGGCCGTCAGCGTCAGCGCGGCGGTCAGGTAGGCGTCCAGAAGATCGGCGCGGTTGCCGCGGCTGGTTTCCCATTCCCTGGCAAGACGTGTGAGGGTTGCTGCGATGTAGGCAGCATCTTCGCGGCCGTCGAGCCGGATCAGGTGCGGGACGGCGAGCCAGGCGCCAAGGCGGCTGCGCTCGCCGGGCGTTGTCTTCAAGTGCGAAGCAAGGATGGTGAAGACGAAGCCGTCAGTGTCGCGCGAGAAGCGGAAGCCGTGGCTGAGCGCCGGCGGAACGGTAATGACCATCGGCGGTTCGATCATGTTGACCGCATTGCCAAAGACCGCATCGCCGGAGCCGCCGG
Organism: Ensifer sp. ENS07; assembly: GCF_014852185.1. NCBI lineage: Bacteria > Pseudomonadati > Pseudomonadota > Alphaproteobacteria > Hyphomicrobiales > Rhizobiaceae > Ensifer > Ensifer sp. ENS07. The sequence continues at coordinate 98,846 of NZ_JACVBE010000009.1, read as the reverse complement.
CAATGTACAAGATCTGAAAGAAGCTCTCGTGCCGGTGCAGCCCGATCTCCCAGTGGTAGAGGCTGCTTCGTGACGGAATAGTCTCGCAATGCAGCCAGAAATCCGGCCGTTCTCCGGTCTTTTCGCCGTAGAGTTCGTAGGTCGGAACCGTCTTCTTCATACCGCACATCCTGAAGCCATGTTCGATTTGTGCAATTTCATGGCGGATTTGTCCATTGAGAGCGAAGCCGGCCCGGCGCAGATTTTGCCAAAAGACAATTCTGACAAAGAGCAATTCCGGAGGAGAGCATGCGCACCAAGGTCGTCATCATCGGGTCGGGCCCGTCAGGGCTTTTGCTCGGGCAGTTGCTGACGGAAGCGGGCATCGACAATGTCATTGTCGACCGTGTCAGCAAGGACTACATCCTCGGGCGCGTGCGCGCCGGCGTGCTGGAGGAAGGCACGGTCGGCCTGATGGATCGCGCTCAAGCCGGGGCGCGCATGCATCAGGAGGGCCTGCCGCATGACGGCTTCTCGCTCGCCTTCGATGGCCGCGATCACCGCATCGATCTCAGGCAACTGACCGGGGGCAAGCGCGTCATGGTTTATGGCCAGACGGAGCTGACGCGCGACTTGATGGAGCATCGCGAGCGCTCAGGGGCTGTCACGATCTACGAGGCGGCCAATGTCCAACCGCATGATTTCGACGGTCATCTGCCCTATGTGACCTTCGAGAAGGATGGCACGGCGCAGCGCATCGACTGCGACTTCATCGCCGGCTGCGACGGCTTTCACGGGATCAGCCGCAAGTCGGTACCGGAAAAGGCGCTCAAGACCTTCGAGAAGGTCTATCCCTTCGGTTGGCTCGGCATTCTCGCCGACGTGCCGCCGGTCGACCACGAACTGATCTATGCCAACCATCCGCGCGGTTTCGCGCTTTGCTCGATGCGTTCGACGACGCGCAGCCGCTACTACATCCAGTGCGCGGTGAGCGAAAAGATCGAGGATTGGTCCGACACGCGCTTCTGGGACGAACTTCGCCGGCGGCTGCCGTCGCATCATGCCGAAGCAATGGTAACGGGACCGTCCTTTGAAAAATCAATCGCGCCGCTGCGCTCTTTCGTTGCCGAGCCGATGCGTTTCGGCCGGCTGTTCCTGGTCGGCGATGCCGCCCATATCGTGCCGCCAACCGGCGCGAAGGGTCTGAACCTTGCCGCCAGCGACGTGCATTATCTCTTCGAGGGGCTGCGCGAACACTACCAGGATCGCTCGAATGCCGGCATCGACGCCTATTCGGCGCGGGCGCTGGCGCGCGTGTGGAAGGCGGTGCGCTTCTCCTGGTGGATGACGACGATGCTGCACCGTTTTCCGGATACCGGCGATTTCGACCAGCGCATCCAGGAAGCCGAACTCGACTACCTCACCCATTCGGTGGCGGCAGAAACGGCGCTGGCGGAGAACTATGTCGGCTTGCCTTACTGAGCGGCGGCGGTGCGGTCGGCCCATTCGCCTCTAAGCATGCCATAAATCGCTGTGTCCCACCTGGCATCTCCGACCTTGGCGGAGGAGCGTCTGACGCCTTCCTCGTAAAAGCCGAGGCTTCGGTAGGTGCGGATCGCCGCCTCGTTGAACGTGTAGACGTTGAGCTCCAGCCGCTCGAAGGCGGGGTCGGCGAAAAAGCGGCGGGTGACTTCGCTGAGGAAAGGCTGGGCGAGGCCCTGGCCGCGCATGCGTGGATTGATGGCAACCCGGGCGAGGCGGCCGACGCCGTTTGCCCAGTCGAGCGCCACCTGCGCATGGCCGGCGAGCTTGCCGTCGGCGACGCCTGCAAACATCAAGCGCTCAGGTTCGGCACCCTTGGTTCCGGCGAGCATCGCTTCGAGCTGTGCCGCTTGCAGCGGAAAGGAGAGGCCGGGGCCGCCCCATTGCACCAGCGCCTCCAGGCTTGAAAACCAGTCGAGCATCTCGGGGATGTGCGCTTCGGAAAATGCGTCAACAAGGAAGGGAGCGGTCGGCATGGTTCACCATTTTGTCGGGCCCGCAATCTTGGCTGTGGAGCGGGGCTTGTAAAGCCGCGAATTCCGACACACCGCCGAAAGGGCCTCAGTTCGCCTCCATCGCCAGCCGCATATCCTGCACCGTGGCGCGGGTCGCCTCGACATAGGCGTCGACCAGGTGGCGGTTTCTCGTTTCGCGGAGCCAGCAGAGGCTGAGATCCGACGCAATGCTGGGGAGAAACGGCTTGATTGTCAGCCGGTCGCGCTGGCCAAAGGCGAACACCGGATCGACGATCGCGATCCCCAGTCCGTTGGCGACCATTTCGCATACCGCCGGCGCAAGGGTCGCATCCATAATGTAGTTCAACCGCGTGCCATAGCCATCGAGCGTGCTTTCGATCTTCTGCCGGATGCGGTTGTCCGCGGCAAAGCCGATATAGGGCTCGCCGTGGATGTCGGCGGGCACGATCTCCTGTTTCGCAGCGAAGCGATGGTCGCGCGGCGCAATGCAGACGAGGTCTCCGCCGCGCAAGGGAACGCACTCGATGTAGGGGTTGTCCGTATTGCGGTTGATGAGGCCGATATCGACCTGCTTGGAAAGCAGCCACTCGACGATGAACTGCGAACTGCGGATCACGACCGAGATGTAGGCGTCGCCGTGCCCCGCAAGAAAGCGCTTGTTGGTGTCGCTGATGAAGAGGCCGGAAAGCGCCGGCATCACACCGACCGAGATCTGCCCCAGTTCCTCGCGCCGGATCAGGTCGACGGCGCGCTCGATCTGCTTGATGCCGGCGAAGACACGATCGATCTCCTTGTAGAGCCGCATGCCATGCTCCGAAGGAATGAGCCGCCCCTTGATGCGGTCGAAGAGTTCAAGCTCCGTATCTTCTTCCAGATGCGCCAGGAGCTTGCTCACGGCGGGTTGCGAGATATGCAGCACTTCCGCGGCACGGCTGACCGTGCCGCATTCGATCACGGCTTTAAGAGCCTCGATTTGTCGCAGGTTCGGTGCGCGCTTCATTTCATAACTTCATTCGGGGCAAACTTGCCCATACCCTAGCTTTGCGCGCGGAGGTTGACAATCCGGCCGACCAAGACCCCCGCAAAATATCGCCGTTTGCCGTGCCGGCTTAAATTCTGGGCTATAACCTTTTGGAATGGATGCAGGCTCAAAAACAATTAGACGGACCAAATTTGCTGCGCCAATCTTTATGCAGGCTGCAACTGGATCGATCCGGCTGCGCGATCGGCGACGGGATCAGAAGCGCGTATGCGCGCTCTGGCGCCATCAAGTCACGCTGGGAGGCGAGAGGAGAAACAAATGATTATCGGGCAGAAGATCAATCGCAGGAACGCGCTCAAGCTGTTGGGGGCAGGCGGTGCAACGGTGCTCACCGCGCCTTACCTCATCCGGTCGGCGCGTGCTGAGAGCTCGGTTCTCAACATCACCACCTATGACAAGTTCCTGCCGCAGGATTTCATCGAGCAGTTCCAGAAGGACACAGGCATCGAGGTTCGCATCCGCCTGACCGACGACCAGGGCAAGCAGTACAATCTCTTGACGGCGGAAGGCGCAAACCCGACCACGGACATCGTCACGGTCGCCGGCCACCGCTACGGCCAGTTCATCGGCTCCAAGCTGGTGCAGGCGCTGGATACGGCAAAGCTGCGTAATTGGGCGAACCTCAACCCCGCCTATCAGGACGCCGCCTGGGCGCGCTTCGAGGGCAACCTTTGGGGATTGCCGATCCTTGCCGGCTACGAAGGCCTCGTGCGCAACACCGACTACGTGTCGGAGGCCGACAGCTGGGGCATCATGTTCGACGAGAAGTACGAAGGCCTGACCGCCTATATGGCGGGCGACTTCATGTCGATCACCATGAAGTATCTGGGCCATGACGGCGACTTCGTCACCTACACCGACAAGGTCGAGGAGGCCCAGAAGGCCGCCAGCCAAGCGCGCGACCACCTGATCAAGCACAAGCACATGGTTCGCAAATACTACGATGCGGCCAGCGAAGTGCAGCAGATGTTCATCAACGAGGACATCCATCTGGCGCAGGCCTGGTCGGGCCCGGCCGCCAAGCTGATCATGGACGGCGTGCCGGTCAAGCTCTCCGTGCCGAAGGAAGGCACCTACGGCTTCTGCTACACGCTGAACATCGTCAACAACGCGCCGAACGCCGAGAACGCCTACAAGCTGTTCGACGCGATCCTCGCCAACCCCGAGGTCGGGGCGGCGATGACGCGCACCTCCGGCTTCAGCTCGACGATATCGGGTGTCGAAAAGCTGCTCGACGAGAGGGAGCGGCTGGCATCGACCCTGCCGCAGGACGAGCTCGAGCGCGTCACCTTCTTCAGCTCGCTCAACCGCTCGATGAAGAACGAGATCATCGATCGCGCCGTCGCCGAACTGAAAGCGGCCTAAGCAATCGCATTGCGATGACTGACTGACTGACCTCGCCGTGGCGGCGGGGTCAGAACGGTGACGCATGTTCTGCCAACGCCCGTCGGGTCGCGGACAAGCTTTGGGATAATTCAATGGCCGTGGGAACACATACGGCAGGTGGCGGTCTCCCCGTCCGTGCTGCGCACATGAAATACTCGACCGGGGTCGCAAGGGTGATCAACTCACTGCTCTATCGCTACACCTTGGGCGCCGTTGCCGAGTGGCGATACGGACGCATCCTGCTTTTGGCCGGCGTGCCGGTCGTCTGGATGCTGATGATGCATATCGGCCCCATCTACGAGATGCTGCGCATCAGCCTCCTGTCCAGCTATCCGCCGCAGCCGGGCGTCGAGGCCGAATTCACGTTCGACAACTACGCGCTCTTCTTCAGCGAAAAGCTCTACTGGATGCCGCTGCTGCGCAGCTTCATCTATGCCTCCATCGCAACCGCCGTCACTCTGGTCGTGGTCTATCCGGTCGCCTATTACGTGGCGAAGGTGGTTGCGACCGGCAACAGGTCACGCGCGCTGCTCCTGCTCTTGGCCCCGTTCTGGGCCGGCGAGATCATCCGCATCTTCTCGGTCATCATGCTTCTCGCCAATCGCGGTGCCGTTAACGTGCTGCTCAGGGAAATCGGGCTGACCGAGCGTCCGATCCAGATGCTCTACACCTCGTTTTCGATCAGCTTCGGCCTCGTCTACATGGTCTGCCTTTACATGCTGCTGCCGCTCTATTCGGCGATCGAGAAGATCCCGAAGTCGCTGCTCGATGCCTCAGCCGATCTCGGGGCAGGGCCGTTCAGCCGCTTTCGCCGCATCATCCTGCCGCTGTCGCGCGACGGCATCGTGTCCGGATGCTCGCTGGTCTTCCTCACCTGCATGGGCGTGTTTGCCGCTCCCATTCTGCTCGGCGGGCCGACCACCAGCATGTTCTCCGAAACGATCAGCAGCTTCTTCCACGGCGCCAGCAGCCGTTGGCCGGCCGGTGCCGCCTTCGCGATGATCATGCTTGCCGCATCCCTCGTCACAGTCGGTCTGTTCATGCGGGTCGTCGGCGGCTCGAAGCAAAGGACATTCTGATGCGCGCCCTGTTTCACGATTGGCCCGGGCTGGCCCTCAAGTCCTTCTACTGGCTGTTTGTCCTGTACCTGTTTCTGCCGTTGTCGCTGATGGTGGCGGTCAGCTTCAAGGACGCGAGCTTCATTTCGTTTCCGCTCGGAAACCTGACGATCGACTGGTACGCCAAGGTCATAAAGGACAAGCAGTTCCTGGACGCCTGCCTCTACACCATCATGATCGCCGCGGCGACGACGGCCATTGCAACGGTGATCGGTGTCTGGATCGCGATGCTGATCGGGTCGCTGCGCGGGGCCGCTCAATACGTGGCCTTTGCGGTGGCCTGCCTGCCGGCCGTGGTGCCGGGCATGATCTCGGCGATTTCGCTGCGCATCTTCATCACCACCATCGATCTGCCGACGGGCACGGTCGCCATCATCCTAGGCCACGTCGTCCACGCCGTGCCTTTCGTGGTGGTCATGGTGCTGACGCGGCTGCGCTCGATGCCGGGCAATCTGGTCGATGCCGCGCGCGATCTCGGTGCCGACAGCATCGTCACCTTCTTCCGCGTCACGCTTCCCTATCTGGGACCGGCCATCTTCGGCGGCATGATCTTCTGCCTGCTGCTGTCGAGCGACGACTTCGTCCGCACCTTCTTCCTCGGCGGCTATCGCCCGACGCTGCCGATGCTGATCTTCGCCCGGGTGCAGTCCGGCATGTCTCCGGAGATCAACGTCATGGCGACGCTCGTCCTGGTCGTGACCGCCGTGGTCGGGCTCTACGCAGAATATCTCACACGTCGTTCGAGGATCCGCTGATGCAACCGGTTGTTCAGTTCGAAAATATCCGCAAGAGTTTCGGCAGCTTTGTCGCCGTCGATAATCTCAATCTCAACATCGAGCGCGGCAAGTTCGTCACCCTGCTCGGCCCCTCCGGCTGCGGCAAGTCGACAACGCTGCGCATGCTGGGCGGGTTTGAAACGCCGACCGAGGGCCGCATCTTGCTCTCCGGCCGCGACGTGACAATGGTTCCGCCGAACCGGCGCAACGTCAACATCGTGTTCCAGGACTACGCGCTGTTCCCGCACATGTCGGTCGCGAAGAACATCGCCTTCGGCCTGGAGCTGAAGGGTGTCGACAACCGCCAGATCCAGCGGCGCGTATCGGAGCTTCTGGAACTCGTGCAGCTGCAGGATTTTGCCGGCCGCCTTCCGTCCGAGCTGTCGGGCGGCCAGCGTCAGCGTGTCGCGCTGATGCGCGCCTTGGCGCCCGATCCGGACGTTCTGCTTCTGGACGAGCCGCTTTCCGCCCTCGACGCCAAGCTTCGCCAGACGATGCAGATCGAGCTCAAGGCGATCCAGGAACAGACCGGCAAGACCTTCATGTTCGTGACCCACGACCAGGAAGAGGCGCTCACCATGTCGGATACGATCGTGGTCATGAACAATGGCCGTATCGAGCAGATGGGCGATCCGGCGACCCTCTACAAGCGCCCCGGCTCCGCCTTCGTGGCGACCTTCCTCGGCGAAACCAATCTGTTGCATTCCGACGTCGTCGGTACTGACGCCGGCGAAGCGGCGGTGCGGTGGAACGGCATGACGATCAAGGCGTCCGCCGGCGCGCTCTCGCCCAAGGCCGGCGACGCGATCTACGTCGTCCTGCGGCCGGAAGCGATCCAATGCTCGGCGCAGGAACCGGGTGTCGCCAACCGGATCCGTGGACGGATCCGCCAGCGGGTTTTCAAGGGCAACCACACATCGCTCAAGGTTGAGATCGGGGAGGGGCATCTGCTCAACGCACTCGTCCATCCAAGCGAGGTGGAAGGCTTGAGCCGCGACGACATCTGGGTCGGCTGGTCGTCCGAAGCGACGACGCTCATCCCCGCCCGAAACGCGGCTTAGCCGCAACACCTCGACAGCGGGCGCCCCAGCTGCGCCCGTTACCCGATATCAATGAAAGTGGAAAACGACATGCGCGTAGGTATCGCAGGTGCTGGCTCTATTGCCTTTGGCACCGCTGCACTTCTTGAAAAACTGGGACACAAGGCAACGCTCTGGTCGCCGTCCGGCACCGGGACTGTGGCACTTGCCGACGGAAAGAGCCTGACGGCCGAGGGTGCCATCGAAGGCACCTTCCTTCCGGCCGTTGCCGAGAGTGCGGAAGATCTCGTCCACGATACCGATGCGATCCTCATCGCGCTGCCGGCCTATGGTCACCGCTTCGTGCTGGACGCAATCGCGCCGCATCTGACTGCCGGTCAAGTGGTGATCTTCAGCTCGCATACCTCGTTCGGAGCGCTTTATCTCTCGTCGCTTCTGGCAGCACGCGGCATCACCTTGCCGATCGTTGCCTGGGGCACGACGATCGTCAGCGGCCGGAAGCTCGGCCCTGCGCTGGTGCAGGTGAACACCATCCGCAAGCAGGTCGATCTCGCGACCGTTCCGGCATCGGAAAGTGCGCGCGGCCATGCGGTTTGCACGGCGCTTTTCGGCGAACATTTTGTCGATCGCGGCAGCCTGCTGGCGATCGCGCTTTCAAACCTCAATCCGCAAAACCACCTCGGGATCGCGCTCGGCAACATGTCGCGCATGGAGCGCGGCGAGACCTGGGTTCAGGCCCAGAACGTCACCCCCAATATCGGTCGTCTCCTGGAGACACTCGACCTCGAACGCCTGGCTGTCGCCGAGAAGCTGCAGCTGAAAGTGCGCGACATTTTTCAGCATTTCCACCTGTCGTTCCATGTGCCGGTCAGCACGATCTCGCAGATGAACCAGGAAATGCATGAGGCCGGACATAACGGCACGGGTCCTGCGACGGCCGACAGCCGCTACGTGACGGAGGATGTTCCCTTCGGTCTGGTCGTCACTGCGCAGCTCGCGCGCCTTGCCGGATGCCCGGCTGACCTGCACGAGGCCGGTATCCGCATCTTCTCGGCCATGTACGGCCGAGACTTCGAAGGCGAGAACGACCTCCTTCCGGAACTGGGCCTCGAGCGGCTGGATCTCGAAGGTCTCGATGCCCTGTGCCGCACCGGCTTCCCGCCTGTCGTCGCTGTCGATCGAGCCGAGGGACGTGTCTGAATGAGTGATCGCTTCCTCACCCATCTCCGTTCAGAACTCGAGGGCCTGAAGACGGCCGGGTTGTACAAGTCGGAGCGTGTGATCACCTCGAAGCAGGCGGGTGAGATCAAGGTCGCCTCGGGCGAGCGGGTGCTCAACTTCTGCGCCAACAACTATCTCGGCCTTGCCGATAACACGGAGCTGGCCGAGGCCGGCAAACAGGCGCTCGACCGCTACGGCTACGGCATGGCCTCGGTGCGCTTCATCTGCGGCACGCAGGAGGAGCATAAACAGCTGGAGGCACGCATTTCGTCCTTCCTCGGCCTGGAAGACACGATCCTCTATTCCTCCTGTTTCGACGCCAATGGCGGCCTGTTCGAGACGCTGCTCGGCGAAGAAGACGCGATCATCTCCGATGCGCTCAACCACGCCTCGATCATCGACGGCGTGCGGCTGTCGAAGGCCAGGCGCTTCCGCTACGCCAACAACGACATGGCGGCGCTGGAGGAGGAACTGAAGAAGGCCGAGGGCAGCCGCTTCAAGCTGATCGCCACGGACGGCGTGTTCTCGATGGATGGCATCATCGCCAATCTCAAAGGCGTCTGCGACCTTGCTGACAAGTATGGCGCCATGGTCATGGTCGACGACAGCCATGCGGTCGGCTTCGTCGGGAAGAATGGCCGTGGCTCCGCCGAACATTGTGGCGTCGAGGGCCGGATCGACATCATCACCGGCACGCTCGGCAAGGCGCTCGGCGGCGCTTCGGGCGGCTACACCTCGGCCAAGGCCGAAGTCGTCGACTGGCTCAGGCAGCGCTCGCGCCCTTATCTGTTTTCCAACACCCTGGCGCCGGTCATTGCCGCCGCCTCGCTGAAGGTGTTCGACCTGATCGACAACGGCGATGCCTTGCGCGAGCGGCTCTATGCCAATGCGGCGCTGTTCCGCACCGAGATGTCCAAGCTCGGCTTCACGCTGGCCGGTGAGGGCCACCCGATCATCCCGGTGATGCTCGGTGATGCCGCACTCGCCCAGGAGATGGCGGCGCGCATGCTGAAGAAGGGCGTCTATGTCATCGGCTTCTCCTTCCCGGTGGTGCCGAAGGGCCAGGCGCGCATCCGCACGCAGATGTCGGCAGCGCATAGTGAAGCGGACGTCCGGCGGGCAATCGCCGCCTTCGAAGAGGTCGGCCGCGACCTCGGCGTGATCTGAGGGAGGGACTGATGACGAACATGATGAAGGCGCTGGTGAAGTCGAAGCCGGAAGAGGGCCTCTGGATGGAGCGCGTGCCGGTGCCGGAGATCGGCCCGAACGACGTGCTGATCAAGGTGAAGAAATCGGCGATCTGCGGTACCGACGTGCACATCTGGAACTGGGACCAGTGGGCGCAAAAAACCATTCCGGTGCCGATGGTCGTTGGTCACGAGTTCATGGGCGAGATCGCCGAGGTCGGATCGGCCGTCACCAAGTACCATGTCGGCGAGCGCGTCTCGGGCGAGGGCCATATCGTCTGCGGCAAGTGCCGCAACTGCCGGGCCGGCCGCGGGCATCTGTGCCGCAACACGCTCGGCGTCGGCGTCAACCGGCCGGGCTCGTTCGGCGAGTTCGTCTGCCTGCCGGAGTATAACGTCGTGCCGATCCCGGAGGATGTGCCCGACGAGATCGCGGCGATCTTCGATCCGTTCGGCAATGCGGTGCACACAGCACTCTCCTTCGATCTCGTCGGCGAGGACGTGCTTGTGACCGGCGCAGGGCCGATCGGCATCATGGGGGCGCTGGTCGCCAAGCGTTCGGGCGCGCGCAAGGTGGTGATCACCGACATCAACCCGACGCGGCTGGCGCTCGCGAAAAGCGTCGGCATCGACCATGTCGTCGATGCCTCGAAGGAAAACCTTGCCGACGTGATGAAGGCGATCGGCATGACCGAAGGTTTTGACGTCGGGCTGGAAATGTCCGGCGCGGCCCCTGCCTTCCGCGACATGATCGACAAGATGAACAATGGCGGCAAGATCGCCATCCTCGGCATCGCACCGGCCGGCTTCGAGATCGACTGGAACAAGGTGATCTTCAAGATGCTCAACCTCAAGGGCATCTATGGCCGCGAGATGTTCGAGACCTGGTACAAGATGATCGCCTTCGTGCAGGGCGGGCTCGACCTTGCCCCCGTCATCACCCACCGCATCAAGATCGACGAGTTCCGCGACGGCTTTCAAGCCATGCGCTCCGGCAATTCCGGAAAGGTCGTCATGGACTGGTAAGGCCGCAAGAGCGGGCCTGATCCGGCCCGGTCGAGCCCACCCGAGAAAATTGTCTTTTGTCACTAGAACTAAGAATGCGTTTTATGCACTATTGATCGTCAACCATGCAGGGAGCGCATGATAGCCGATGGAAGTACGCGATCTCGAGGCCTTTCTCGCCGTTATGTCGACGGGCAGCATCACCGGTGCCGCCCGCCTGCTCGACCGCTCGCAGTCGCAGGTGACGCGCCTGATCCAGGACCTGGAGACGTCGCTCGGTTTTGCGCTGTTCGAGCGGAATGGCCCGAGGATCGCGCCGACCGACAAGGGCATTGCCTTCCACGAAGATGCGGAGCGTTTTGTCAGCGGCATCGGGCACCTGCGCAATCGCGCCAAGGCAATCGCCGGCAAGGAACCCGAGCCGATCGAGATCGCCGCAACGCCGGCCTTTGCCAGCGGCATCATCCCGATCGCACTTGCCGCGCTGCCGGAGCATCTGCTGCCCCACACGATCAATTTGCGCAGCATGCCGGCCGAGGCCGCCGTGCAGTCGGTGTTTGCGCGCACGGCGGATTTCTGCGTGACGTCACTGCCGGCCGATCAGCCCGGCCTGGACGTTCAGGGTTTTTTCGAAGGGCGCTGCGTCGCCGCGGTTGCGCCGCACGATCCGCTGGCTGCGAAAGACGTGATCTCGATCGCCGATCTGGCCGGGCGCACGCTGGTCACCATGTCCAATCCGTTTCGGCTGCGCCATAGCGTCGATGAAGTGCTCAACGCGGCCGGCGTGCGGCCCAGCCGCATCATCGCGACCAACGCGGCCAATAACGCCGTGCAGGTCGCATCGCTCGGCCTTGGCGTGGCGATCATCGAGCCGGCGACCGCCTACGGTCTGCAATCGGCACCCATCGTCGTTCGGCCTCTCGATGTCGAGATCCCCTTTCTGTGGGCGATCCTGTCGGCCGGGTCGCGCCCGCTCTCGGCCGGCGTCCGGGACCTCATTCAACGGATAGCGCGGATCGCTTCGGAGCGGATGCCGGATCTGACAGTGCATGATCCCAAGCAGATGGCGCGTATCGCCGAAAGGAGCTTTGCCGGCAGGAACGCCGGTAATGGTGCGCCGCCGGACAACCCGGCGGCGAAATAAAGGGGAGCAAAAAGCTCTGAACGCCCACACGAGAATTGAGCCTGCCAAAATGAGGAGAACGAGATGAACAATTTTGATGTCACCCGCCGATCGGCAATGAAGCTGTTGGCAGCCGGGGCCGGCGTGCTCGCAGCACCTTCGATCATCCGCCCGGCCTTCGCCCAGAGCAAGGTCGTCAACATCACGACCTATGACAAGTTCGTACCGCAGTCCTTCATCGACCAGTTCCAGAAGGATACCGGCATCGAGGTGCGAATCCGGCTGACCGACGACCAGGGAAAGCAGTACAACCTTTTGACCGCCGAAGGGGCTGCACCTTCCACCGACATCGTCACCGTGACCGGCCACCGCCTGTCGCAGTTCATGAAATCGAATCTGCTCTCGTCGCTCGACACCGCGCGCCTGAAGAACTGGGGCAAGCTCGCCGCCGCCTACAAGGGCGCGCCGCAACTGACCGTCGACGGCAAGACCTTCGGCGTGCCGCTGCTTGCCGGCTTCGAGGGCCTGGTGCGCAACACCGAATACGCCAAGGCTTCCGACAGCTGGGCGATCATGTTCGATGACGAGAACAAGAACCTGACGTCCTATATCGTCAGCGACTTCCTCTCGATCGTCATGCGCTACCAGGGCAACGACGGCGACTATGTGACCTACGGCGACAAGCCCGAAGTCGCACAGGCCGCAACGAACCAGGCCCGCGATTTCCTCATCCAGCACAAGGACAAGGTGCGCAAGTACTACGATGCCGGCTCCGAGCTGCAGCAGATGTTGGTCAACGAGGACATCTACCTGGCGCAGGCCTGGTCCGGTCCGGCCGCCAAGCTCATCATGGACGGCCATCCGATCGAGATTTCGGTGCCGAAGGAAGGGACATTCGGCTTCCTCTACTCCTTCAACATCGTCAACAACGCGCCGAACGCGGACGCGGCCTACACCTTCCTCGACGCCATCCTGTCCTCGCCGGAGATTGGTGCTGCGATGACCCGCCAGTCCGGCTTCTCGTCGGCCTTCGACGGCGTCGACAAGGTGCTGGACGAGAAGGAGCGTGCCGCGCTGTCGCTGCCGCCCGAGCAGGTCGAACGCATCCAGTTCTTCAGCTCCGTCAACCGCGACATGAAGAACGAGATGATCGACAAGGCAACGGCCGAGATCAAGTCGGCCTGACCTATCAAAATCCGGGCGATCGGCTGAGGCCGGTCGCCCGTCATAAAATGGACTCTTCCAGAGCCGGGAACAAAGACAATGCTGGATACGACAACACAACCGCCATCCGTCGGTTTGTCGACGGTGCCGCGCTATGCCGGATGGATCGGCAAGGCGGCACGTTCGGGGCTTTATCGCCATACGATCGGCCTGCTCGTCGAAAGCCGGCGCGTGCGTCTCGCCGTGCTGGCAGGCGTGCCGCTTTTCTGGATCGCCATGTTGCATATCGGGCCGATCCTGCAGATGGCCAATATCAGCCTACTTGCCAACTATCCGCCGCAGCCGGACAAGAGCAGCGAATACACGCTGGCCAACTACGCGCTGTTCTTCTCCGATCGGCTCTATTTCCTGCCCTTTGTCCGCAGCCTGATCTTTGCCGCCGTGGTCACGATCTCGACACTGGTGATCGTCTATCCCGTGGCCTACTACGTCGCAAAGATTGTGCAGCCGAAGAACCGGATGCGGGCCCTGTTGCTGCTGCTCATCCCCTTCTGGGCCGGTGAGCTGATCCGCACCTTCTCGGTCATCATGCTGCTCGCCAACCGCGGGGCGCTGAACGTGCTCTTGCGGGAATTCGGCTTCATCGACCGGCCGATCCCGATGCTCTACACCTTCTTTTCGCTGAGCTTCGGCGTCATCTATCTGTTGGCGCTCTACATGCTCCTGCCGCTCTATTCGGCGATCGAGAAGATCCCGACGCCGCTGATCCAGGCGGCAGCCGATCTTGGGGCTGGGCCGTGGCAGCGGTTTCGCCGGGTCATCCTGCCGCTATCGAAGGACGGCATCGTCTCGGGCTGCAGCCTCGTCTACCTGACGGCTGTCGGTGTCTTCGCTGCGCCGCTGCTGCTTGGCGGCCCGAATTCAGTGATTTTCCCTGAAGTTATCGCGACGCTGTTTCACGGCTCAAACGACAAATGGCCGGAAGGTGCTGCCTTCTCGATGATCATGCTTGTCGTGTCCTTGACGACCGTCGGGCTCTTCATGCGGGTCGTCGGCGGTCGCTCCGTCCGGCTGATGTGAGGGCGAACGATGCGAACCTATTTCAACGACCTTCCGAAAACCGCGCTCGGTGCTTCCTACTGGATCTTTGCCGTCTATCTGGTCCTGCCGCTGGCGCTGATGACGGCGATGAGCTTCAAGGACGCGAACTTTATCGCCTTCCCGATCGGCAACTGGACGCTGTCCTGGTACGGCAAGGTGATCCAGGACAAGCAGTTCCTCGAAGCCTCGCTCTATTCGATCGGCATTGCGCTCGCGACCACCGTTTCGGCGACGATCATCGGCGTCTGGATCGCACTTCTCGTTTCGGCGGAAAACATCTGGGGCAAGGCAGTGATCTTCGCGCTCGCCTGTCTTCCGGCCGTGGTGCCGGGGCTGATCAACGCGATCTCGATGCGCATCTTCATCCGCGCCGTCGACATTCCGACCGGAACCTTCGCGATCATCCTTGCGCATACGGTTCATGCCGTGCCCTTCGTCGTCATCATGGTTCTGACCCGGCTGCGGTCGATGCCGGCCAATCTGGTGGATGCGGCGCGCGATCTCGGCGCCGATCCCTTCATCGCCTTCCTGCGCGTCACCATCCCCTATCTGATGCCGGCGCTCTTCGGCGGCATGATCTTCTGCGTGTTGACCAGCATCGACGACTTCGTCCGCACCTTCTTCCTCGGCGGCTACCAGCCGACCCTGCCCATGCTGATCTTCGCCAAGGTGCAAGGTGGTATGTCGCCGGAAATCAACGCCATGGCGACCATCGTGCTCGTCGTCACCACCGCCATCGGCCTTTATGCCGAGCATTTCACCCGCCGATCGAGGAGCTGACGCAAATGCAGCCTGTCGTCCATTTCAAGAACGTCAACAAGTCCTATGGGGCGCTGACCGCCGTCGATGATCTCGATCTTGCGATCGCGCCCGGCCAGTTCGTCACGCTGCTTGGCCCATCCGGCTGCGGCAAGTCGACGACGCTGCGCATGCTCGGTGGCTTCGACAGCCCGACGTCGGGGGAAATCTACCTCGAGGGCAAGCCGATCTCGCACCTGCCGCCGAACAAGCGCAACGTCAACATCGTCTTCCAGGACTACGCGCTCTTTCCGCATTTGACGGTCGGCCGCAACATCGCCTTCGGCCTGGAATTGAAGGGCATGGAGAGCGCCGCGATCCACAGACGGGTCAGCGATCTCCTCGCCCTCGTCTCCCTTCAGGATCACGCCGAACGCATGCCGGCACAGCTTTCCGGCGGACAGCGCCAGCGCGTGGCGCTGATGCGGGCGCTGGCTCCGGATCCGAACGTGCTTCTGCTCGACGAGCCGCTGTCGGCGCTCGACGCGAAGCTGCGCCAGCAGATGCAGATCGAGCTGAAGTCGATCCAAAAGAAGACCGGCAAGACCTTCATCTTCGTCACCCACGACCAGGAGGAAGCGCTCACCATGTCCGACGTCATCGTCGTGATGAACAAGGGCAGGATCGAGCAGATGGGAGGACCGGACGAGCTCTACGCCCGGCCACGCAGCCGCTTCGTTGCGAACTTCATCGGCCAGAGCAATTTCCTCGAAGGCACGGTTGCTTCGGTCTCCGGCGAGATCGCTGCCGTCGAGTGGCGCGGCAACATCGTGCATGCGGATGTGAACGGCACCTCGCCGATACCGGGAGACCATGCCACCGTGGCGCTGCGACCGGAGGCGGTTTTCTGCCTGTCGCGCAAGCCGGAAGACCGGCCGTCGCTCAAAGGGCGCATCGATCAGCGCGTCTTCAAGGGGGCTCACACGTCGCTGACCGTCAAGCTCGACAACGGTAGCACGCTCGAGGCGCAGATCGATCCGGTGGCGCTTTCGCATATCGAAGGGGACGACGTCTGGGTGGGGTGGCGCGACCGCGATGCCGTCCTTTTGGCGAAGTGAAGGGAGATCGGGGATGACCGACAGTCAAAAGCAGCAACGGCTTGCCGCGCTCAATGCGCGGGTAAGGCAGGACCTGAGCTACCTCAACTATCCGCCGGCCAACTGGTCGAAGCCGGTGACGACTGCGGCGGGCGATGACGTCAGCGATGTGGTCGTGATCGGCGGCGGCATGTGCGGGCTCGTTGCCTGGCATGCCTTGACGCGTGCCGGCATTGCCAATCTGCGCATCGTCGACCGCGCTCCGAAGGGTTTCGAGGGCCCTTGGGTCACCTATGCACGCATGGAGACGCTGCGCTCGCCGAAGATCCTTCTCGGCCCGGCACTGGGCGTTGCGTCACTCAGCTTCCGCGCCTGGTTCACAGCGCTTCATGGTGAAGCGGAATGGGAGGAGCTCTTTCGCATCCCGCGGCTTATGTGGATGGATTACCTGCGCTGGTATCGCGATGTCATGGACATTCCGGTCGAAAACGACACGCATGTCACCCGCGTCGTGCCGCGCCCCGATGGACTGCTGGAACTTGAAATCGCCGGCGGTGCAAAACCGTCGATCATCACCCGCAAGCTGGTGATGGCGACGGGCCGCGATGGGCTCGGCGAGCCGACCATTCCGGATTTCGTCAAGGGCATGGAGCGGCACAAGTCCTGGGCGCACTCGGCCGACGAGATCGACTTCGATCGCCTGAAGGGCAAGCGCGTCGTCGTCATCGGTGTCGGTGCTTCGGCGGTCGACAATGCCGCCGAGGCGTTGGAGCAAGGGGCAGGGGAGGTGCGGCTTCTCGCCCGCCGCAAGGAAATGCCGACGGTCAACAAGCTGATGGGCATCGGCTCTTATGGTGTGACCGCAGGCTTTGCCGAGATCTCGCCGGAATGGCGTTGGCGGCTGATGGACTATGCGGCCAAGCAGCAGACGCCGGCACCACACAATTCGACGCTGCGCGTCAGCCGGCACCCGAACGCCTACTTCCATTTCGACTGCGGCATCCGGTCGATGAGGGAAGAGGGCAGCGAGGTCGTTATCACCACGACGAACGGCCGCATCTTCCGCACCGACTTCGTCATCCTCGGCACTGGGTTCTCGATCGATCCGCTGAGCCGCAGCGAGCTTGCCCCCTATCAGGACCAGATCGCCTGCTGGGATGACCGCTACGCGCCGCCACCGGGCGAAGAGAACCCCGGGCTCGGGCGCTTCCCCTGGCTGAGCGGAGACTTCTCCTTCACCGAGAAGGAGCCGGGAACAGCCCCCTGGCTGAAGGACATCCATTGCTTCAACTACGGCGCCTCCGTCAGCGTCGGCAAGGTCAGCGGCGACATCCCCGCCATCAGCGAGGGCGCTCTGTGGCTGGCGCGCGGGGTCGCGGCTTCGCTCTTCATTCGGGATGTCGACTACCATTGGGAAGCGCTAATCGCCTACGAAAAGCCGGAGCTCGACGGGACCGAATGGGTGGATGCCGACGCGCCGACGCCGGCGCAGAAGACGGCCTGAACCTCCCGCGTTTCAGATGACAGGAAAACCAATGACCTCTCCATCGACAACTGACGTAATTGACACCGTGCTCGGGCTCGATCGCTTTCCCGACCTGCAGGCGCTGCGCGAACAGCGGGCGAAGCTGAAGCAGTTGAGCCAGACGAGCTATCAGGCCGCCCTTCGCCCTGTCGATCCGCGCAACTTCTCCTATGCGCTCCGAGCAGCCCTTGCTGCGCGCATGGCGGCACTCTGGAAGTCGCAGGAGCTCTCCGCGCATTTCCGGGCGCTGCTCGAACGCGAGGACGAGGGCTCCGCGTTGGCGTCGATTGCCGATCCTGGCAACGGCATCGAAGACCCCCGCCTTCAGGCGATCCTCGCCCATGTCGATCTCGTCACGCTTTCGCCGAAGGAGGCGACGCGCACCAACATCGAAAAGCTCGCCGCCGCAGGTCTCGACGACCGGGACATCGTCACGCTCGCCGGCCTCATCGCCTTCGTGAACTATCAGGTGCTGGTTACGGCCGGCCTCAAGATGCTGAGGGACAACTGAGATGTCGCAAGCCGTGCACGAATTCACCGTCGAAGCGCTCGACTGGAAGCCCTATGTCAAGCCGGTCGATGTCGAGACCGCCACACCCGAACAGCTCGACGCGCTGAAGATCACGCCGTCCAACAAGAAGATTTCGGACTATGTACTGGTTCTCGCCAACGAGCCGGAAACCTTGAAGGAGCGCACGCCGCTCTTCAACGACATCATGTATAGCGAGGGCGGGCTGTCGCGCGGTGGCCGGGAGATCGGCGCGCTTGCCGCATCCTTCGTCAACCGCTGCATCTATTGCGCCTCGGTTCATGCGGCGCGCTACATCCAGCTCGAAAAGCGGCCGGAGGTGGTGGACGAGATCTATGGCAGCGGCCTTGACGCGAACCTGCCGGAATTCGAGCAGGCGCTGTTCAATTTCGGCGTCGACCTGACGGCGCATCCCGACAATGTCGGCGCCTACCAGTTCTACCATCTGCGCGAGAACGGCCTCGACGACCTGCAGATCCTCGACCTTATCCACGCGGTTGCAATCTTCGGCTGGGCCAATCGGCTGATGCATACGCTCGGCGAACCACACCGGCTGGATTGAGTGAAACACGCTTCCGATCACGCTGCGGTCACGGTCCGTCCCTTCGACATCGCGCATCGCGACGTGCTTTGCATCGCGTTGCCGATGATGATCGCCTATCTGTCGAGCCCGCTTGTCGGGCTCGTCGCAACCGGCGTCATCGGCCAGTTGCGCGACGAGACCCTGATCGGCGGCGTGGCGCTTTCGACCGTCATCTTCGACGTCATCTTCGTCACCTTCAACTTCCTGCGAGGGGCGACCACGGGCTTTACGGCCCAGGCGCTCGGCGCCGGTGACCGGCGTGAAGAGCAGCGCATGCTCGCAAGCGGCCTCATCATCGCGATCGTGGCGGGGCTGGCACTGCTTTTACTTCAAAAGCCGATCGGCGCGCTTGGCCTTGCCGCCATGGGCGCGGAAGGCAAGGTCGCCGAAGCGGCCGCCACCTATTTCGCCTGGCGGGTCTGGTCGGCGCCCTTCGTCCTCTTCAATTTCGTGGTTTTCGGCTGGATCATCGGGCGTGGCGATGCGCTCTGGGGCATGATCCTGCAAACTCTGCTCAATGCGCTGAACGCCGGCTTGAGCGTGCACTGGGTCCTCGGTCTCGGCTGGGGCGTGGCGGGCGTTGCTGCCGCCTCTCTCGTTGCCGAAGCCGTCACGGCACTGGCGGGGCTCTACCTCATCTGGGCAAAGACCGACCGGACCGCGTGGAACCTGCCGGATCTGACAGCCTTCCGTCGCGCCTTTTCGGTCAACGGCGACATGATGATCCGCTCCTTCGCGCTTCTGATCGGGCTTTCCTTCTTCACCCGCCAAAGCGGCATGCTCGGCATCGAAGTCCTTGCGGCCAATACGATCCTGCTGCGCTTCTATTTCTTCGGCGTCGCCTTTCTCGACGGGGTGGCAACGGCGGCGGAGCAACTGGCCGGACGAGCCGTCGGCGCGCGCTACCGGCCGGCGTTCGACCGTGCTGTTGGTTTGACCACGGTATGGGGCTTCGTCTTTGCCGGGCTCGTCGCGCTCTGTCTCTTTGTGGCCGGCGACTGGGTGATCGGCATCACCGCCCCGTCGGAAAGCGTGTCAGCACTTGCACACGCGTACCTGCCCTATGTCGCCGCCCTTCCGATCTTCGGTATCGTCGCCTTCCAGATGGATGGCGTCTATATCGGCGCCACCTGGTCGCGGCAGATGCGAAATCTGATGGTCGCCTCGCTGGTGATCTACTTTGCCGCCTGGGCGATCCTGCAGCCGGTCTTCGGCAATGACGGACTGTGGATCGCGCTGATCCTGTTCCAAAGCGCCCGCAGCGTCGCCTTCCGGCTCATGCTGCCGCGGCTGGCCGACCGCACATTTTCGACCGTGCGCCAATGACCGGGCCCTGACGTTCGGCTATGCCCAGTCTCGGCTCGACGGCAACAGGGGCAGGGCCAGCGGATTGTTGCGATTCCCGGCAACCTGCTCGGCCAGGAGAAGTGCTGTCGTCGGCCCCAGGGTGAAGCCCTGGTGCCCATGGCCGAAATGGAACCACAGGCCCTTGTGACGACTGGGCCCGACGACGGGAAGCATGTCGGGCATGCAGGGACGGGTACCCGACCATGGCGCTGCTTCGATGGGGTCGCGGAGTGCAAAGAGCGTTCGTGCGGCGTTGACGGCGTGTCGTATCTGTCGGGATGCCGGGGCGGTGCCGAGCGGCGCCAGGTGCGCGCCGGTCAAAACCCGCCACCCCGCGTTCATCGGGGCGATCAAGGCGGAGCTGTCGATGTCCAGCATCGAAATGCGTGGGCCTTCCTTGCCGCCAAAGTGCCAGTGGTAGCCGCGCTTGAACACCATGGGGACACGATAGCCAAACCGCGCCAAAAGCATCGGCGACCACGGCCCCAGGGCGACGACCGCGTTTTCAGCCGTGAGATTGCCACGCTCCGACAGGACCCGCCAGCCCGCGCCGGTCTGCTGCAGGGACATGGCATCGCCCTGGGCGACCTTGCCGCCGCGGGCGACGAAGAGCGCGGCGTAGCGCGAGACCAGGTCGCCCGGATCACGGCAGGTCCAGGGTGAGGTCCAATGGACTGCGCCCGCCAGCCGGCTTTTGAGCGCAGGCTCGCTTGCCGCAAGCTCGTCGGAGGTAAGCACGTCCGACGGCACACCGTATTCCCGTTTCAGACGCTCGGCGGTCGCGACAGCCGCATCGAGCTTTCCTGGCGAACGGTAGACCGCGCGCCAGCCCTCGCGAACGATCAGGTCGCCGGCATTGGCGGGTTCGATGAAGCGCGCATGATCGCCGCTCGCCCGCAGCGCCAGCTTCGAGTAGGCCGCGACGGTTCTCGCATAAGTCGCCGGCGCCGATTGCGTGAAATAGCGCCAGAGCGGTCCGGCCAGCCGCGGCATGTCGCCGAGCCGCCAGTCCGTATCGTTGCCGCGCTTCAATCCGACCCTGACGATCTCGGCAAGCGAGCGAGGAAAAGCATAGGGTTCGACGGCCTCGGTCTGGATGATGCCGGCATTGCCGTAGCTGGTTTCCCGGCCCGGTGCCTTGCGGTCGATAAGCACCACCTGGTGCCCGGTTTCCTGCAAAGCTAGCGCTGTGGAGACGCCGACCATGCCGGCGCCGAGGACGATAGAGGTGGTCATGGATTGGTTCCGCGGAAATGCTCGTCAGAAGGTGAGGCGGGAATTGTAGCCGACCACGAATTGGATGAAACGCGAGACGTCGACCATGTCGTCGCCCGGGTAGCGGATCGTGTACCCGTCGGTGCGTTCGACGCCCTTGAGATAGGAAAGATATTCGGCCGGAAGGCGGTTGCGGAAGACGATCTCAAGGACGGGGTTCTCCAACTTGAACGGCTTTGCCGAACCGGCCCTCGACAATGCCTTCTTGACGCCCTCGCGGATGCGGCGATGGGCGACGGCGGGCGTCAATGTGATCGCCGATTGCGTGCTGTAGACTTGCTTGACCGGCACCGTCACGATGTCGCCGATCCGCTCCTTGATTTCGTCGAGGGCAACGTTGTCACCGGATGCGAGCAGCACCGGTACGCCAAAATGTCCGGCGATGGCGGCGTTGATGCCGGCCTCCGGCATGACGGTGCCGTTGATCCGCACTTCGGCAAAGGCGGTGCCGCCGATCGTGTGCGACAGCACGCCGCCCTTGTGGCTTGCGCCGGCATGGTAGCCGAGAAGCATCGCGCCGACGAAGGAACCGAGTTCGACGCCCTGCATCATCATCAGCGGCCGCGGCCAGCTGCGCACGACCTGTACGTAGTCGGGCAGGCGGTCGATCAGGATGCTCTCGCCATTTCCATGGGAATCGCTGAGGATGACCTCCTCGACGCCTTCCTCGTACGCAGCTTCGCAGGCGTGAACCACGGTGTCCGTCATCCAGCGCCGGGCGTTCTCGTACTCGAAACCTTCGGGCATCAACTGGTCGCGGCTCACGACCCCGACGATCCCTTCGATGTCAGCGGAAATATAGATGCGCATTCCTGCCTCCCCGGTCAGCCGCGCAAGGGCGCGGATAATGCATTTGACTTTCCGACGATAAACATAGTTTTATGATTAGAAAATATCTTTCTTGATAGGCGAGAGGCGAAAATGAAACTTTTCATCGCGGGGCTGGATACGGAGACCAACACCTTTTCGCCCATGCAGACCGGCATCGAGGCCTTCCGAGAGAACCTGATCGCCTATGGCGATGCCACCGGCAAGCCGCTCAACTGCTGCTCTTCGCAAATGTTCGTCTGGCGCAATGCCGCGCAAGAAAAAGGCTGGGATGTGGTGGAGAGCTTGTGCGCCGTGGCCGAGCCCGGCGGCAGGACGACGCGAGCGGTCTATGAGAGTTTCCGCGCCACCATTCTCGACGATCTCAAGGCCGCGATGCCCGTTGACGCCGTGATGCTTGCTCTGCACGGAGCCTGTGTGGCGGACGGCTACGACGATGTCGAAGGCGATCTGCTTGCGCATGTCCGGCAGGTGGTCGGGCCGGATGTGCCGGTCGCAGCCGAACTCGACCTGCACTGCCATATCACCGAACGCATGCTGGCCAATGCGACCATGATCGCCACCTACAAGGAATATCCGCACACCGACATCGAAGAGGTTGCGGAACAACTGTTCCGGTTGATGGAGCGCACACTTGCGGGCGATGTGAAGCCGGCCATGGGCATGCATGATTGCCGCATGATCAACACCTTCCACCCGCATCGCGCGCCCTTGCGTGGCATCGTTGACCGCATGAAGGCGATGGAAGGGCAGGACGGTGTGCTCTCGGTTTCCTTCGGTCACGGCTTCCCCTGGGGCGATGTCGAGGATGTCGGTGCCAAGATGCTTGTTGTGACCGACAACGATCCGGAAAAAGCCGTGCGTGTCGCCCGGTCCTTCGCTCGCGAGATATTCGAGGCGCGTGAACAGATGCGGGGAGACTATCTCGGGATCGACGCGGCGCTGGACCGGGCCGTTGCCGCGACAAGCGGTCCGATCGTGCTTGCCGATGTTTCGGACAATGCCGGCGGAGGCGCACCTGGAGACTCGACCTTCATCCTGCGTCGTATCATCGAGCGCGGCATCGAAGACGTGGCCTCCTGCCTCTATTGGGATCCGATTGCGGTTCGCATGTGCCGCGAGGCGGGGGAAGGGGCCACTTTGGCACTGAGGATCGGCGGCAAGGTGGGGCCTGCATCCGGCGACCCGCTCGACCTGACGGTGACGGTCAGGCGCGTCGCGTCCGGCATCACCCAGCGCTTCGGGCCGACGCCGCTTGCCATCGGCGATGCCGTGTGGGTTTCTGCCGGCAGCATCGACATCGTGCTCAACACCGTTCGCACCCAGACCTTCCATCCGGAATGCATGACGGCATTGGGGCTTGACCCGGCGCAGAAGAAAATCGTCGTGGTGAAATCCAGCAACCACTTCCGTGCCGGCTTCGAACCGATCGCGCGTGACATTCTTTACGTCAGTGCGCCAGGCGCCTTGCAGCCGACTTTCGAGGATCTGGCTTTCACCAAGCTGAAGCGCCCCTATTGGCCAAGGGTCGCCAACCCGTTTGCGGATTAGGCGGGCTTCGAAACGCTGCAAGTGGTTGTGGGGCAGGGATTGCCGTCAACACGATGTTGCTTTCGGCCACGTATTATAGGAAATGGTTTTCCTATCATGCCAATCGGATTCTGTGTTGCGGGCGGGCGAGAACCGGCGAGCACTTCGATGGCGGCAGGCAAATGGAGACGCCAACGATGACCGACGCGAAATCCAGCCTCGGCGAGATCCTCAAGGATATTCGCAACCGCAACCGCTGGACCTTGGCCGAAGTCAGCTCCATGACCGGGCTTGCGGTCTCGACCCTTTCCAAGGTCGAGAACAACCAGATGCAGCTCACCTACGACCGCTTGATCCAGCTTGCCCAGGGCCTGAAGGTCGACATCGTCGAGCTTTTCGGGACCATGACGGGCGCGGAAGACGTCCCCAACATGATGGGGCGGCGCACCTATACCAAATCCGGCGACGGGCGGGAGATCGTCACGCAGAACTACGATTATCTCTATGTTTGCACGGAGATTTCCAAGAAGTCGATGGTCCCGATCCTGGCGATGGCACGGGCGCGCACGCTCGAGGAGTTCGGACCGCTGATCCGCCACAAGGGCGAGGAGTTTTTCTACGTCCTCGACGGCGAATTGGAACTCCACACCGAGATCTACGCGCCCCTTCGGCTGAAGAAGGGTGATTCCTGCTACTTCGACGCCATGATGGGACACGCCTATTTGAGCGTCAGCGAGGAGCCGGCGCAAATCCTGTGCGTTTGCTCGACCCCGGAAACCGAATTGGTCTCCACACTGGCAAACGCGCAGACGATCAAGCTCAAAAGCTGATCGAAACTAAAAAACAAATATGATAAGAAAAAATATTGCACTTAGGAAAATCGTTTTCTAGTCTAGGACTGCGGTGGGTGCCGGGAGGGCATCGCACGCCGCAGTTCTGGGGAGGACGACGAGATGAACGGTTCCAAGTGGAAATCGATCGGCATTGCATTGCTTCTGGCATCGACGCCGCTTTCCGGCGCGATTGCTGCGCAGGACGTGCTGGTGCTGGCGCGCGCGGAAGATCCGCCGACAGCCGATCCAGGCATTGAGATCAGCAACAGCGGCTACACGCTCACTTATGCCGCCTATGAAAGGCTCGTCGCCTACAAGGGCGCCTCGACGGAAGTCGGGCCGGAACTTGCCGAAAGCTGGACTGCCGACGATGCCGGTCTCGTCTGGACCTTCAAGATTGCGGCCGGCCACAAGTTCGACGACGGCTCGCCGGTCGATGCCGCCGCCGTCAAATTCAGCTTCGACCGGCTGATGAAGCTGAAGGCTGGCCCCTCCGACGCGTTCCCGGTCTTGAAGGAGGTCGAGGTCGTCGACCCACAGACCGTAAAGTTTCACCTGACCGCGCCGTTTGCGCCGTTCATTTCAACGCTTGCCGTCTCCGGCGCTGCGATCATCAATCCCAAGGTCATGGAGCATGAGAAGGACGGCGACATGGCGAAGGCCTGGCTCGCCGAGCATACGGCCGGCAGCGGTCCCTATCGCATCGCTTCCTGGGAGCGCAACCAGAGCATCGTGCTCGACAGCAACGAACATTATGCAGGCGCCAAGCCGGCGCTGAAACAAGTCGTGCTCCGCATTGTCGGCGACGTGTCGGCGCGTCGCCTTCAACTGACCAACGGCGATGCCGACATCATCGAACAGATCCCGCTCGATCAGGCAGAAGCGCTGCAGAAGGATGCCTCCGTCGTCGTCGAGAGCAATCCGAGCATGTATGTGAACTACATCTACATGAACAATCGCCAGCCGCCGCTCGACGACGCCAAGGTGCGTCAGGCGATCTCCTATGCGGTCGACTACCAGGGCATCATCGACGGCATCATGCTCGGTCAGGCCAAGCAGATGCGCGGCGCCGTGCCGAGCGGCATGTGGGGGCATGATCCCCAGGGTTTCCAGTACAGCTACGACATCGAGAAGGCCAAGGCGTTGCTTGCCGAATCCGGCAAGGGTGACATCCATTTGACCTATACCTTCTCGCAGGCCGATCCTGCCTGGGAACCGGTCGGTCTGGCGCTGCAAGCCTCTCTCGCAGAAATCGGCGTCAAGCTCGATCTGCAGGCGGTCGCCGACACGACGAAGCGCGAGTTGGTCGCCAACGGCAAGTTCGACATGGCGCCCGGCGCCTGGACGCCTGATTTCGCCGACCCCTACATGTTCATGAACTACTGGTTCGACGCCGGTAAGATGGGCGGCCCGGGCAACCGTTCCTTCTACAACAACAGCAAGGTGACGGGTCTCGTCCAAGAGGCAGCTTCGATCGTCGACGAAGCAAAGCGCAAGGCTCTCTACATCGAGGCGCAGAAGCTTTCGACTGACGACGCGCCGTATCTCTACATCATGGAGAAGAACGACATCTTCGCCCGCCGCGCCGCGGTGAAGGGCTATGTCTACAATCCGATGCTGATCCAGGTCTACAACTTCGGAACGATGTCGAAGACGGAGTGAGGAGGAACGGTCAAGCTTCGCTTGGCCGACCGCATTCCACGGAACGCCTGCCGCCGGCCCCTGGCCGTGGCGGCAGGGTTCTTCGTTTCCCAAGCTAGGCCGGGGTTCCCCTGCCGGAAGGGCTGACGTCCATGGCAATCACCCGCATCATTCTTCCGCGTCTGATCCTCTTGCTTTTCGTCGTGCTGGGGGTCGCGGTCATCACCTTCACGATCTCGCATCTCATTCCCGGTGATCCGGCGCGCATGATCGCGGGCGACAGGGCAAGCGCCGAGACGCTTGAAAATGTCAGGCGCAATCTCGGTCTCGACCGGCCGGTCGTCGAACAATTCACCATCTATATCGGCAATCTGCTTCAGGGCGATCTCGGCACGTCGCTCAGGACCAATCGCCCCGTCGCGGCCGATATCCGCACCTTCCTGCCGGCGACGCTGGAGCTCGGCCTGGTCGCGCTTTTCATCGCGATCTGTCTCGGCGTGCCGCTCGGTGTGCTCTCGGCCGTCTACAAGGACGGTCCAATTGATCAGGTGGCACGAACGGTCTCGGTCTGCGGCATCTCGATGCCAGTCTTCTGGTTCGGCCTGATCCTGATCTACGTCTTCTATGCGAAATTCCAGATCCTGCCCGGCAGCGGGCGCCTGGCCATGGGTATTGCGACACCCGAGCGCATCACAGGCTTCCTGCTGATCGACTCGCTGCTGCAGGGCCGTTTCGACGCATTCCGCAGCGCCCTTTACCACATCATCCTGCCGGGCTTCGTGCTCGCCTTTGCCAATATGGGCGTGATCACGCGCCAGATCCGCGCCTCGATGCTCGACGTGCTGCAGGAAGATTACATCCGGACAGCACGCGCCAGTGGCCTGCGCAAGGGCATGATCATCTTCAACTATGCGCTCAGAAACGCGCTCATCCCGTCGATCACGCTGCTCGGGCTGGCGCTCGGCGATCTGCTCTATGGCGCGGTGCTGACGGAGACGATCTTCGCCTGGCCGGGCATGGGCACCTATGTTGTGACCTCGATCCAGACCCTCGATTTCCCCGCCATCATGGGTTTCACCATCGTCGCATCCATCGGCTACGTGCTGATCAACCTCCTGGTCGATCTCGCCTACATGCTCGCCGACCCGCAGATCAGGGAGGTCTGATCATGTCCGCCGTCATGCCGACAGAGCCTGCCGCGTCGAATGCAGCAATGCGCAGGACCAAGTCCTTTTCCGAGCGGCTGCGCTATTTCTGGTACCTCAGCCGCCGCAGCCCGCTGACGCTGGTCGGCGTCGCGATCATCCTGCTTGTCCTCGTGATGATCGTCGCCGCACCCGTGATCGCGCCCTACAATCCGGACAAGGTGTCGCTGACGGCGCGCCTGTTGCCACCGAGTGCGGCGCACTGGTTCGGCACCGACGAGGTCGGCCGCGACCTGTTCTCGCGCGTGATCTTTGGGGCAAGGGCTTCCTGCGGCGCCGCCTTCATGATCGTCCTGATCTCGATGTCGGTCGGGGTGCTGATCGGCTGCTTCTCGGGCGTCGTCGGCGGTCGGGTCGATACCGCCATCATGCGGCTGATGGATGTCGTGCTCGCCCTGCCGGCGCTGGTGCTCGCCATGGCGCTGGCCGCGGCGCTTGGCCCAAGCCTGTTCAATTCCATGCTGGCGGTCGCGATCGTACGCATCCCCGCCTATGTGCGCCTCGCCCGCGGCCAGACGCTGTCGCTGCGCGAGCAGGTCTTCGTCAAGGCGTCGCGCACCTTTGGCGCCTCGCCGTTCTACATCCTGCGCTGGCATATCCTGCCAAACGCCATGTCGCCGATCATCGTCCAGGCGACCCTCGATCTCGGCGGCGTCGTGCTGATTGCAGCCGCCCTCAGCTTCATCGGCCTCGGCGCGCAGCCGCCGACCGCCGAATGGGGCGCGCTCGTCAGCAGCGGCCGCAGCTACATGCTCGACCAATGGTGGTACGCGACCTTCCCGGGCCTGGCGATCCTGATCACGGCCATGGGGTGCAATCTCGTCGGCGACGGCATACGCGATATGCTCGACCCGCGCTTGAGGGGCAGATGATGACGATGGGAACGGCAGAACCACGCGGCCAGGCGCTGGCCATCAACAACCTGTCCCTGGAGTTTCCAACCTTCAGCGGCGCCGTCAAGGCGCTTGACGATGTGTCGATCAGCGTCGGCAAGGCCGAGATCGTCGGTATCGTCGGCGAGTCCGGCTGCGGCAAGTCGGTGACGACGATGGCGGCAACGGGGCTCCTGCCCAAGGGACGCTACCGCATCACCGGTGGCACCGTCAGGCTCTTTGGCCACAGCACGCTTTCCATGGACGACAATCAGTTGCAGGACCTGCGCGGCAAGGTGGTCTCGACCATCTTCCAGGAACCGATGAACGCGCTGAACCCGACGATCCGTATCGGCAAGCAGCTGACCGACGTCATCATGCGCCACGAGGAAATAGATCTCGCCGAGGCAAGGCGCGTGGCGCGGGACATTCTTGCCGACATGCTGATCGGCGAGCCCGAGCGGGTCATGAACCTCTATCCGTTCGAACTCTCCGGCGGCATGCGGCAGCGGGTGCTGATCGCCATGGCGTTTTCCTGCAACCCCGGCCTGATCATCGCCGACGAGCCGACGACTGCACTCGATGTTACCGTGCAGGCGGTGATCCTGCGGTTGATCCAGAACCGGGCGCACCGGACAGGCACGTCAGTCATCTTCATCTCGCACAATGTCGCCGTCGTCTCGCAGCTCTGCGATCGGCTCTACGTGATGTATGCCGGGCGGATCGTCGAGCACGGCGCGACGCGGACGGTCCTTGAAACGCCGCAGCATCCCTATACCCAGGCGCTGTTGCGCTGCCTGCCGGAGCGGGTCGCGCCGAAGCAGGAACTCGAAGCGATCCCTGGCGCTGTGCCGAACCTTCTGCACCCACCGGCGGGTTGCTACTTCCAGCCGCGATGCAAGGAAGCAGTCGAACAATGTCGAACCCGGTCTCCGCAACTGGTGGGGGCCAGCGGCCAGCAGGTCGCCTGCTGGCGTCGCGGTGTGGCGACCGAACTCGTAGAGCAGGGAGGCCGGCAATGACCGAAGGCGTTGGTACGATAGCGCGGCCGGTGCTCGAGGTTTCCGACCTCCATGTCCGCTTCCCGGCCTCCCGCAACTGGTTGGGGCGGCCCACGTCTTATGTGCATGCGGTCAATGGCGTGACCCTTGAGGTCGGCGCCGGCAAGAGCCTCGGCATCGTCGGCGAGTCAGGCTGCGGCAAGAGCACGCTCGCCCAGGCGATCATCGGGCTCGCGCCATTTGAACAGGGCAGGTTGGCGATCGACGGCGAGGATTTTCAGAAGGCTCAGGGCAAGCAAAAGCGCGCCTTGCGGCAGAAGATGCAGATCGTCTTTCAGGATCCGCAATCCTCGCTCGACCGGCGCCTGCCGGTCTGGCGGCTGATCAGCGAGCCGCTGCACATTCGCGGTGGGCACAGCAGGGCCGAACTGCATGAGAAGGCCGAGGAACTGGCCATCGCCGTCGGGCTCCGTCCGGAACACCTCGATCGCCTGCCGCACGAGTTTTCAGGCGGCCAGCGCCAGCGCATCGCCATTGCCCGCGCGATCAGCACGGACCCGGAGTTGCTGGTGCTGGACGAGCCGACATCGGCGCTCGACGTCTCGGTGCAGGCGCAGATCATCAATCTGCTCTTGAAGCTGCAGCGGGAGCGCGGGCTCACCTATCTCCTGATTTCGCACGACGTCGCGCTGGTGCGCCATTTCTGCGACGACGTCGCGGTGATGTATCTCGGCCAGATCGTCGAATCCGGCCCGGCCGACGAAGTGTTGCGCAATCCCCGCCATCCCTACACGCAGACGCTTCTGGCGGCTGCGCCGAGCTTCGAGAGCCCGCTGCCGGATATTGCCCAGGTGCGTGCGGGCGAGCTTCCCAACAACCGCCATCTGCCGGACGGCTGCTTCTACAAGCAGAGGTGCGACCGGATTGGCGGCGGCTGCGAGGCGGGCCAGGTGCTGCGGCGCCTGAGCGAGAGCGCCCGCCATGTCAGGTGTCACCTGGCGCAGACGTGAAAGCGCAGACGACGCGCCAGATCCGCGCCCGCCGGCCCAACCGCCGGAACGGCGCGGTGCGGCCTGTGCCATTTGATGCGCAATTTCGATAGTTTGAGAAATATAATTTTCTTATAGGAAAAATAATTTGATTGATATTTCCGACTGTGCAAATTTGTAGCCGCCGCCATCGGGCGGCGCTTGCCAATCGGGACCGCCTTTTCGCGATCCCGCCGCTTGCCGGAGATGAGATTGACTGACCCAACGCTGCTCGACGCCTTTCGTCAGCCTGCGGCAATCGGATGGGCGCGCGGTGACCCTGCGGGTCGATGCCCGCGGACGCCAGACGGCGCCTGTCGCCGGCGAGGCGGCGAACAGAATTTGCTTTGATGACATGAAAGAGGCCTGACATGACCAAGGAAGTTGAATGGGCGCGCATGACCGCGCCGAGCCTGCGCGAAATTGCCGGCAAACCGGGGGCGCTTGCAATCCTGCCGATCGGCTCGCTGGAGCAGCACGGCCCGCACCTGCCCGTCATCACCGACACCGCGAGCGCATCGGCAGCCGCGATCCGCGCGGCCCGGCTGGTGGCCGACGACATTCCGGTCGCCGTTCTTCCGGGCTTGTGGACTGGCATGAGCGAACATCACCTGCCCTTCGGCGGCACGATCACGCTCGATTACGATACGCTGAGCCGCGTCCTCCGCTGCATCGTCCGCTCGCTGAAGACGCTCGGCTTTCAGCGCCTGTTCATTGTCAATGGTCACGGGGGCAACATGGATCCGCTGGCGGTCGCCGTGCGCGAACTGGCGGTCGAGTTCGCCATGCCGATCGTCGCGACGACGCCGTGGATGCTGGCAACGGAGGAGGCATCAAAGATCTTCGAAGTCGACACCGGCGCCCACCATGCCTGCGAAGGTGAGGCCTCTGTCATGCTGGCGATTGTGCCGGACGCGGTAAAGACCGAGATGTTCGGTCAGGCTTTCGGTAACCAGCAGCACCCGGTCGACGTGCCGGCGGACGTGTCGCGCTTCTATTCCTTCTCCGAGCGCGCGCCGGTTACTGGCACCTGGGGCGATCCGCGCAGCGCAACCGCTGCAAAGGGCGAGCGTTTCCTCGATCTTCAGGCGAGCGAACTGGTGAAGCTGATCCGCAACGACGTGCTCTGGACCACGCCGGATCCGGTCTGGACCCCCGGCCGCGGGCTCGGCACCACGGCCGGCAGGGCCGAATGATCCTTCCGGCGCCATCCGCCGGCACTCGCATTCCATTCCTTTAGGGAGGACAGACCAATGAACGTGAAATTCGCGCGGACGCGCAACACCCTTGTAACGCTCTTCGCTGCCACCATGCTTTCAGGCGCCGCGCTGACGCCGGCCATGGCAAAGACGCTCGTCTATTGCTCGGAAGGCGCGCCGGAAGGCTTCGACGCGGCACTGTACTCGGCTAACAGCACCTGGGACGCGTCGGCCGAGACGGTCTATGACCGCCTCACAGAATTCGAGCCCGGCACCACCAATGTCGTCCCGGGCCTTGCCGAAAGCTGGACCATTTCCGCCGACAATCTCGAATACACGCTGAAACTGCGCGCGGGCGTGAAGTTCCAGACGACGGACGATTTCACGCCGACGCGTGATTTCAATGCAGACGACGTGCTCTTCACCTTCAACCGGCAGATGGACAAGGACGATCCGTGGCATAGCTATTTCGCCGGCGCGAACTGGGAAATGTTCAACGCGATGGAGATGCCGGCGGCAATCAAGGAGATCGTCAAGGTCGATGACAGGACCGTCAAGTTCGTACTGAACCAGCCGGATGCGTCGCTGCCGTCGAAGCTCGCGCTGAACTTCGGCTCGATCGTGTCGAAGGAATATGCCGACAAGCTGGCGGCAGACGGGCGGCGCGAGGACCTCGACCGCAAGCCGGTCGGCACCGGACCGTTCCGCTTTGTCGACTACCAGCAGGACGCGGCGATCCGCTTTGCCGCCAACGCCGACTATTGGGATGGCGCGCCGAAGATCGACAATCTCATCTTCGCGATCACCACCGACCCGACCACTCGCATGCAGAAGCTTCAGGCGGGCGAATGCCATATCGCTCCGTATCCGGCACCGGCCGATATCGCCAAGCTAAAGGCAAATCCGGACCTCAACGTCATGGAGCAACCGGGCCTCAACGTTTCCTATCTGGCGATGAACACCCTGGTGGCGCCATTCGACAAGCTGGAGGTGCGCCGCGCCATCAACATGGCGATCGACCGCAAGGCGATCGTCGAGTCCGTCTATCAGGGCATGGGCCAGATGGCCAAGAGCGTCCTGCCGCCGACGATGTGGGGCTATAACGGCGGGATCGAGGGCTATGGCTACGATCCCGAAGCGGCCAAGAAGGTTCTCGACGAGGCCGGCGTCAAGGATCTGAAGATGAAGATCTGGGCAATGCCCGTCAGCCGCCCCTATATGCCGAATGCCCGCCGCGCCGCGGAACTGATGCAGGCGGATCTTGCCAAGGTCGGCATCGGTGTCGAGATCGTCTCCTACGAATGGGGCGAATACCTCAAGAAGTCGCGGGACAAGGCGCGCGACGGCGCCATCATCCTCGGCGGCACGAGCGACAATGGCGACCCCGACAACCTGCTCAGCTACTTCTTCAGCTGCTCAGGCGTCGGTGGCAGCAACAATGCCAACTGGTGCTACAAGCCGCTGGATGAGATCTTCCAGAAGGCCCGCGCCAGCTCGGACCAGGGCGAGCGGACGAAGCTCTACGAAGAGGCCCAGGCGATCATCAGCGATCAGGCGCCCTGGGTTCCGATCGCACATTCCACCGTCGTGCTGCCGATGTCGAAAAAGGTGAAGAACTACGTGATGGAGCCTCTGGGCTCGCATCGCTTCGACAAGGTCGACATCGAGGAGTAACTCACCCGATCCGGGCTGGGCGCGAGCTCGATTTTCTCGCGTGACTTAGGCGGGCGTTCGTCCCGTCCCGCCCGAGGCGCTGGAGATTTCACTCTCCAGTGGTCCCCGGGGGCGGGTGAACGACCGCGACAATGCCCGGCTGGCGGCGGCCAACGGCAGGGCGTTGATCGGCCTGTTCCAGTGACTACATCTTGCAACTCCCCAGTGTGGAGCGCAGCGGATAAAGAGCCGTGCGCCCTGTACGGAACCGCGGAATACCCGAAGCGAGGAAGTCTGCGCCTGCCGAGGCGCCGCCGGTTGGTGAAGTGTTGCTGCTCGCCCGACCGGTGCTAGGGGGACAGTAGAACCGGGCGTGTCGAGATCAGAAGCGGAAGTTCAGGCCCGTCTTGATCGCGTGATTGACCAGATTGTTCGAGCCCTTCACGCCACCGATCGTGGAGTCCACGCCGTTGAAGCGGGTCTGGGTATATTCGACCTTGCCGGAGATGTTTTCGGTAAATCCCATTTCTGCGCCCGCACCATAGGTCCAGCCCGTGTGCCAGCGATCGCGTGAGGTTACGGTGCCCTTGCCCTCGAAGCGGGCGGTGGTGACGCCCACCGTGCCGTAAAGCAACACGTTGTCGAGTGCGTAGCCCGCCTTGGCCCTGGCGTACCGCTCCAGGTCTGCTGCAAGGCGCCGCCTTTGCCAACCTGGTACTGTAAGCCGCCGGCGCGCGCCGCCTCGATCTCACCACCGACCACGAAATCGCCGAACTGTTGATTGTAGCCGACCTGGACGCCGCCGTTGATCTTGTTCTTGCTGCCCTTCTGGTTCGAGGAGCCGGTGCCGATGTGGCCGCCCGCATAGGCCCCCGTCCAACGATCCACATTGGCAAAGTCGACGCCCGAATTGTTGAAATCAGCGGCCTGTGCGGTCGAAGCGGTTGCGGCAACGTTGAGAGCAAGCGCGGCCGTCTTGAAGTTGAGTGTCATCGATCGTTTCCTTTATTGTCGCGGGCCGGCCCGGCCCGTTCAATGCTATCGGTTTGCCTCATCTGCTTGCAGGTTTCGCGCAGAGTTCATCCGGTTTTCATGGAGAGAGTACGCTTTGCGAGCCTCTGCTCCCGCAGTCTGTCGGCAAGGCGATTTCGAAGGTCATGCCGCCGAACTCGTTTCGCTTCGCGCTGGCCGAACCTCCATGGGCCTCGGCGATCGCGCGAACCACCGACAGGCCGAGACCGCTGCCGCCGCTCGCCCGGGATCGGGAGTCATCCGCGCGCCAGAACCGATCAAACGCGTGCTCGATGTCGACGTCGGACATACCAGGGCCGGAATCCTGGCATTGGAAGATTGCCTCCGAACCTCTCATCTTCGCCACGATGGAGAGCCGGCTTCCGGACGCATAGCGGGTGGCATTGTGCATGATCGCAAGCAAGGCCTGTCGCACTTTGCCGCGATCAAGCATCATCGGCGCCCGACTGAGGTTGAGCGATACCGGCATCCCGGCCTTGTCGAACTCGCCGAGCATCGCGGCTACGGCGGTCTCGACCTCTTCGCCCATGTCGCCTGGCTCCAACCGGAGCTCCAGCCGCCCTACATTCGAGAGCGCCAGGATGCGGAGATCCTCGACGATGCCGGTCAGGTGATCGATCTGACCGATCAAGCCATCGTAAAGCTCGGTGGTTGGCTTGAAGACGCCGTCGCGCATTCCCTGCAGGCGGCCCCGCAGCACCGTCAGCGGCGTTCGCAGCTCATGGGCAATGGCGTTGTTCTGGTACTGCAACTCCTTCTCTGCGTTCTCCAGCAGTTCAGCCATCCGGTTGAAATGGTCGATCACATCGTCGACCTCCCCCAGTCGTCTTGATCGAACGGGCACGCGGGTGGAGAAATTTCCCATCGCGATCGCCTTTGCGGCATCGCGGATGAGCACCAGTGCGTTCACGATCCGGTGGCTGAGGCGACCGCCGATGATCGCAGCGATGATGAGGCTGACGGTGAGCACTGCGGCCATAACCAGGAGCTCGACCAGGGTGACCGGCTCGAGGACCGCGTCGGGGTGCGTCAGATAGAGGACGTACATGTAAATGAACGATCCCGACGTCAGCACCCCAATGGTGGCCGTCACCGCCAGAAACATGTGTTTCGTCAGAAGCCAGCTGAAGCCTCCGATCGCCCATTCCCGTTTCCTGGGACGGCTGCCCGGGGTTGGGCCGAAGGTAAGGTCTGTCGTTTGGGGATCGCTCATGGTGGTTCTCGGAGTTTCTCTGCAATCAGCGGTGCAACCGGCAGGCACAGGATTCGTTGAGGCCGTGTGTGGGTTGCGTGGAGAGAGCGCCGAAATCGGAGGAGCAATCGTTCGAGGGACTTAGCTTGTCCGGCGCAATCACGGCCGGCGGCATCGGTTTGCGGTGCTTTGCAAAGAATCTGTTGGGCAAATGCACAGGTTGCAGGTTGTCCTGCATGGAGCACGCGCAGGTAGGTTTGTTGGGGCGTCTAGCCGGTAACCTGCAGGGCCGGGACCCCATCTACAGACAGGAGGCATCACCCATTGCAGACCCTTGCAAAGATTCTTGCATTGCCATTATTGACGGCACGGAAAATTGCAGGAACGATGGATCCTGCAAATGAACTTGCGGGGACGTCATGACGATACTCGATCGCATTAAGACGCATTCCAGGCGGCTTACCGATGCGGATCAGAAGCTGATCACCACCATGCTGGAAAACCGGGCGGAGGCCGCGTTCCTGTCGGGCCCGCAGCTTTCCCAGCGCGCTTCCGTTCATGAGGCCACCGCCACCCGGCTGGCGCAGAAGCTCGGCTACAAGGGCTTTCCGGACCTTCGCGCGCAGCTGCAGCGCGAGGTGCTGGACGATCAGGACGCGGCCAACCGCATGCGCCGCTCGGTCTCGAAGGTCGAGCATGGCGACTACCTGACCGATCTGATTGCGGCCGAGATCAGCGCGCTCGAAACGCTCGCCCGGTCCGTCGAGCAGACGGATATCGACAGGGCCGCGGACATGATTTTTTCCGCACGTCGCGTCTTCATCTTCGGGCAGGGGCATGCGCAATCCGTGGCCGGCTTCCTGCAGCGTCGCCTCGATCGCTTCGGCATGACCACGATCCAGCTGACGGGGCGCGGCCGGGACATCGCCGAGCGCTTGGTCAGCATGGAGGCAGGCGACCTCATCGTGGCGCTTGCCTTTCGCAAACAGCCGCAAAGCTACGCCCCGCTGATGCGGCATGCGACACGGGTCGGTGCGCCCTCGATCCTCGTTTCCGATCTGGTCGGGCCGCTGATGGAGCCCGCTGCCGATCTGATGCTTGCAGCGCCGAGGGGACGCTCGGGCAGCGAATTTCAGACACCGACGATCCCGTTTGCGATCGTCAACGCCATCGTGCTGACGATCGCCGGCCGCCACCAGGGGCAGGTGATCGGCAGGCTGGAGAAGCTGTCGGAGTTGTTCAACGACTTCGACTAGAGCGCCTGCGTTCACAGGAACGCACAAGGGACGTTCTAATACTTTGATTCTAGAGCATCTTTCCGCCCGCAAGTGATCCCACTTGAAGGCAGAATGCTCTAGCGGGGAACTATAAAGGGAGGAGAACGAAATGCTGAAAAAACTGACCAGTGCCGCACTTGCCGCATGCTTTGCACTGCCATCCTTGACGATGGCGTCCGATCTCGACGGGCTGACGCCGCAGCAACTGCTGCCGCTCGCACAGAAGGAGGGAAGCGTTACAGTCTTCTCGTTGTCGAGCCGCATAGCCAAGATCGAGAAGGCCTTCGAAGAGACCTATCCGGGCATCGACCTCATCGGCCTCGACATGAGTTCGACCAAGCAGATCGCGCGTGTCGAAGCGGAGCAACAGGCCGGCGTGCATGCTGTCGACGTGCTCTATATTGCCGACACACCTGTCGTGTTCACCAAGCTTCTGGAGGGGAAGCGGATCGTGAACTATGTGCCGCCGCGGGTCGCGAACGAACTGGAGGATCGCTACAAGGCGCCGCTCCTGACCCAGCGCCTCTCGACGAAGGTGCTGATGTACAACGAGAAGGCGTTTCCTGATGGTTCGCCCGTCAGTAATCTCTGGCAGCTCACCCAGCCGGAATGGCAGGGAAGGGTGCTGATGGTCGACCCGAGCCAGCGTGGCGAACTTCTCGATCTCCTGACCGAGATCGCGCTGCATCCGGACGAAATGGCCGCCGCCTACAAGGCGCATTTCGGCAAGGATATCGAAGTTGAAGGTGATCTTCAGGGCGCCGGTGAGCAGTTCATCAAGGACCTCTTCGCCAACGACCTGATCCTGGTTCCCAACAGCGACGTGCTCAACAAGTCAGTGGGTGACGTCAACGCCAAGAGCCCGCCGGTCGGTTTCGGCACCTATTCCGACCGTCGTGACAACGAGAAGGAGGGCTGGGCGCTGCAGATCGCCAACAATGTCGAGCCGGCCAACGGCATCCTGTTTCCGGCGGTACTGACGGTCGCCGACAAGGCGCCGCATCCGGCGGCCGCTCGGTTGCTGATCGACTTCATGTTCGGCGACGATACGCCGACCGGCGGGGCGGGCTTCGAGCCCTTCAACGTTCCCGGCGACTACGCGACCCGCAAGACCATCGCCCACCATCCGGACTCGGTGAAGCTCGATGACTTAAAGGCCTGGACGATCGACCCGGCAAAGACGGCCGCCGCGCGCGGGCGCATTGCCGACCTGATCATCACGCTCCAGTAACGGAAACCGTCTGTCGGCACGCTTTTCCAAAAACGCGTGCCGACAGACGCCGAGGCTCTGACATGACATCCCTATCAATATCCGCACCATCGGGCAGCCGGCTGCTCCGATCGGGCTTCCTCTTGCCGGCAATTCTCGTCGCCATCGTCGCGATCCTGGTCGTCGCTCCGCTCTTGCGCATCCTCTTCACGACGCTGACGCCTGAGGGCATCGCGGCCTGGAAGGCCGTGCTCGCCAGCCCGCTCTCGGCCAACCTCTGGTGGCGGCCGCTCCTCAATACCATGATCCTCGGCTTCAGCGTCGGCGCCGGCTGCCTGCTCATCGGCGGCTTCCTTGCCTGGCTTGTGGTGCTGACGGACGTGCCGGGCCGGCGCTTCCTCGGCCTGATGGCGTCGCTGCCCTACATGATCCCGAGCTTTGCCGCAGCCCTTGCCTGGGGCACGCTGTTTCGCAACTCGCGTCTCGGCGGTTCGGCCGGCTTCTTCGAGACCAGCGGCCTTGCCATTCCCGACTGGCTCGCCTGGGGGCTCATCCCGACGGCGATCGTGCTGATCGCGCACTATTATTCGCTCGCCTATACGATCATCGCCGCGGCCTTGAGTTCGGTCGGCGCCGATCTCGTCGAGGCAGGCCAGATGGCCGGCGCCAAGCGCCCGCGCATCTTCTTCGGCATCATCCTGCCGGTGGTCACGCCGGCGCTGATTGCCGCGGCATCGCTGACCTTCGCCGGTGCCGTCGCCAATTTCGCGGCACCCGCTTTGCTCGGCCTGCCGGTGCGGATGCAGACGCTTTCTACCCGTCTCTTCGGCATGATCGAGACCGGGCAGAACGAACGCGGCTTCGTGCTTGCGCTGCTGCTCATTGCAGTGTCGGCACTGTTCCTGTGGCTCTCCGATCGTATCGTCTCCGGTCGCAAGGCCTTCATCACGGTGACCGGCAAAGGCGGGCGGACCAAACGCTTCCCGCTTGGCGCCTGGCGCTGGCCACTCTTTGCCATCGCCGTCATCATCGGGTTTCTGACCACGGTGCTGCCGGTCCTCGTGCTGGCCGCGTCGAGCCTGGCACCGCAGAGCGGCGCGCTGTTTTCCAACTGGACGCTGCACTTCTGGATCGGCGAAGGTGGCGGCGAGATGGCGCAGGGGCAGGCGGGTATCTTCCGCAATCCGGTGCTGATCGACGCGATCTGGAACACGATCCGTCTCGGGCTGGTCGTCGCCTTCACCACGATGCTGCTCGGTCTTGGGCTGGCCTATACCATCGTCCAGCGCCGCGGCAGCCTGCTCGCGACGCTGCTGAGCCAGCTTGCTTTCCTGCCGCTTCTGGTGCCGAGCATCGCCTTTGCCGCGGCCTATATCGCGCTCTTCGGCGCGCCGATCGGGCCGCTGCCTTCGCTCTACGGCACCTTCGCCCTGCTGGTCATCGCGGCATCGGCGCACAATCTGCCCTTTGCCGTGCAGTCGGGGCGGTCGGTGCTGGGCCAGATCTCCGCCGACATCGAGGAAAGCGCCCGGCTGACGGGTGCGGGACTGATCCGTCGCCTGTTCGCGATCATCTTTCCCCTCGCGATCCGGGGCCTCTTTGCCGGCGCGATCCTCGTCTTCGTCAAGATGGTGCGGGATCTCTCGCTGGTCGTGCTGCTGTTCACCGCCACCTCGCCGGTCTTGAGCATGGTCGCCTATCGCTATGCTGCGGAAGGCTTCCTGCAGTTCGCCAATGCCATCACCCTCGTCATCCTCGTCGTCTGCCTGGCTGCCTCCTTCGTGGCCCACAGCCTGCAGAACCGTGTCCAGAAATGGAAAGCACCATGAATGCTTTAGCAACCGGCACTGCGGACGCCATCAAGATCCGCAGCCTCGTCAAACGCTTTGGCGCCTTTACCGCCGTCAAGGACGTCAACATCTCGGTACCGGCGGGGTCCTTTCTCGTGCTCGTCGGCCCCTCGGGTTGCGGCAAGTCGACCCTTCTGCGCATGCTGGCCGGGCTTGAAAGCCCGAGCGAAGGCGAAATCGCCTTCGTCGGGCAGACCGTATCGAGCGGCGCGGGCGGCGTCATTGCCGACGCCGGCAAGCGCAACGCCGGCCTCGTGTTCCAGAGCTATGCGCTCTGGCCGCACATGACGGTCGCCGGCAACATCGCCTGGCCGCTGAAGGTCGCCAGATGGCCGCGCGACAAGCGCGAGCAGCGTGTGCGGGAAGTGCTTTCGCTTCTCGGCATCGACACGCTTGCCGAACGGTATCCGGCCGAGATCTCCGGCGGCCAGCAGCAGCGCGTGGCGATCGCCCGCACGATCGCGCCACAGCCGAGCATTCTTTTGTTCGACGAGCCGCTGTCGAACCTCGATGCCAAGCTGCGCATCGAGATGCGCAGCGAGCTGATGCGCATCCACCGGGCGACGGGGGCGACATCGGTCTACGTCACGCACGACCAGGTCGAGGCGATGACCATGGCGACCCATGTCGCCGTGCTCAACAACGGCCGCGTCGAACAGTTTGGCAAGCCGATCGATCTCCTGCGCAATCCGCAGACCACCTTCGTTGCGACCTTCCTCGGCACGCCGCCGGCAAACCTGATACCGGTGCACCGCGCCGGCGACGGCCTCGTCTTCGGCGATATGGTGCTCGCGCCGGCTTCCGTGGCGGCCGGCCGCGACGATGCGCAACTGCTCTACCGTGCCGAAGACGTCAGCGTCGGCGCGGTCGCCGGAGCAGCGTCGCTTATGGCCCGCTTTGCCGAAGCAGCACCGATCGCGGGCCGAACCATGGTGACCGCCATGGTCGGCGACCTGCGCGTTACGGCCATGGCCGACAGCTACTTCACCGCCACACCGGGGGAGCCGATCCCCCTTTCCTTCATTCGCACCCCCGATGCGGTTTTCGCCGCCACCGGAGAAAGGATCCAACAATGAGGCTCATCCTCATGCGCCACGGCGAAACCCAGTGGAACGCCGAACAACGCCTTCAGGGACAGGACAACTCGCTCCTGTCCGAGCGTGGGGTCGCGCAGGTGAGGCGGTTCCGCCCCTACGCCAAGGCTTTGAAGCCGGTTCGCATTATCGCCTCCGATCTCGGCCGCACCCGGCAGACGGTCGCCCTCATCGGTCACCCGGACGCGCCGACCGACGAGCGCTTCCGCGAATTGGACATGGGCGAATGGACGGGACGGCGCAAGCCGGATCTGATCGCCGAGCGGCCGGAAGAATATGCCGCATGGCGCGCCGGTACGTTCACGCCGGCCAACGGCGAAACCTGGGGCGCCTTTCGCGGCCGCGTGGCCGAAGGTGTGCATGACTGGATGTCGCGCACCGAAGGGGACCTGCTCGTGGTTGCCCATGGCGGCGTGGTGCGCGCCGCCTGCCACGAATTCCTCGATCTTCCCCCGTCGCGCGTCGTCCCCGTCACGCCGGGGACGGCGACCATCCTGCATTTCCCGCGGCGCGGCAGCATGACCGCGCAGCTGGAGGGCTACAACATCGGATCTGTCGCACCCGACGACTTCGTCGCCGACTGATACTTGCGGCGAGGGGCATGAGATGAACTCCGGAACATTCGTTATCCTGGAACTCTTGGGTGGCGTGGCGCTGCCTCTGTGGGGCGTGCGCATGGTGCGCACTGGCGTGATGCGCGGCTGGGGCGACCGGCTGCAGCGCTTTGTCGAAGAACGCCTGTCGAACCGGCTTACCGCCTTCGGTGGCGGGGTCCTTGCGACCGCCGTGCTCGGCAGCGCCACGGCCATGGCGCTGATCGTTGCCGGGCTTGCAGGCGCCGGCGCGATTTCGGCCCGGACCGGGCTCGCCGTCCTGCTTGGGGCGGATATCGGCTCCGCGCTCGTCTCCGGCCTCTTTGCCTCCGGCTCGTCGCTTGCCGGCGTGCTCGCTCCGCTGTTTCTCCTGACCGGATACATCGCATTCAGCGTGTCCGGCGAATTCCG
Source organism: Ensifer sp. ENS07 (assembly GCF_014852185.1). Lineage (NCBI taxonomy): Bacteria > Pseudomonadati > Pseudomonadota > Alphaproteobacteria > Hyphomicrobiales > Rhizobiaceae > Ensifer > Ensifer sp. ENS07. Next base: position 57,143 of record NZ_JACVBE010000009.1, on the reverse strand, counting down.
ACCGCGTAACGCCGGCCGCATCCTGATGGGCCTCGGGCTGATGCTGATGGCCTTGAAGGTGATCGTGTCGGCGACCGCGCCACTGCGCGAAGCCACGCTTTTCCACGATGTCCTGCAGGCGGTCGCGACGGAGCCCGTGCTTGGCTTCCTCGTCGGTGCAATGCTTGCATGGCTGTTCCACTCGACGCTTGCCGTCATCCTGCTCGTCGCCTCGCTCCTGATGAACGGCAGCCTCGAAGTCGCCGGCGCCGTCCCGCTTATCCTCGGGATCAATTTCGGCGGCGGACTTCCGGCGGTCAGCGCCACGCTCGACCAGCCGCCATCTGCCCGCAAGCTGCCGGTCGCCAATCTCTTCTGCCGCGGGCTTCTGGCCGTGTCGCTGCTGCCCTTCGCGCGGCAGATCGTCGATATTGCCGGCCGTCTACCCACCGATCCGTTGCATGTCGCGGTCGGTCTTCACGTCACCTTCAACCTGGTCGTTGCGGCCGTGTTCCTGCCGCTGTCGTCGTTCGTCGTGAACCTTGTGGAACGGCTTGTCCCGCCAGCGCCGGTCGTTGGCGATCCCTTGACGTCTCCGCGCTATCTCGACAGCATGTCGCTGGAGACGCCGGCAATCGCGCTCAGCAATGCAACGACCGAAACGATCCGCATGAGCGAATTGCTGGAGCGCATGTTCCGGATGGCGCTGACGTCGTTACAGGCCGGCAGGCTCGAAAATCTGAAGGAACTGCTGCCCGTGGATGCACGGCTCGGCAATTACATGGCGTCGGTGCACGCCTATCTCGGACAATTGACACAGGACGGGTTGCCGGCCGGAGAGACGAGCAGAGCCCATGAGATCATGTTGTTTGCGAGCAATCTCGAACATGCGGGCGACGTCATCAAGCTAAGCCTTGCCGATCGCATCAGGGCGAAAATCAAGCAGAACATTCAGTTCACCGTCAGCCAGCGTGCGGCGATCGAGGCGCTCTCGGAGGTGATCGTGGCCTCGTTGCGATTGTTGCCTGCGGCCCTCTCCTCCCGCGACGTCGCGGCCGCATCGCGGCTCGCGGCCCAAAAGGACCGCTTCCGTGAACTCGAAGATGAAATCGTGCGCCGGCATCTCGGCGGCGAGCATGTGGAGACGGCGGCCGGTGCGAGAGACAATGCCCTCTTCATCGACCTCGTGCGCGACCTCCACCGGATCAATTCCGATATCGCAGCCGCCGGTTATCCGCTGGTGCAGGCCGCAGGCCTGTTGAGCAGCAGCCGAATTCTCAACGTCGGAGCGGTTGCCGGTGCGAGATGATCGCAGAGGCGATGTCGATCGGCCAGGCGCTGCTAGAGCTTGGCTGAGACCGCTGTCGCCGCCTCTCGGATAGTCTGCATCAGCAGAGAAAGGGCGAGCGGCGGCACCGCGTCGGCGCGCATGGTCAGGCCAACAGGACCTTTCGTTTCGCTTGTGTCGATCGGCAGGATTGCGATCGTGCCATCGTCGACATCGGCGGCGACGACACCGGCGGAGATGATCCAGATCGCATCGCTCGCCCGCACGAAGGCCCGGCCGAAGGCGTCGGACACTGTCTCGATCTGGTTCGGCAGACTGGCAATACCATTTGTGATCAGGAAGCGCTCGACGAAGGGGCGGATGATCGAGGCGCGTGTCGGCATCAGGACCGGGAAGTCGGCGAGCCGCGCAAAGGTGGAATGGGCGCCGGCAAGCAGCGGATGTCCAGCCCTGACGGCAAAGACCACCTGTTCCGAGTAGAGATGCTCGAAGGAAAAGCCGGTCATCTTTTCCGGTGCCGCAAGCCGCCCGACGACCAGATCGAGATCGCCGACGCGCAGCTGTTCGAGGAGGACTGCATTCTCGCCGGTGACGATCTTGATGCGGGCGCCGGTCTCCTCCTTGAGAAACAGCGTCATGGCGTGCGGCATGATGCGTGTCGAGACGGTCGGCAGCGCTCCGATGCGGACCGGAACGCCGTCGCCGGACCGTTCCTGCGAGACCGAATCGAGCCCTTGCCGAAGCGCCGTCAGCGCCGCACCGGCGTGGCGCAGGAACACCTCGCCATAGCGTGTTATCTTGATGCCGCGCCCGTCGCGCTCGAAGACCGCGACGCCAAGCACCTCTTCGAGTTCGCGGATCGTCTTGGTCACGGCCGGCTGGCTGACATGCAGCAGCTCGGCCGCCTTCATCACGCTCTTCTGCCGGGAGACCTCGACAAATGTCTGTAGATGGCGAAACTTGACCCGGGCGTCGATCATGGAATTCATAACCCTCAAGTTAATGAAATGCCATGAAATATCATTTTACCTAACCAGATTAAATATCCAATTTGGTGGCGGAGGAGAGAGCCCGTGCAGTTTGCCCGTATCAACGACATTACGATCCACTATCAGGTGATCGGCGCCACCGGCGACCGGCCGGTGCTGGTTTTCGCCAATTCGCTCGGCACGGATTTTCGCATCTGGCGCGATGTCATCGTCCGTCTTGCCGGCGATTTTGCCATCGTCCTCTACGACAAACGCGGCCATGGCCTCTCGGATATCGGGCCCACACCCTATGCGATCGAGGACCATGCGAACGACCTTGCCGGCCTGCTCGACATGCTCTCGGTCAAGCAGGCGATCATCTGCGGCCTCTCGGTCGGCGGCCTGATTGCGCAGTCGCTCTACCAGCGACGGCCCGATCTGGTTCGGGCGCTCGTCCTTTGCGACACGGCGCACAAGATCGGCACGGCCGAGACCTGGGCCGCACGCATCGCGGCGGTAGAGGAACACGGCATCGAGGCGATTGCCGATAGCGTGCTCGAGCGCTGGTTCACGCCGGCGTTTCGCCGCCCGGAAAACATCGCCTATGCCGGCTATCGCAACATGCTCGTCCGTCAGCCTGTAACCGGATACGTCGCCACCTGCGCCGCCATCCGCGACGCCGACTATACCGAGGCGGCAGCCCGCATCGCCGTGCCGACGCTTTGCGTCGTCGGCGATCAGGACGGCTCGACGCCGCCGGATGTCGTGCTTGCCACCGCCCGCCTCATTCCCGGTGCGCGCTACGAAGTCATCCGCGATGCCGGTCACATTCCCTGCGTCGAAAACCCGGAAGCCTTGACCGCGGTGCTTCGCGCCTTCTTCGAAATTGCAATGCATGGAGACAGGACCCATGAGTGACGCTTCTGCGCCCTCCGATCGCTATCGCCAGGGCATGGCCACGCGCCGTGCGGTGCTCGGCGACAATCACGTGGATCGGACGCAGTCGGTTTCTACCGAATTCGACCGCCCCTTCCAGGAGCTGATCACCGAAGCGGCGTGGGGCCATGTCTGGTCGCGGCCGACCTGGACGACGCGTGAGCGCTCGATCGTGACGATCGCGTTGCTCGCAGCCCTCGGCCAGGACGACGAGGTTGCTATGCATGTGCGGGCGACCGCCAACACCGGTGCGACCCGCGAGGATATCTGCGAGGCGCTGCTGCACGTGGCGATCTATGCCGGCGTGCCAGCGGCCAACCACGCGATCAAGATCGCCAAGCAGGTCTTTGCCGAGATCGATGCCGGCACGGCGGCCTGACGGGAGGAAGCGATGTCCGACAGAACCAATGGAAAGCCGGAGACGGGCGCCTTTTTCCCACGCGACCGTGGATGGCATGCGCCGGCGCTGACGCCGGGCTACAAGACCTCGGTGCTGCGCTCGCCTCAAAAGGCGCTGCTTTCGTTCGACGGCACGATTTCGGAAATTACCGGCCCGGTCTTCGGGCATTCGGTCGTCGGCGAACTCGACAACGACCTCATCCACAATTTCGCCAAGCCCGGTGAGAGCGCCATTGGCGAACGCATCATCGTGCATGGCCGCGTGCTCGACGAGCGCGGTCGCGCCGTGCCTGGGGCGCTGCTCGAATTCTGGCAGGCCAATGCCGGCGGCCGCTACCGCCACAAGAAGGAAAGCTATCTCGCGCCGCTCGATCCGAACTTCGGCGGCTGCGGCCGCACGATAACCGACGCGGAAGGGGGCTACGCTTTCCGGACGATCAAGCCCGGCCCCTATCCCTGGCCGAACGGCGTCAATGACTGGCGCCCGGCGCATATCCATTTCTCGGTCTTCGGCCATGGTTTCGCGCAGCGGCTGATCACCCAGATGTATTTCGAGGGCGACCCGATGATCTGGAAGTGTCCGATCGTCAACACCATCCCGGACCGCCAGGCGGTAGAACAATTGATCGCCCCGCTCGACTGGGCAAACACCATTCCCTTCGACGCACGGGCCTACAAGTTCGATATCGTGCTGCGGGGACGCCGCTCGACACTGTTCGAGAACCGGCTGGAGGGCAACTGATGGTTCAGCAACTCGGCTACCTCAAGGAGACGCCCTCGCAAACGGCCGGGCCCTACGTGCATATCGGCCTCACCCCGAACTTCTGCGGCATCACCGGCGTCTACGAGGCTGACCTCGGATCGCGGATGGTGAACGCTGAGACGCGTGGCGAGCGCATTACTATCACCGGACGGGTGATCGACGGCGCCGGCGCGCCGTTGAAAGACGCACTCGTCGAGATCTGGCAGGCGGATGCCGCCGGGTTCTACAATTCGCCGACCGAGATACGCGGTGCTGCGGACGCAAACTTCACCGGCTGGGGGCGCTGTGCAACGGGCGCCGAAGACGGGGTCTTTTCCTTCGAGACCATCAAGCCGGGGCAGGTTCCCTACAGCCACGACCGGAGAATGGCGCCGCACATCACCTTCTGGATCGTCGCGCGGGGCATCAACATAGGGCTTCACACCCGCATGTATTTCCCGGACGAGGCGGCAGCCAACGCTGCCGATCCGCTGCTTGCGCGCATCGAACATCGCCATCGCGTCGCGACGCTTGTCGCGACCGGAACGGCGCCTAATTATGTCTTCGACATTCACCTGCAGGGTGAGAAGGAAACGGTCTTCCTCGACATCTGAACAGGAATGTCACGCCTGGACATGGAGTGCCGCATGGGCGGCATTCAGGGCAGCAGGTGGCATTTCGTTCGGCGAGCCGCATCCGCGACCAGAAACGGGGAAATCATGACCTATTCCGCCTTCGACCACCCTTATCTTTCCGGGTTGCTGGGGGATGAGGCGGTTGCCGCCGAGTTCTCGGCTTCCGCCGATATCCATGCGATGCTCGCCTTCGAGGCGGCGCTTGCGCGGGCCGAGGCCGTGCACGGCATCATTCCGGCCAAGGCTGCCGACCGGATCACCGAGGCGTGCCGCGCCTTTTCGCCCGACGTCAGCGCGCTGAGGCGGGCCGTGGCGGCCGACGGGGTGGTTGTTCCGGAACTCGTGCGACAGTTGCGATTGATCGTCGGCGGCGAGGCGGCAGACTATGTGCATTACGGCGCCACCAGCCAGGATGTCATCGACACCAGCCTGATGCTCAGGATGAAGGCGGTGGCCGAGCTTTTCGCCGTCCGGCTCGGCAACATCGTCACGGTGCTCGAGGAGTGCGACAACGAATGGGGCGAGCGCGGACTGATGGGGCGCACCCGTATGCAGGCGGCGATCCCGATCACCGTGTCGGACCGGCTGCGCAGCTGGATCGAGCCGCTGCTCGATCACAAGGACCGGCTGGAAGCCATGGATCGCGATCTCTTCGCCGTCCAGTTCGGCGGCGCCGCCGGGACGCTGGAGAAGCTCGGTGACCGGGCGGACGACGTGCGCGCGACGCTTGCCGAAGAACTCGATCTCGCCGACTTTCCGCAATGGCACAGCCAGCGCTCGGAGGTGGCGGACTTTGCCAATGCCCTGTCGCTGGTCACGGGCAGCCTCGGCAAGTTCGGCCAGGACATCGCCTTGATGGCGCAGCAGGGCGACGAGATCGAGCTTGCGGGTGGCGGCGGATCCTCGGCAATGCCGCACAAGCAGAACCCGGTGGCAGCCGAAGTTCTGGTGGCGCTCGCGCGGTTCAACGCGACCCAGCTTTCCGGCATGCACCATGCGCTGATCCACGAACAGGAGCGTTCCGGCGCCGCCTGGACGCTGGAATGGCTGATCATGCCGCAGATGGCTGGTGCGACGGCGGCAGCGCTTCGTCTGGCTGGCGAACTCGTGGGCAACATACGCCGGCTTGGCCGCGCCTGAGCGGGCTGGTGACGCGATCCCTCAGCGGGCCGCGCGCAACATCGAGCGGTAGCGCACCTGGCTGTTCTTGAGGTGCTGGCGCATGGCGCTGCGCGCCTGCTCCTCGTCTCCATCCTGGATGGCGATGAGGATCGCCTCGTGCTCGGCGATCAATCGCGACAGCTCCGCAGACGCCAGCACGGTTTCCTCGCCGCTCTCCGAAACCGCTCGGCGGGGAATGAGCGCCGTGCCGAGCATCTGCAGGAACTCGCTGAAGCGCGGGTTGTTGGTCGCCTGGGCGATCGCCAGATGGAAGTTGAAGTCGGCCTCCGCCGTCGGCCGCCCCTGCGCGGCGCTCTCGCAGAAACTGTCGAACGCTTCGGCGATCTTTTCTTCCTGGGCCGGCGAACGGCGAAGGGCGGCAAGCGCTGCGGCATCGCCTTCGACGGCGGTCCTCAGTTCCAGCATTTCGATCAGCGAAGAGACGCGCGCAAGATCGATGCCGTGGAACGGCAGCGGGGTCGAAGGCGCAGGCTCCAGCACGAAGACACCGATACCGTGCCGCGCCTCGACAAGCCCGCCGGAGCGCAGCGCCGCGATCGCTTCGCGCACGACCGTGCGGCTCACGCCGAATTCCTGCGTCAGCTGCGCTTCCGAAGGCAGGCGGTCGCCAGGCTTGTAATGCCCGGCGCCGATCTGGCAGCTGAGGGCGTCCGTTACCTTGGCCACCAGCGTCTTGCCTTGAGAGGCGGGGGGGTCGGAGGCGGTGACGTTGCTCATGGGAATGGCCGTTTCTGCGACTTGGGTGCTTTGTGTCTGGATACGCCATTGCCGATCAAGGGCGCAATCCATGGCTGGCTGCAATGCGCGGGAACCAAGGGTGATGTCTCAATAAATCGGATCATCGACGAAGGCGCCGCCCTGATAGCGCACGAGAGAGTCGCCCGGCTGCGGCGTGGGGGTGTTTTCGGCGACTTTCTGACGGAAAACTTCGGCATTGTCCTTCGGGCGCCAGCCGAGCCAGGAAACATGCGAATTGTCCCACCAGCCGGCGTCGTTGGCCGAGGCGCCCCAGATGACTGGGCAACCGAGAACCGGCACACGGAAGACGGCCTCCGTCAAGGATACGAAGTCGTCATGGGAAAACCAGGTGGAGAGCATGCGATAGTTGACGGGCTCGGGCAGGCAGGAGCCGATGCGGACCAGGGCGGTCTCCTGGCCGAACTTCTCGAAATACATGCGCGCCAGCGCTTCGCCGAAGCACTTCGACACGCCGTAGAGCCCGTCGGGCCGGTAGGGCGCGTTCGGGCCGAGCCGTTCGCCTTGCGGATAGTAGCCGATCGTGTGGTTGGTGCTGGCAAAGAGGATGCGTGGCTTGTTGTTGGCGCGCGCCGCCTCATAGAGATTGTAGAGGCCGAGAATATTGCCGTCGAGGATTTCCGAGAACGGACGTTCGACCGAAATGCCGCCCAGATGCACGATCGCATCGCATCCGACGACAAGCTCGTTGACGGCGCCCCGGTCGGCCAGGTCGCACTGAACGCATTCCTCGTTTTCACCCGGCGGATCGAGCGGCGCGCGATCTGCTAGACGGATCGTCCTTGCCAATGGCGCCAGCCTTTCGCGCATGACACGGCCCAATTGCCCCGCCGCGCCGGTGATCAGAAGTCGTTCCATCGCCTGTCCCCCCAAGCCGGTGCAGGCGCTCACCGCGATCGATGCGCCCACATATCATATGATACCCGCTAACATATAATACATCTCTATTGCAATGCTTTCGCGATGAGGCGAATTTGTTAAGGAGCGATCTCTTGGCGGCGTTTGGCGCCGAATTTCGGCCTTATGGCATCACGTCGCTTTCGAAGTACAAAGACGACCCACAGATCTTATATGATGACTTGTATTACTACATATTGACATGTGTCTGATGACTTGCTTAGTAGGGCGCGTCGAGTTTTAGGGAGGACCCGCACGAAATGAACCCTGAGCAGATCAAGGCCGCGCTTGGATCGGGCCTGCTTTCGTTCCCGGTGACGCATTTCGATGCGGAGGGTCGGTTTGCGCCGGACAGCTATCGGGCGCATGTCGAGTGGCTGGCCGGCTACAAGGCGCCGGTTCTGTTTGCGGCCGGTGGCACCGGCGAGTTCTTTTCGCTGAAGCCGGACGAGATCCCCGGCATCGTCAGGGCGGCCAAGGACGTTTCCGGCGACACGGCGATCGTCTCGGGCTGCGGCTATGGCACGGAGATGGCGGTCGACATCGCTCGTTCGGTCGAGCGCGTCGGTGCCGACGGCATCCTGCTTCTGCCGCACTATCTGATCGATGCGCCGCAGGAAGGGCTTTATGCCCATGTGAAGACGATCTGCCAGTCGGTCGGCATCGGCGTCATGGTCTATAACCGCGACAACGCGGTGCTGCAGGCCGACACGCTCGCAAGGCTGTGCGACGAATGCCCGAACCTGATCGGCTTCAAGGATGGCACCGGCGACATCGGGCTGGTGCGCCAGGTCACCGCCAAGATGGGCGACCGGCTGATGTATCTCGGTGGCATGCCGACGGCGGAACTGTTTGCCGAGGCCTATCTCGGTGCCGGCTTCACCACCTATTCCTCGGCCGTCTTCAACTTCGTGCCGGGCCTTGCCAATGAGTTCTATGCCGCCCTTCGCGCCGGCGAGCGCGCCACCTGCGAGCGCATCCTCAACGACTTCTTCTATCCGTTCATGGCCATCCGCAACCGCGCCAAGGGCTATGCGGTGTCGGCGATCAAGGCCGGCGTGCGGCTGCAGGGTTTTGATGCCGGTCCGGTGCGTGCGCCGCTGAAAGACTTGACCGAGGAGGAAGTCGCCATGCTCGACGCGCTCATCGGTGCGAACAAGCGTCAGAAATGAGCGTTTTGCGAGGATAGCCCATGAAGATCGTCGCCGTCCGCACCCACCTTCTCGAACATCGGCTGGCCGTGCCGTTCGAAAGCGCCTCCATGCGTTTTGACCGTCGCGCCCATGTGCTGGTCGAGATCGAATGCGACGACGGCACGATCGGCTGGGGCGAGTGCCTCGGCCCGGCGCGGCCGAATGCGGCGGTGGTTGCGGCGTACACGCCCTGGCTGATCGGCCAGGACCCGCGCCAGACGGAAAAGCTCTGGGCGATCCTCTACAACGCGCTGCGCGATCAGGGGCAGCGCGGGCTTGCGGTCACCGCCCTTTCCGGCATCGATATCGCGCTCTGGGATATCAAGGGCAAACACTATCGTGCCTCCGTTTCCATGCTGCTTGGCGGGCGCTGGCGCGAGAGCGTGCGCGCCTATGCGACCGGCAGCTTCAAGCGCGATGGCGTCGACCGGGTCTCCGACAATGCGCTGGAGATGGCCGAGCGCCGGGCGCAAGGCTTCCATGCCTGCAAGATCAAGATCGGCTTCGGCATCGACGAAGACCTGCGTGTCATTCGTGCCGTGCGCGAGGCGATCGGCGACGAGATGCGGCTGATGATCGACGCCAACCACGGCTACACCGTCACCGAGGCGATCCGGCTTGGCAAGGCGGCGGCCGACTACGACATCGACTGGTTCGAGGAGCCGGTCGTGCCGGAACAGCTTTCCGCCTATCGGGCGGTCAGCGCCGGCCAGCCGATCCCGGTTGCCGGCGGCGAGACCTGGCATGGCCGCTATGGCATGTGGCCGGCGATCGAAAGCCGTGCCGTCGACATCCTGCAGCCGGATCTCTGCGGCTGCGGCGGTTTTTCCGAGATGGCGAAGATCACGAGCCTTGCGACGCTGCACGGCGTTCGCATCGTGCCGCATGTCTGGGGCACGGGCGTGCATATCGCTGCCGCGCTGCAGTTCATGGCGGCGATGACGCCGGATCCGGTGCGGGTCAACCCGATCGAGCCGATCCTGGAGTTCGACCGGACGGAAAATCCGTTCCGGCAGGCGGTGCTGAAGGCGCCGATCGAGGCGGTCAACGGTGTCGTTGCCATCCCCGATGCGCCCGGCCTTGGCATCGAGATCGATCGTGACGCGCTCGCCAGGTTCAAGATGCCCGAGAGCGCGCAATGATCGAGCGAACCCTCACCGGCCGCCCGCCTGAACCGCGCTTGCCGACGGGCACGGTCGACGCGCAGATGCACATGTATCTGCCGGGGTTTCCGTCGCTTCCCGGCGGCCCGCCTTTGCCCGTTGAGCCGTTGCCGGATGCTGCCGCCTACCGCCAGGTCATGGACTGGCTCGGCATCGACAGGGTGATCATCACCCAGGGCAACGCCCATCAGAAGGATAACGCCAATCTGCTCGCCTGCCTGGCCGAGATGGGCGATGTCGCGCGCGGCGTCGCCGTCATCGACGAAACCACGTCCGATGCGGACATCGGCGCGCTCAGCGACGCGGGCGTTGTCGGTGCCCGTATCATGGATCTGCCTGGAGGGGCGGTGGGGCTCGATGCGTTGGAAGCGGTCGATGCGCGGGCACATGCGGCAGATTGGATGATAGCCGTGCAGTTCGACGGCAACCGGCTGCTCGACCATCTGCCGCGGCTGGCGCGCATCCGGTCACGCTGGGTGCTCGATCACCACGGCAAGTTCTTTGCCGGCGTCGATCCGGATGGACCGGAGATCGCGGCTCTCTTGAAGATGATTGATCGCGACAATGTCTGGTTCAAGTTCGCCGGCGTCTACGAGAGTTCGCGCGACGGGTGGCCCTATGGGGATGTCGCAGCCGTCTCCAGGAAGATCGCCGCGCATGCGCCAGAGCGCATCGTATGGGGCTCGAACTGGCCGCACAACATGATCCGCAAGACAGAAGACTATCCCGACGATGCACGGCTGGCAGACCTCGTGCTCGGCTGGCTTCCGGACGAACGGGCCAGACATCTGGCTCTCGTCGAGAACCCGGAACGCCTGTTCAAGCTGCCGGCCTTCGCCGCGGTGTAGTTGCCGCGGGTGCTGGGAGGCGCCCGCGGAACCCACAACAAGGAGATTTCGCATGCCGGCCCGGATGGGCAGCAACCCGGTCTTGGGAGAGGCCGAAGCACGACTATAGGAGGAGGAAAACATGAAGAAAATTGCAAGCATGCTTTGCGTCGCCATGGGGCTGGCGTTTGCCGGCACAGCGGCGCAGGCGCAGGAAATCACCCTGCGTTCGGCCGACATCCATCCGGATGGCTACCCGACCGTCGATGCGGTCAAATACATGGGGCAATTGCTCTCCGAGCGCACCAACGGTCGCATCAAGATCGAGGTCATGAACAACGGCGTTCTCGGCGGCGAGAAGGACACGATCGAACAGACCCGCTTCGGCGTCATCGACATGAACCGCGTCAACGCAGCACCCTTCAACAACCTCGTCAAGGAGACGATGGTCCTCGGCATGCCTTTCCTGTTCCGCTCGACGGAACATATGCACAACACAGTCGACGGCCCGATCGGCGACGAAATCCTCGCAGCCTTCGAACCGCATGGCTTGATCGGTCTTGCCTTCTACGATAGCGGCGCGCGTTCCTTCTACACGACCAAGAAGCCGATCGAGAAACTGGCTGACCTGAAAGGCCTGAAGATCCGCGTGCAGCAATCCGATCTCTGGATCGCGATGATGCAGGCCTTCGGCGCCAACCCGACGCCGATGCCGATGGGCGAAGTCTATTCCTCGCTCGAGACGGGCGTCGTCGATGGTGCCGAAAACAACTGGCCATCCTACGAATCCGCCCGCCATTTCGAGGTGGCCAAGAACTATTCTCTGACCGAACATTCGCTCAATCCGGAGATCCTCGTCATTTCCAAGACGAGCTGGGACAAGCTCTCGCCTGAGGATCAGACGCTGCTTCGCCAAGCGGCCAAGGACAGCGTCGGCAAGATGCGCGAGCTTTGGAGCGCGCGCGAAAAGGCTTCCGAGGAGAAGGTCCGCGCTGCCGGTGCGAACGTGATCAAGGTCAACAAGGAGGAGTTCGCAGCCGCGATGGGGCCGGTCTACGACCAGTTCGTCAGCGACCCGAAGCTGAAGGACCTTCTCGAAAGGGTAAAGGCGGTCAAGTGACAGCGGTGAGGCCGGCTCCGGGATCGGGGCCGGCCTTTTCAACTGTTTACCGGATCGCCTTTGCGGAGGAGGAAGAAACATGCGTCGTTTCATGCGGACGATACGTCCGCTTCTAGGCGCGCTGAGCCGCGCTTCGCTCTACATCGCCGGCATCGGCATGGTCGCCATGACCCTGATCGTCGGCTGGCAGGTCTTTGCCCGCTACGTGCTCAACGACTCTCCGAGCTGGTCGGAGCCCTTGGCTCTTCATCTCATGGCCTGGTTCATCATGCTCGGCGCCGCCGTCGGTGTACGCGAAAGCGTGCATCTCGGCCTCGATGTCGTCCGACACGTGATGAAGCCGTCGGTGCAGCTTGCCATGGATCTGGCGAGCCTCGGGCTGATCGTCGTGTTCGGGTTAGCGATGGCCTATTACGGCCTGCTCCTTTCGGCCGGCACCTGGACGGCGACCATTCCGGTTCTCGGATGGCCCGGCGGCGTCGACTTTTTCCCGCTGATCGTCGGTGGCGCCTTGATCGCCCTTTTTGCCGCGGAGCGATTTATCGACCAGTTTCTCGGCGTCGAACTCGCAGCCGATGTCGTCGTGCAGGAGATGGCCTGAATGGCTTACACTATCCTCTTTGGGGTCTTCACCCTCCTGATGCTCATCGGCACGCCGATCGCCTTCTGCCTCGGCATCGCTTCGTTCGCGACCGTGCTCTATCTCGGCCTGCCGCCGGTGGTCGTGTTTCAGCAGCTGAATTCGGGCATGAACGTCTTTGCCATGATGGCGATCCCGTTCTTCATCTTTGCCGGTGACCTGATGGTGCGCGGCGGCATCGCCAACCGGCTGATCCAGTTTGCGGCCGGCCTCGTCGGCCACCTGCGCGGCGGCCTCGGGCAGGTCAATATCGTCGCCTCGACGCTCTTCGGAGGCATCTCCGGCTCGGCGGTGGCTGACGCCTCTGCGGTCGGCGGTCTGATGATCCCGCAGATGGCCAAGCGCGGCTACGACCGCGACTATGCCGTCAACGTCACCGTCAATGCGGCGATTATCGCGCTGATGGTTCCGCCGTCGCACAACATGATCCTCTATTCGATCGCCGCTGGCGGTAATGTTTCGGTTGCCGATCTCTTTACCGCCGGCATCATCCCGGGGCTCTTGCTCGCGCTTGCGCTGATGGTGACGGCCTATGTCGTTGCCAGGCGCCGGGGCTATCCGTCCGAACCGTTTCCTGGCTTTGCCAAGGTCTTCTACTACCTGCTCGCCTCGTTCCCCGGCATCGTGCTGATCGGCATCATCTTTGGCGGCGTGCGCTCCGGCGTCTTCACCGCCACGGAAAGCTCGTGCATTGCCGTGCTCTATGCCTTCCTCGTCGCCATGCTTGTTTATCGCGAGCTGGATTGGACGGGCTTCGTCGAGGCGGTGATGGGGGCGGTGCGCACGACGGCCATGGTGCTGCTCGTCATCGGCATGGCGGCGTCCTTCGGCTGGCTGATGGCGTTCCTTCAGGTGCAGGCATTGATGATCAGTGCGATCGGCGCGATCTCGGAAAACCCGATCATCGTGCTGCTCGTCATCAACATCATCCTTTTGATCCTCGGCACCTTCATGGACATGGCGCCGATGGTGATCATCTGCACGCCAGTGCTGTTGCCCGTGGTCAAGGCCTTCGGCATCGATCCGGTGCATTTCGGTGTGGTGATGATCCTCAATGCCGGCATCGGCCTCAACACGCCGCCGGTCGGAACCGTACTCTTCGTCGGCTGCGCCGTCGGCGGGATATCCATCCGCGAGGCGATGCGCACGATCTGGCCGTTCTTCGGCGCCAGCATCGCAGTGCTGATGGCGGTCACCTACATACCGGCGCTGTCGCTGTGGCTGCCTTCGGTCTTCAAGTGAACTGATCGTTCGCGATATCTCCGGGCTCGGTATATCCGCCGGGCCCGGCCTTTTTCAGGGCTGGCTACTCGTTCCCGTTGGCGGCGAGACACTGCCGCTCCAGGCGTTTCAGGAAGACGCCGATTTCCTTTGCTGCCTGCAGATCGCCCTTCCGCTCGGCGACCGTACGGCCTTCGCGCCAGACCTGAATTGCCTCCTGGTGGCGGCCCAGCTTGAGGAGGATTGCGCCACGCAGTTTCCATGCTGCCGAATAGTCCGGGTCGAAGGCGATCGCCCGCTCCACATGGGCCAAGGCGGTATCGAAGTCCGCCTCCTGGAGGCAGATGCTGCCGAGCGTGAACCGCAAAAGGGCGTCGTCCTTTCCGTCCTGTAAGAGCTTTTCGAGCACTTGCCGCATGGCTTCCTCCTCCGCGATCGCCGCTTCAGGCCGCAGGCTTGCTTGGGGTAAGGGGCGCATGCCCATTGCTCGCCAGCGTCAGCGATCTCGTCCTGTCGAGAGACTGATACCGGCGGCGGCCCCAGATCAAGGGGTCGGCATGAGCAGACGTCTGGGTTGCGACAATTGTTCCCACGAACAGCATATGGTCGCCCACCTCGATCGAAGCGCTGAGCAGGCAGTCGAGCGTGGCAGCCGCGCCGAGCAGCCTTGGCCGTCCGCTCGGCCACTCAGCCCATATGCCGACGAGATAGCGCTTCGACGCTTCGATCTTGCCGGCAAAGGCATCTGCGATCAGCTCCTGGCCCTCAGCCAGCATGGCGAGCGAAAACCCTCGCTCGGCGGCGATCAGCGCGGCAAGCGGACTGTCCGCCTTGATCGAAATGACAATCGACGGCGGGTTGGCAGAGAGCGAGAAGGTCGCCGTCACCGTCCGGCCGAGACTGTCGGGGCCATTGCCGGCGCTCGCCACGCAGACGGTGGCGGCGAGATGCGACAGGGTGTCGGCGAACTCCGGTTTCGACACCGCCAGGTCGGCATGGGCGTCGATGGCGAGGGAGGGCGGAGGTGTCTGGCGCATGGGGCTCGTTCCGAGATGAAATAGCCCGTGGCGGCGGGGAGACGCCACGGGATTTGCAGAAGCCTGAGCTCAGGCGGGGGCGAGCGGCTGCTGCAACTCTTCGACCGATCGGCTCGCGAACTCTTTCCAGCCCGCACCGCCTTCAGTCGGTCAGGCGGACTTGAGCTCCGCTTCGGCAAACTCATAGTTGGCAAGCTTGTCGAGGAAGTTCGACGCGTAGTCCGGGCGACGATTGCGGTAGTCGATGTAATAGGCGTGCTCCCAGACATCGAGGCCGAGCAGCGCCTTGCCTTCATTGGTGGCAACCGGGTTGGAGCCATTGGCGGTCTTCGTCACCTTCAGCTTGCCGTCCTGGCCGAGCACCAGCCAGGCCCAGCCCGAACCGAACTGGCCGGTGGCGGCTGCCTTGAAGGCATCCTTGAAGGCAGCGACGCTGCCGAAATCTTCGGTGATCTTCTTATCGAGCACGCCGGGGATCTGACCGCCCTTCGGCGAAAGGTTGTTCCAGAACAGGATGTGGTTCCAGTGCTGGCCGGCATTGTTGAAGACCGGGGCGAGTTCCGCCTTGCCGTGGCTGAGGCGAATGATTTCTTCCAGCGACAGGCCTGCAAGCGAGGCGTCCTTCTCGACGAAGCCGTTGAGCGCCGTGACATAGGCCTGGTGATGCTTGCCGTGGTGAAACTCGATCGTCTCGGCGCTCATGCCGTTTTCGGCAAGTGCTGCGGCGGCGTAGGGAAGGGCGGGAAGTTCGAAGGCCATGGTCAAATCCTTTGCGGGCGGGGCACTCTCGGATCACTTGTCTGCGAACGGAGGAGAGTGTATTTAGCAAGACAATTCTTTGTAAATCTGCGCGCGGGAATATGTCAAGCGATCCCTTGTTAAATCCAGAGCAAAGCGCCGGCCGCACCCCGGGCGAGCGCATCATGCTTGCACTCAAGCTACACGGACCGCAGACCGCGACAGCGCTCGGCAAACGTCTGGCGATCACCGGCGAGGCCGTGCGCCAGCAGTTGGTGCGTCTCGCCGAGGAGGGGCTGGCCACGTCGTGGTCCGAGGCAAAAGGCGTCGGTCGTCCGTCGCAGTTCTGGGGGCTGACGGCTGCCGGCCACGCGGAGTTTCCCGATACGCATGCAGAGCTGACCGTCCAGTTGTTGCGCACCATCCGGCAGACGCTTGGCGAGGACGCGATCGACCGGCTGATCGCCGCGCGTGAGGACGAGACGCGCCAGAACTATCGTGCGGCGATGGTGGAGAAAGAGAGCCTGCGCGAACGGGTGGACGTGCTCGTTCGATTGCGGTCACAGGAAGGCTATATGGCCGCCTGCGAGGATCCGGGCGACGGCACGCTGCTGTTCGTCGAGAACCATTGTCCGATCTGTGCCGCCGCGACCAACTGCCAGGGCTTCTGCAGGGCAGAATTGAGCGTGTTTCGGGCGGTGCTCGGCCCCGGTGTCGAGGTCGAGCGCGCCGAGCACATTCTGGCCGGCGCGCGACGTTGTGCCTATGTGGTCAAGTCGGCCGACCGGGCCGCCTGATCGTGCCAAAGGAACGCTCTGGCACGCGCCCGGTCGTCGGGCGCCACCAGCTCCGATCGTGTCAGCGCGCGCCCATGCGCAGGGCGCCGTCGAGGCGGATGACTTCGCCGTTCAGCATGCGGTTTTCGCAGATGTGCTGCACGAGTGCCGCGAATTCGTCCGGTTTGCCAAGGCGCTGCGGGAAGGGCACGCTCTTGCCGAGCGAATCCTGCACTTCCTGCGGCATGCCGGCCATCATCGGTGTTTCGAAGATGCCCGGCGCAATGGCGACGACGCGAATGCCGTGGCGCGCGAGTTCGCGCGCAATCGGCAGGGTCATCGAGACGACGCCGCCCTTGGAAGCGGCATAGGCCGCCTGGCCGATCTGGCCATCGAAGGCGGCGACCGATGCGGTATTGACGATCACCCCGCGCTCACCATCCTCGCCGGGCTCTTCCCGCTGGATCGCCTCTGAGGCGAGCCGCAGCATGTTGAAGGTGCCGATGAGGTTGATCGCGACCGCGCGCGAAAAGCTTTCAAGCCGGTGCGGACCGTCGCGCCCGAGCACCTTTTCCCCCGGCGCGATGCCGGCGCAGTTCACCAGGCCGTGCAGATGTCCGAAGCGATCGAGAGCCGCTGCCACTGCGGCGGCGCCATCGACCTCGCTGGTGACATCCGTCTTCTGGAAAAGCGCGTTGCTGCCAAGCTCCTCGGCCATCTGCTGGCCGGCTGCGGCGTTGACGTCGGCGAGAACCACGCGGGCACCCTCGCCATGCAGCTGCCGCGCGACGGCCGCACCCAGACCCGAACCGCCACCGGTAACGATAAAGACTTTTCCATCGATCAGCATATGAGGCTCCTCCCGTACCGGATCGTGTCGTTGAACTATCGACATAGCCTTGCTGGCTGTGGAAGCCAAGTTCCGCTGACGACGGCGGCCTTACGCGTCGGAGCCTATTGGGCGCCGATCGGGGAGATTTCGATGATCTTGATGCCGATGGCGTTGGTGGCTTCGTCGAAGACGATTTCGCCGCGGCCGATCACCATGCCGTTGACCTTGAGTTCCACCGGTTCGCCGAAGTTGCGATCGAGATGGATCGTGTCGTCCTGATGGAGTTTCGAGATCTGCGACACCGTCAGCTTGGCGCGCCCGATCACCGCTTCGATCGCGAGAGGAATTCCCTGGACTGCGCGCTCGCTCATGACAGAACGGCCTTCGAACGCAGGGCTTTCGTCGAGCTCGACCAGCTCATCCTGTAGCTTCTTGTTAATCATTCTGCACCATCCAAAGCACTGATTCACGACTCTTTAACAAAGAGTTGCGCCAGTTCGCCCTGGGTAGCAACCGTGGCTAAATGGGGGTTCCCCGTGCCTTGCAAGCGAGCGTTAACAAAGCGTTAACATCCACAATTCGGAGGCGGTGAAAGCTGTCAAAGCGTCACCGCAGCCCAGTTTCCGTCCCGTTTTTGGAATCCGATCATGCGGCGGCCATTCGGCAATTTGTCGCCGAGTCGCACGACATAGACGTAACCCTCGTAGACCATCAGCCCGCGATCGCCGTCACTGAACAGGATCTGGAAATTCGGCGACTGCATCATCGCGGCGTCGACTTCAGCGCCGGTCACAGCCGGGGCAATCGCTGCGATCTCCGACGAAGGCTCTTTCGCTCCACTCAAATAGTAGAGCGATGCCGCAGCGGCTATAACGAAAAGCAGCAGGGCGCCCGCCAAAGGCAACGGGCGGCTCTTGAAACGTGTCGGGTTCGGTTGAGAGGCGGCAACACTCAAGGTCAACTTCCTGATTCGCTGTATTTTCCGAACGGATCCGGCCACAGGTGGAAAGCGACTGATTTCTCCTGCCGATACAAGGGCCGGAGATCTTGCCAAATCTACCTAGTGGAACCGTTCCGTACTTCAAGCTGAGAAGTCACTTGCTTCTCCGACTCGGGCAGCATGCCCACTCGCCGATTTCAGGGACATATGCCCATCGGCGTTTCCACATCTTTTGCGTGCCGTGCGACAATAGCATGTCGACGGATGATTTTTCAGCTCCCGACGCCCGCAACTGACAGGCGCCGGGGGCGAGGCCGATCCCTCAGCCCTTTCTGATGTCGATCAGTTTCAGCCAGGGCTGAAGGTGAAAGGCGCCCATCAGCAGATACATGGCGGTCATCCCGCCGATCACAGTTTGTCCGGCGCCGCTACACAGCATCGGATCGGCCCCGGCGGTTCCCATGTTGGAAAGAACCGCCATCAGGGCGAAGGTGGGGGCGGCGGCAAGCGCCAACCCCGCAGCTACCAAACGGGCGAGGGAGGGCGCCCGCCCGTCGCGCTCACCGGAGCGGGCGCCGATGCTCATGGCTTCGCGCTCGTGTCGGAGGCGCGCATCGCGGCCTCGCCGGCATCCGATACTTCGACCCATCTTTTGTCGGGGGCAGCGCCTTCAACGTAGCTGTCGTTCCAGTTCCACCACTTGTAGGTCGGGGTCTGCGGATATCCGGCCGGCGAATCCTCCCACACTTCCTGTCGGCCGAGCGGGGTGATGTCGAGATAGTTCCAGGTGCTACCCATCTGTTCGTCGCCGCGGCTGTTGACGAGGTAGGTGCGAAACAGCTCTTCGCCGTCGCGGAAGAAGACATTGTGGCCGTGCCACTCGCCCACGTCGAAATCAGCATCGAAGCTGTCGGTGATGGTGTACCAGGGCATGGTCCAGCCCATCCGTGCCTTCAGCCTGGCAATATCCGCCTGCGGGGCGCGCGAGGCAAAGACCAGGGTCGTGTCACGGGCGTTAAGGTGCGACAGATGCGCAACCTGATCGGCGACCATCGAGCAGCCCCGGCAGCCGTGATCGGGCCAGCCATGCACGCCCGGTTCGTAGAAGGCGCGGTAGACGATCAACTGGCGCCGGCCGGCAAAGAGGTCAAGCAGGCTCGCCTTGCCGTCGGAGCCCTCGAACACGTAGTTCTTGGTCACGGCCGTCCAGGGCATCCGCCGACGCTCGGCGGCCAACGCATCGCGGGCGCGGGTGTGCGCCTTTTCCTTTACCAGCATTTCCTGCCGGGCCGCTTCCCATGCCTGTGCCGAAACCACCGGCGGCTTCTGCATCGTCGACTGGGCGTCCGCGCGTCCGTTCTCGCGTTTCTCGATCGTCTGGGTCATGGTGCTGTGTCTCCTCGTTTCAGCAAAACTTCTCAACGCAAGGCCGATGCCTTGCAGTCCTGAGCAGCTTGACACCGCAAGAGGATCGGCGGGAGTAACAAGTGTGGCGGTGTTTTCGAGCCGGAGCCGCTGCCACTGCGCAGCGGCGCGGGAGTTTGCCGATCAAGCTCCTTTGTAGTTGTCGCTGTTGTAATTCCTCGAAGTTGAGCGAGTATGCTTGTCGCAACCACGCGCGGGAGGACGGCATGCATTTCGTTTCGGATGCGGTTGGCGGGTACAAGGTCTTCGCCGTGTCGGGGGTCAATACGGTTTCGTTCGCGATAGACTATCGCAACGCCGACACCGCGGGGCTTCTCGGTTTTGCGGTCGAGCGGCATGATCCAACGGAAGGCGAGCGGTACTACATGTACGGCTTCAAGGTCTTCGAAACGGTGATCTCCCATCCCAATGAGGATACCGTCGTTCTGACCTACGACCATCCCGTTCAGAGTTTCGTCTGGGATGACTTCACGGCCAAGCCCGGTCGGCGTTACGACTATTACTTCCATCCGCTGACGGGTATGGCGAAGAACATCGACCGGTCAGCACCTGCCATCAGAATCGGTATCAAAACCGAACCGCTCTTCAGTGAGGAGACGCACGACGTTTTCTTCAACCGCGGTGTCGCGAGCAGCCAGGCCTACCGACGCCGTTTCGGAAACAAGCCGCCGGACAAGCTGGAAACGCCGGAAAAGACGCTCGAGGCGCTGCAGTGGCTGAGCCGGGACCTTGACGAAGCACTGCTGCGTTTCATCGACCAGGCGGAAGCGGGGGACACGCTGCTCGGCTGCTTCTATGAATTCAGATATCGCCCCGTCGTGGAAAGGCTGAAGGCCGCCTTCGAGCGCGGCGTCGTCGTGAGGCTCGTGCTCGACGCGAAGGAAAATGCCTATACCGACAAGAAGGGCAAGTTCCACGAGAGCTTTCCGCGCGAGGAGAACAAGGAAATCGTCCGCACCGTAGGGCTTCCGAAGGCGGCGATCGCGCGGTGGCGGGAGAACAATCCCGCCGACATACAGCACAACAAGTTCATGGTGCTGCTCCCCAAGGATCCGGGCCGAAAGGCGCAGGTTTGGACAGGCTCGACGAACCTGTCGATGGGCGGCGTGCATGGCCAGACCAATGTCGGGCATTGGGTCCGCGACGCCGATCTCGCCAAGGCATTTGAAACATACTGGACACTGCTTGCCGGCGACCCTGGTGCGGCAAAAACCGACAATCCTGCCGCGAGCAGGTCAAAGCGAAAAGCCTTTCGCAAGGCGGTCTCTGACCTTGCCGAGGTGCCGCATGCGCCCGCGGATGTTTCAAGCGGCGTGACCTCGATCTTCAGTCCGCGTGCCGGAAGCGCCGTTCTGGATATGTATGTGAGGGCGCTGGACGAGGCGCGGTCCTATGGCGGCGTGACACTCGCCTTCGGGATCAACGATCGCTTCAAGCAGGCGTTTCTCGACAATAGTGCCCAGTCCGGCGTGCATCCGGTGCTCTTCCTCCTCCTGGAAAAGCGCGACCAGCCTAAGGCCAAGGCGAAGAAGCCGTTCATTCCGCTGACGGCGCGACAGAACGTCTATCAGGCCTGGGGATCCTATCTGCGCGATCCGGTCTATCAGTGGGCGCGGGAAACCAATGCGCGGGCGCTCGGGCTCAACAATCACGTCGCCTATGTGCATTCCAAGTTTCTGCTCGCCGATCCCCTTGGCGCGGATCCAATGGTCGTCACCGGTTCGGCGAACTTCTCGGACGCGTCGACCAACGACAACGACGAGAACATGCTGCTCATCCGTGGCGATCGGCGCGCGGCCGACATCTACTTCACGGAGTTCAATCGGCTGTTCAACCACTATTATTTCCGCTCTGTCCGGGAGGCGACAGCAAAGAAGAAGTCCGACCGGGACAAGGCGGCGCGCGTGGGGACATCCGAGGGAGCCGCGGCCAGTCTGTTCCTCGATGAAACTGGCGAGTGGCTGAAGAAGTACAAGCCCGGCAAGCTGCGAGCCAAACGCGTTCAGGTCTTCATCGACATGGCGCAGCCGGAAAATCTGCCGCCGATCTAGGTCTGCGGCGGCGATACGCCCCGAACCTGCGATTGCGCCGCCACCGTGTCGTTTGCTGCTCCCCTGTTGATCGCAGTGGGCTGGCGCGGGCACCGGAAGGTGCGTGTCATGGGCTGGGGATTTCGGTGCACTCGGCTGGCCGAGGCGCGCTGCCTGTGTCAAAACATAACCCCTAAATTATGATTGGCACCCCATATTTCATTTTTACATCACCGTTTGGCATGGCAAGCTGACAACCATCAAATCGACAGTCGTTTGCGACGAGGATGCGGGCTCGGGAGTGGCCGGCATCTCAGGGAGGAAATATGAAGTGGATGATTCTGGCTGCGGTTGCGGCTTTGGCAATGAGCAGTGCTGCCTATGCCGACACGATCAAGATCGGTGTCGTCGGACCGTTCTCCGGCCCCTTCGCGCTGCAGGGCAAGAACTTCAAGGCTGGCATCGACGCCTATATGGCGCTGAACGGCAGCAAGGTCGGCGACGACGATATCGAGATCATCTACCGCGACGTGCCGCAGGCCGATCCCGCCCAGTCAAAGGCGCTGGCCCAGGAACTGGTGGTCAAGGAAGGCGTGCAGTACCTCGCCGGCTTCTACTTCACCCCGGATGCCATGGCGGTCACGCCGCTGCTCACCCAGGCGAATGTGCCGCTCGTCATCATGAACGCGGCGACCTCGGCGATCGTCACCAAAAGCCCGCTCGTCGTGCGCACCTCGTTCACCACCTGGCAGACCTCGACGCCGATCGCCAAGGTTGCCAAGGACGCGGGTGTTTCCAAGGTGATCTCCGTCGTCAGCGACTACGGCCCGGGTGTGGACGCCGAGAACGCCTTCAAGACGGGCTTCGAAGCGGCCGGCGGCCAGGTGGTCGAAGCGATCCGCATGCCGCTTGCGACCAACGACTTTTCCCCAATCATGCAGCGCATCAAGGATTCGGGCGCGGAAGGCGTCTTCGCCTTCCTGCCGTCCGGCCCGACGACGCTCGGCTTCGTCAAGGCCTTCAAGGAAAACGGCCTGAAGGACGGCGGCATCAAGTTCTTTGCGCCCGGCGACCTCACGCAGGAATCCGATTTGCCTGCTCTCGGTGAGGCGGCGCTCGGCATTCAGACGACCTTCCACTACGCCGTCTCGCACGACTCGCCGGAGAACAAGGCCTTTGTCCAAGCGGCGAGCAAGGCGATCGGCAACCCGGCGGAACTCTCGTTCCCCTCGGTCGGAGCCTATGACGGCATGCATGTGATTTACAAGATGATTGAGGCGACCGGCGGCGAGCAGGATGCGGCCAAGGCCGTGGAAGCCGTGAAAGGCCTCTCTTGGGTCAGCCCGCGTGGTCCGGTGACGATCGATCCGGAATCGCGTCACATTACCCAGAACATCTATCTGCGCGAGGTCGCCAAGGCCGATGACGGCACCTATTACAACAAGGAAATCCAGACCTTCGAGAAGCAGGGCGACCCCGGTCTCGCTGCGCTGAAGTAGTCGACTTGGGCGGGCGCTGAGCGCCCACCGACACTGATGATGCGTTGACCGGTTGCTTTTGAGCGACCGGCGCGCCTGCGGCGCCTCGAATGCTGGCGCCTGACTGCCGCTCCGCGCATAGTGCGCACCGAATCCGGCGCAGCCAAATTTGGAAGAAAGGGCAACGGATAGCCCCATGCAAACCGTCCTCAGCATTGCGATCGACGCCCTTGCCTATGGCATGGTGCTCTTCGTCATCTCCATCGGCCTTTCGGTCACCATGGGCCTGATGCGCGTGGTCAACCTGGCGCATGGCGCCTTTGCCATGATCGGCGGTTACATCGCCTCCTATGCAGCGCGCGATTTGGGTCTTGCCTACGGCTTTGCCGTGCTGCTCGCGATCTTCGGCACCATCATCATCGCCGTGCCGATCGAGCGGCTGCTCTATAGGCGGATCTACGGCGCACCGGAACTGACCCAGGTGCTGATGACCATTGGTATCACGTTCTGCATCATCGGCATCGCCAACTATGTCTTCGGCCCGACGCTGAAGACGGTGCCGCTGCCTGGCGAATTGCAGGGATCCGTCGACCTCGGCTTCCGGGCAATCGCCACCCATCGCATCTTTGCGATCGTCTGCGGCCTCGTGGTTGCAGCCGGTCTCTGGTACGCGATCGAAAAGACCGCCTTCGGCGTCAAGCTGCGGGCCTCGGTTGACAACGCGGCAATGGCGGCCGCCCTCGGTGTGCGCACGGAAATCGTCTATGCGGTGAGCTTTGCGGTTGCCGTCGGACTTGCCGCCTTCGGCGGCGTGGTGGGGGCGGAACTTCTTCCGGTCGAACCCTATTACGCGTTGCGTTACATGGTGACGTTCCTGGTCGTCGTCTCCGTCGGCGGCGCCGGGTCTATCCCGGGCGCGCTCGTTGCCTGCCTGCTGCTCGGCGCGATCGATACGACCGGCCGTTATCTCATGCCGGAATTCGGTGAATTCTTCTTCTATCTGGCCGTGATCGCGATCATCTGCGTGTTCCCGCGCGGGCTCGCCGGGAGGGCCAAGGGATGACCATGACGACGACGAACGACTTGATCGCGACCGCTCCGGTGCGCCGACGGTTTGGCGGTGGGGACCTCATAGGTCTGGCCGTTATCCTGCTGGTCGCGGTGGTCGGCTACTTCCTCTTTCCCAACAATCTGGCTCTTCTGACCCGGATCATCGCAGCCGCTCTGTTGGTGCTGTCGCTCGATCTCGTCACCGGCTATTGCGGTGTCGCGACGCTCGGGCACGCGGCCCTCTTCGGCGCCGGCGCCTATGCCGCGGGCATCGCCTCGGCGCATTACGGCATCAACGATCCGCTGGCGATGCTGGCCTTCGGCATTGTTGCCGGGGCGGTGGCGGGACTTATCTGCGGGGTCGTCATTCTGCGTGCGCACGGGCTGCCGCAACTGGTGCTGTCGATCGCGCTCATCCATCTCTTCCACGAGTTCGCCAACAAGGCCTCCTCCTGGACCGGTGGCAGCGACGGGCTCTCCGGCATTGCGCCGACGGCACTTCTCGGACTCTACGAGTTCGATCTCTGGGGCCGCACGGCCTATGTCTTCGGCGTGGCGCTGCTTGCCATCGTCTTCGTCGTGCTGCGACTGATCGTGCGCTCGCCCTTCGGCATGTTGTGCCGCGGCATCAAGGAGGACCCTGTCCGCATCCGCTCGATGGGGGCGTCGCCGAAGTTCGCGCTCACGAAAATGTATGTCATCTCCGGTGCCGTTGCCGGCGTCGGCGGCGCGCTGAATGCGATCTCCACCCAGGTCGTCGGCCTCGACAGCCTCTCCTTTACGATGTCTGCCGAAAGCCTCGTCATGCTGGTGCTCGGGGGTACGGGCTCGTTGTTCGGTGCGCTCACGGGCACTGTCGTCTTCATGTTTTTCGAGGACGTGGTCTCGGCGGCCAATCCCTTCCACTGGCTGACGATGGTGGGCGCGCTGTTGATCGCCGTCGTGCTCTTCGCGCCGAAGGGCATCTATGGCACCGCGGCTGCGTTCTTTGCCCGCCGCAAGGAGGCACAGTGATGCAGCCGATCTTCGAAGTCCGCAACTTGAAGCGCGCCTTCGGCGGGCTCGCGGTCACCAATGACGTCAGCCTCAGCATGGCGCCGGGCGACCGGGTCGCGCTGATCGGGCCGAACGGCGCCGGCAAGACGACGTTCGTCAATCTCGTGACCGGCAATCTCAAGCCGGATTCCGGCGAGGTGCGTATCGGTGGCGAGGTGGTGACCGGTATCGACGCCATCGGTCGGGTGCGAAGGGGGCTCGTTCGCTCGTTTCAGGTGACGCGGCTCTTTGCCGATATGACACCTTCCGAACATGTTGCGCTCGCTGTCCTGCAACGCACTGGCCGCGCCGGTCGTCTGTTCGGCAATTTTCTGGGCATGCCGGACGTCATGGCCGAGGTGGCAGACCTTCTCGGCAAGCTCGGGCTTCGGGAACTGATGCACCGCAAGGTGAGCGAGATCGCCTACGGTCAGCAACGCTTGCTGGAGATCGCCGTTGCGCTGGCGCTGAAGCCGCGGGTGCTGCTGCTCGACGAGCCCGCCGCCGGCGTGCCGCAGAGCGACACCGGCCGGATCGAGCAGGCACTGGCCGACCTGCCAGCCGATCTCGCCGTCTTGATGATTGAGCACGACATGGATCTCGTCTTCCGCTTTGCCAAGCGCGTCGTCGTGCTGGCCGCCGGCGCGATCATCTTCGACGGTTCGCCGTCTGACGTGACGAAGGATCTGCGCGTGCGGGAAGCCTATCTGGGGAGCTATGCCAATGCCAGCCACGCCGCTTGAGGTGGAAAACCTGTCCGCCGGCTATGGGCCGACGCGGGTGCTCGAAGACGTATCCTTTGCCGTTCCGGCAGGTACCCGGCTTGCAGTGCTCGGTCGCAACGGCATGGGCAAGACGACGCTGCTTGCGACACTGGCCGGCCAGACACGGCGCTACGACGGTCGCATCCGCATGGGCGGGACGGACGTGACCGGGCTGCCAAGTGCTGCGCGCGCCATGCAGGGGCTCGGCTTCGTGCCGCAGGCGCGCTGCGTCTTCCCGACGCTGACCGTGGAGGAAAACCTGTTCGTCGGCCTCAAGAACCGCCCGAAAAGTGCGATCCAGGAAGCCTACGACATGTTCCCGCGTCTCTTCGAGCGCCGGCGCAATCTCGGCAGCCAGCTCTCAGGCGGCGAACAGCAGATGCTGTCGACGGCACGCTCCATCCTCGGCCGTCCGTCGATCCTGTTGCTCGACGAACCGCTGGAGGGCCTGGCCCCCGTTATCTGCGAAGAGCTGATGAAGGCGTTTGCCGAACTGGCAAAGACCGGCGACATGACGATTGTCTTGGTCGAACAGCGCATTCAGAGCGCGCTCGACTTTGCCGACCGGGTGATCGTGCTCGAACGCGGCCGGATCGCCTGGACCGGAACGCCGGAAGCGCTGGCGGGAGATCACGATGCCGTCGAGCGGCTGCTCGGCGTCGGCGGGCTCCACTGACCACGCGGTCGGTTGTGGCGGCTCACTTCGGTTCCCGTCGCGACGTATCGAGACGGGAACGCTCTCTTTCGTAGTAGCGCGCGAGTGGCGGCAGGGCGCTCCTCAACTGGTCGAACACCGCGTCATGAGCTCGAAGCGTGCCGTCATATTTGGCCTGTACGAAGGCCTGGTGGCGTTCGATCGCGTCCTTCCTGGCGCCGACGGCGACGGTGAAGACCGGCGACACGGCGGTGCGGCCCTTGACGGTGATGCGATCGAGTTCGGCGATCGGGAAGGTCTTTTCGACGAGACGCGCGGTCTCCTCGCCGAGGAGCAGGGAGATGCCGTAGTCCTTCGATGCGCCTTCGAGGCGCGAGGCCAGATTGACGGCGTCGCCAAGGGCCGAATAGTCGAACCGCTGGTGCGAGCCCATGTTGCCGACGACGCATTCGCCGGTGTTGATGCCGATGCCGATCCTCAAGGTTTGGGCCGGTCGGCGTTCCCGTTTCGCCTCGCTTTCGAGTTCCCGGTTCACCCGTTCAAGCCGCGCAAGCATGTCGAGCGCCGCCCCGACTGCATGCACGGCATGGTCGGGGTCGTCGAGCGGCGCGTTCCAGAAGGCCATCAGGCAGTCGCCGATATATTTGTCGATGGTACCGCCCTGTTCGAGAACAGCTTCTGAAAGCGGCGTCAGCAGCCGGTTGACCAGTGCCGTCAAACGCTCCGGATCCTCCTTCATTTCCTCGGCGATGGTGGTAAAGCCCCGGATGTCGCAAAAGAGGATCGACAGCGTGCGCCGTTCGCCGCCGAGCCTCAGGTGTGACGGGTCTTTCGCCAGGCGCTCGACAAGGGCAGGGGAGAGGTACTGCTGGAAGGCGCGGGTGATTTCGCGGCGCTTCTTGCGTTCCTCCGCATAGTCGAGCCCGGCCTGGCCGGCAGTCACGGCAAGGAACGCAAGCCCAGGCCCAAGCGGCGACAGAAAGACGTGGCCAAGCCGCATCGCGGCATAGCTGGCGGCGATGATCAGGCCGATGGCGACGGCGCCATAGGCAAGCGTGCGCCAGCCGGTCGTCCGCAGCACCGAAAAGGCCGCAAGCATCGCGGCCAGCGCAATGGCGGCAACCACATACGGTCTTGCAGCGCGCTGAATGAAAAGCTCATGGGCCAGATTGTCGTAGATGGTAGCCTGCATCTCAACGCCGGAAACGAGCTTGTTCGAATGTACGGTATCCGATGTCGTGAAGGCATCGGCCCCGCCATCGGCGATCGATGGCGCATTTTGCAGGCTGAGACCGACGAGCACGACACGGTCCTCGAACATGCCTTCTGGCAGGAAATTGTCGGGATCGAGCGCCTGGTAATAGGAGACGGTGGGATAGGTCCGCGCCGGTCCGAAGACCTGGATCAGCGCGTCCTTTGGCGGTGCGTGCGATTTTGCGCCGGCGATTGCCGCGAGCACGGCGGCAAATCCGTCCGGATAGTCGGGAACGGCGCGCAACGTTCCGTCGCCGCTGAGGCTGACGGAGGCGATCCCGGTCCAGGCGCCCTTTGCGATGAAGCGGGCGAGCGGCTCGGTGCGCACGAACTGGTCGGCCTGCGGCGCCTCCACCAGCGTCTGGTCTCCGGCAAGAACCACGTCCGCGCCGAGCGCCTTTTCCAGCGCCTCGTCGTTGGCGGCATCGGCCGAAGGTTCAGCGAAAATCACGTCGATGCCGATGGCGCGTGCGCCGGCCTTGCGCAGCGCCTCGATGAGGCGCGCATGCAGGGCGCGCGGCCAGGGCCATTGGCGCCCGATTTCGGCCATCGACGGTTCGTCGATCGCGACGATGATCGGGCTGTCCTCGGGCAGCGGCGGGCCGTCGATGGTCGACAGGTAGTCGAAGCTGCGCAACTCGTTCAGCCGCCAGGCATTGGTCAAGGTCGCCAGCGACAGCGCGATGGCGACGAAAACCGCAAGCGCAAGAAGTTTCAACCGCCGTTGCAGGAAGCGGGGGCTGTCCCATTGTCCGGACCGACCGCTCGATGCCTGCACGGCGACGCGCTCCTCCATCAGAACCGCACTTTGATCGTGCCTTTGAACGTTCGTCCCCAACCCGGCAGGCCATTGCCCAGCTCGAAATCTTCATCGAGCAGATTGAAGGCTGCCAGATCCACCTCGATCTGCTTGTCGAACGGTTCCCATTGCAAGGCGGCGTCGAGCGTCCAGAAGTCGTCGAGCGTCTTTAACCCGCCGGGTCGTGAACCGACATAGTTGGCGGCAACGGTCGTCTTGACGTTCGCCGTGCTGACCCAAGTCAGCGCCGCTTGGCCGGTGTTTTCCGGCACGAACAGCAGTTCGCCGGGCTGGCTGCCGGTGTGTTCCTTAACGTCGGCTTCCGTGTGGGCCGCTGTCAGGGAGAGGCCGAAGCCGTGGCCGATGGCAAAGTTCGCCGTTGCCGCAACCCGGTCGAGCCCGACCTTGGCATACGCAAGGCTGGTGGTCGAAAGCGGAATGTCGAGCGCGAGTTGCCGCACCTCCTGGTGCTGGTAGTCGAGCGCGGTGAAGAACCAGCTGTTCCACTCCGCGTCCCAACGCAGTGCCAGCGTATCGGCATAGCCTTCGGCGCCGAAGCGCAGCTGGTTCGGCTGCAGCCCGACGATGCCGATCGGCGCAAGGGTGGCGACGTCGAAGTTGAGGCCATCGCGCATGGCTGCCGCCCGCAGCCAATGCCCTTCGGCCGGCGCCCAGGCGATGCCGAATTTCGGTTCGAGCCTGACATCGCCGTCGTTGACGCCTTCGATATAGCGGGCAAAGAGGGCGCCTTCCGTCTTCAGGTCCGGCGTGATTTCGTAGATCGTGTCGATGTAAGCCTTGGCGACCGTCTGTGTGGCGGACGTCGAACCGGACGCGATGACGGGCGCATTGCTGCTGCCGGTGCTGACGCCCAGCGGGTCAAAAATGTCGAACGCGCTCGATGACTTTACCACGCCGCCTTCGACGCCGTAGCGCCAGGTGAAATCGCCGTCACCGTAAAGGTGATTGATGGCGGCGATATAGGTTCTTTGCTTGTCCTCGCTCCGGCTGGTGGCAAGGTCCGGAAAGCGCGGGTCCGTGAGCCGGATCCGCTCGTTTTCCGTGGTATTCTGATCGGAGAAGAAGAACGCGGCATTGGCGATGTTGCGGTATCCGAAGGTATGGCTCCACGCCACGCCCGAGAGTAGCCGTGAGGAATCGTCGTCGCTCAGCCCGTCGAGCTTCAGAGGGGCCGCGCGGGGATCCGGGATATCGAAAATACTGCGTTTATCATCAAGATCGCCGTAGTTGGCATAGGCCACGACCCTGTCATCCGGCGTCGGGGAGGCTGTCACATAGCCATTGCCGCCAAGCAGGCGTGCTTCACGCTCGATCGCCAGGCCATTGCCGATATCGATCGTATCGCGCGGCTTCTCCCAATGCAGATTGCCGTAGACGCTGATCGGGAAGGGCGAGAACGTCAGCCCGCGCAGTTCCGCCTCGCCGATCCCGCCCTCATGGTCGCTGTCGGCGATGATGCCGCCTGCGACCGCGGCCTCGAAGAACGGCCGTTGGACGAGATTGGCCGTGCGCTCGCGGCTTGCCAGCATGTGCGGCTCGATCAGCAGCCCCTGGAAGAAGGCGGAGAAGCTCTGCGGATTGGCGGTGTTGACGACGGGGCTGCCATCGAAATCATAGGTGTTGAACAGCGGATTGACGCTGCCGCGGATCGCCTGGTCGACATAGCTCGATCCCGTGAACGGATCGAAGACCACATCGCCGTAATATTGCCCCCAGGCGTTCAGGCCTTGCAGGCGGAAGGCGTCGTTGAGCGTCGATCCGGCATCCTGGTTGGCGCCGAGCGGAGCACTTTCGCCGCCGCGCGCCCGCGTCCGCCGCATCAGTTCCTGCGCGTAGCGGATCGCCGCATCGGAATCGTATTCGTCGATCGCAATCGCGGTCCGCACGGTCGCGACGACGGGGTCGTTCGGGTCGAGCCGGTCGGCATTGTCGAGGGCCTGTGCCGCCGGAAGGCGGTCTCCCTTTTCATAATGCGCCGCCGAGAGCAGCAATTGCGCGTTGGAATAGGCGGGGTTGGCCGTCGAACCGGCCAAGAGGTCGTCGATCGCCTTGTCCAGGTTGCCGTTCTGCAAATGGTACCGACCGCGGGCGACGAGCACGAGGTCGAAGGAAGGATCGATCGCGAGTGCCGTATCGATCTCGCGCTTTGCTTCCGCAAGCCGCATTTCATCGAGGTACTGATAGGCCAGGTTGGCGTGGTAAAGCGGATCGGCCGGATCGAGTTCCACGGCCTTCTGGAATGCTCTCTCGGCGCCGCGATTGTCGCTCCGCTCGCTTTTTGCCAGGCCCACCCAGTTCCAGAGAGACGGGTCGCCCGGCGTGATTTCCAAGGCGCGCTCGAGATCCGCCAGCGCGCCTGTCCGATCGTTTTCAATGAGCAAACGGTATTTGGCGCGCGATTCCAGCGCGGTCGGGTCGTCGGGATCGTTCGCAAGCGCCTTTTCGATACCGGCGCGCGTTTCGTCTCGATCGTCGAGCAGCATTGCAAATTGCGCACGGGCGGCTGGAAGGAACGGATCGTCCGGATATCGCCTTTCCGCCTTCTTGATCGTTTCGATCGCTGCGCGGATATCGGTGCGAAAGCCCGCGGTCCAGGCCGCAGCGAAGGCGCCATAGGCACCTGTCGCCTGAGATGGCGGCTGCTCGATCCGGTCCGGGTCGGCGAGAGCGCGTGCGAAATAGCCGCCGAAGGCCGCGACGGAGCGGCGGTCGGCGTCGAGCCCGGGGGTTGCCTTTTCGAACAGCTGTGCCGCATCGCCGTAGCGGTTTTCAGAACCGGCAATCAGCGCTTCGACGAGATAGGCGCGCGCGGCTTGAGATCGGTTGAGGCCGAGGCGTCGGGCCTGTTGAAGGGCGGCTGTGGCCTGGGCTCGCCCGTCGAACCGCAGCTGGATTTCGGCGAGTGTCAGCCAGTCTTCGGCCGAGCGCGACGCTTCCGGCCGGGCTTCGATCCGTTCGCGCTCATTGCGCATGTCGCGCACCTTAAGCGGGGTTGACGGCATGAGCACGAAGGCGTCGCGTAAAGACAGATGGAAGAGCATCTGTTCGCGGTCCTTCGGCGTCACGATCACGATCTTGGTCGGCGCTTTCCCGATCGCGGCAACGGCGCCTTCGCCCTGTTTCACGGTGACGCTGCCAAGTCCGTTGCTGAGTTCGACCACGCCTTCAAGCACGGTCAGCGAGGTCGTGTCGCCGGCGACCGTCAGTGTCCAGTCGGTGCCACGAATGGCAGCCGTTGCCGCCGGCGTGTCGATCGTCAGGCCCTGGCCGCCACGCTCCGCCCGTGCCCAGATCGTGCCTGACTGCAGTTCGAGATTGGTATCGCTGCCTGTGCCCATGCGTTTGACGCGCAACGCCGTGTTGCGGCCGAGCCGGATCTGGGTGTGGTCGGAGAAAAGCACCGCCAGCGCCCCGGTCGCATTAGTGCGCAGGATATCGCCGGACAAAAGGTCCTGTGCGAGATCGACGAAACGCCAGCTCGAAACGTCGACGAAGCGCACTTCCTCACCGGATTTTCGGGCAATCACCGATCCGGCCACGGGCGGTGTTCTTTGAACCGGTTCTGCCAAGCCTGCGCTTGGACAGAGGATTGCCACTGTCGCAAGCAGTCCCCGAAGCTGATGCCGCCCCATCTTCGTTCCCGTCTCCGTCCCACCGTGGATTCAGTGAATTTCGATCAGGATAAAGTCAATAGAATTCGAATATTCTTAATTGCGTTCCAAGTGATATGGCTAGTTCGCGAGGCAAATCTGTAACGCCAGGGCGAGAGCAAGGGGTCTCGTCTGCCGCTCCTTGTTGTCGGACAGTCGGTGAGGAAGGCTTATCCGAATTAGAGCATTCGCGTGGGTGGTTTTGGCCCACGATTTGGCGTCCCTGCACCGGCTGCCTGCCGGCTCCATCAGGTGGTCCGGCGACTCCGCTGGGGCTGCAACGCTTATTTTCCAAGCGCTCAAATCTTGACGCAAATATCGCGTGGCCAAAGCGGGCGGCGCGGGACATGCCGCGGCCGTTATCAACGCTAATGCGAAGTTCTGACGGAAGCCACGACCGGGTGAGCCAGCCTCGCTCACTTACGCCGAAGCTGGAGCGTCGCCTACACCGCGGCGCGCACCCGTTCCCAGGCATTCATGAGGTGCCGACCGAGAACTTCGGAAAGCCTTGCCTTGTCGCGGGCTTCGAGCGCGACGATCATCTCCTCATGCTCGGCAACGGCCGCTGCCCATTTTTCGGGCCCCTCGTGGCCGATGAAGCGAATGCGCTTCAGCCGCGTCTGCAAGATCGCATGCATATCCGCCAAGGCGGCGTTTGCCGCCAGTTGGGCGATGGCCGAATGGATCTGCTGGTTGAGCTTGTAATACTGCAGCCGGTCACCGGCCTTGTAGCGCGAGACCATTTCGTCGTGGAGCGCGCGCACTTCGGCGATGCCGGCGTCGCTGGCGGCTTCACAGGCGAGCTTGCCGGCAAGCTCTTCCAGCGTCTGCAACACCGTCAGCATGTCACGCACGTCCTTGGCGCTGAAACGCTTGACGACGGCGCCGCGGCTCGGAACGAGCTCCACCAGTCCTTCGCTCGCCAGATACTTGATGGCTTCGCGCAGCGGCGTGCGCGAGACGCCGAGCTGCTCGCCGAGTTGACCTTCATGCAGACGCGTGCCGGGCGAGAGATCACCCTCGATGATCATGTCGCGCAGATGCGTGACCAGCGTGTCGTGCAGCGCAGTGCGTCGGATCGGGCCGGGGCCGCCCTCGGGGCGTTTCTCCAGAGAGGTAATTTCGTTCATCGTTTCGCTTCTGCATCTGGCGACTGAAGTGTCGGCCGTCTGTTCCCGTTCGCGCCAATTGAATCAGCGCTGTCTCATTAAAGCATGGAGACGGCCCCCGATATCGTCAACAGAAAATGCTGCATACAGAATACAAAAGACTTGATGCAGAATTTTGAATAACGTATGACGGCTCTCGAAAGAATGAAGTGGAGGACATCTCTCATGACGACCAACGGTGTAGCCGCTAACGGCGCGCGTCCTGTCATCGCGCTCGCTATGGGCGATCCGGCCGGCATCAGCCCGGAGCTCACGGCAAAGCTGCTGGCGCTTTCCGATATTCGTGAGGCTGCCCACATCATCACGATCGGCGATCGTCGCATCCTCGATGAAGGCGCCCGCATTGCCGGCGTCACGCTCGACCTTGCATCCTCGACCCTGGAGGGCCTCGACGCCGTGGGGACCGAGCGCCACGTGTTCGTCGACCTTGGCCATCTCGATCCGGCCGACGTCGTTCGCGGCGAGGCGACGCTTGCGGGCGGCACCTTTGCGACCCGCAACTTTCGCGTAGCGCTCGAGCTGGCGCATGCCGGCAAGGCGGAAGCAGTCTGCTTCACGCCCTTCAACAAGAAGGCGATGCGCTTTGCCTATCCGGGCTACGACGACGAGATCCGTTTCGTCTCCGACGTTCTCAACTTCACGGGCAAGGTCCGGGAATTCAACGTTCTCGAGAAGGTCTGGAACGCCCGCGTCACCTCGCACATTCCGATCAAGGAAGTGGCCGACAACCTGTCGGTCGAGGCGATCCTTGCCGAGCTCGAGCTGACCCAGAGCTGCCTCAAGGAAGCCGGTTACAGCGAGGCGAAGATTGCTGTTGCCGGTCTCAACCCGCACGCCGGCGACGGCGGCAGCTTCGGCATGGAAGAGATCGACATCATCGAGCCGGCCGTCGAAAAGGCCAAGGCGCGCGGCTTCAACGTCGACGGCCCGTTCCCGGCTGACACAGTCTTCGGCCGCGCCCTGAAGGAAGGCTACAACGCCGTCATGACCATGTACCACGACCAGGGACAGATCGCGATGAAGCTGATCGGCTTCGACAAGGGCGTGACGATGATGGGCGGCCTGCCGTTCCCGCTCTGCACGCCGGCCCACGGCACGGCCTACGACATCGCCGGCAAGGGGATTGCCGACGTCGGCGCCAGCCGCGAAGCGCTGCTTCTGGCAGTGCGCATGGCGAAGAAAAAGGCGGCTCTCAAGGCTGCTGCCTGATTTCGCACGCTTTCAAGCAATAACGGCGCAGGAGGAGGTCTTGCGCCGCAGAACCACAAAAACGGGAGGACCCGCATGAAGAATACCGTCTCCATCGCATGCATCATGGCAGCCGTTTTCGGCGTTGCTGCTCCGGCCGCCGCTTTCGAGCCCGATCGTCCAGTTGAATTCGTCGTCACCGCCGGCCCCGGCGGCGGCACCGACATCTTCGCCCGCACGATCCAGGCGATCATCGGCAAGTACGAGCTGATGAAGGCTCCGGTCGTCGTGACCAACAAGGGCAGCGCCGGCGGCGCCGAAGGCTTCGTCTACACGGCGACCAACAAGGGCGACGCCTACAAGCTGGCATTCGGCACCAACAACGCCTACCTGCTGCCGGTCCGCGCCAAGGTTCCCTACAAGGCTGAAGACCTGACGCCGGTTGCGGCGCTTGCTTCCGACGAGTTCGTTCTCTGGGTCAACGGCAAGGCCTCCTACAACACCGCTGCCGACTTTGCCGCCAAGGCGAAGGAAGGCGGCCTGAAGATCGGCGGCAGCCAGTCGAAGGACGTCGACCAGATCCTGACCTCGATGATCAACGAGACGACCGGCTCGACGATCAACTACATCCCGTTCAAGAGCGGCGGCGAAGCGGCCGTTCAGCTCGCCGGCGAGCACCTCGATGCCAACGTCAACAACCCGAGCGAAAACCTCGGCCAGTGGCAGGCCGGCATGGTCAAGCCGCTTTGCGTCTTCAAGAGCGTCAAGCTTTCGAACGAAACCAAGGTTGCCGGCGACAAGGCCTGGAGCGACATCCCCACTTGCAAGGATTCGGGCATCGCCATCGACAACTACTCCATGCCGCGCACCGTCTGGCTGCCGGCTGGCGTTGACCAGGATGTGGTCAAGTTCTATGCGGACCTGATGCGCAAGGTTTCGGAAACGCCGGAATGGGCGAAGTACCTGGCCGACACGTCGCAGTCGCCCGCCTACATCGCCGGCGACGACTTCAAGGCCGCCATCGAAATGGATGGCGCTGCTGTCGGCGAAGTGCTGAAGCGCGAAGGTTGGCTCGCCAACTAACAGGCGACGATCGGGACGGGTGCCATCCGGCGCCCGTCATTCGCTTTGAAAGGTCACGATCATGAGCGAGAACGGTGCGAATGGGGTCTCCCGCTTCGCGGTTGAGCTTGGTGTTGCCGCACTGACCGGCGCCTTCGGTGCTGCGGTCTGCTACGGATCTCTCGATATCGGCGCGGGCTGGACGGAATTCGGTCCCGAAGCCGGCTATTTTCCCTTCTATGTCGGGCTTCTGATCCTTCTCGGAAGCGTCGCCAATGCGATCCACGCCATCGTGAAACATCGCGGGTCCGGTGAGATCTTCATCGACGGTCACCGCGCCAAGGTGGTGGCATCGTTCCTGCTGCCGCTGGTTGTCTTTGCCGGCGTATCCGCCTGGCTCGGCCTTTATGTCGGGACGGCGCTCTATATCGCCGGAACCATGCTCTTCCAGGGGCGCTACAAATGGTGGATCGCGCTGCCGTCGGGCATCGCCGTTTCGCTGTTTTTCTTCATCGTATTCGAGTTCGGTTTCAAGGTTCCCCTGCTCAAGGGACCGATCGAGGCCTGGTTCGGGATCTATTGATTCCGACCGCTCAAGGGCATGTCGCGTAAGCGCGCACAGCGGTCTTGCGCTAACGACAAGCAAAAAAAAGTCAAAGACTTAAAGCGCGGGGAGCGAGCCTCAAGGATCGTGACGTGCTTTAAGCCCCGGGAGGAATGACATGGAAAATATCGGTCTTCTGATCGATGGCTTCGGCCACATCCTCAGCTGGAACCATATCCTGCTGATGATGATCGGCGTCACGCTCGGCATTCTGGTCGGGGTGCTGCCCGGCCTTGGCGCGCCGAACGGCGTTTCGCTGCTCTTGCCGCTGACTTTCTCGATGGACCCGATCTCCGCCATCATCCTGCTCTCCTGCATGTACTGGGGGGCGCTCTTCGGCGGATCGACCACATCGATCCTGTTCAACATTCCCGGCGAACCCTCGTCGGTGGCGACCACGTTCGACGGCTATCCGATGGCGAAAGCCGGGCAGGCGAGCCGAGCGCTGACGCTCGCCTTCGTATCCGCCGGCATCGGCGCGCTGGCCGGCGTCGTGATGATCACACTGCTTTCCGGCTGGGTCGCGAACTTCGCACTGCGTTTCTCGTCGCCGGAATACTTCGCGGTCTACTTCCTTGCGTTTGCAAGTTTCATCTCGATGGGCGCGCAATCGCCCTTCAAGACGCTCGTCTCGATGATGCTCGGCTTCGCGCTTGCTTCCGTCGGCATGGACACGATCTCCGGCGACCTGCGCCTGACCTTCGATATCCCGACGCTGATCAAGGGCGTCAGCTTCCTGATCGCGGTCATGGGGCTCTTCGGCATCGGTGAACTGCTGCTGACGACGGAAGAGGGCCTGCGCTTCGAAGGCATTAAGGCGCGCGTCAAGCTCGTCGAGATCGGTCGCACGCTGGTCGAGATCCCGCGCTACTGGTTCACGATCCTGCGCTCGACGATCATCGGCATCTGGATGGGCATCACGCCCGCTGGCCCGACCGCGGCCTCCTTCATGAGCTACGGCGTTGCCCGTCGCTCTGCCCGCGACAAGTCGAAGTTCGGCAAGGGTGACCCGCGCGGTGTCGTCGCACCCGAGACCGCCGACCACTCGGCCGGCACCTCGGCGCTGCTGCCGATGCTGGCGCTCGGCGTTCCCGGCTCGGCAACGGCGGCCGTCATGATGGGCGGCCTGATGATCTGGGGCCTGACCCCCGGCCCGATGCTTTTTACCGAGCGGCCGGACTTCGTCTGGGGCCTGATCGCGTCCATGTATCTCGGCAACGTCGTCGCCGTCTTCCTGGTGATCGCCACCGTGCCGCTCTACGCCTCGATCCTGCGCGTGCCTTTTGCGATCATCGGCCCGATCATCGTCGCCGTCATCTTCTCCGGCGCCTATCAGGTGGCAAACTCGGTCTCCGACATCTTCATGGTCATCGGCTTTGGCGTACTCGGCTACGTCTTCAAGAAGCTCGACTACCCGCTTGCGCCGCTGGTTCTGGCCATGGTGCTCGGCGACAAGGCTGAGGACGCCTTCCGCCAGTCGATGCTTCTTTCCGGCGGTACCCTGAACATCTTCTGGTCAAACCCGCTGGTTTCCTCTCTGATGGCGCTTGCTCTTGCCCTTCTGCTGTCGCCGCTTGTCTTCGGGCTGGTCGGCCTGGTCCGCAAGCGCAAGCAAGATGCGGCCACGCCGCATGGCGACGGCAGCGCGGCGGCTTGACGGAGTCGCCGCACCTCAAAACAAGCGCATCGGAAAAGCGCGACGCGGTCTGCTTATAGACTGCGTCGCAAAATAAGTGAGGAAAACCATGGCGAACCCATCGCGCAAATGGACCCGTGAAACCTGGCCGATCGCGGCCGCGATGATCCAGTATCCGAACGTGCTAGCAGACGGCAGCTCCGTGCAGGATCAGTCGGTCGAGCAATGGGCCGAGACACTCGCCGATGTCGTCGACGCCGGCTTCACCGAGCTCGACCCGACCGACAGCTGGATCCGGCTGGCCGACCTCCCGGCCGCGCGGCGCGATGACTTCGTCAAGCTGACGCGTGACCTTGGCCTTTCCATGCCGGCGATCTCGACTTCGCGGCGTAGCGTCATTGATCCGGAGCATGGCGACGAATATCTCGCCTACGGACATCGGGTCATCGACACGGCTGCGGCCATCGGCGCCGGCTCCGTTTCCTTCGGCTTCTTCGGGCCTTTGACCGACGCGCAGAAGAAAGCGCTCTGGTTCTGGACCGTCGACGGCGTCAAGAACCCGGAAGACCCCGCGGTCTGGAGACAAGCGGTTCAGCGCATCCGCGAACTTGGTCGCCATGCCGAGGAACTCGGCATCGAGCTGGCGCTCGAGATGTACGAGGACACCTATATCGGCTCGGCCGACAGCGCCGTGCGCTTCGTTACCGATGTCGGCCTGCCGAACGTCGGCATCAATGCCGATCTCGGCAATCTCGTGCGCCTTCACCGCCCGGTCGAGCACTGGCAGCCGATGATGGCCAAGGTTGCACCCTTCGCCAAATACTGGCACGTCAAGAATTACTACCGCACCGAGGATGAGACCTCGGGGCTGGTGGTCACCCATCCGGCGCCGCTGGAATTCGGCGTTATCAACTATCGGGCGGCGATCCGTATGGCCTTGGCGCATGGCTTCGACAGCCCGTTTCTCTGCGAGCATTACGGTGGCGACGGGCTCTCCGTCAGCGCCGCCAACCGGGACTATCTGAGGCGCATTCTGCCTCGCGACTAAGGGAAGAGACGCGATGACCACAATCTTTGACGCACCGGAAGAATTTGCGACGACCGCGCTTGCCGGATTCAGCTCGATCTACGCGCGCAACGTCCGTCTCGTGAAGGGCGGCGTCGTGCGCTCGACCAAAGTGCCGAAGGGCAAGGTCGCCGTCGTCGTCGGCGGCGGCTCCGGCCACTACCCGGCCTTTGCCGGCTATGTTGGCCCGGGCATGGCGGATGCGGCCGTGGCCGGTGACGTCTTCGCCTCACCTTCGACTGCGGCAGTTGCCCGCGTCTGCCGGGTGGCTGACCAGGGAGGCGGCGTGCTGCTTGGCTTCGGCAACTATGCCGGCGACGTCTTGAACTTCGGCGTTGCCGCCGAGCGGCTGCGCGCCGAAGGCATCGACGTGCGGATCGTGCCGGTGACGGACGACGTGGCGAGCGCCTCTGCCGAAACCCCGGCCAAGCGCCGCGGCATCGCCGGCGACCTCGTGGTCTTCAAGGTTGCTGGAGCCGCTGCGGAAGCGGGCCTCAATCTCGACGAAGTTGAGCGCGTCACCCGTCTTGCCAACGACCGCACCGTCTCCTTCGGTGTGGCTTTCGGCGGCTGCACGCTTCCGGGCGCCAAGGGTCCGCTCTTCACCGTTCCAAAGGGCGAGATGGCCCTTGGTCTCGGCATCCACGGCGAGCCGGGTATCCGCGAAGAAAAGATGGTTTCGGCAACTGAGTTCGCGAAGCTGCTCGTCGGCAAACTGCTCGCCGAGCGGCCGGCGGATGTGCGCAAGGTCGCACCGCTTCTGAACGGCCTCGGCTCGACCAAGTATGAAGAACTCTTCGTGCTTTGGGTTGCGATCGAAAAGGAACTGAAGGCGGCTGGCCTGGAGATCGTCGATCCGGAATGCGGCGAATTCGTCACCAGCCTCGACATGCAGGGCTGCTCGCTGACGCTGATGTGGCTGAACGACGAGCTCGAGACCTACTGGCGCGCGACTTGCGATGCGCCGGCCCTGCGCAAGGGAGCGATCATCGCCACCGAGCCCGCGACGGACACGCTCAAGGATGACGAGGACGCCATTTCCTTCGCAGCGGCTTCCGAGACCTCCCGTCAGAGCGGCGCGTGCATTGCGCGGCTGATCGGCGAAATGGCCGAGGCGCTGAAGCAGGCGGAAGACGAACTCGGTCGCATCGACGCCTTTGCCGGCGACGGCGACCACGGACAGGGCATGCGCCGCGGTTCGGCCGCGGCCAACGATGCCGCGAAGGCGGCGGTTGCAGCGGGTGCAGGCGCCGCCAGCGTTCTGGCGGTGGCGGGCGATGCCTGGGCGGACCGGGCCGGCGGCACGTCGGGCGCGATCTGGGGCCTGCTGTTGCGCGCCTGGAGCAATGCCTTCAACGATGATGCCGCCCCGACCGATGCCGCGATTGTCGACGGTGCCCGCCGTGCACTCGATGGCGTGACCCGCCTCGGCCGCGCCCGTGTCGGCGACAAGACCCTTGTCGATGCATTGGTGCCTTTCGTCGAGACCCTGGAGCGCGAGTTTGCCGCCGGAAAGCCGTTGATCGAGGCATGGCAGGCGGCGGCAAAGGCTGCGACCGAAGCGGCCGAAGCCACTTCGAGCCTGTCGCCGAAGCTCGGCCGGGCACGGCCGCTTGCGGAAAAGAGCATCGGTCATCCGGACGCCGGCGCCGTTTCTCTGGCGCTGACGGCACGCGTTGCCGCCGGTGTCCTGGCGCAGGCCGCAAAGGCCTAAGAAACGTTATCTCCTCCGATCGGGCGGCGCCGTCGCCCGATCGGAACCTCCCCCCCGTGTAACCGCTGAATTGCCCTGCGCCAATCGGCGCCGCCACACGCTGCCGCGCAAATGAGCGTCGCAGACTGCCCGGGCCCGGCCATTCCGTGGCTTTTTCAACACAATCTGCAGTCATTGTTGGGGAAACCCGACCAATTTTATCGTCTGCTAAAAGCTTGCCACGGAATTGCCCGATCGCGGGCTATGGCTTTGGTTTCCTGCAGCGTGCGCTATGTGCTTGAGTTCGTGTGCCGCCGGTCAAATGACAATCATTTCTGACGTTCCGAGAAGGAGACAAGAATGAAAAAGAGTTTTGCCGTAAAGGTGTCCGCAGCGTCTCTGGTTCTCGCTGGCGCGATCGCCGCAAACGCAGCCGATCTCGCGACAGTTCAACCGCAGCCCGAGCCCGACACAAGCAACGGCGTCAAGATTGGTTACCTCGATTGCAACATCGCTGGCGGTGTCGGCTATGTGCTCGGCTCGGCCAAGGAAGTCGACTGCGTCTTCCGCTCGACCATGGGTGCTGAAGCCTCGGACCACTATTCCGGCGCCATCCGCAAGATGGGCGTCGATGTCGGCTTCACGACGCAGAGCCGCCTGATTTGGGCCGTGTTCGCACCGACCGCCGGCTACCACCGCGGTTCGCTCGGCGGTCTCTACCAGGGTGCAACGGCGGAAGCGACCGTCGGCGCCGGTATCGGTGCCAACATCCTCGTCGGCGGCACCTCCGGTTCGATCCACCTGCAGACGATCAGCGTGACCGGCCAGATCGGCCTGAACCTCGCGGCCACCGGCACGTCGATGACGCTGACGGCCGTCAACTAACGTCGTTTGGGCGGCCCGTTGCACCTCCCACAACGGGGCGTCGAAAGACCGGGTAAGACGCAAAGGCACCGCACGCTGGAGACGGCGCGCGGTGCCTTTGTTTTTTGGCCTGTTGCCATTGGCCGATTCGCGTTTAAGGAATGCGGCCAGGAATCGTGCGCCGACAGGGCGAACTTCGAGGGGTTGGATTGAACAAAAGCCTTTGCCTGGGCGTCGTTGCCCTTTGCCTTGCGTCTGAGCCGCGGTTCGCCTCTGCCGAATGGCAGCCGGTCGAAAAGGAAGCGCTCTACACAATCAACGGGCAGACGGGTGCCGAGCTCTACGCCTCGATCGGCGAACGGGGTCCGAAAGCCGGAATCGGCAGGGCAATCGCACACACCAACTTCAAGCTGACCTGGACGCGAAAATATGAAGAGCAAGGCGGTGCCTGCGTGCTGGCGGTGGCAAAGCCGAAACTGATCATCACCTACACCCTGCCGAAACCGGCAAGGCCGCTGCCTTCAGGCACGCGCGAAAACTGGGACATTTTCATCGACGGCGTGCGCAAGCACGAACTCGTGCACGGCGATTTCATCAAGGAGATGGTCCGCGCGATCGAGCAGGCGACGCTGGGCCTCACTGTTCCCGACGATCCGAAGTGCCGCAAGATCAGGACCGTCATGACCGAGCGCCTCGGTGCGCTCTCGCAGACGCAGCGCCAGCGCAGCCGCGACTTCGACCAGGTCGAGTTGACCGATGGCGGCAATATTCACCAGTTGATTCTGAAGTTGGTCAACGGGCCGTAACCGCCTCGTTCTCAGCTCGGAAAGGCGCCGAACCTCTGCCCGGCGCCGTATCACTCACGCATAACGCACCAAAAACTCTTCGGCCGTCAGCTCGCGGAAATCGTCGAGCGCGCGGCGCAGGCGCTGGTGGTCCCAGTCCCACCACGAGAGCGCGTCCATCCGCTCGCCGACGCCCTCGTTGAAACGGGCGCGGATGAGCTTGGCGGGCACGCCGCCGACGATGGTGTAGGGCTCGACGTCCTTCGAGACGACTGCGCCGGCGCCGATAACAGCACCGTTGCCGACAGTGACGCCCGGCAGGATGGTGGCGCCGTGGCCGATCCACACATCATGGCCGATCGTTACCCGGTTCGAGCGCCGCCAGGCGAAAAGGTCGTGGTCGAGTTGGGTATCGTCCCAATAGTTCGGCGCGCGATAGGTGAAGTGATGCAGCGTCGCCCGCCAGGTCGGGTGGTTGGTGGCGTTGATGCGCACGGCGGCTGCGATGTTGACGAACTTGCCGATCGTTGCGCACCAGATCGAGCCGTCCTGCATGATGTAGGAGTAGTCGCCGAACTCGACCTCGTCGAGCCTTGAGCGCTCCTGCACTTCGGTGTAGCGGCCGAGCGTCGAATTGTTGACGCTCGCCGTTGGGTGGATAAAGGGCTCGAGCCCGAGCTTCTGGCTCATGCGGCAGCCTTTCGCGGCGAGAAGGCCGAGACGTCGAGAATGCGATCGGCAACCGCGTCGCGCACTTCCTCGTCGTGGAAAATGCCGATCAGCGCGGTGCCCTTGGCCTTCTTCTCGGCAATCAGTTCGACAACGACCGCCCGGTTCTTCGCGTCGAGCGACGCGGTCGGCTCGTCGAGCAGAAGGATCTTGTGGTCGGTGATGAAACCGCGGGCGATGTTGACGCGCTGCTGTTCGCCGCCGGAGAAGGTCGCCGGTGGCAGGCTCCAGAGTTCGCGCGGCAGGTTCAGCTTGTTCAACAGTTCGGCCGCATGGGTGCGGGCCTCTTCGAGCGGCATGCCGCGGGCCTGCAGCGGCTCGGCGACGATGTCGAGGGAGGAGACGCGCGGCACCACCCGCAGGAACTGGCTGACATAGCCGAGCGTCGTGCGCCGGACTTCGAGCACCGTGCG
Source organism: Ensifer sp. ENS07 (assembly GCF_014852185.1). Taxonomy (NCBI): domain Bacteria; kingdom Pseudomonadati; phylum Pseudomonadota; class Alphaproteobacteria; order Hyphomicrobiales; family Rhizobiaceae; genus Ensifer; species Ensifer sp. ENS07. The sequence continues at coordinate 13,504 of NZ_JACVBE010000009.1, read as the reverse complement.
CGGCTCGGCCGTTGCCAGATTGACCAGCTTGCCGTCGTGATCCATCAGGATCTGGCCTTCGTCGACGCCGTAATTGCCGTAGAGCATTTTCAGGATCGAGCTCTTGCCGACGCCGGACGGGCCGCCGAGAACGACGCATTCGCCGGCCTTCACCGAGAAGGAGACGTTGGCGACGACCGGCCGGCGGATACCGTCACGCAGATGCATGGTGAAGCTTTTTGCGACTTCGGAAACAACAAGGGGCGTGGCCATGGTTTACACCTGCAGGATCGAGGAGACGAGGAGCTGGGTATAGGGCTCGCGCGGATCGTCGAGCACGCGGTCGGTCAGCCCCTGTTCGATGACCGCGCCATCCTTCATCACCATCATGCGGTGTGAAAGAAGGCGGGCGACGGCGAGATCGTGGGTGACGATGATGGCGGCAAGCCCGAGGTCATGCACGAGGCCGCGCACGAGATCGAGCAGGCGCGCCTGAACCGAGACGTCGAGGCCGCCGGTCGGCTCGTCCATGAAGACGAGGCGCGGGGAGGTGACGAGGTTGCGGGCGATCTGGAGGCGCTGACGCATGCCGCCCGAAAAGGCGCGCGGCTGGTCGTCGATGCGGTCGATGCCGATTTCCACCCGCTCCAGCCAGTCTCTGGCGGTGGCGCGGATGTTGCCGTAGTGGCGCTCGCCGACGGCCATCAACCGCTCGCCGACATTGGCGCCGGCAGACACGGTCATGCGCAGGCCGTCGGCCGGGTTCTGGTGCACGAAGCCCCAGTCGGTACGCATCAGGAAGCGGCGCTCGGCTTCGCCCATGCGGGCGAGGTCACGGTACTGACCGTCGCGCATGTGGTACTCGACGATGCCGGAGGTCGGCATCAGACGGGTCGAGAGGCACGACAGAAGTGTCGTCTTGCCCGAGCCGGATTCGCCGACGATGGCGAGCACTTCGCCCGCATAGAGCTCGAAGGAAACGTTGCGGCAGCCGATGCGGCTTCCGTAGAACTTCGAGACGTCGTTCACTTTCAAAAGCGGGAGCGTACTCATTCTGCGGCTTCCTTTCGGGCAAGCATGTGACCTGCATGGCCGCAGGCGCGGCGGTCTTCGCAATGATCGGTATCGGAGCAGACGAACATGCGTCCGCCCTTGTCGTCGAGGATCACCTCGTCGAGATAGACGTCCTCGGCGCCGCAGAGCGCGCAGGGCTTGTCGAAGCTCTGGATCTCGAAGGGATGGTCGTCGAAATCGAGGCTGACGACTTCGGTATAGGGCGGGACAGCGTAGATCCGCTTTTCGCGACCGGCGCCGAAGAGCTGCAGCGCTTCCGACATATGCATCTTCGGATTGTCGAACTTAGGCGTCGGCGACGGGTCCATCACGTAACGTCCCTCGACCTTGACCGGATAGGCGTAGGTCGTGGCGATATGGCCGTTGCGGGCGATGTCCTCGTAGAGCTTCACATGCATCAGCCCGTATTCCTCGAGCGCATGCATCTTCCGCGTCTCGGTCTCGCGCGGCTCGAGGAAGCGCAAGGGTTCCGGGATCGGCACCTGGTAGACGAGCGTCTGTCCCTCCGAGAGTTTTTCCTCCGGAATGCGGTGGCGCGTCTGGATGATCGTCGCGTCTTTCGTCCGGGTGGTGACGGCAACGTCGGCGACCTTCTGGAAAAAGGCGCGGATGGAAACCGCGTTGGTTGTGTCGTCGGCGCCCTGGTCGATGACCTTCAAGACGTCCTGCGGACCGAGGATCGAGGCGGTGACCTGCACGCCGCCGGTGCCCCAGCCGTAGGGCATCGGCATTTCGCGCGACGCAAATGGAACCTGGTAGCCGGGAATGGCGATCGCCTTCAGGATCGCGCGGCGGATCATGCGCTTGGTTTGTTCGTCCAGATAGGCGAAATTATAGGTAGCAAGGTCGTTCATCGCTGATTACCCTTGAGTGTGTCGACCGCTGATGAGGCCAGGATTTGAGCGAGATTTTCGTCTGGGTGATTGGGATCTTCGTGCTGTGTTCGGCGGTTGCCGGCCTGTTCGGCATTGCCCGCCGGCCGCAGCGCGAGCCGGAGAGCAGGGCGCGCAAGAACGACGGAGGTGGCGACGCCGGTGGTGTCTATGCCGGTGACGGCGGCGATTGTGGTGGCGGGGATGGCGGCGGCGATTGAACCGCTAGGGCTGGCGGTATGCCCGATCATTCGGCCGCCTCCCGTTGTACCTTCGGTGCTTCACCTGAATTCGCGGCCTCGTAATCGCGGCGCATGCGGCGCACGAGATCGAGTTCGGCCTGGAAGTCGACATAGTGCGGCAGCTTCAGGTGCTCGACGAAGCCGGTAGCCTGAACGTTATCTGCATGCGAGATGACAAATTCCTGATCCTGGGCGGGTGCGACGATGTCCTCGCTGAACTCGTCAGTGCGCAGTGCCCGGTCGACCAGCGACATCGACATCGCTTTGCGTTCACTCTGGCCAAAGACGAGGCCGTAGCCGCGGGTGAATTGCGGCGGCTGCTTGGCCGAGCCCATGAACTGGTTGACCATCTGGCATTCAGTGACGCGGATCGCGCCGAGTGAGACGGCAAAGCCGAGTTCCGGCAGATCGAGTTCGACTTCCACTTCTCCGATGCGGACTTCGCCGACGAATGGGTGGGTGCGGCCGTAGCCGCGCTGGGTGGAGTAGGCGAGCGCCAAGAGGAAGCCTTCGTCGCCGCGGGCAAGCGCCTGCAGTCGCAGGTCCCGGGCCATCGGAAACTCCATCGGCTCGCGGGTAAGGTCGCCCATGACATGGCCCTCGGGCATCTGGCCATCACCCTCGATCAGGCCTTCGCCGTCGAGAATGTCGGAGACGCGCATCACATGCTCACCGGGCTCCTTGACTGCCGGTTCTTCGACCGCTTCGTCGGCGATCAGTGATGGGTCGAGCAGGCGGTGGGTGTAATCGAAGGTCGGGCCCAGAAGCTGTCCACCGGGCAGATCCTTGTAGGTCGCCGACACGCGGCGCTCGACCTTCATGTTGGCGGTATCGACCGGCTCGGAGTAGCCGAAGCGCGGCAACGTCGTGCGATAGGCGCGCAGGATGAAGATCGCCTCGATCATGTCGCCGCGCGCCTGGCGGACGGCAAGGGCTGCGAGCGCACGGTCATAAAGCGAGGCTTCCGCCATCACTCTATCGACCGCAAGGCCGAGCTGCTCGACTACCTGGTCGATAGTGATGGAGGGAAGGCTACGGTCGCCACGGCGGCGATCGGCGAGAAGGCGGTGGGCATTGGCAATGGCGGCTTCCCCGCCCTTGACGGCTACATACATGGCTCACGCCTCCTTGAGCGAAAGACGGGTGGTGCGCGGCAGGCAGACGAGCTTGTCGCCGGCCGTCAGCACGAGATCGACGCCGCGCGGAAAGATCGCGCGATTGGCGGTCCAGAATTCGAGGAAGACGTCCGGCAGCCCCTTCACCGCAATCTCCGTCACGTCCTTGATGCCGGGGCCTTTGGCGGTCAGCGCAGGGCCGCCGCTCAGCGCTTCGACTTCGATGACGAGTGTCGTCGAGCGATCCGGATATTCCTGCGTGCCAAGCGAGAACTGGTCGAAGCCGGGGAAGGCCGCGCCCTTTTCGATGAAGGCGAAGCGCGCGTCGGTCTTGCTGGTGGTGAGCGGAGCACCGGTGTGGAAAGCGATCCACTGCGGAACGGCCGATTTGGAAAGTGCCGGCGTCAGCCAGACGGGCGTGTCATGGTCGCACAAAGTCAGCGCTACGGCGCCTGCGGCGGTAGCGAGCGGAGCCGGAGGCGTGCTCGTCGCTTCGAGGCGCTTGATCGTACCCGGACGGGCAAAGCCGTCCATCAGGTCGCGGAAGACGGACTGAGCGGCAAAGACTGGATCGGCAAAAGCGCCGGCGTAAATCTGCGATTGGCTGGCCATCAGTCGTCTCCCCGAACCATGGTGAAAAAGTCCACGCGGGTGGCCGCGGTTTCTTCCGCCTTGCGGCGTTCTTCCTGGGCAAGCCGGTCGGCCACGCGGCCAAGCAGGGCCTCGACCCTAGCCCTGTCGCCGTCACGCTGGGCAAGGGCGTCGAAGATGGCGGCAAGCCGGGCGCGTTCCTTGTCGGTTCCGAGCAACTGCCCGTGGCCGATTTCGCCGGTCGAAAGGCGGACGGTGGCGCGCGACACCGTAGCCTCGCCGAGATTGAAGGGATCGCCGCCGCCGCCGATGCGGCCGCGCACCATGACGAGGCCGGTCTCGGGGCCTCGGACCGGGTGAACCTCGGGCTGGTCTGCGAGCGCTTTCCAGGCGTCCTTGAGTTCGGCGAGCGTTGCCTGGGCGAGCAACCGCATGGCCTCCTTGCGCGCCGGGTCCGGCGGGCTTTCCTGCTTCACTTTCGCGTCCATCATTTTCACCTCAAATGTCTATTGATCTAGACAACTATACATCTTATACTTTTTCATAACGTCGGCAAATGACAGGCTTGTGACATGCCAATGCGAAAAGACACGGCAGCGCGAAAAGTGGTGGAGCGCCAGACCGGCGTCGCTCTCTGGCGGCAGATTGCCGACCGGATCCGCCTGGCAATCAGCAATGGCGACTATGACGCGACCGGCATGGTGCCACCGGAAACGGTGCTTGCGGGCGAGTTCGGCGTCAACCGGCACACGGTCAGAAGCGCGCTGGCGGCGCTGGCCGAAGAAGGGCTGGTGCGTCCCGTCCAAGGGCGCGGCACAATGATCGAGCGCAAGGAGCGGGTGAGTTATCCGATTTCAAAGCGCACGCGCTTCTCGCAAGGTCTTGGCCACCAGGTGAAGGAAATTGGCTCGCGGCTGCTCGGCCACACGGAATTGCCGGCAAGGGGCGAAGTGGCGAGCGCGCTTGCCATCAGGCCCGGTGATCCGGTGATCGAACTCAGAACCGTCAGCAGCGGCGATGGTCGACCGCTCTCGGTATCCTCGAGCTACTATCCGGCGCATCGCTTCCCGCGCATGGCCGAAGAATTCGAACAGCTGCACTCCGTCACCAAGGCCTTCGCAGCCCACGGTCTGGATGATTATGTACGCGCCTCAACGGAGATCGTCGCCCGGCACGCTGACGCCGACGAGCTTGCGATGCTGAAGCTCTCGCCGGGCGCAATCGTGCTCGAAGCCCAGTCGATCAACGCCGATCTCGACGGCAAGCCGATCGAATATTCCCGTAGCCGCTTTGCCGCTGACCGGATGAAGCTGCGGATCGAGACTTGAGGCCATGAGGCCGCCTCTGCCGGTCGCGATGACGTCTCGCTCAACCAGAAGCGTTCCGATCCCTGTCAGGAAATTAGGCAAAGGCCGTATTTCCGACGCGTTTTTGCCGCATGACCGGAGCCTGCATCAGGACCGCGCATTCGGGAATTCTCTAAGGGGGAGAATGGCAATGGCGACGTGGCGACCCGATCCTTCCTTCTATCCATCACCGCGCATGGCGGCCAAGGCTCCAAAGGAGACGCTCGCCTACGTGGCGGCTTTCGATCCGGACCGAAGAAGGCCGGACGCGATCGCCGTCGTCGATGTGGATCCGGCGTCGCAAAGCTATTCGCAGATCGTCGGGCAGGTCGAGATGCCGAATGTCGGGGACGAGTTGCACCATTTCGGCTGGAACGCGTGCTCCTCGTGCCTGTGTCCCAACGCACCGCATCCACATGTCGAGCGTCGCTACTTGGTGGTGCCGGGCCTGCGCTCCTCCCGTCTCCATATCATCGACACCAAGCCGGACCCCCGCAATCCGAAGATCGTGCGGGTGATCGAGCCCGCGGAAATCGCCGAGAAGGCGAATTATTCGCGGTTGCACACAACCCATTGCGGACCTGAAGGCATTTACGTCAACGCGCTTGCGGATCGAGACGGCAAGGCGCCCGGCGGCATTTTCCTGCTCGACCATCAGAGCTTCGATGTGCTCGGACAGTGGGAAATGGACCGTGGGCCGCAGAAGCTCGCCTATGATTTCTGGTGGCACCTCGGCCACGACACGATGATCACCAGCGAATGGGGCACGCCCGATACTTTCGAGAACGGGCTGGTGCCGGAGGTGCTGCTTGGCTCGAAATACGGCCGCCGCCTGCATTTCTGGGACCTGCACAAACGCAAGCACGTGCAGGAGATCGACTTCGGCGAGGAACACCAGCTCGTTTTCGAACTGCGCCCGGCCCACGATCCGACCAAGGCCTACGGTTTCGTCGGCTGCGTCATCAGCCTCAAGGACCTCTCGGCGTCGATCTGGACCTGGTATCGCGACGGCGACCGATGGGCCGTGAAGAAGGTGATCGAGATCCCGGCAGAACCGGCCGATCCGGATCTGTTGCCACCGGTGCTGAAAGGCTTCAGTGCGGTCGCGCCGCTCGTCACCGACATCGACCTGTCGATGGACGATCGCTTCCTTTACGTTTCCTGCTGGGGCACCGGCGACATGATCCAGTACGACGTGTCCGACCCCTTCGCACCGAAGGAAACGGGGCGGGTCAGGATCGGCGGCATCGTTTCGCGTGCGAGCCATCCGAAGGCGAAGAACGGTGCGCTCAACGGTGGGCCGCAGATGGTGGAAATCAGCCGCGACGGCAAGCGGGTCTATTTCACCAACTCGCTCTATGGCGCCATCGACCCGCAGTTCTATCCCGAAGGCATCGACGGTTGGATGGTCAAGCTCGATGTCGCCGATGGTGGCGGGATCGCCTTCGACGAAAACTTCTTCGTCGACTGGCCAAAGGGTCATCGACCGCATCAAGTTCGTCTCGAAGGCGGCGACTGCTCGTCCGATTCCTATTGTTATCCGTGAGGAGGGAGCCGCGGTGCAGCCGGGTCACGGCGAATGACGACGGTCTGGCCATGGCTCTCGCTCGCCGGCCTCGGTGCCTTTCACGGCCTCAACCCGGCAATGGGCTGGTTGTTTGCGGTTGCGCTCGGACTTCATCGCCAGAGCAGCCGGGTCGTCTGGCTGTCCCTCGCACCCATTGCGGTTGGTCACGCGATCTCGGTCGCGACCGTGCTGGCGGTGGTCGCAGCATTCGGCTCGGTGCTGGATCCGAACACATTCAGGATCGCGGCCGCCGTGCTCATTCTCGTTGCCGCCGGCTACACCGCCATTTATGGCCATCGCCACCGCGTCCGGGTTGGAATGCGGACCGGCATGGCGGGACTTGCGGTCTGGTCCTTCCTGATGGCGACGAGCCATGGGGCCGGCCTGATGCTGGTGCCGGCGGTGCTCAGTCTCTGTCTTGCAGGCCACGCCGGCGAACTGGCGATGGCAAGTTCGCTGCCGGTCTCGCTCGCCGCCGTCGCGGTGCATAGCATCGCGATGCTCACGGTAACCGCGGTGCTGGCGCTCGCCGTCTTCACCTGGTTCGACCTTGCGGTCCTGCGTTCGGCCTGGATCAATTTCGATCGCCTCTGGACGCTCGCACTCGGGGCAACCGGCGTCGCACTCCTCATTCAATGATCCGCATCGTAGCGGCCGAGCCTATTGCCGCTGCGATTTTACATAAGCGATATAGCCGCGGACATCGGCGGCGGGCTCGGCATAGGCGGCCCCGAGCGTTCTTTCGATGCTTGCCATGTAGGTCTTTGCCCAGTCCGGCAGGTCATAGTCGATCGCGGCCAGGAACTCGAGCGTTGCTGCGAGCCGGATATCGGCGATCGAGGGCTTGGCGCCACCGATGAACGGCTTGTCGCCAATGTAGAAAGCGCGGAATACGTCGAGCGGTTCGGCAAGGGCTGCAACCGCTGCCTTCCGGGCGATCTCCTTCGTCGCCGCATCGGCATCGCTGCAGCCGACTTCGCCCGCGTAGAGCGGAAAGCTCAGCGCCGGATAGGTTGCGCGGGCAAGGTAGGGATAGAAGGTGCCGATCAGGTAGAACATGGCGCTGTCGATCATCGCGCGTGCTTCGGGTTCCCTCGGGTAGAAGTCATCAAGCCCATGTTTGTTGCAAAGGTACTGCATGATCGCGCAGCTTTCCCAAAGCGCGCCCCTGGGCAGGTCCGCGGTCTCGATCATCGTTGTCAGATGCGACGGCGCTCGTGCCAGATATTCGGGCGAGCGCGTCTGGCCGTAGACATCGTTTTCACTGAAATCGAGCTTGGCTGCGCGCAGGAACACGCGCGCGGTCATGTTGTTGACGCTGGGCTTGATCACGTTGAGCTGGATTGCGGACATGGCATTCCTCCCGGTTGATCGTCGTTGAACTGGCGGCGGCTCGCCCGCGGCAGACACCGCCACTTGGCTACAGATCTCACCAAGTGCGACTCTATCGCGGTCCGTATGGGTTCTTCGGTTGGCGATCGAGCGACAGCGTCGGCCGAGAGCGTTCGTTCAGGGCTTCGATCGCATCGGCGAGATGGACCTCGGCGATGTTATAGTCGCCGCGTTCAGTCCTGATCCTATGCGCTTCCATCAGGACTTCGGCATGGCTGTGACCGGCCGGCGGCTCGAAGCGATAGGAGGCAAGTTCAACCAGCAGCCCAAGCGGATCTTCGAAGTAGATCGAATCCATGAAGCCGCGATCCTTGACGCCACTGTGGCGGATCTTTCGCTCATCGAGCCGCTCCACCGCCTGGTTGAATGTGGCGCGCGAAACAGCAAAGGCGATGTGATGCACACAGCCCATGTCGGTCGGGGTGCGCTCGGGATCCGGCGTGCGGTTCTCGTCGGTGAAGACGGTGATCAGGCGGCCATCGCCCGGATCGAAATAGAGGTGGCTTTCGCTCGCCCGGTCGAGGTTCGGTTGCTCGAAAATGAAGGGCATGCCGAGCAGCCCCTCCCAGAAATCGATCGACGTCTGACGGTCCGCCCCGACAAGCGTGATGTGGTGAACGCCTTGCGATTGCAGTTTGCGCATAGCCGGCCTCCCGGGTTCGGCGGAGAATGTGGGCCGAATGGCGCCTAGCACCGCTTTCCACCGCATGCAATTGTCGTCCGTCGCGGGCAGAAGGCAAGCGCCAATGACGGGTGGATCGGTGGGCGGAAAACGCGTTGTGGCTGGTCAATGCACAGCTTTGAGCCCACCTGATCTTGACCACCTCCAATTTGGTTGTTTTTCTAGCGTGACACAATCAAAGAATGCGAAGAGTTGTGTATGTCGGTCCGCGATGAGGAGGGAAAGCATGAAGATCCTGTGCAGGGCCGGCGTCGCCGGCCTGTTGCTTCTTTCGTCTGCCGCCGCCGTCAGGGCCGACGGTGATGCGTTTGTCGGACAGTGGCGCCAACTCACCTCCACGGCAGGGCGTTGCAACACCTGCTATATCGGCATCGTCAGGCACGGCGACCTTTTGACCGTCAGCAGCAACAACGGTTGGCAGGCCGTCGCGAACGTCGAGCGCTTTGCCGATCTGCCGCTTGCCGCAGGCAAGGGTGAGTGGAAGCCGACCGTTTCCGGCGCCTATGGCGGCAGAAGCTTCGGCATTCAGTTCGTTCGGCGTGGCGGACAATTGCAGATGTTCATGGTGGTGTCGCGAGGGAACGGGACGCCCATGTCCATCCGCGCGACCTTCGAGAAGAGGCTTCCGGCTTCCGAGGAGCCGGCGATGGAGATGCACCGCATCTGACCCAATGCGCGCACCTCGCTGGCCGCGGGCGGCAACGGCTGCCCGCCCGGTTTACATCGCACATGGGTTCACTCCGACGATCCAATATTCCACATTCGAGCTTCGTTCTGAGGTTGCGTCCACTGCCTCAACCGTTTCCGACACGCGTGTTTTGATTTCCCCGGCAAACTTTCCTATCTTCCGGTTGCAGTATCCGCAGGGTGGATGGAGGACAGATGCCGGTCATGCGGCGGTCGAAGATCAGGCAGCGCCTGCTGATCATGCTTGTCACCGGTATCGGCGGCATGGCGGCGGCTGCGATTTCCTTTACTTCGGCGGTTTACGATGCAGCCAATCCGGTTCCTGTTCCGGTCATAGGTAAAGACCAGGTCGTCGACACGGGCCGTTGGCGGGTGACCATCAATGGCGCTTATATGTCGTCTCTGCCGCCAACCGGCACCAAACCGTTCGAGCCGAAGAGGTTCCTCCTTGTGGATCTCGAACTCGACAACCGGTCCGTGGCCAGCAGCAACGTCTTCATGAACCTGATCACGATCAAGGATGACGTCGCTCCGCTGCAGCCCAAGCCCACCTATTACCTGGCGAGAGACAAGTGGATCGCCAGTGCGATCAATCCGAACATGCCGGAAAAACTGGTCGCGGCCTGGGAGTGGCCGGCGAACCGCCCGGAACCGCAAACGCTTTCGCTGGCGATCGGCAAACAGATCTACAAGCCACGTGACGATCTCTACGGCGCGCCGAATTGGTTCGATGACGGCGAGGCCGCGGTCGTCGAGTTGCCGGTGACGCAAGCTGTGGAGACGACGGAGCAATGATGTCGGCTTTCCGTACGCTGCTGCTTTGCGGCCTTGCAATCGTGGCGCTCTATGGGATGCGAAACAGTACCCCCGGCTACGGCGACATCACCGCGCCGATCGCCATTCGCGGTGCTGTCGGCGAGCGGGTGGAGACACGCGACTTCGCTTTCGGCGCAGCCAATGTGCATCTGGCACGACAGCTCAAGGTCGAAAGTTTTGGCCGGGTCAAGGACTTCTCCACATCCGGCATCTGGCTAGTCATCGAGGGCGCGGCCGTTTCCAAGACGGAAACGATGACGTTGATGTCTGCGGAATGGCTGGCGAGCAATGGTTTGCGCTACGCGTTGAGCCAGCGGTTCTCGACCGTGCCGGGCTATCTGCCGACGGAGCGGCTCGAACCCGGCCTGCCACGGCCGGTGCTTCTTGCCTTCGAGCTTCCCGAGGCGGCCGTTGACCAGGGCACGCTGCTCGTCGCACGCAGTCGTGTGTCGCCGCTCGCCGAGGAACTGTCGATTGCGCTCGGCGACAAGAAGCCGGCTGAGATCAAGCCGTCCGTCACCATTGCGCGCAGCGGCAGCGGCGCGCCCTGGACACTGGCCGCGCACTGAGGGAGGTAGTCATGAGCGAGAAACGCACCTTCTGGACCTGCCTGCTCGCGTTGATCGTCGCGCTGCCGCTCGCCTTCGTTGCCCGCGCATGGGAAAGCCTTGGTGAGAGCCAATGGCTCGCCGGCGGTAGCCCGGAAATCGTCGTTGCGGATGGAGCGGCGCAGGCCTTCGCCGGCGGGCAATGGAAGCTTATGGATATGCGACGCCTGCCGCGCACCGACGACGCACGCGTCATTCTTACCGAATTCGAGGCATCGCCGACCGATCTCGCCGCTTTGTCGAAGGGCGCCTGCCGCGTTCGACTGATCGACGACAAAGGGCGCCGCTTCGAACCGGTCACCCTGACCGAGCCGATCGTGCGAGAGATGTATCCGGAGGTGGCCGAGCGTCAGCGCTGCAGTGTCCTGGCCTTTACGGATGCCAAGGCCGGCAGCCCCGTCCGCATGGCCGAGAGCTTCATCGTTCCGGCGGAGGCGCGGGACCTTTCGCTGCGGATCGAATTTCCCGGCGCCAGTGACGAGACGCTGGTGTTCAAGTGGACGCGTAGTTTATCTCGGCCTTATCGGCCTGACGGGAAACGGCGTGTTCGAGCATCGCCGCCAGCAGGGTGATGCGCAGGGCATCGAGCACGATGCCGCCGTTGAGATCGCTGGGGCTGCCGATGAAAAGGCTCACGGCATCGAAAACGAGCCGCCAGCTCGCAAGATCTCCCACGTCCAGCGTCCGTGTTGCCGCGTACCACGTCCAGGCGCCGAGCCAGGCAATGGCATTGTAGGCGATGATAAAGGCGAAAAGTGCCGCCAGCCCCGAACCGAGCGTCAGCTTCAGGCAGGTCCAGATCGGCGCATAGCGGGAGCGATAATCGCCGATGAAGTGGTCGAGAAAATCGGCGACCCATTTGCGCAGCGTGCGGGCGCGGCGCGGCTTTGGCGATGCCGGCGGGGTGCGCGGTGTTGCGCTCGAAAGCTCGTAGCCGTTGATGATGGCCGCCATGACCAGCCAGACGACCGGAAGGAGCGCATAGAAGAACAGCCCTGTGGCCTGGCTATCCCAGTCAGGTTTTCTCAATTCCACCGGCACGAAGGTCTCGGCGGCATGCGCAACGCCGGCGAAGGCGAAGCCGTTCATGCTCAGAAGCTTGCCGGCGCCAAGCCAGGTGATCACCTGGTCCTTCCAGACCGACAGGCCGTAGAGACCGATGAAGATCCAGCTTGCATCTGCAGCGACGATCAGCAGTCGCCAGACGGGCGCTTCGCTCAGCGTGCTCATGCGTTTTGCGCCCCAGCGTACAAGCCAGCAGAGCGCGATCGACACGAGAACGCCGCGCGACCCCAGAATATCGAAGAAGTTGGCTTTTTCGCCGAAAGCGACGGCAGAAAGTGCTGACCGCGAATATTCGCGCACGGTATCGCCGAGAAACCCCCAGGCGGCGTAGTAGGCAAAGAACGGCAGCAGGGCGGCGGCGGTGACGGCGAGCAGCCTGCGCTCGGCCTTCGGAACCTTGGTCTCGACAGGCGCCGCTGCCGGTTGTTGCCGGAGCGCTTCGAGCGCCGGCAAGCCCGGGCGAAGGACCATGAACATCAGCACGATGACGACGAGCTTCGCCAACACGACGAGGGAGAGCGTGACCATGCCGCCGAGCGGATGCTGCATCCCGATCCAGACGGCTGCCCGCATCAGGAGGTCGTGCACGATGGCGCCGCAGGCGCCGACCAGCAAGAGCTGAGGCCAGAAGCGGGCGATAAGGCGCGCCATCAGGGCAAAGGGTCCGAACACTTCGGCGATCGACGTCATGCCGACACCATAGTTGCGTCGGCCGGCTACGACAACCGCTCGGGGCGAACGGAGAGAGGATGTCTTCCGCGTCGCCCGGTGTCAGATGTTGCGGCGCTTGCCCTCGATCAGGTCGAGCACCGCGCGTGCCGCATCGAGCACGTTGGTGCCGGGGCCGAAGACCGCCGACACGCCGTTCTCCATGAGATAGTCATAGTCCTGGCGAGGGATGACACCCCCACAGATGACGATGACATCCTCGCCGCCACGCCTTTTCAGCGCTTCGGCCAATTGCGGCATCAGCGTCTTATGGCCGGCTGCGAGCGAAGAGACGCCAATGACATTGACCTTGTTCGCAAGCGCCATGTCGGCCGCTTCCTCCGGTGTCTGGAACAACGGGCCGGCAAGCACGTCGAAGCCGATGTCGCCAAAGGCCGACGCGATCACCTTGGCGCCCCGGTCGTGGCCGTCCTGGCCGAGCTTGGCGACCATGATTTTCGGCTTGCGGCCGAGTTTCGCCGAAACCTCGTCGAGGCGGCCGGAGAGCACCTCGAGTTCAGGCTCGCCCTCATAGGCCTTGCCATAGATCTTGCTGACGACCTTGGGCGTTGCGGCATGGTCACCAAAGGCGCCGCGCATCGCATCGGAGATTTCGCCGACGGTCGCGCGCGACCGCGCCGCTTCGACGGCGGCCGCCAAGAGGTTGCCTTCGCCGGTCGAGGCGACCTTTGAAACCGCGGCCAGGGTCTCTTTCACCTTTGCGCTGTCGCGCCGCCGCTTCGTCTCCTCGATGCGACGG
>NZ_JACVBE010000099.1:0-252 GCF_014852185.1 Ensifer sp. ENS07 | reverse complement strand
TGTTGAAATCTGCAATGAACTCAGGCGCATAGACATTGGCAGCTTCGATCGTATCGATACCGCGAAGTCGCATCTCCTTGACCAGCCGATCCTGCAATGTCTGGTTGGCACGCTCCACTCGACCCTTCTTTCAAGTCCAGGACTGCAGTTCGTACTGACACTCAAGCCCGCATAGAGTTCGAGGTTACGCACCCGTTCCATCCGTGGCGCGGACAGCGCTTCGTGCTGTCGACACGCAAACAGAACTGGGGC
>NZ_JACVBE010000098.1:0-253 GCF_014852185.1 Ensifer sp. ENS07 | reverse complement strand
CAGGAGGAAGCCATGTCTACTGATAATGCCATGAAGATTAGCGCCGATCACCTGCGGCGCGATGCGTTTCTCTACGTCCGCCAGTCCTCCCTTCGTCAGGTGTTTGAGAACACCGAGAGCACGAAGCTGTTGGTTTCCGCGCGGAACTGAGCCGGTTTTTCCACCGAGAAGTGAGCCACCTCTGAGTATGGTTTTCTGATCAGGGTTTGGTCAAGGGATTGGCTTTTTCTCCTCTCTTCTGGGCCGCAGCGGC
>NZ_JACVBE010000097.1:0-253 GCF_014852185.1 Ensifer sp. ENS07 | reverse complement strand
CCGCTGGCCTTCTACAGCGACAAGCACGGCGTTTTCCGCTCGCTCCATGCGTCGAAGAAAGACCGGACAAGCGGCCTGACGCAGTTCGGACGGGCGCTCTATGAACTCAATATCGACATCATCTGTGAAGCTGCGGTTCGTATCGTCGAACGCTGGCTATTGGGCCGGCTGCGCCATCGCATCTTCTATAGCTTGGCCGAGGTCAATGCGGCGATCGGCGAATTGCTTCATGATCTCAATGACAAACGAGTCC
>NZ_JACVBE010000096.1:0-254 GCF_014852185.1 Ensifer sp. ENS07 | reverse complement strand
CCGACAGGTTTCGCAGCGGCAGAAACAACCCAGTTTTCTTCATCTTGAACGGTAATACCCAGAACCTTGACCCCTGGGCCGGGTGACCATTTCAATTGCGCTCGCATCCCCGCAGATAGCAGTCGAGTATAGCGCGGCGATCAGGATGAGGTGCGCCAGGACAAGCTGGCGCGTTCCAGCCGGTGAAAGTCCGGCTCGGGTAAGGGGTAGCTCCCGCCCGATAGTGAGTGTTGCGGCGTGGGCGGTGACGACCA
>NZ_JACVBE010000095.1:0-255 GCF_014852185.1 Ensifer sp. ENS07 | reverse complement strand
TCGTCGCTACTGCCCTGTTCCTGCATCAACGGGATCAGCTCGCGGGCGACGAAGGGGAAGGTGACGAAGACGGTGGCGAGCACCAGGCCCGGCACGGCAAAGAGGATCTGGATGCCGTGGCTCTGCAGCCAGGGACCAAGGACACTGTGCGAGCCGAACAGAAGCACGAAGACGAGGCCGGAGATCACCGGCGAGACCGAGAACGGCAGGTCGATCAGCGTCGTCAGGAAGGCCTTGCCCTTGAACTCGAACTTG
>NZ_JACVBE010000094.1:0-255 GCF_014852185.1 Ensifer sp. ENS07 | reverse complement strand
CGAAGCATCTGGTCCTGGAATTGCCGAAAGGCCAACGGCAATTCCAGGAAGGGCGCACCATTGCGCAAGGCACCGGGCTTGCGCTGGATGACCGCAAGGTAATGCCGCCAGTCGTAAATCGTTCGCGCCGGTTTGTCGTGGCTGCGCTCAATGACCCGCGCATGTTCGCATAGGATATTGCCCTCGGCCGCAACGACCAGCCGCTCAGGGTAAATCCGCAGGCTGACGGGCCGGTTCGCAAAGGATGCAGGCACA
>NZ_JACVBE010000093.1:0-255 GCF_014852185.1 Ensifer sp. ENS07 | reverse complement strand
GCATCTTCGGAGAGAATGGGTCTAACATGGGCGTGACCATAAACGCTCATCTGTTCCTTGATTGCCTCTCTGAGATTTTGAACCAGATGAAAACGGTCAGCCACCTGGCGGGCCTGCGGGGCGCCCTGTCGGGCCGCCTGAGCATACAAACCGCAGCGATCTCGGCTCACGACCTCGATCGTCGGACGCTCTTGCAACCAAGATTTTGCGCTCTCGACGCTGCGGTCCTCTAAGATATCGACGACCGAATGACGC
>NZ_JACVBE010000092.1:0-255 GCF_014852185.1 Ensifer sp. ENS07 | reverse complement strand
TGTGCCTGCATCCTTTGCGAACCGGCCCGTCAGCCTGCGGATTTACCCTGAGCGGCTGGTCGTTGCGGCCGAGGGCAATATCCTATGCGAACATGCGCGGGTCATTGAGCGCAGCCACGACAAACCGCCGCGAACGATTTACGACTGGCGGCATTACCTTGCGGTCATCCAGCGCAAGCCCGGTGCCTTGCGCAATGGTGCGCCCTTCCTGGAATTGCCGTTGGCCTTTCGGCAATTCCAGGACCAGATGCTTCG
>NZ_JACVBE010000091.1:0-255 GCF_014852185.1 Ensifer sp. ENS07 | reverse complement strand
GCATTCTCAACAAGGCGCGTCGTGGCGAGCTCGAGTTGCCGTTGCCGATCGGACTGGTCTACACGCCTGATATGCGCGTGGTGCTCGATCCGGATCGCCAGATCCAGGACACGGTGCGCATGCTGTTTGATACCTTCCGGGAGGTGGGCACAGCCTGTGCGGTCGTGCGCCGCCTGCGCAGCGAGAAGATCCTGTTTCCCCGGCGTGTCCGTCGCGGCATCGGCAAGGGCGACGTGCTGTGGAGCGCGATCGACC
>NZ_JACVBE010000090.1:0-255 GCF_014852185.1 Ensifer sp. ENS07 | reverse complement strand
CAGGGTTAGCCGGCCCCTAAGACGAGGCGGACACGCGTAGTCGATGGGAACCACGTTAATATTCGTGGGCCTGGTGGTAGTGACGGATCGCTTAACTTGTTCACACTTATTGGATTGTGTGGGCGGGGACGCGGTTCCAGGAAATAGCTCCACCGTATAGACCGTACCCGAAACCGACACAGGTGGTCAGGTAGAGTATACCAAGGCGCTTGAGAGAACTATGCTGAAGGAACTCGGCAAATTGCACGCGTAACT
>NZ_JACVBE010000008.1:0-338000 GCF_014852185.1 Ensifer sp. ENS07 | reverse complement strand
TCGACATCCGCTCCGGCGAGCTGATCGCGCTGCTCGGCCCCTCCGGCTCCGGCAAGACCACACTTCTGCGTCTCGTTGCCGGGCTCGAAAGCCCGACCGAAGGCACGATCTTCTTCGGCGACGAGGACGCCTCGCAAAAGACCGTGCAGGAGCGCAACATCGGCTTCGTCTTCCAGCACTATGCCCTGTTCCGCCACATGACCGTGCTCGACAACGTCGCCTTCGGGCTGAAGGTGCGGCCCTCCAACCGCAGACCGCCGTCGGCCGAGATCCGCAAGCGCGCCCTCGATCTGCTCGACCTCGTGCAGCTCTCCGGCCTCGACAAGCGCTATCCGGCGCAGCTGTCGGGCGGCCAGCGCCAGCGTGTGGCGCTCGCCCGCGCCATGGCGGTGGAACCGAACGTGCTTCTGCTCGATGAGCCCTTCGGCGCGCTCGACGCGCAGGTCCGGAAAGAACTGCGCAAGTGGCTGCGCGACATTCACGACCGCACCGGCCACACGACGATCTTCGTCACCCATGACCAGGACGAGGCGCTGGAGCTCGCCGACCGCGTCGTCGTCATGAGCAAGGGTGTGATCGAACAGGTCGGCACCCCCGACGAGATCTACGACCATCCGGTCTCGCCCTTCGTCTACGGCTTCATCGGCCAGTCGAACTGCCTCAATGTTACGCTGCAGAACGGCGAGATCTGGTTCGAGGATCGGCCGATCGGGCTGCGCGCCCCGTCCGAGCCCGACGGCCCCGCGAAACTGCACTTCCGCCCGCACGACATCGAGCTGATCGACGGCTGCGGCGGTTGCCTTGCCGGCCTCGTTGCCGCCAGCCGCCGCGTTGCCGGCACCCGCCATCTCGAACTCGACCTTGGCCGCAACCATCCGCATGTCGAGATCGAACTCTCGCCCGAACGCGCCGCTGCCGGCGACCACAGCCGCATCGCCTTCCGACCGACAAAGTGGAAGATCTTCAGGGAGGAGCAGGCGAATGCGGCCCCAACGCCGGAGCCGCCGGCCGAAGTGGAGACCGCCGAACCGTTTGAACTGGCACGCACCGGCAGCTGACCGGTCGCGCTCCTAGCCCAGTTTCGCCCGTCTCGTCATGCTTAGCGTGCAAGCGCGCCGACAACGACGGGCTGAGAGTCGCCGTGCGGATATCGGTTTGCTTCGCGATGCGCTAAGCAGGGACGCCCGCTGCCGACAATGGCTGCGGAACCAGGAGAAGCGCATGACGATCGTCGACGACCTGAAACAAGCCCTCGGCGACATCGTGCTCACCGGCACGCAAATCGGCGAACGCCACCGGAGCGACGCCAGCCTGACCGGCCGGGAGCTGCCCAGAGCCGTGATCCGCCCGACAAGCAGTGGCGAGATCGCCACGGCCCTCCGGCTCTGCAACGAGAACGGCCAAACGGTCGTCGTCCAGGGCGGCCTCACCGGACTTGCCGGCGGCGCCAATGCCGGCAACGACGCGGTGGTGATCTCGCTCGAGCGTTACACCGGCATCGAAGAAATCGACCCACAGGCAGGCACCATGACCGTGCGGGCCGGAACGCCGCTCGAAGTGGCGCAACGCGCCGCCGAAGACGCCGGTTTCCTGCTGCCAATCGATCTCGGCGCCCGCGGTTCCTGCCAGATCGGCGGCAACCTCGCCACCAATGCCGGCGGCATCCGGGTGCTTCGCTACGGCGTGACGCGCGACAACGTGCTCGGTCTCGAAGCGGTGCTCGCCGACGGCACGATCATCTCGTCGCTCAACAAGATGATCAAGAACAACACCGGCTACGACCTCCGGCAATTCTTCATCGGCTCCGAAGGAACGCTCGGCGTGATCACCCGCGCGGTCCTGCGCCTGCGGCCCTTGCCCGCCGGCCGGCTGACGGCGCTCTGCGCTCTCGAAAGCTACGACGACGTGGTCGCCTTCCTCACGCGCTGCCAACGCCGCCTGCCCGGCCTCTCGGCCTTCGAGGCGATGTGGGAAAACTACTTCCGCTTCAACGCCGAGGCGGAGAAGCTGAAGTTCTTTGACGAAATCCCGCCCTTCGCGGTGATCGTCGAGCAGGATCTGCTCGGTGATGCCAGCGAGCGTGACGGCTTCGAGGCCTTTCTCGGTGAGGCGCTTGAAGATGGGATCATTGCCGATGCGCTGATCGCCCAGTCGGAGAAAGAAAGCCGTTCGTTCTGGAGCGTGCGCGAAGGCCACGCGATGGACAGCCAGCTGCCGGCGCTCGTCAACCTCGACGTCAGCCTGCCGATCGGCGATATCGGCCGCTTCGCCACGGAATGTGGAGCGGCTCTATTTCAACGGTTCCCGGCCGCCCATGTCTCCTTCTTCGGCCACGTCGCCGACAGCAACCTGCATATCGCCTTTTCGGAGCCTGACAGCGACGCGGACACGCCGCATATCGTCGACGGCATCGTCTACGAAATCGTGCGGCGCTACAAAGGCTCGATCTCGGCCGAACATGGCATCGGCACGCTGAAGCGGGATTTCCTCGACCATTCGCGCAGCCCGGCCGAACTCGAACTCATGCACCGGATCAAACGGGCGCTCGACCCGAACGGCATCCTCAATCCGGGCAAGGTGATCTGAGGCAGCCTCATCGCCACGCAAACGGCTCAAATTCAGAGCCAGGACGCCGGCGTTTTCGGCAGGCGCCCTTCGGGATCGATAACCTTCAGTTCGGCACCCTCGCCCGTGTTCCAGTGCCACAGCGCGACGCAGGTGCCGCCGGGCGACATGAAGGACGGATAGATCAGGCCATCGAAGCCTCGGTCGCTCAACGCCAGTTGCAGGCGGTGCGTCTCCGGCACCAGACCACGATCGAGCGCATCACGCCATTCGCATCGGTGGATTTCTTCGGTGAGACCAAGGTCGGAAAGGATCTCCGGCGCCGTCAGATCGGCAAGACGGGCAAAGCGGAGTTCAAGCTGGGCGATCAGCGCCGGGTGTTGGACGAAACCCTGATTGTATTCGGCCCAGGCGGTCGAGAGCTCGCGGGCGGCATAGATCGTCGGCGTTCCCACGGGATTCCACCTCCCACCGTACCGCCCTGCCCCTTCGCCCGGGAGCGGCGCATGCGCCCAGCGCGGCACATAGGCGCGCCAGAGGCGCACCGGCTCACCAACCGCCATCAGGCGTAGACACCGGAACGCACGGCTTCGAGATAGGCGAGCACCTTGTCGGCCTTGCCCTCGCCGACGAGGTCATAGGCGGTCTTGCCGGCCCAGCCGGGGATCGGCTGGTGCTTGAACCAGATGACGGCGCGGCTGTCGTCGCCCGCCATTTCGCCGGCCATGGCAAGGATACGGACGACGCTGCTCAACGCCGCATCGACCTTTCGGGCACTGGACTTCGCCGTCAGCGTGTTGCGCGCGACACCGATCAGCTTCGCGAGTTCGGCAAGCGTCACGCCAAGGCGATCGGCAACCAGCCGAGCGGACAGGAAAGACGACTGGCTCTCGCCGTAGTGGGCGGTGGAGATGTTGAGACCGACAGCAGCCATGACAGGATCCGCACTTGTTTTGATCATCGTGTTGTCAAAGTAAGATCAAAACATGCCCAAATCAAGGACACCTATCGCCGCCAGGCGGGCTCGCGCTTGTCGAAGAACGCGCCGACACCCTCACGCGCCTCATCGGATTCCCAGCAATCGGCAAGCTGTTCGATGGTCGCGGCAATGGTCTCTTCGGTGATTGGAGCCCCAAGCGAGCGAGCCAGTCGCTTGGCCCGGCCGGTGGCCTCCGGCGCGACCGCCAGATAGGGCTCGATCTCCGCTTCGATCGCCACATCCAGCGCGTCGGCGGCGACAACGGTGGTGGCGAGCCCCAAGGCGCGCGCCTCCTCCGCACCAAACAGGCGGGCGGACATGAACAGCGGCCGCGCCTTACCCTCGCCGATGCGGGCGACGACATAGGGGCTGATGGTCGCCGGGATCAGGCCGAGACGTGTTTCGGTCAGGCCGAACTTGGCGTCGGTCGAGGCAACCGCCGCGTCACAGATGCTCATGAGGCCAACCCCTCCGCCAAAGGCATTGCCATGCAGGCGGCCGATCACGGGCTTCGAGATCTCGTTCAGCGCCTTGAACATCATCGCCAATCGCGTCGCCTCAGCAATGCGAGTCGCCCTGTCTGCATCGAACTGCTCGCGCATCCAGCCGAGGTCGCCGCCGGCGCAGAAGCTGCGGCCCTCGCCCTCAAGGATAACGACGCGGACAGAACGATCAGCCGAAAGCTGCTCTGCCGCCTCGGTCAGTTCGCCGATCATCCGCGCCGAAAGCGCGTTGTGCTTCTGCGGCAGTGCCAAGGTCAGCCGCGTGACACCGCGCGCATCGGTTTCGATCCGGATCGTTTCGAAGGTCATGATCCCGTCCTTAAGGTCCGCGCAAATGCGGCGGCCTGTTCGAGCTTCGCTAGGTCGAGCCCCGTCGAAAAACTCTTGGCCGTTACGAAGGCGTTGACGGCGAGCGTGTCGACATTGCCGGCAGCACCCGGCGCATAGGGGCAGCCACCGAGACCGCCGGCCGAAGCGTCGAAGACCCTAAGGCCGCGGTCGAGCGAAACGGCAATGTTGTCGAGCGCGCGGCCGGAGGTGTCGTGGAAATGCCCGGCGAGCCTGTTGGCCGGAATGCGCTCCAGCACCGCGGCCAGCATCGCGTCCACCGCCTCCGGAGTGCCGCGGCCGATCGTGTCGCCGAGACTGATCTCGTAGCAACCGAGATCGTCGAGCAGGCCGGCGACGCTTGCGGGGCTCGCTGGGGCGATCGCACCCTCATAAGGGCATTCGACAACGCAACTCACATAGCCGCGCAGCAGAATTCCTTTTTCCCGGCACAGTTCGGCAACCGGTACGAACCGCTCGATGCTCTCGGCGATCGAACAATTGATGTTCTTTTGCGAGAAGGTTTCGGAAGCCGAGGCGAAGATCGCCACCTCGTCGGCGCCGGCTTCGAGCGCGGCTTCAAGACCGCGCATGTTGGGCGTCAGCACCGCGTAGCGCGTCCCGGGCCGCCTCCGGATGCCGACCATCACTTCGGCGGCGTCGGCCATCTGCGGCACCCATTTCGGGCTGACGAAGCTCGTCACCTCGATCCGCCCGTAGCCGCAATCAGAGAGCATATCGACGAGACGTATCTTCTCAGTCGTTGGGACGAGCGCGCTTTCATTCTGCAGCCCGTCGCGCGGCGCCATCTCGACGATCGTCACATGCCCAGGCGCCGCTCCGCTCATTCCGCGCTCTCCGGCTGGAGCATCACCAGCACGGCGCCGGCTGTCACCTGCTCGCCTTCGCTGACCTGCACGCTCTCGACCACACCGGCGCGCGAGGCCGACAAGGTGAGTTCCATCTTCATCGCTTCCATGACGGCAAGCGCCTGGCCCTTCTCGACGGCATCACCGGGGCGGACCCGGATGAGCTTGACGATACCGGGCATCGGCGCCGAGACCGCGTCGTCGGCGACCTCGCTTGAGTGACCGGCACCAAGCGCGTCCGGCAAGCGAAGTCCGTAGGTCTCACCGTTCAGGAACAGCGTGATCTGCTCGCCTTCGCGCAGGAAACGGAACTCCTGCTGCGCGCCGGCGATTTCCGCCCGGGCGCCATCGGCAGAGCGATTGAGGATAACGACCGGCAGCGCCGCCGTCCCGGTGTGGACGGCGAACTGATCCCGGCCACGGGCCGCCAGCGCCACGGTCGTCCGTCCACCCAGGTGCTCGATCGCGATGTTGCGGTTTGCGTCACCCCAAATCTGCCAATGGCCGAGCGAAGACCAGGGATCGGCCGATCCGTCCGGCTGCAAGGCTCCGGTCGAAATGATGGCCGCAAGCGCGAGGGCCGCATCGTTCGGCACCGGCGACGCCGATAGCCGATCGATCGAACGATCGATCAGGCCGGTATCGGGGTGCCCGGCGCGAAAATCCGGTTCGGCCGCAAGGCGGGCCAGAAAATCGAGATTGGTGACCGTGCCACCGATGCGGCAGGCCCTAAGCGCGATCTCGAGCCTGGCCAGCGCCGTCGACCGGTTGGACCCGTGCACGATCAGCTTGGCGATCAGCGGGTCATAGAACGGCGTGATCCTGTCTCCCTGCCGGACACCGGCATCGACACGGACGCCCTCCTCCGGAAAGCTCAAGGTCGTGAGTTGCCCGGTCGCCGGCAGGAAGCCGCGCGACGGGTCTTCCGCATAGATGCGGGCCTCGAAGGCCCAGCCGTCGATGGAGATCTCGCTCTGGCGTTTCGGCAGCGCTTCACCGGCTGCAGCCCGCAACTGCCACTCGACGAGATCGATGCCGGTGATCGCCTCGGTGACAGGATGCTCCACCTGCAGCCGGGTGTTCATTTCCATGAAGTAGAACTGATCCGGCCAGAGCCCGTCGGTCACGTCGGCGATGAACTCGACAGTGCCCGCGCCGACATAGCCGATCGCCTGCGCCGCACGAACGGCGGCTTCACCCATGGCGCGCCGCACTTCCGCGGTCATGCCCGGCGCCGGCGCTTCCTCGATCACCTTCTGGTGGCGTCGTTGCAGCGAGCAGTCGCGCTCGTAAAGATGCAGGATGTTGCCGTGCCGGTCGCCGAAGACCTGCACCTCGATATGCCGCGGCTTTGTCAGATATTTCTCGATCAGGACCGCGCCGTCGCCGAAGGCCGCTTCCGCCTCGCGGCGCGCCGCCTCCAGCGCAGCCGGAAAGTCGGCGGCGCTGTCGACCCGCCGCATGCCCTTGCCGCCGCCGCCGGCGCGCGCCTTGATCAGCACGGGATAGCCGATGTTCACCGCTTCCCCGGCAAGGAAGTCCGGCTCCTGTGTCTCGCCGTGATAGCCCGGAACCACCGGCACGCCGGATTGCTCCATCAGCGCCTTGGCGGCATCCTTCAGCCCCATGGCGCGAATGGCCGACGCCGACGGTCCGACGAAGGTGATGCCGGCCGCCTCGACGGCTTCGGCAAAGTCGGCATTCTCCGACAGGAAGCCGTAGCCGGGATGAATGGCGTCTGCGCCGACGGAGTGCGCCGCCGCGATGATGCGTTCGGCCACAAGGTAGCTGTCGAGCGCCGGCGCCGGGCCGATGCGGATCGCCTCGTCGGCCAGCGCCACATGCAGCGCGCCGACATCGGCATCGGAATAGACGGCGACCGTGCGGATGCCGAGGCGCTTGGCTGTGCGGATCACCCGGCAGGCGATCTCACCGCGATTGGCAATCAGGAGTTTGGAAAACATCGGCATCTCCTGGCCCTATTGCGCTGCGATCACATCGATTTCGAGCAACCATCCGGCATCGAAGATGCCGGCGATCGCGACCGTCATGGCGGGTGCTAGCGCACCGAGATATTCGGCGCGGGCCGCGCGGTTGGCCATGGCGTGTTGCCGATCGGCAAGCAGCACCGTCACCTTGACGATATCGGCCTTGGTCATGCCCGCCGCGGTCAATTGCGCGTCGATGTTGGCCCAGACCTGGCGCGCCTGCGCCTCGAAACCCTCCGGCAGCGCGTCTTCAGGCGTCAGCGGCCCCTGCCCGCTGACGAAGAGCAGACGCTCGAAGTTCTCCAGGCGAACGGCCTGCGAGTAGCCTCCACGCGGCTGCGGTGCGTTCGGGGCATTGATGTTTTCGCGTTTCATGGCGGTGTCCCTACATCCTGAAGAGGCCGAAGCGCGTGTCTTCGATCGGCGCATTGAGCGCCGCCGACAGCGACAGGCCGAGCACGTCGCGCGTCTTGCGCGGATCGACGACGCCGTCGTCCCAAAGTCTGGCCGAGGCATAGAGCGGATGGCTCTGGCGTTCGAAGAGATCAAGGATGGGCTGGCGGAAACGCGCCTCCTCCTCCTCGCTCCAGGGCGTTCCCGCCCGCTTCAGGGCCTCGCTGCGCACGGTCGTCAGGACGCCGGCCGCCTGCTCACCACCCATGACGGAGATGCGGCTGTTCGGCCAGGTCCACAGGAACCGCGGCGAAAACGCCCGACCGCACATGCCGTAGTTGCCAGCGCCGAAGGAACCGCCGACCAGCATCGTCACCTTCGGCACACGTGCCGTCGCCACCGCCGTCACCAGTTTGGCGCCGTGCTTGGCGATGCCTTCCGTCTCATATTTCCGCCCGACCATGAAGCCGGTGATGTTCTGCAGGAAGACGAGCGGGATCTTGCGCTGGGCGCAGAGCTCGACGAAATGCGCGCCCTTCAGGGCGGATTCCGAAAACAGCACGCCGTTGTTGGCGATGATGCCGACCGGGATGCCGTGCACATGGGCAAAGCCGCAGACGAGCGTGGTGCCGTAGCGCGCCTTGAATTCGTCGAAACGGGAACCGTCCACGGTGCGGGCGATGACCTCGCGGATGTCGTAGGGCGTGCGCAGATCCGAGGGCACGATGCCGGCGATCTCGTGCGGGTCGTAGAGCGGCGGCTCAGGCGTCACCAGCTCGACCGTCAACGGCTTCAGCCGATTGAGTGCCGAAACGGCCCGGCGGGCGAGCGCCAGTGCATGAGCGTCATCGCGCGCCAGATGGTCGGCCACGCCGGAGAGCCGCGTGTGCACATCGGCGCCGCCGAGATCCTCCGCCGAGACGACCTCGCCGGTCGCGGCGCGCACGAGCGGGGGGCCGGCGAGAAAGATCGTGCCCTGGCCTTCGACGATGATCGTCTCGTCGGACATGGCCGGCACATAGGCGCCACCCGCGGTGCAGGAACCCATCACCACGGCGATCTGCGGGATGCCGGCGGCCGACATATTGGCTTGGTTATAGAAGATCCGACCGAAGTGATCGCGGTCCGGAAAAACCTCGTCCTGGTTCGGCAGGTTGGCGCCGCCGGAATCGACCAGATAGATGCAGGGCAGATTGTTTTCCGCGGCGATCTCCTGCGCGCGCAGGTGCTTCTTGACTGTAAGCGGATAGTAGGTGCCGCCTTTGACCGTCGGGTCGTTGCAAACGATCATGCACTCACGGCCAGACACCCGGCCGATGCCGGTGATCAGCCCGGCCGCCGGCGCATCGCCGTTATACATGCCGTGCGCCGCCGTCATGCCGACTTCGAGGAAGGGTGTTGCCGGATCGATGAGGTTGGCCACCCGGTCGCGCGGCAAGAGTTTGCCGCGGCTGACATGGCGTTCGCGCGCGGTATCACCGCCGCCGGCGGCCGCCACCTTCACCGCGTCTTCGACAGTCGCGATCGCCTCCGCCATGGCCGCCTGGTTTGCCTTGAACGTATCGGAGGACGGAGAAATGTGAGATTTCAGAACGGTCATCAAGTCCTCTTTCGATCGAGTTCGGCCGCTTCAGTTGCCGGCGGCTACCGCGTCTCGGTAAACAGCTCCCGCCCGATCAGCATGCGGCGGATCTCGCTGGTGCCGGCGCCGATCTCGTAGAGCTTGGCGTCGCGCAGCAGGCGACCCGCCGGGTAGTCGTTGGTGTAGCCGTTGCCGCCGAGCGCCTGGATCGCCTCGAGCGCCAGCGCCGTCGCCTTCTCAGCCGCATAGAGAATGCAACCGGCCGCATCCTTGCGCGTGGTCTCGCCGCGATCGCAGGCCGCCGCCACGGCATAGACATAGGCGCGCGCCGCATTCGCCGTCACATACATGTCGGCGAGCTTGCCCTGCATCAGCTGGAACTCGCCGATCGCCTGGCCGAACTGCTTGCGCTCATGCAGATAGGGGACGACCACATCGAGGCAAGCGGCCATGATGCCGAGCGGCCCGGCCGAAAGCACGACACGCTCATAGTCGAGCCCCGACATCAGCACGCGCACGCCACCGCCGATGGTGCCGAGCACGTTTTCTTCCGGCACTTCGCAGTCCTTGAAGATCAGCTCGCAGGTGTTGGAGCCGCGCATGCCGAGCTTGTCGAGCTTCTCGCCGGTCGAAAAGCCGGCATAGCCCTTCTCGACGAGGAAGGCGGTGATGCCGCGCGGGCCGGCGGTCGGATCGGTCTTGGCATAGACGACGAGCACGTCGGCGTCCGGACCGTTGGTGATCCACATCTTGTTGCCGTTGAGCACATAACGGTCGCCGCGCTTGTCGGCTCTGAGCGTCATCGAAACGACGTCGGAACCGGCGCCGGGCTCCGACATCGCCAGCGCACCGACATTCTCGCCGGAAATCAGCTTCGGCAGGTAACGCGCCTTCTGGTCGTCGTTGCCGTTGCGGTTGATCTGGTTGACGCAGAGATTGGAATGGGCGCCGTAGCTAAGGCCGATCGAGGCCGATGCGCGGCTTATCTCCTCCATCGCCACGCAATGGGCGAGATAGCCCATAGCGGCCCCGCCATGCTCCTCGCCGGCGGTAATCCCGAGCAAACCAAGCTCGCCCATCTCGCGCCAGAGCGGCATCGGAAATGCGTTGCTGCGATCGGTCTCGTCCGCCAAAGGCGCGATACGGTCCGTTGCGAAGCGCCGCACGCTCTCGCGCAACGCGTCGATGTCCTCGCCAAGCGCGAAGCTCAATCCGCCCTGAAACATGTCTATCCTCCCATCGTGCCGGCCAGTGCGGTCTCCTCCCACAGCGGCCGGACGATAACGCTCCATCCTCTACGCGGATCGCAGCGAATGCAATGAGATCAACGCCGCGACATGGCCGGACGATAGCACCGCGTTTCGCTAATTTCCTTCCAAAGAGGGGCAAAGCCAAGCACGATATGCAAATCCGGAACCGCCTGCCGATTGCATCCTGTGCGCGAACGAGTTGGCGGGCCCTCGCGCCGAGTCCGGCGGCAAGCGTTCCACTCCTGGTACGGCAACAGGTGTCGCCGTGACATCGCGGGATCGACGATCAGTTCTTGTTCGGCCAGATTTCCTGGCTGGCCTCGACGGCCGCAAGGCCCTGCATCGCGTCTCTATTGCCGGTGGCGGCAAGCGCCTCGAAGATGCGTCGCGCTTCCGCGTGGTACTTGAGGTTCATGTAGGCGTAGCCGCGCAGCACCATCAGGTCCTGGCGGCGGGTCGAGATCTGCCCGAGCTGATCGAGAAAAAGGATGGCCTCGCGGTAGCGATTGGCATTGAAGGCGGCAATGGCACGGTCGGCGAGGATCGCCGTCTGCAGCTCGTCGACCCGCCCCCGGCTCTGCGTCGACTTGGTCGCTGACACCGCGGCCTTGTTGGTGAGACCAGCGCGCAGGTAGGCCAGGCTCTGGCCATAGGCAGCGTCTTCGCGCATCTGCGACGCAGGCGCCTGCAAGGCCACCTCGAATGCTTCGGCGGCCTCCAGCGGCCGGTTGAGGTCCATCAGGCACCAGCCGCGTGCGAGCGCCGCCTGCGGCGCCATGCCGGCGGGATTGATGGTGGTTCGGCAGCCGGCCCCGCTGCGCACCGATTTCTGCACGACGCCGCCCGTGCGCGGCCTCTGAGCGGCAGGTTGCTCGACCACCTCTGTGACGACGGTGGTACGGGCCGTCGGCTGCGGTTGCGTCCGTTGCACCTCGGCCGTCGGAAGCGGCGCGCGGCTGACTTCGTCGAGCTTCTCCTTGACTTCGCCAAGCCGGGCGATGCGTTCGGAACGGCCCGACCACAAACGCTGGACTTCGACGACGCCATCCTTGTCGTTCAGCTGGTCACGGCTGAGCGCGAGGCCATAGGCCGACGGCTCGTCGTCCGGCTTCCAGCGCAGCGCCGTTGCAAACCATTGTGCGGCGGTTGCCGGCTGGTTGAGGGCGCGCGCATACCAGCCGAACTGCTGGGCCGTGGCCGGTTCGCGGGCCTTGGTCGTTTCCTGAGCGATCCGCGCCAGCACGGCGGCATCGAGGGCGACCGGCGGATCGATCGCCAGCAGATTGGCAGTCGCCGCGAAATAGGTCGCAAGGGCATCGGGCGAGCTATCGCGCCACGGGTAGAGTACGGCCTCGGCCTCGAGCGGTGCCTTGCGCGCGATCAGCGTCAGCGCCAGCCCCTGCGCGGCGGAGGCGCTGTCTTCCTTGTCATGGGCACGGCGGAACCATTGCTCGGCGGCGCTCATGTTGTCGCGGCGCAGCTGATACCAGCCGAGCAGCAGGGCGTCGCTTGCCGTGCCACCGGTCTCGGCCAGTTTTTCGACGCGCTGGACGTACTTGGGATCAACCGCAAGCGCTTTGTCTCCGTCACCTTCGGCAACGAAGCGCCGGGCGAGATCGTCACGGATGCTTTCGAACTCCGGCACGCCCTCCGGCGTGGTGCGCTCGAGCGCGAGCAGATCCTGCAGCGTCGCGTAGGACAGCACAGCGGCAGCCTTCTGCACGGTGGCGAGCCGTTCCGGCGCGTTGTCGCAGCTCTTCAGCACATAGAGATAGGCATCGCGGGCCCGGTCCGGCCGCTTGGTCTCGGCAAAGGCCTGCGCCACATGCCAGAGCACATCCACTTCCGAGCAGGTCAGAAGGCTCGGCGTGCTCGCAGCAATCGAAATCACGGTTTCATACTGCTTGAGCTCGGAGGCGTTCACCAGCCGGGCGCGAGCCTCGGCGACGTTGAGGCGCTCGAGCAGGTCCGATGGCGGCTGCCAGGCGGCTTCCTTCGCCTGACGCTCGGCGATCGCCTTGCGCACTTCGGCGTAGCGGCCTTCAGAGTAGAGCCGCCACATGGTTTCGAGCGCGACGTCGTTGTTGCGTGGCACAGCCAGCGGATCGGCGGGCGGGACCCAGTCGGGATAAAGCGAGCGCAGGCGCGAGATTTCCGCCTGCAGCCGTGCGGTATCGCCCTTGGCGGCAAAGTAGCGAAGCGCCGATTCGTCGACGACCGACTGCGGCTTGCTTGTGCTTTGTGCTTCCTCCGACGGCCTGTCGGCCTGGGCCACCTCGGTGAATTGCGGCGGCGCGCCGCGCGCGCCCTGGCCGGCGCTGCCGCCGACGGCGGGCGCCTCCTGGCTCTCGCCAGTCAAGCTGCCGAGTTTCTTGTTGTCCTGGCGCAAGAAGCCGCCATCGGTCAGTCCGGCAACCCCGATCGCCGTAGTCATCACAGCGGCAATGGCAACGATTGAGGACTTCATAGACACTCCGGACGCTTCTCCCTCACGTAAGACAGCCCCAACAGGTGCAGCGTGGAAGGGTAATATTGCGTCGGGCTGAACACCTTGACGCTGTCGGGTATCGGAACCCTGTCCAAGACACAGGCCAGAATATGGTTAACAAATCGATAACCGGGGTCCGTGAGGCTGGTTTGAACGGCCCCCGTAGAGGCGTCGCTGAGGACCAATGCGTCTTTGTCGCCGGCCATTCCCGCCCGCAGCCGCGCCATCAGATCGCGGCCACCCATGTCCGCCCGGGCGAGGTAGAGCGGGATCCGCAAAGCGTTGTAGCCGAACTCGGCGGGAAAGCCCTGGGCTGGCTTCGGCATCGCACGCAGGCTGACCCAGTCGGCCGGCAGTTTTCTCGGGCCTGATTGCAGGGCATTGAGCAAGGCCAGGCCGTCATCCGAGAGCGCCTTCCAGCGCGGCGACGGCGCTACCCGATCAAGTGCGGGAAAAGCCTCGAAGATCCAGTAGGACGGATTGACCACCGGGCCATCCGGGCGATCGGTCGTGCCGAAGCCCGTAACGCCGGGCAACAGCAGCGTTCGCCCGCCATGATCGAGCAGGGTGTTGTCGAGGATGGCCTTGGCGATCCGCGAGGCGGCCTGCAGGTAATCCTGCCGCTTCCAGCGTTCACCGGCGAGCACCAGCGCATAGGCGATCAGGATGTCGCCGTCGGTGGCATTGTTGATGTCGATAATGTGCGGCGTTTCGGTGGCACTCCACTTCCACGCCGCCAGCCCATCGTCGCGCAGCAGCAGCTCACGGCGCGTGAACGACCAGATCAGCGCGAAGTCGGCCGGGTTGTCGGCCAGCACGGCGAGAAGCAGGCCATAACCCTGTCCCTCGCTATGGCTGACATTGCCATTGGCGTCGTCGATGATCCGGCCACCGGCATCGAGGAACCGCGCCTTGTACTGGTCCCATTCCCCAGCCTTCACCGAGCCCGCCTGTTCGTCGGCCCCGGCCGCCATCGGCAAAAGGAGCGCAAGCAATCCGGCGAGAAGCGCGGTTCGCCACCTCATTGGCGCCGCCCCAGGCGGGTCAGCATCGAGGATGTTGCCAGCCCCAGAAGCACCGACAGCACGATCAGCAGCAGGGCATAGACCATGATGTTGCTGGACAGCCAGTTGGCAAAGATCAGGCGATAGTTGGTGAGCGACGGCGGCTGCGTCTGGACGAAATCGAAACCGGCGACCGGCGTCGCCTCGATCTTGTCCGTCGCCGGCTCGTAGGCCGAAACCCGCCCGGCAAGCTGTTGCCAGCGCGTGACGTCGGCGATCGCCGCCGTGCCCTCACGCAGACGCTTGCCGGTTGGCGCCGTCAGCAGCGTCCAGGTCGCGTCGTCGCTCGGATTGGCGCCTTGCGCAATCACAAGCCCGGCACTTTCCGGCGGAATATAGGCGGCTTGCGCTTCGGGCAGGATACGCAGCGAGCTCAGCGAAATGTCGAACTCCTGCTTCACCCAGGTCTGAAACCCCGTGACCTGGTTGCGCCAGGCGCCGCCGCTCAGGCGCGTGCGCCACTCGTCGATGGCCTTCTGCGTGTCGTCAGGACGGCCGGTGTCCTCCGCATTGCCCCAGGACATCTGCCTGGCGGGGTCGATACCAACCTGTGTCAGCACCGTCTTCGGCAACTGCGGCATGGCGCCGATGAAGATCGCGTTGCGGCTGCCGGCTGCAAGCGGCGATGTGATCACCTCCACCAGCATCGGCCTGCCGCCGGCAACCGCCAGGCGGGCAAGGAAGGTCGCGGCCGCCGACAGCGTGTCCTCGTCGGCACGGTCGAGGAAAAGGGGAACGGCGGCGCTATCACTGCGATAGGGGGCGGCAGCACCGGAAATCGCAGCGATATTCGGCCGGCGACCGATGCGCGCGAAGTCCGGCATTCGCAGTTCGGACGTATCGAAGAGCGCGAAGCGGGGATCGTTAGAGGCCGGCGTTCCCGGCGCGCAGGCCTTGTCCGGCTCGGCGGAGAGCACCGCCTCGATCTCGATCAGGTTCGGACCGGGCTTGAAATGGCGCATCGTTACTTTGATCGGCAGGTGGCGCAGGATGTCGCCTGTGGCCGAGTTCAAAGGGATCGTCGATGCGATGTTGCCGTTGATATAGATGTCGATGTGGCTGCCTGGAAGCACGGCATCCGTATAGGCAGCGTCGAGCAAAAGCGTCGCGTCGCCATAGGCGTCGGCATAGAAATCCGACGGCACGGCTACGGAGAAACGCGTGCGAAAGCGCCGGCCGGTAAATTCGCTGGTTTCCACCCCGAGTTCGGAGAAGCGCAGGCGCGCATTCGTCACGACCAGCGGCGTCTCCGGCAACTGCCAACGCCCGGTGGCGATGACGTCGCGCGGCACGTTGCTCGGGCGGTCCATCGGCTGCGTGATCCCCTCGATCGCCTCCTGAACGGCGGACCAGTCTGGACCGCTGATCACCAGCACCGACGACTTCGTCTTGCCGTCGCGCACGAACATGGCGACAGGGCCGCTCGACGCACCTTCCGGCAGTCGCTCGAGGAACGGCGCCACTTCCTCCGCGGTGCCGACGAGCGCAGTCATTTGCCCGGGTTTCGCGAGTTCAGGCATGGTCTCGCTGAGGGCGAATTCCTGGGCGGGCATCTGGCCGCGCAACGCCATGCCTTGCGCAAGCCGCATCAGAGCTGCCGTTCGGCTCGGCTGCTGGAGGCCGGGTACGACCAGGTTGAACTGCGTCCGGCCGCGCGCATCGAGCCCGACTGCGCGTACGTCGTCGAGACTGGAAAGCGTCGCGCTGTCGCCGGAGGAAAACCGGATGAAGGCCGATTCCGGTGCGATCTCAGTCCACAGTTCATAGGTCGATTCGACCGTGCAGTCCGTGCGGTGGCGTTGGCGAACCTTGACGCGAATATCGTTGGATCCGGCGCGCAGCAACCCGGGCTTCAGGTCGTAGCTCAGCGGCGTGGCGGCCTCCGCCGAGCCGATCGGCTTCTCGCCGGCCAGTTCGCCATTGACGAAGATCGAAAGCGTCGACGCTTCCGGCGCAACGACGATCGCGTTCTGATAGGCGAAATCAAGCGACGCGGCAGATTGCGCCTGCGCCGGCGTCAGATAGACGGACCAGGTGCGTTCATCGACCTCGCCGGTCAGCGACAGTGCGCTGAACGGGATGATGAAGCGCTTGAAGTCGTCCGGCGGCTTGAGCGTGACGATGGGCTCTGCCGGCCCGGCGTTGCTTCCGGTGTCTGCCGGCGGCTGCAGGATCGGAACATCCGCCGGGCGCTCGCCGGACATGTCGAAAGGCGACGGCTGCGCCGACACGCCGGTTGCAAGGCTCGCAAGCAAGAGGGCTGGGAGAACGAGGCGCCTGAGCATCAAGCGCCCTCCTTCTGCGCCTCGGAGCCACGCAGGCTGCGAAGGAAGTAGATCATGCCGCGGCTCGTCTGATAGAGCGCCAGCCAGAGGAACCAGAACGTTCCGCGCACCAGTCCCGGATTACCGCGCCGGGCGCTTTGAAACTCGCTCCATTGCCGCGAATTGGCAAAGATCAGGTCGGCGACCAGGCTGTGATGGCGGGCGACCTGCGGCAGGTAGCGGCAGCCCATGATGGTGATATCGCCGGCAACCTCCTTGTTGCGGATCGCGACAGGCAGCGTCTCGGCCACGCCGCTGCCGCTGTAGGGCTCGAAGCGGATCCCGCCCTCGGTGTCGGTCGGCAGCGTCGATGCGTCGATGCCGTAGACCTGGACGCGCGCGCCGTGCGCCGAGACATCCTCGATCGTTGCCGGATACCATTTGTCGGCGACCCCGAATTCGCAGCGGCGGCTGACCTTGACGCGCCGGGAGGCTGCCCGCTCGCCGCGCTCCGACACGACGCCGAGCACGCAGCCGGCCATGATCAGGTTCAAGAGGTTCCAGCCGCCGACGACGAGCGTCACGTCTGCCTTGTACGGCTCGGTGTAGACCCGGTAGACCGTCATGAGCAGGGCGACGAAAAGCACCGCGAAGATGACGAAGAACGGCCGGGCAATCTCGGAGAGCCGGCTTTCCAGGATCGATTCATCCTTTGCCGTCACCTTGAAGGTCGGCCGGCTCGGCCGCAGCAGCACCGAGATGACCGCCGGCAGCAGATGCACCGTCTGGGCGAACTCGTAGAGTTCAGAGATCCAGGGCCAGCGGAACGAGCCGTAGAGATAGTTCTGCATCATCAGGTTCACGACCATGTAGGCCAGCGTATAGGCGAGGAACTCGCCGCCAGACGCCGTGAAGATCTCAAGGTCGAAGAACAGATAGAAGAGCGGCGCAAAAAGGAAAATCGTCCGCGGGATCGGAAACAGCCAGAACAGCGTCGACGACATGTAGCAAAGCCGTTGCGGGATCGACAGTCCGCCCTTGAACAGCGGAAAGCGGAATATGAGGATCTGCATCATCCCTTGCGCCCAGCGGCTGCGCTGGCCGATGAAGCTGGCGAAGGTCGCCGGTTGCAGGCCGGCGATCAGCGGGCGGTCGACATAGATGCTGTTCCAGCCGCGTCCGTGCAGCGCCAATGCCGTTTCGCAATCCTCGGTGATGCTCATGCCGCTGAAGCCCTCGGTATCCTCCAGCGCCTTGCGGCGGAGAACGGCGGCCGAGCCGCAGAAGAAGGCGGCATTCCACTTGTCGAGACCGCGCTGGATGATGCCGTAGAACATCTCGTTCTCGCTCGGCATTTTCTCGAAAGTGCGCAGGTTGCGCTCAAGCGGATCCGGATTGAGGAAGAAGTGCGGCGTCTGCACCAGGAACAGCTTCGGGTCCTGCTCGAAATAGCCGACGGTCTCTAAAAGGAAGTCGCGCGCCGGCGCGTGGTCGGCATCGAAGACCGCAATCAACTCGCCGTCGGAGTGCAGCATGCCGTTGTTGAGGTTGCCGGCCTTGGCGTGCTCGTTGCGCTCGCGCGTGAGGTAGCGCACGCCGAGATCGTCGCAAAGCGCCTGCAGTTCGGCATTGCGGGCGGATGCGCGCTGCGCTTCGACAAGGTTTGCCGAGTTGCGCTTCTGCAGGGTGCCGCCGTCGTCGAGCAGCCACACCGTCAGCTTGTCGGCCGGATAATCCATCGCCTTGGCGGCGGCAAGCGTATTGGCGAGCAGGCCTGCGTCCTCGTTGTAGGACGGCACGAAGACATCGACCTTCGGAAACTTGCCGGGAGAGATCGAACTCGCCTTTCGCGGCGGCAACGGCATCGCCACTACGAACAGGCTGAGCGACAACATCATCACGCTGTACATTTCAGCGAGGTAGAGCAGGAAGCCCGGGATGAAGTTTTCAAGCTGGTTGAGCGGCGGCAGCGTGCTTGTCGTGCGCCAATAGACATAACGCAGCACGATCGCCGTACCGAAGGCGAGCGCGATCAGCCGCCAGCGGCCACCGGCATTGGCAAGCTTGAGCACGGCCATGAAGGTAACGATGAGAACGCTGACGATGAGCTGCGTCTGGAGGTTCACCGGCAGCGTGATGACCGCCATCACACAAAGCGAGAAAAACGCCCAAGCGGCAACCGATCCGATCCTGCTCATACATTTGCCTTCCAGCGTTCGGCATCATGCCACTGGTATTGCCCGACCCATATTCGACCGAGTCTCCCCTACCGACACCAGCCCATAACAAAGGATGGTTAGCGGTCGATTAAGGGCAGGCTCCTCCGGTCTGCTGCCCTGCGCACGCGGGAGCCGGCACGATCACGTTCGGCAAGGTTTTCGCCGTGGTTTCCGCCTGCGCCTGCGGCATTGAGACGGTCCCGTCCGGCTGCGGAACCGGGATCGACGTCACCGCGGCGGGCGCAACGACCTGCTGTTCGACGCGTGCCGGAACGCTGCTGACTTCACGCCGTGCCACGGGCTGCACCTGGCGCCGCGGAACCGCCACCGGAGCGCTCGTGGTCACCGCCTCTTCCTGGCGGTAGATCGGGCTGCCGGTTCGGCCGAGACCCGCCTCCAGCGGCGGCGGCGCGCCATAGGGGTTCCAGGCAGGATCGCCGAAGGTGCCGGTGATCGTGTAGCCGTAGACCGGGGCCAAAAGCTCGGTCTCGCTGGCGCCTGCCGCGCAATAGCGCAGCCGCACCTGGATCGTGCCGTAGCCCTTGAGCGGCGAGCGATGGTTCTCCGCCTGGCGGATCTGCTGCCAGGCAAAGATGCAGGCGTCGTTCGCCCGGCCCTGACCGAAGGCATAGCCGAACGGCCCGTAATTGTTCTGCAGGAAGTAAGGGTTGAGCGACAGCGAAACGCCGGGCAGCGCCCGGCGCGCCTCAGCCATCATTTTGTTGTCGCGCACAGCGGCATAGTTCGAGCGGGACTGTTGGTCGAACTTGGCGTTCATCGGGCCGAAGAACTTGGCCCGCAGCAGGTTCTGACCTGGGGTCGCCGCCGAGGTGTAAAGATAGATATCCTGCTCGATCGCGTTGGTGCTGCGCCGTTCGACGACGTTCAGAACCGCAGGCCCGCCGGGCGGCGGCAGGATCAACGCGTTTTCCGAGGGAACCATGATGCTGCCGGTCGGCGTGCCGACGTCCTGGCGCGTGTTGCAGCCCGACAGCACGGTCGCGGCCACCAGCGACACCGCAGCCACGCGCCAGCCGTTCGCAGGGCGCAGCCGTCTCTCCGACGTGCCGAATCTCCGACTCAGATATCGTTGCATCATGGCTGAGCATTAGTTGATTCACCCCATTTCGCAAACCCGCGAAGAATGGGGGCAGAGATGCGACCGGGCGACGACGCACGGCTTTGTCCCCTCAAAATCGATTGTTTCAGGGCGGGCCGGCGCGCTTCGGCGGCGCCGCGACCAGTCGCCTCAAACCGCTTCTCTGGGACGGGCAAGATCGTTGACACCCTCATCATCCGGGGCCTGCCCGTAGCTCATGCGGCGCATCTGCGCGATGACGCGCTCCATCTCGTCGTCGGGCAGAACCGGCGGCTCGCCAAGCGTCAGCGCCTGAACATACATGCGCGACAGGGT
Source organism: Ensifer sp. ENS07 (assembly GCF_014852185.1). Classification (NCBI taxonomy): domain Bacteria; kingdom Pseudomonadati; phylum Pseudomonadota; class Alphaproteobacteria; order Hyphomicrobiales; family Rhizobiaceae; genus Ensifer; species Ensifer sp. ENS07. Next base: position 318,095 of record NZ_JACVBE010000008.1, on the reverse strand, counting down.
CTCGATCTCGATCGCCAGCCACAGGGCGGACTCGAGCGTCCTGCCGAGCGAGATCTGGCCGTGCTGGCCAAGCAGGCAGGCCGTACGGTCCTTGAGCGCCACAAGCGCATTGTCGGACAATGCCTGCGTGCCGAAGGTCGCATATTCTGCACAGCGGATCGTCGTGCCGCCGGCAATGCCGGTCATGTAGTGAAAACTCGGGATGGTCTTGTGGTGGCAGGCAAGCGTGGTCGCATAGACCGAATGGCAGTGCAGTACGACGTTGATATCCGTGCGTTCCCTCAGGATATCGCGGTGGAAACGCCATTCCGACGACGGACGAAGACCGACATAGGTACCGTCGAAATCCATCTCGACCAGATCCTCAGGCTGCATCGTCTCATAGGGCAGCGACGACGGCGTGATCAGGAAACCGGTCTCGGTACGAACAGAAATGTTGCCCGCAGTCCCCTGGTTGATACCGTTCGAATTCATGCGGCGGCAGATGTCCACCATCTCGCGGCGGAGCGACAGAATGTCGGCCTTGCTCATCGATATGTCCTTTCGAAGTCGCGACTGAAACCATTGTTGCGCCCAGCCCGGGCGCGGGCTCGCCATTGCGACGCATAGACGGCGACAGCAGGCGAGAGGTGAGACACGTCGCCGGGATCGGCGAGCGAAAGCGGCGCCGGGCGCCGGCGCCGGCCCTCGCTTGCAAGCAGTGCGGCGCCGGAGGCCACGCCATAGGCATCGAGATTGAAACGCACACGCCGGTTCGGCATCAGTGCGGCGACGAGGCGGGCATAGAGCGGGTCGCGCAGGAAGCTTCCGTCGAGTACGACCAGCGGCCCCGGCCCCAGCGCCTCCACGCACTCCGCCGTTAGAAGCGCGCAATAGAGCAACGCCAGCGCCTTGCGTTCGATCGGCGTTTCCGGCGGTGGCCCGCTGATGCGACCGCGACCGGCACTTTCCGGAAAGAGGCCGTCATCGTCGCCGAACGACGGCAGAGCCATGCTGCGTCTGGCGATCAAGCAGAGAACGACGTCGTCAGGCACCGCGGCGTTCGGCGGTTCGCAGCCCGCCACATGGGAGAACTCGCGGCCACCCATCGTGAGCACGCCGCCGAGCGGGCGCCCGAAGACGTCGCTGTTCAGCGTCATGCCGCGGTGTTCGTCGAGCCGGTCGAGGGCCGTGCGGCCGGAAAAGCCGACGATCCAGGTTCCGGTCGAAACGACGATGAAATCGTTGAGCCCGCCGGCGTGATAACGATAGTGGTTGAGGCTGCTGTCGTGGCCGCCCGTAAGCACGCGCAAGCCTTCCGGCAACCCGTGGCGCCGGACAAGCTCGAGACGAGCGGAGCCGAGGACCTGCCAGGCATCGGCGAAATCCGGCATCAGGCTCCGCCAGCCGCGTGTCCCGACAATGGGCGCGAAGCGGCGTTCGGCGACATTCCAGAGATGCGATTGCGCGCCGAGCAAGCTCGCCTCGGATGCAGCAACGCCCGACAGTCGCCACGCCCAATATTGCGGCAGGCCAAGATACCAGCGCGCGGCGGCGACGGCATCGGGCGCATGCTCCTGCATCCAGTAGAGTTGGCGCGCCTGATGGGTGGCGCTGTGCATCGTCGCGCTGCCGCGGTCGAAAAACGAGCCGGAAAGCGGCGCGTAGCCGAGCTGGATTTTATCCGGCACCGGCTGCTCGTAATCGATCATCGGCAGAACAGCGCCAGCGGCCATATCCGGGTCATCGCCGGCGAGTACGCCGCCAGACCCGTGACCGGCGGCGACGAAGGTTTGCAGCGGATGGCGGCGACCAAGACCTGCGAGACTGGCGAAGATCCATTCGCCGAGGCTTTCGAGATCGTGATGCCGCCAGGGCGGGCCCGGCAGCACTGGGTTGGCGACGCTCAGCGTTTCCACGACGAAACCGTCTGATGTGACCGCGTTCAGCTTCACATTGGTCTTGCCGACGTCAAGGACGGCGACCGTCCCCGTGTCCGCATCCGCTGAAACTGCCATACCGAGACCCTCCGTCCTGATAGAGGGGGCGCTTAAAGCGCGCGCGCCTAGATCAATCCGTATTGCCGGGCCTTGTTCCTAAGGAACGGCAGGCCGTTGCCCATCACTTCCTCTTCGTCCCTGGCGACCGGCCGCCAGACCGCAAGGCCATAGGCCACTTCCGGCGGCATGTTGATGAAGCTTTCCATCGCCAGCCCACCCTTGAAACCGATCGCGGCCAGCGTCGCGAAGATCTCGTCCCAGGCGCAATTGCCATAGCCGGGCGTGCCGCGGTCGCTTTCGGACAGGTGGATGTATTTGATGAAGTCGCGTGCATCGAGGATGCCGGTGCCGATGCCCTTTTCCTCGATGTTCATGTGGTAGGTATCGAGATGCACGAAGACATTGTCGGCGCCCACCCGCTTGATCATGTCGACCGCTTGCCAACCGGTGTTGATCAGGTGGTTCTCGTAGCGGTTGACCGCCTCGACACCCAGTTCGATGCCGCGGGTTTTGGCGTGCTTGGCGGCGGCCTGCAGCACACGGGCAATGTTGTCGTATTCGGCTTCAGTCGGCGGCACGCCGGTGCGCTCGCCGATGCCGCCGTAGATGACGCCGGACAGCGCCTCGCCGCCGAGATCGGCCGTCTTGTCGATCGCCACCTTCAGATGCTCGATCGCGGCATCGGGTCGGACGGATGCCCAGGCGCGCTCCGGCAGGCCGAGCGAGCAGACCGCGCGCAGCTTGTTTTTCTCCAGCAGCGCCCTGGTATGGGCAGTATCAACCGCCGGCGGATTGAGCATCGGGATCTCGATGAAGTCGACGGCGTATTTTACCGCCGCCGCAACGGCGCGCTCCGCACCGGGGCGATCCCAATTCATGGTCCACATGCTCGTATGGACGCCAAAACCCTGCATGGTCATGTTTCCTTTCTGACAAATGAAATCTTGAATTTCGTCGCGACGAAGCGCAGCACCATGACGCCGGCGAGCAGCAAACCCCATACGGCGGTCGCCAGATGCTGGTTGGCACCGACGAGGTTGAGACCCGAAGAGAGAAGCTGCAGCACCACCAGCGCGACAAAGACGGGGATGACCCGACCGAAGCCGCCGAACGGATTGACGCCACCCAAGAAGCAGGCGAGCACCGTGATCAGCAGGTAGCTTTCACCGTGGCCGATGCGCACGGAATTGAAGCGCGCCAGCATGATGATGCCGGCAATCGCGCACATGGCGCCGGAGAGCGCATAGACGAGCACGATCACCTTGCGGGTGTTGATGCCGGAATAGCGGGTCGCCTCGAGGTTGGAGCCGATCATGTACGTGTTGAAGCCGAGCTTCGTGCGGGTCAGCAGCACGTTCCAGGCGAGCACGCAGACGATAAAGACGATCAGCGGGATCGGCACGCCGAGAAAAGAGCCGTGACCGAGCGGACCGAGGAAGGCCGGAAAGCCGGATACGTCGCCGCCGCGCGTCAGGAACTCGCCGAGGCCGCGCAGGAAGATCATCATCGACAACGAAACGAGGATCGGATGCGCGCGGGTAAAGGCGATCACCAGTCCCATGATCACGCCGCTCGCCGCCCCAACGAGAATGGCGAGCACCGAACCGAGCAGGAAAGCGCCGGGGCCGGCCTCCACCCCGCCATTGGCCTGCAACACCCAGGCGAGCGTCAGCCCGGCGATGTTGGCCGTGAAGGTGATCGCGAGATTGAGCCCGCCCGTCAGGATCGGCAGCAACATCGCGAGCGTCAGAAGGCCGAGCTCCGGCAGCTGGAAGGCGACCGAACCGAAGGTGGCCGCGCTGAGGAACTGCGGCGAGGCGATGCCGAACACCAACACCACGGCGAGAAACGCCAGCCCCGGCCCGGCCATTTCCGGACCGATGAGGGTCTTCACGCGTTCGACGATCGCACTCATCGTCCGGCTCCTTTCTGGCTGACGAAGGGCAGAAGTCTTTCGATGCGGGTGTTGGAGAGCGTGATCGCCACGAGGATGATGGCGCCGATGATCATCTTGAAAGCGAACGGCGAGACACCCATCAGGTTGAGGCCGTTCTGGGTGATCGAGATCAGGAGCACGCCGAGCACGCAGCCGAGCACCGAGCCCTTGCCGCCGCCAAGCCGCGCGCCGCCAAGGACGACCGCCGCAAGCACGTCGAGTTCGCGACCATAGAGCGCGTTCGGCACCACCTCCTGCGCATAGTGCGCCTGGATGAGCCCACCGATGCCGGCCATCAGACCGAGCCAGCCGAAGGCGATGAACTGCATGGCGCCGATGTTGATGCCGAAGCGGCGCGCGCCTTCCGGATTGTCGCCGAACGCATAGAGCTGGCGGCCGGTCGTGGTGCGGGTGATCAGCACCCAGGTGGCGATGACGCAGAGCACCATCACCAGCACGGGAAGCGTGATCTCGATCCAGGTTCCGTCCGGCATCTCGTGTTCGAACAGGATGACGCGGTCCGTCAGCCAATCCGGCAGGTCGTAGATCGACACGCCCTTGGTGAAGAACATCAGGAGGCCGAAGTAGATGTTGAAGGTCGAGATCGTCGCGACGATCGAGATGACGCGGAAGCGGTGGATCAGGAAGGCGTTGATGGCGCCGAGCAGGATGCCGAGCGAGCCGGCAATCAAAAGGCCTGAGATCCAACCTCCGCCGCCAATCCAACCAAGAGCAATGGCCGTACCGTATTGCACGACCGAGGCGGCAACAGCGAAGGAGATATCGATGCCACCGGCGATCAGCACGACGAGCAGCCCGACGGCGAAGATGATGTTGACCGAGCTGATGTTCAGCAGGTCAAAGGCGTTGCCGAGCGAGAAGAAGTTGGCGGTCGAGACCGACAGCACGGCGCTGATCGCGATGATGACGGCAAGCAGCGACACTTCCGTCGCGTGGGTGCGGACGAAGCTACGCATAGACCGCTCCTTCGATCTCGGCGAGCGAAGCGCTGCGCGGATCATAGCTGCCGACGATGCGGCCTTGTGCCATGTGCAGCACACGGTCGGCGTTGAAATAGACCTCCGGTACCTCATCGGAGATCAGAATGATCGCAAGGCCGGTCTCGGCAAGCCGCGCGACGATGTCGAAGATGCCAGCACGCGCACCAACGTCGACGCCGACAGTCGGGGCGTCGAGGATCAGCAGCTTCGGATCGGTCGCCAGCCACTTGGCGATCGCCACACGCTGCTGGTTGCCGCCGGAAAGCGTGGAGATCGCATCCTGCTGCAGCCCGATCTTGACGCCGAGATCGGCGATCCAGCGCGCGACAAGACTGCGCTTGCGATCCTCGGAGAGCAGTCCGCCTGAAAGGATCTTGTCGAGCGAACTAATCACGAGATTGTCGGCGATCGACTGCGGTTGGATGAGGCCAAGCGACAGCCGGTCCTCGGAGAGATAGGCGACGCCCGCCGCAATCGCATCGCGGTTGGACGAAAAGCGGACCGGCTTGCCTTCAAGCGCAATGGTACCGGATGCCGGCTTCAGCATGCCGAAAAGCGTCAGCGCCAGTTCGGTGCGCCCGGCGCCGAGCAGGCCGGTAATCCCAAGTGTTTCGCCGCGCCTGACCGAGAGCGAGATATCCTCGAATTGGCCCGGGCGGGACAGGCCCTTCACATCGAGCACGACGGGCTGACCGTCGCGGAATTTCGCGCGCACCTGCTGGTCGAAGGTCTTGCCGGTCATCAGTTCGGTGATGCGCGACTGGGTCATGCCGGCGGCGGGGTAGACGCCCACCAGCGCACCATCGCGCAAGACCGTGATGCGGCTCGAAATCTCCAACACCTCGGCGAGCCTATGGCTGACGAAGACGACGGCGACGCCGGAGGCGGAGAGCCCGCGAACGATATCGAGCAGATGGTCGGTTTCCGATTGCGTCAGCGACGCGGTCGGCTCGTCCATGAAGACGAGCCTCGCTTCACCCACAAGCGCCCGGGCGATCGCCACGATCTGGCGCTGGGCAATCGCATATTCCTTGAGCGGCAGGTCGACGTCGAGCGTCACGCCAAGACGGGCGAGCACATCGGTCGCGATCTGGCGCATTCGGCCATAATCGACCAGTTTCGGCCAGCGGCCGAGCACCATCTGGAAGGCGATGTTTTCGGCGACGCTCATTTCGGGAAACAGCGCCAGGTCCTGCCAGATCACCTGGATGCCGCGATCCTGCGCGGTCACCGGTGACATGTGGGAATAGGTTTCGCCATCGAACTCGATCGAGGCGCCATCGGCGGGGCGGTAAACGCCGGTGATGATCTTGATCAGCGTGCTCTTGCCGCAGCCGTTTTCGCCGGCAAGGCAATGAACCTCGCCCGGGCGGACGTCGAAGCTCACATTCTTGAGCGCACGAACGCCACCAAACGTCATGTTGATATCGCGCAAGGCCAGAAGCGGCTTCTCGCCTCCTCCCGCGGTCGCAAGCTGGTGCATGGACTGCCCCTAAATCACGTTAAGTCCGAGCAAGATGCGGGCAGAAACCGCAAACACCTTTCCTCATCCGGCTCCGGTACGGTTGAGGGACTTGCCAGGCCGGCCGAAGCCGGCCCAGCAGCCGGGAGAACCCTTGAGGATCAGAGACCCATGGCCGCGAGATCCGCGACCGTGTCCTTGTTGATCGGCACGAGCTGATCGACGATGATGTTGCGGTTTTCGAAGTCCGGCTTGACCTTGCCGAGACCTTCGATCTCGTCACCGTCCTTGACCTCCTCGCCCTTCATCAGCTTGTCGGCAAGCGTGACGAAGACTTCGCCGGCCTGCTTCGGATTCCACATGAAGCCGCCGGAGATCGCGTCGGACTTCACCAGCTTCTGGCCTTGGCCGGGAGAGAAGGGACCGAGCACGAAGATCTCGCCGACCTTGCGGCGCTCTTCGACGGCGCGGCCGGCGCCGATCGGGCCCTGGCTGCCGAAGGCAAGGAAGCCTTTCAGGTTCGGATGGGCAGAGATCAGGTCGAGTGCAGTCGACCGGCTCTTGTCGACGTCTTCGGCAACACCGTAGCGATCGCCGACCAGCGTCATGTCCGGATGGTTCTTCTTGATGTAGGCGATTGCAGCATCGGCCCAGGCATTGTGCAGCGGCACGGTCAGCGAGCCGACGAAGACGGCATATTCGCCCTTGCCGCCCATCTTCTCGGCCAGCAGCTTGCCATGCGCCTCACCGAAACCAGTCGAGGATGCGAGCTCGAAGTCCCAGTCGGCACCCTTCTGGCCCGGGGATTCGTGGGTGATGACGATGATGCCCTTTTCCTTGGCCTTGGTCAGCACCGGCTCAAGCACCTTGGCGTCGTTCGGCACCACGCCGATGACCTTCACGCCTTGGGCGATGAGATCCTCGATGGCGCGCACCTGCAGCGCCGGGTCGGCGCTGGTCGGGCCGACCATGAAGGCGTCGATACCGAGCTTCTGGCCGCGTTCCTTGATGCCGGCTTCCATGGCGTTGAACCACGGAATGCCGCCGATCTTGACGACGACGCCGACCTTACCGGCATCCTGCGCAAAGGCGGCCGCGGAACTCGCAAGCGCCAGCGATGTCGCCAGGGCGGCGACGAGAATTTTCCTGATCATGTTCTCTCCTCCACTCGTTCCCATAGGGGGAACGCGCCCGGTCGCCTCAGCGCCGGCCTCCAGTTTCAAATCATCACTGGCGAAGTGTTCCTCGCCTCCCTGAAACGCCGCCTCCTCAGACGACACCATCAAATGTGCACAATCGATATTTCTTGTTTGCACAATCGATGGTGCAAGAACTATTGTGCAGACTTAATCTTTCGTCAAGGGGAAATCGGCACTAAAACCACCAGGGGAGAAACCGATGGCCAGCAGCAGCAAGAAGAAAGCGACGATCTACGACCTGTCGGTGTTGTCAGGAAGCTCGCCTTCAACCGTAAGTGCGGTCCTGAACGGCACCTGGCAGAAGCGCCGGATCAAGGAGAGCACGGCGGAACTGATCCGCAACCTCGCCGAGACGCACCAATATACGGCCAACCGCCAGGCGCGCGGACTGCGCAGTTCGCGCTCCGGCCTGATCGGGCTGCTCCTGCCAATCCATGACAACCGCTACTTCTCGTCGATGGCGCAGACCTTCGAGGCGCATGTCCGAAGCAAGGGGCAATGCCCGATCGTCGTCAGTGCCAGCCGCGATCCGGAGGAAGAGCGCAAGACCGCCGAAACGCTGATCTCCTATTCGATCGACGAGCTGTTCATCTGCGGCGCGACCGACCCCGACGGCGTGCACGAGGTCTGCGAGGCGGCCGGCCTCAAACACATCAACATCGACCTGCCCGGCACCAAGGTGCCCTCCGTCATCAGCGACAACTACGAGGGCGGGCGAATGCTGACCGAGGCGATCATCCGCCACTTCCAGGCATCAGGCCCGCTTGCGCCGCACGATCTCTACCTTTTCGGCGGCCGCAACGACCATGCCAGCCGCGAGCGCATCCGCGGCTTCCGTGCCGTCAAAAGCGAACTGCTCGGCGCCGATCCGGACGAATGCATCCAGCCGACGGGCTATGCGCCGAACAATGCCCGCCTCGCCTTCGAGGCCTTCTACGAAAAGCACGGCAAGCTGCCGCGCGGCCTCTTCGTCAACTCGTCGATCAACTTCGAGGGGCTGCTGCGTTTCATGGCAGGGCATCCGCACGAAAACTTCGCCGACCTCGTGGTCGGCTGCTACGATTACGATCCCTTCGCGTCCTTCCTGCCCTTCCCCGTCATCATGATCCGCCAGGACGTCGAGGGCATGATCACCAAGGCCTTCGACGTCATCGAGGAAGCCCGGCCGCAGCCGCGCATTCACCTGATCCAGCCCGAACTGGTGCAGCCGCGCACGGCACTGACCGGCCCGCTCGACGCCTTGAAAGACATCGAATAGCCCCGGAGACCAACGTTTCCGCGGAAACTGCGGCTTCATACAGAAAAATCCTCTGTACATTCTATTATAAACAGCGTATTCATTGGACATGGATGACGTTGACAGAAAAATCGTCGAAATTCTCGCTGACGATGCGAGGCGATCGCTGACCGATATCGGTGCTGCGGTGGAGTTGTCGCCGTCGGCCGTCAACGAACGCATTCGCCGGCTCGTCGCCAATGGCGTGATCCGAAATTTCACCGTCGAGGTCGATCATCGCGCGCTCGGCCTCGACGTACTCGCCTTCGTCTGGGTCGGCCTTGCGCCGGACGCGGACGAGGAAGCGTTCCGCAGCTTCATGGCCGGTCACCCTGCCGTAGCGGAATGCCACCATGTCACCGGCGCCTGGTCCTATTGCGTCAAGGTCCGGATGCCATCGCTCGGCGACCTCGAGCCGTTCCTTGCCGAAATGAAGCAACGGCGGTTCCTGGCGCGAAGCGAAACGGTGATCGCGCTGTCGACCGTGCGGGAAAGCCTGGTAACGACCGTGCTGCGCGCCTGACCGGACGCGAAAACTGCTGCAACATTTTTTGTTTGCCGGGCATGCACCGTCCTCGAAGCGAACGGCGCAACCATGCCCCGGCCGGAGCCCTATGCCATGTCCACATTGTTGTTTGGAAAAAGCCTCCTCGTCGGCCTCGCGGTCGCAGCCCCTCTAGGCCCGATCGGGGCGCTCTGCATCAACCGCACGCTGGAGCGCGGCTTCTGGGCGGGCGTGGCCGGCGGCCTCGGAACAGCCGCCGCCGATGCCACCTATGCGGCACTGGCTGCGATCGGCTTCGCGGCCTTCGCAGCAGTCCTTGCCATCATCGCCACGCCGCTTAGCTTGGCCGGCGGACTGTTCATGATCTGGCTCGGCTGGAGCGGATTACGGCCAAGGTCGGTGACGGCAGCCGCCGATGTCGGCGGACGCGATCTCATTCGCACAACCATCGCCACCTTTTTCCTGACGATGACGAGCCCGGCGACGATCCTCTCCTTTGCCGCGATCTTCGCCGGCCTCGGCCTTGCCGAAGCGGGCGACGCGCTCAGCGCTGCCGTCGTGGTCATGGGCGTCTTCCTGGGATCGCTCGGCTGGTGGTTTTTCCTAAGCGGCGGTGTTGCGATCGCCCGGACGCGACTGCCCGACAGCTTCGTCGTCTGGGTATCGCGCATTTCGGGGCTGGTTCTGATCGCTTTCGGCATCATTGCCATCGGAGCCGCCGTGAAGGGGCTGCTCTAGCCCCTGTCGACGCAGCCTCTACCGGCTGCGTCAATCACTTTCGACCCCTGCTCGTCAGGTCGTGGGCTTCACCGCCTCCACGTGCCACCACTTGGGTCGGGCAGTGCGATAGCTGTGGCTCTTCGGGATCAGATCGATGGCACTCGTCTTGTCGAAGACGCCGAGCAGAAGGGCAACCACCGGCGCATCGTCGATCGCACCGAGACTGCTGCCGCAGGCCGGGCAGAAGGCGCGGCTGGAATAGTCCGAGGAGCGATAGACCGATGGCGCGCCGCCCGGTCCGGTCCAGGTTACGGCTTCGCTCGGGAATTCGACCCACGCCAGGGTCAAGGCGCCCGAATGGCGCTGGCACATCTTGCACGAACACGTATGCGGCTTTCCGGCCGTCCCCTGCGCCTCAAACCGGATTGCTCCGCAGAGGCATCCGCCCGTGTGCGGCTTAAGCCTCTTGGCAACGGCCCGCGTCATACTTACCTTCAGTTGTGGTTTCGAATCGGCGCCAGTATAAAGAACCGCGACAAAATTGGAGGCATCCATGCGTGCAATTCGTGTGATATCTGCCCTTGTGGTTGTCGACGGCATCGCAGGCGAGGCGATGGCTGAGGATGGTGTGCGCCCGTCTGCAGCCGGGCCAACGCCGAAGGGCCGGATCGTCTCCGGCGCCTTCGAGATGGACTTCACGAAGATCCCGTAATCGCGGCAGCTTACATGCCGGTACCGGCTCAGTAGAACCACGCGCCGATGTCGCGAAACGCGCGTTTGCTCTGATCGCGCCTGTTGCCGTCCCGCGCCGCCGGGTCGTCGCCGATCGGCAGACTGAAGCCGAAAGGCTCGGCCGGCACGCCGCCGCGATCGCACCAATAGGCATCGAGGTCGGCCCTCATCATGCGGCGCCGCTTCAAGCGGCGGCGGTTGATGACGTGCTTGTCGTTCGAGACCGCAAAGACGTGGCCCGCGTGGCCTTCCGTCACCAGGCCATTGAGGACGAGCAGCGCCGCATCCTTCGGCCGGAGCCCGCCGAGATCGCGAGTTGCCGTGATCAGGGATCGCTTGGCCTCTTCGCCCTTCGGCCCCTGCATCCCGCCGATGGCGAGACTATAGGTGTCGCCTGCGCAACGCACGAAGATGAAGCCGACAGTGCAGAGCGCATAGCCATCGCTCTGCCGGCGCAGCCGGATCGCGAATGCCCCCTCATGGCGGGCGCCGCCATGGTCGGCCAGTTGCAGCTGGATGCGATAGTTCTCGCTGCGGCCGGAAACCGTGCCCATTTCCAGCGTGCTGCCGCGCCAAAGGGCCATCAGTGAACGGCGCGACAGGACCTCGCTTGCGACATCGAAGTGATTGAGCAGCAGGTCGAGTCTTGCTGTCGACGACGCGCCGTGCAGGAAGAATGTCGGGATCGACTTGCGCACGAGATCATCGTGCGGCAGACCCAGCCGGTAGCGTTCGGCAAATTCGCCGAGAAAGCCGATCCAGCGCGATGTCAGGAACGGATGGCGCGCAAACCGCATGGAAAATACGACGGCGCGCTTCAAGCTCACCCTCAGGCCGAGCTTGAGCACATGGCTGGTGATCGACGTCTCTCCCGAGCCTTCACCGACGACAGGCGCAGAAACCGGCCGGCCCGAAGGCCTCAGCTGTTCGCCCACGAATGCCTTGCCATCGACCGGCAACCGCAGATCCGCGCTGTATTCCTGACTGAATTCCAGGGACATGGTGCTATCCTTGAGAGCAAACGCTGTTGGCCGAAGGACTCGGCCGAGCTCAGGTTTGCCCGGGCACTGTCAAGGATTTGCGGAGAACCGGTGGGCAATTGCACGCCGATTCTAAGCGGGCGCGAGGGCGGCGAAGCCGCCGATGTTCCGATCGGGAAAAGCGGAAAATTGATTGGCGCAACGGCTGTTGCGCCAATCGTTCACAGGACGATTTCCCGCGGCAGGACGAGCGTGATCACGGCGCCGCCGCCGGCACGCGCGGAAAATTCCAGCCGTCCGCCATGCGCCTTGGCGATCGCCTGGACGACGGAAAGCCCAAGGCCCGTGCCGCCCGTCGCGCGCGACCGCGAGGCGTCGCCGCGCCAGAACAGGTCGATCGAATGGATCGAAACGTCGTCCGGAAGACCGGGACCACGGTCCAGCATCCGGATAAAAGCCTCGTCGGCACCCCGCCGCCCGGTCTCGCAGCGCAGGACACGGCCGTCTGCGGCGTAGCGTGTAGCGTTTTCGATCAGCGCCAGCAGCGCCTGGCGCAGACGCTGCGAATCGCCGGAGACCCGCACCGGCTCAAGCGCGACCTCCACCGACATGCCAACAGAGCCAAGCAGGGTGTTTGACGCACCAAGCACCTGGGTCGCCTCCACGGCGAGGTCCACCGTCTGACGCTGGGTGACCAGCTTCTGGCCGGCGGCGAGCGAAAGCGTACGCAGATCTTCAACCAGGGCGGAAAGCCCCTCCACCTGCAGCAGCAACTGCCGCACCCTTTCCGGCTCGAGAGGAAAAACACCGTCGGCCATTCCCTGAAGGTTGCCCTGCAGGATCGTCAGCGGCGTACGCAGTTCGTGCGCCACCGCCATCGTATTGAAGCGCAGCCGGTTCTCCATGTTTTCCAGTTCGGCTGCCAACTCATCGAAGGTCTTCACGAGCGTCGCCACCTCCTTGGCACCCTTGCGAAACGATCCGACGCGCACCGCGAAGTCACCCGTCCTGAGGTCCTGCGTCGCCTGCGCCAGCACTTCCAGTGGCCGGCTGATCTTGCGCGCCAGCCAGTAGCCCACGAGCCCGCAGAAAGTGACTGCCGTCGCTCCGAAACCGAGGATGATCTTGTCCACCTCCCAGTTCGCCCAGTCTTCGAGTTCCGGCATCGTCGAAAGTAGCTTTTGCAGCGACTCCTGGCGCGGCAGCTTGCCGGCATTGATGTCCTTGTAAGCCTGAGCCGCCTCCGCAGGCATCCGCTCCAGCAGTCTCGCCTCCAGCCGCGGCTCCATAAATTCGACGCCGGCATAGATGATGAACACGCTGATGATGAGCAGCGCGATCGTCACGAGCGCGGTGAGAATGCCGAGCGGCAGGCGCGAGAGACCGATCTTCATCTGGGCTCCACGAAACGGTAGCCGACGCCGCGCACGGCACTGAAGAAGCCGCAGGCACCGAGATCTTCCAGCTTGCGCCTGAGATTGGCGATATGGGTATCGACAGTGCGGGCGAGCGCATCGCTGTCCGGCAGGCAGGCGTCGAGGATATCGGCGCGATCAAAGGCATGCGTCGGGCGGCGGATCATGTGGGCAAGGATGCGGAATTCGCTGAGCGTCAGCGGCACCGACTGGCGATTGCCGGCCTTTTCGACGAAGGCGACATGGGCATCGAGATCGACCTCGACACTCTCGAAGCGAAGCACGGTGGCGCCGGCGCCGTTGCGGGTACGGCGCAGCACCGCGTTGACGCGCGCCACCACCTCCTGCGGGTTGAACGGCTTGATGACGTAGTCATCCGCGCCGAGCCTCAGCCCGGTCAGCCGGTCGAGATCTTCTGCCAGTGCCGTGACCATGATAACCGGCGTATTCCCCTCGCGGCGAAGGCGGGCGAGAACCTCGAACCCATCGAGCTTCGGCATGCGAACGTCCAGCAGCACCAGGTCCGGCGACAGCACCGCATGGTGGGTCAGCGCCGTCTCGCCGTCGGCGGCACGCACCGTCCGGAAACCGTCGCGAACGAGATAGGCATCTAGGATCTGCGCAATCTCCGGCTCGTCCTCCGCCAGAAGGATGAGACCCTTATCGACCATGAACTAACTCCCTGGGTCTGATGTTGTGATCAGCAGCTTATGTGACGAATAGGCCCGCGTTGCAATTCGTCCGCGCGGCCCAATGGTCGCTTGATCGGCCCTCCGGATAGAGCTCCGTACAAATCTTCGCCGTTTCTTGACAATTGGCGACGGACGCGCCGCACAACCGACAAACCGGGCCTCTCCCCGCGGCGGAAATGCGGGGCAGAGTGCCGGAGACCTCCTTCCCGCATGTCGGTCGCGCTCGACCAGAAGCTGTATCAGCCAACCGTTCGGTCTTGCGCATCAAGCGCTCCCAGTTCCTCGACGCAGCCTTGACAGAGCGGCGCAAGTGTCCGGCCCACACACAGACAACTTGCGAGCGACCGCATGCCCAGCCATTATTCATCCACGGCGACCTCTTCAGACAGCGGCCGATGGCCGCGCGCCAATCCTCGTCTCTGGCCGGGGCAGGCGCGCGCGCGCCTGGAACACCAGCCAATCGCGGCCGCCGGCGCACTGACCATTTGCGCGGCCTTCGTCTTCATGGCCTTTCCCGGCATCGATCTTGCCGTCTCGCGCTGGGCCGCCTTCGCCACCGGCGACTTTCCGCTCTCGCGGGAGCCGGAGCTGCGGGCCCTTCGCGACTTCAACCGTATCTTGCCGGTTTTCATTCTGCCTTGCGTTCTGGCGCTTCTGGTTGCGCAGGCCATCGCACCCCGCCCATGGCTGCCCCGCCCGCACAAGGCACTGTTCTTCCTGACCTTCTTTGCGCTCGGGCCGGGGCTCCTTATTCAGGCGCTGAAGCGGCTGATCGGACGGGCGCGCCCCCATGAGATCACCGATTTCGGCGGCAGCCTGCCGTTTACGCCGGCCTGGCAAGTGTCCGGCGCCTGCTCGCGCAGTTGCTCTTTTGCGTCGGGCGAATCCGCCACCGCGATCGCGCTCGTGGCGCTCGCACTGCTGTTACCGGTTCAATGGCGACGGGCGACAATCATCGCCCTCGTCCCCCTTGTCCTCGCCTTCTCGCTGAACCGGATCGTGTTCGGCGCGCATTACTTGTCCGATGTCGTTCTGGCGTGGTGCCTGATGCTGTGGCTGATGGCGTGGCTGTGGTCCGTCTTTGCCGACAACGGCGAACGGATCGATGCCGCCGTGATGCGCCTTTCGCGCCGAAGCGCGCCATAGAGCGCCCGAGAAACCGGTATCGCTTCAGCGCGGAAAGACGAGTTCCACCGTCGTTCCGCGCCCAGGCTGCGAGAGAATGCGGGCATCGCCGCCGCTTTGCCGAACGAAGCCGTAGACAACGGCGAGGCCAAGGCCGGCACCGCCCTCCTGGTCACGGGTGGTGAAGTAGGGCTCGAACGCCTTGTCCACCGCCTCCGGCGACATGCCGATCCCCGCATCGGTCACCGAGACGACGACATCACTCTCGACGCAGCCCGCGCGGACGAGGATCGTGCCGCCGAGCGGCATCGCCGCGGCGGCATTGAGGCAAAGGTTGAGGATCGCCTGCTCGAAGAGCGCTGCATCGAGATGCACGTTGGGCAAGCCGTCCGCAATCTCGAAGGCGAGCCGGCATTTTTCGCCGACGGCGATTTCAAGCACGTCGGCCATGCCGCGCAGCACCGCGCCGATTTCGAGCGCGCCCGGCTGGAGTGGATGCTGGCTGCCGACAGACAGCATGCTCGAGGCCAGCGAACGCCCCCGGTCGGCCGCCTTGCGAATGCGGGCGATATGACGTTTCTGCCGGTCGCTGAAGCCTGTCTCGCGCTCCAGCAGCCCCAGGCTGCCGGTGATGATACCGATCATGTTGCCGACCTCATGGCTCACCTGGTGGGTCATCCTCATGATCCCGTCCAGCCGCTGCGCCTTCGCCGCCTCGGCCTCCTGCCGGTCGATCTCCGTCACGTCCCGCGCCAGCAGCACGATGCCCCGGTCCGGCTGCCGCGACAGGGAGACTTCGGTCACCCGGCCCATGT
This sequence comes from Ensifer sp. ENS07, assembly GCF_014852185.1. Classification (NCBI taxonomy): domain Bacteria; kingdom Pseudomonadati; phylum Pseudomonadota; class Alphaproteobacteria; order Hyphomicrobiales; family Rhizobiaceae; genus Ensifer; species Ensifer sp. ENS07. Next base: position 302,258 of record NZ_JACVBE010000008.1, on the reverse strand, counting down.
CGGAGCGATGGCGCAGCACCAACCGGTCGTCGAGCGATCCCGCGTCGCGATCGGCGGGCAAGAGGGTTGGATCGATCTCCGGCATTGGGCTCACGAACCGTCGCAGCGGAAGCTTCCGCGCCGAGCCTGGCCAGCCGACGAGCTCCATGACGCGACGATTCATCGTGATCGGTTTGCCGCCGGGATCGAAAAGCGCGATCCCTTCGTTCATGTTGCGGAAGGTCGAGCGAATGGTGCGCGCCGCCGCCTCGGCCGTCCGACGAAGCCGCGACACGCGCTCGACGCTTTCGCGGAAGGCGCTGAAGGCTTCAAGCAGCCGCAGGAACTCGGTCTCAGTCCCCTTGTAGCTCGGTGTATCGACGTCACGGCGCCCCTGGGCAAGCGCGTTCATGCCCTTGGAGAGCGACACGATCCCGCGCGACACCCGCATGACGGAGCGGATCGAGAAGATCGCCATGACGAGCACCAGCAGGGCGGAGACCGCGACGATGACGAGCAGTCGGCTCAGCGCATCAGAGGTCGAGGCGAGATCCTCGTTGAGCCCCCGGGCAACGGCCTCGCTTTGTGTTTCCGTGGCGTGCGAAAGATCGCGCGAGACCGTGTGCAGCCGCGCCACCGCGGCGCGGATGGCGAACATTTCCAGAAGATAGTGGGTCTGCGCCTCGAACACCCGTTCATAGGGCGTCAGCTTGGCTGCCGAAATCCGGCTATCCGGCCCGGCGGGCGCCAGCCGGGGCGTCGTTACGGCAACGTAGCGGCGGCGCAGTTCGCCAAGCTGGAACAGGCTGTCGGAATTGGATGCCGATTGCACGATCGCGTTGAGGCTCTGGCGAACCTCTGCGTCGGCTATGCCGTTGCCGGTGGCGATCTCTCCGAGCGCTGCTGCCGCATCGGCCTTGTACTGCTGGGCCGAATCCGCGTCGGCGGCGAGTGTCACCGTCTGTGTGCGGATCGCATCCAGCAACTCGACGATGTGGGCGCTGGCAAAGCCCTCGACCGCTGTCTTGCCGGTCTCCGGCGCCATGGTCTGAAGCAGGACGTCGACCTGCGCGACGACCGACCGGCTTTCGCTCGACACCCGATAGGGCGAGGTTGCGTTCATCAGGAACGGCGCGCTGGACACGAGATCGGAAACCTGGCGCGAAACCAGCGAGGCCTTGGCAAGGCTGGAAAAGGCCTGCAGCCCGTAGGCCGCCATCTCGTCACGCGCCCGTTGCAGGCCGAACACGGCGACCGTTGCCAGGCTGAAAACGAGCACGCAGATGAAGACGATCGCAAACGGCAGGCGGAAGGCGATCGACGAAAGGAACGGGCGGCTGATCACGGCCGGGCCTCGTCGTCGTCGGTGTCCAGCACATAACCCTTGCCGCGCCGCGTCTTGATGTGGCGCGGAAGGTCCGGATTGCGCTCGATCTTGCGCCGGAGCCGAAGCACGAGCACATCGACGTTGCGGTCGATGTAGCGATCGCTTTCGGCGCCCAGCCGATCGAGGATATGGGCGCGGGTGACCGGCGTGTTCGGCGTTTCCGCGAGAATTTCCAGCAGAGCGAACTCGGCGCTGGTGAGCGAGCGGGTCGCATCGGAAAGGCAGACCGCGCGCCGGCTCTTGAGGTCGATCGACCAGTCGCCGAGTTTCAGCGCCGCGGGCTCGTGCTCGCGCTCGGTCTCCCGCTCCGGCTTCAGCGACGGGTAAGTCCGTCGAAGCACGGCCTTGATCCGGGCCGTCAGTTCGATCGGCTCGAACGGCTTGACGACATAATCGTCGGCGGCCGTCTCCAGTCCAAGCACCCGATCCGCGGCGCTGCCTGCCGCCGTTACCATGACGATGCCGATATTGGTGCGCGCCCGCAGCCGCTGGGCAAAGGTTCGGCCCGAGGCTCCAGGCAGGTTGTGGTCGACGAGCACCAGGTGCACCGTTTCCCGCTCGAGGACGACAGCGGCGGCCTCCGCCGATGGCGCCGTCAGCGGCATCCAGCCTTCGGCCTCCACCAGATCGGAAACAAGCTCCGCCATGTCCGGATCGTCTTCGACGATCAGAATCCGTATTCTCTCACTCAGCATGCACGTCCTCCCGCCGCCATCATAGGCGGGGCTGCCCCAATGATCAAAGCGGCTCGCGTTATCCGCATTGTCACATTTGTAATCTTTGTAATCTTGAAACGGCAAAGCCGCATCCGTGTTGTAAGAACGGTAACCATTCTGCGGGTTGCGACCCGCAGGGAATACCGACATCCTGATTGCGGAGGGCGGCAACGCTCCAAATGGGAGGACATCGTGAAAGGCATTACCGCTATCGGCGCGGGCGTGGCCCTATGGCTGTGCGCCGCCACGTCAGGCATGACGGCACCGGCGCTCACCGTGCTTTGCGGTGTCGACGAAGCGTGGTGCGCGACGATGAAGGCCGCTTTCGAGGCGAAGTCGGGCATCGAGGTCGCTATGACCCGAAAGAGCAACGGCGACATCCTCACCCAGATCCGGGCCGAAAAGGACACCCCTACCGTCGATGTGTGGTGGGGCGGGACAGGCGACACCCATCTGCAGGCGGGATCGGAGAACTTGCTCGAACCCTATCAGCCGGCGCATGAGCGCGACATGCTGCCCTGGGCGCAGAATTTCTTCGCCATCTCCGGCGGACGTTCGGCGGGCATTTATGCCGGAGCGCTTGGCTTTGCCTACAATGCCGACCTGCTGCATACGCTGAAATTGCCGGCCCCGACCTGCTGGAAGGATCTCGCCGACAACGCCTATCGCGGCCGTATCCGCAGCGGCAACCCGAACTCGTCGGGCACCGCCTTCACCACGCTTGCAACGCTGGTGCAGCTCTTCGGCGAGGATGAGGCCTTCCGGTTCATGGGCGCACTCAACCGCAACATAGACCAGTACACCACGGCCGGCTCGGCACCGGTCAAGGCGGCAGCACGCGGGGAAACCCTGATCGGCATCTCCTTCATGCATGACGCGGTCACGCAGAAGCAGGCGGGCTTCCCACTCGTCATCGTCGCGCCGTGCGAAGGGACCGGCTACGAAATCGGCGCCGTCAGCATCGTCAAGGGCGCGCGCCATCTCGAAAACGCGAAAAGCTTCGTCGATTTCGCGCTCACCCCGGAAGGCCAGGGTACGGGTGCAGCTGCCGGCCAGAACCAGGTCCCATCCAACGCCCGCGCGGAGTTGCCGCCTGGCGCACCGGACATATCGCTGATCAAGATGGTCGATTTCGACTTCGCCACCTTCGGCTCGCCGGAGGAACGAAGTCGATTGCTCAAACGGTTTGACGCGGAGATCGCCGCGACGAACTGAGCGCTTCGCAGAAGCGTAGCAAAATCCACAGCAGCGAAATCGTGAACGTGCCGCCCGGCGGGCAGGCCGATGGCCGCGCCATGCCCGTTCGCGCCCAAGTTTCAAACAGGCAACAGGAGGATGCCCCAATGAAAACAACGACGCTTTCCCTCATGCTCTTTGCAGGCACGGCGCTTGCCGCCCTGCCCGCCCAGGCTGCCGGCAGCCTCAACCTCATCTGCTCCGCAGACGTGGTCATCTGCGAACAGATGACCGGCGATTTCCAGAAGGAAACCGGCATCAAGGTCAACATGGTTCGCCTGTCTTCGGGCGAAACCTACGCCAAGATCCGCGCCGAGGCGCGCAATCCGAAGACCGACATCTGGTGGGCAGGCACCGGCGACCCGCACCTGCAGGCAGCCTCCGACGGCCTGACGCTCGAATACAAGTCGCCGATGCTGGACCAGCTCCAAGATTGGGCGAAGAAGCAGGCTGAAGGCTCCGGCTATCGCACCGTCGGCGTTTATGCCGGCGCGCTCGGCTGGGGCTACAACACCGAGATCTTCCAGAAGAAGGGCCTGAAAGAGCCGAAGTGCTGGGCCGACCTGCTCGACGCCTCGCTGAAGGGCGAGATCCAGATGGCCAACCCGAACTCTTCCGGTACGGCCTATACCGCGCTTGCCTCACTGGTGCAGATCATGGGCGAGGACCAGGCATTCGACTATTTGAAGAAGCTCAACGGCAACATCGCGCAGTACACCAAGTCCGGCTCGGCACCGGTGAAAGCAGCCGCACGCGGCGAAGCCGGCCTCGGCATCGTTTTCATGCACGACGCGGTGGCACAGACTGCCGAAGGCTTCCCGATCAAGTCGATCGCGCCTTGCGAGGGCACCGGCTACGAGATCGGCTCGATGTCGATCATCCGCGGCGCCAAGAACCTGGACAATGCCAAGGCCTGGTACGACTGGGCGTTGAAGCCCGAGGTCCAGTCGCGCATGAAGGACGCCAAGTCCTTCCAGCTGCCGTCCAACAAGTCGGCCGAAGTGCCGAAGGAAGCACCGAAGTTCGAGGACATCAAGCTGATCGACTACGATTTCGCCACCTTCGGCGATGCCGAGAAACGCAAAGCCCTGCTCGAGCGCTGGGACCGCGAGGTCGGCGCGAGCGCCAACTGATCGCGGCCTGAACGGTTCGGCCGGGTGATTGATCCGGCCGGCACCGCCCAACGGTCCCAACCGTCGTTCATCGCTTCCGGCATGCGTCGCGGCGATGCGATGTCACATCATCTTTCATTCCAAATTGCGCGAGGACCGTCATGGAACATCGCAACCGCAGGCTCGACCTCACGCTCGGGCTCGGACTGGCCGCATTCTTGGCTGTCCCCTGGTATCGCATCGAAGGCGGCTTCTTCGGGCTCGGCTGGCTTGCCGATTTCCCCGGGGATCCAGCCGTTGCCCCCGGCCTGATGCAGATTTTCGCCCATGGTAAGCCGTGGCTGATCGTGGCGCTGGCGCTGCTCGGCATCTGCGTGGCAGCGCGTTTCGTCCGCGATCCCGCGCGTCGAGGGCTTCTGCTTGCCGTCGCCGGCGCAGCGGGGGTTCTCTATCTCGCTCTCCAGGGGCTGGCGATCGGCTTTTCCGGCTGGACCTGGACGATCAGCGAGACCCTGTTCGGCACGCTTTCCGACGGTCAGCCGTCAATGGGCGCCGGCGCCGTGCTTATGGCACTCACCTTCGTTCTTCTGTTCGCCTTCGGGCTGGCCGAGCGCGGCGTGCTCAAGGGCGACGCCTTCATCGTCGCGGCGATTTCCCTGCTCGTCACCCTCGTCATCGTCTTCGTCTTCTATCCGGTCGGCAGCATGTTCGCGGCGTCGGTTCAGGATTTCGACGGCTCGTTCAAACCGGATGGTTTCATCCGCAATATCCAGGACGCCTCGATCTGGAGCCTGAGCTGTGTCGTCGGCGAAGGCCGCTGCGGCGTCGCCTGGCGCACCCTATGGCTGGCGCTGATGACGGCGTCCGGTTCGACGCTGCTTGGCCTTGCCTTCGCGCTTGTCGCCACCCGCACCCGCTTCCCCTTCAAGAAGGGCATGCGGCTCTTGACGGTGTTGCCGATCATCACGCCGCCCTTCGTCATCGGCCTGGCGCTGACGCTGCTCTTCGGCCGCGCCGGGGTCGTTACCGAATTTCTCTCGGATGCCTTCGGCGTCGAACCGGGGCGCTGGCTCTATGGCCTTACCGGCATCTGGATCGCGCAGGTCCTCTCCTTCACCCCGATCTCGTTCCTCGTGCTGATCGGCGTCGTCGAAGGGGTCAGCCCTTCGATGGAAGAGGCGTCGCAGACGCTGCGCGCCGACCGCTGGCGCACCTTCTGGACCGTCTCTCTGCCGCTGATGAAGCCGGGCCTGGCGAACGCCTTCCTCATCGGCTTCATCGAAAGCATGGCCGACTTCGGCAATCCGCTGGTGCTCGGCGGCAGCCATGGCGTGCTCTCGACCGAAATCTTCTTCGCCGTCGTCGGCGCGCAAAACGATCCGTCCCGTGCGGCCGTGCTCGCCATCATCCTTCTCTGCTTCACGCTCACGGCCTTCGTGGCGCAACGCTACTGGCTCGCCGGCAAGAACTATTCGACCGTGACCGGCAAGGGCGATTCCGGTGCCCACAGTGCACTGCCACGCTCGATCTCGATCGGCGTTCACGCCATCGTCATTCCCTGGATGATCTTCACCGTCGTCGTTTACAGCATGATCCTCTTCGGCGGCTTCGTGAAGACCTGGGGTCTCGACAACTCGCTGACGCTCGACCACTACGCCAAGGCCTTCTCAATCTCGTTTGCCGACGGCGCAATCGCCTGGACGGGTGTTGCCTGGAACTCCTTCTGGACGACCATGGAGATCTCGCTGATCGCAGCACCACTGACGGCTATGGTCGGGTTGCTGACGGCCTATCTGATCGTGCGCCAGCGTTTCGCCGGCCGTGATGTCTTCGAGTTCGCGCTGATGCTGAGCTTTGCTATCCCCGGCACCGTCATCGGCATCAGCTACATCATCGCCTTCAACCTGCCGCCGCTCGAAATGACCGGCACGGCGCTGATCCTCGTCGCCTGCTTCGTCTTCCGCAACATGCCGGTCGGCGTGCGCGGCGGCATTGCAGCGATGAGCCAGCTCGACAAGAGCCTCGACGAGGCGTCGCTGACGCTTCGGGCAACGAGCTTCCGCACGTTGCGCAAGGTCATCCTGCCCTTGCTGCGTCCGGCGATCGTCGCGGCACTCGTCTATTCCTTCGTCCGGGCGATCACCTCGATCAGCGCCGTCGTCTTCCTCGTCAGCGCCGAGTACAACATGGCCACCGCCTACATCGTCGGCCTTGTCGAAAACGGCGAGTTCGGCGTGGCGATCGCCTACTCCTCGGCCCTAATCCTGGTGATGATCACCGTCATCACCGGCCTGCAACTCCTCGTCGGCGAACGCAAGCTGAGGCGCGAGAACCGCCTCCTCGGCGCCGCTCCGGTCCGTTCGTCCAACACCATCTCCCAGGAGAAAACCGCATGAGCACCTCCATGAGCACCCCGCGCACCGGCTCGGTCGTCTTCCAGAACGTGCGCAAGCAGTTCGGCAGCTTCACCGCCATCCACGACCTGTCGCTCACCATCGAGCCGGGCACGCTGGTGACCCTGCTTGGCCCCTCCGGCTGCGGCAAGACGACGACGCTGCGTATGCTGGCCGGCCTCGAACACCCTTCCGCCGGCCGGATCCTGATCGGCGGCAAGGACGTGACCATGCTGCCGGCCAACGAGCGCGACGTGTCGATGGTCTTCCAGTCCTATGCGCTCTTCCCGCACATGTCGGCGCTCGACAATGTCGCCTACGGCCTCGAATCCTCGGGAATCAAGAAGAAGGAAGCGCGTGAGCGCGCCGAAGAAGGCCTGCAGCTCGTTGGCCTCGGCGGCCTCGGCCAGCGGCTTCCGGCCGAACTTTCGGGCGGCCAGCAGCAACGCGTCGCCGTTGCCCGCGCGCTCGTGCTCGAACCGCAGGTGTTGCTGCTCGACGAACCGCTGTCCAACCTCGACGCGCGACTGCGCCGCAGGGTGCGCACAGAGATCCGCGAGTTGCAGCAGCGCCTCGGGTTCACCGCCGTCTACGTCACCCACGACCAGGACGAGGCGCTTGCCGTTTCCGACCGCATCATCGTCATGAAAGATGGCGCGATCGCGCAGCAAGGTGCGCCGCGCGACCTCTATGAAGCGCCGGCCTCCACCTTCATCGCCGACTTCATGGGCGAGGCCAATGTGCTGCCCTGCGAGGTGACCGCGACCGACGCCGGCCTGGCGACGATCCGCATCGGCGGATTTGAGCACCGCCTGCCCTCCAAGGGCGCCCGGACGGGTCCGTCAAAACTCGCCGTAAGGCCCAACGCGGTGACGCTGACGCCGGCCAAGGGTGCCGCCCTTTCAGGCACGATCAGCAGCGCCGCCTATCTCGGCGGCCACGTCGAATACGAGGTTGAAACGCCGGCGGGTCTCCTCTTTGTTGTCGATCAGGCGGTGGAGGAAATGCTATCTCCGGCAACGGAGGTCGCGATCGGTTTCCGCAGCCGCGGCCTCGCTTTGATTGACGCATGACTTTTCACAACTGGATACGAGAAGGACACTTGCATGACTGCTGAAATTGCCGGCCTCGATGCCCGGTTCGCGCTTGCCAAATCCATGGCCGAGGAGGCCGGCCGGCTCGCCTACGATTACTTCCTGAAGCGGGAAACACTCGTCATCGAAACCAAGCGTGACGCCCACGACGTCGTCTCGATCGCCGACCGCAACGTCGAGACGTTGATCCGCGACAAGATCGCCGCCGCGTTTCCGGACGATGGCGTGCTCGGAGAGGAGCATGGACTTCTCGACGGCACATCCGGCTTCACCTGGGTGCTCGATCCGATCGACGGCACCACGCCCTTCGTCAACGGCATGCCAAACTGGTGCGTCTCGATTGCGGTGGTCTATGCGGAGAAACCCGTTATCGGCGTGATCCACTCGCCCTGCCACCAGGAAATCTATGCCGCTGCAACCGGCCGGGGCGCGACGCTGAACGGCAAGCCGCTTCGTCTCGACGGCACGCGCACGATCCGCAACGCCGTCACCGGGCTTGGCGCCAACGATCAGGTGAAACCTGGCGAGATGGGTGCCATCGTCGAGCGCCTGCTCTCGAATGGCGGCAACTTCATGCGCAACGGTTCCGGCGCACTGATGATCGCCTATGTGGCGGCAGGTCGCCTCGTCGGTTATTACGAACCCTACATGCATGCCTGGGACTGCCTTGGCGGCTATTGCCTGGTGACCGAAGCCGGCGGCTGGACGCTGCCTTTCCCCGCGCGGGGCGAGGCGCTGACGCATTGTGCGCCGGTGTTGGCCGCAGCCCCCAGCGCCGTCGATGACCTGCTGAAGGTCGCCCAGCTTGACCGGGCAGCAGCTTGATCACTCTTGCGCCGAGCCGGTGGGCTTGTCGGGCTTGAATCCCAGCAGACCACCGAGTTCCATCGGGAACGGGAAGATCACGGTCGAGTTCTTCTCGCCGGCAATGACGTTCAAGGTGCTCAGATAGCGCAACTGCATGGCCTGAGGCTGCCGGGCGAGGATCTCGGCGGCCTCGAGCAACTTGGCCGCGGCCTGCTGCTCACCCTCGGCATTGATCACCTTGGCGCGCCGCTCGCGTTCGGCCTCCGCCTGACGGGCAATCGCCCGAACCATGCTCTCGTTGATGTCGACATGCTTGATCTCGACGGTCGCCACCTTGATGCCCCAGGCATCCGTCTGGCTGTCGAGGATCTTCTGGATATCGTCGTTCAGCCGATCACGCTCGGCCAGCATCTCGTCGAGATCATGTTTGCCGAGCACGGACCGCAGGGTAGTCTGCGCCAGCTGGCTCGTCGCCATCATGAAGTCCTCGACCTGGATCGTCGATTTCTCGGCGTCGATCACCCGGAAATAGATCACGGCGCTGACCCGAACGGACACGTTGTCATGAGAGATGACGTCCTGGCTCGGCACGTCCAGCACCCGGGTTCTGAGATCGACCCGCACCATCTGCTGCACATAGGGCACAAGCAGGAACAGCCCCGGCCCCTTGACGCCGGTGAACCGGCCGAGGGTGAAGATCACGCCCCGTTCATATTCACGCAGGATCCGGATCGAATAGGCGATGACGAGAATGACGAGCACCAGCAACGCAGCAAAAGGAGCAAGGCTCCCGAACATGTCCATGACCATTCCTCCATTCCGGGCGCCTTCACCGCGCCCTCACCAGATCCGCGGGCGCTATGTCTTTGGTCCGTCGCGGATCACTTCGAGCGTCAGTCCGTTCCGCCCGATGACCTTCACGTTCTCGCCCCTCGACAGCGTCTCCGTGCTGACGGCCTGCCAGCGCTCGCCATGGGCGATGACGTAACCGGCCGCGCCGGTCCAATTTTCGACCGTGCCGGCAAGGCCGATCATCTGTTCGCTGCCGGTCACCACCGCGTGGCGGCTCGAACTGAAGGCGAGCCGAGCGACCAGAAGGCTAAAACCGAGGCTTGCAACCGCAAGCGCCGCCAGCACGGACCAGGAAACCCCAAAACCCGGCGTATCCGTATCGAAGAGAATGGCCGCGCCCAGAACCAGTGCAAAACTGCCGCCGGCGCCGAGCACGCCGAAGGATGGCGAATGCGCCTCGGCGACCATCAATCCGATCCCGAGCATGATCAGCCCTATGCCGGCATAACTGACGGGCAGCACCGAAAGCGCATAGAGCCCGAGCAACAGGCAGATGCCGCCGATCGTTCCCGGCGCCACCGACCCCGGCGACAGGAACTCGAAGATCAAGCCGTAGATGCCGATCATCATCAGGATGACCGCGATATTGGGATCAGTGACCACTGAAAGCAGCCGGGTGCGCCAGTCGGGCACGAAGTCCTCGGTCGTAAGACCTGCGGTATCGAGCACGATCTCTCGCTGCCCCACGCGCACCGTCCGCCCGTTCGCCTGCTTCAGGAGATCGGTAACGTCGGTCGCGGTGAAATCGACGGCCTTTTCCCGGACGGCCGCCTCGGCCGAGAGGCTTGCAGCCTCTCGCACCGCCTTTTCGCCCCAGTCGGCATTGCGCCCGCGCAACTCCGCCAGCCCGCGGATATAGGCCACGGCATCGTTGACCATTTTTGCCTCGCCCGGGCTCTGCGCCGCCGGCTGTTTGTCGCCGTCCTTACCCTCACCGAACATGTCGCCACCGATCGCAATCGGCGTCGCGGCGCCGAGGTTCGTTCCCGGCGCCATCGCCGCAATGTGGCTGGCATAAAGGATGTAAGTGCCGGCGCTCGCCGCCCGCGCGCCGCTCGGCGCAACGTAGGTTGCGACGGGTACGGGCGAGCCAAGGATCGCGCGGATAATCTCGCGCATCGAGGTGTCGAGGCCGCCGGGCGTATCCACCTGCAGGACCACCAGCGGCAGGCGGCGCTCTTGCGCCTTCGTCAGGCCACGCCTGACATATTCGGCGGTCGCCGGACCGATGGCGCCGTTGACATGCAGCACCAAGGCGACCCGATCGTTTTCGGCCCGCGACGAAGCTGGAAACGCGAAGGACAAGATCAACAAAAACAACAGCGTGAGGGTTCGCAACATCCGTCGTCAGAACCTCGCATGCTCGACACCTGCGAAGAGGGCCACTCGCCGCATGATAGCACAACACAAGGTTAGCACGAAGCGAAGGCCTCTACTGCGCCCGCGGGCTCGCACGTCAGAGCACGGGACGCCGGCGGCCTCTCGGCTGCGACGGGATGACAACGGCGGCGATCGGCGGTATCTGCTAGATGTTCATTTGAGCGGCAACGCTTCGCCGCCAATTCGAGGCCGCCTTTGGCGCCTTCCAGTTTCAGCAGAACAGGATTTTGGGTTTGGAGACGACCCTCTACCAACCGATCAAGAGCTTCCTCGAAACCCGCGGCTACAGCGTCAAGGGCGAGATCGGCGGCTGCGATATCGTCGCGCTCAGCGACGACGAACCGCCGCTGGTGGTCGTGTGCGAACTGAAGCTGAGCTTCAACCTCGAACTGATCCTGCAGGCGGTCGATCGCGCCACCGCCGGCGACGAGGTGTGGGTCGCCGCCCGTGTTTCGGCCAAGGGCAAGGGGCGGGAGAGTGACCGGCGTTTCCGCGATCTCTGCCGCCGGCTCGGCTTCGGGATGCTGGCGGTCGCCGACAATGGCATGGTCGATGTTATTCTCGCGGCTTCCGCGGTGATGCCGCGCAAGAACAACAGGAAAAGAGCGCGCCTGATCAGCGAGCATCGCCGCCGCAAGGGCGATCCGACCGCGGGTGGCGCCACGCGCACACCGATCATGACCGCGTATCGGCAGCAGGCGCTCGCCTGCGCTGCCGCCCTGCAAGTCGGCCAGCAGCGCCCGCGCGATCTGCGCCCGGTAGCACCCGATGCCGCCAAAATCCTGCTCAGCAACGTCTATGGCTGGTTCGAGCGGGTCGACCGCGGCATCTACGCGCTGTCGGAACAGGGCGCCGAAGCACTTCGCCGCTGGCCTCCGCTCGAGACCGCGACGGTCGTGATCGCCGAGGCATCCGAAGCATGACACAGCCTGGAGCCCTCCGGTGAACCCCGCGCTTCGCCTTCTCTATCTTTGCCTCGCATGGCTGATGGTCGGCCTCGGCGTCATCGGCGCCTTTCTTCCGATCCTGCCGACGACGCCGTTCCTGTTGCTGGCAGCCGGGCTCTTTGCCCGCGCCTCGCCCCGGCTGGAGCAATGGCTGCTCAACCACCGGGTCTTCGGGGCCCCACTTCGGCTGTGGCGCGAAAAGGGGGCGATATCCCGGCGGGCCAAGACCGGTGCGGTCAGCCTGATGGCCGCCAGCTTCGGCCTCTTCCTTTTCTTCGGCAATCCGAGCCTCTCGCTCGCCGCTATCGTCGCAGCCGCAATGGCGCTTCCCGCGCTTTTCATCCTGACGCGTCCAGCGGAGTAGCCGGTCGGCACGGCCAACGAACCAGGCCGGTGCAAACGGGAAACGATACTTTTCCTCTCAAGAAATACTTGATTGCGCGCGAAATGGTCGAAATATTCTCCGGGCGCACACGCTATAAGCGTATACATCCATACTTAGTGTTTTTGTAAATCAAAATATACTTCGAACAACTCAAGAACAAAGTTGTACAAATGTGCAATTTCCGCGGCCGCGCACCGGCTCGCTCTCTTGCTCGACCGTTGTTCCGCATCCACGCAATGCACGATCGCGTGAATTTATGCATCGCGAACGGCCGTGGAAACGTTTCATCAGCTCACATAGGCACCTGCTGAACGCAGATAGACCCCCAAAACTGACGATTGGCGATTGACAAGCCGGTCCGGTTGGCTCCATCTATTGCATTACAAAGGCAGCAATTCCTTAATAAAGGAATATGTGGAGGAGCATATGCCTGACATGCTGGTGAGCTTGTATTCGCCGATCCTCGGTGAACTCAAGCGCAGAACAAAAACCGACAAGGTGACGATCCGTCCCGCCTTGCCGCCGGAAATGGGCCTGGTCGTCGGCTGGGTTCGGGAGAATTTCAGCGAGAACTGGGCGAGCGAGGTGACTGTCGCCTTCACGCGCAGGCCCGTCGCCTGTCTTATCGCGGTTGACGACGGCAAGCTCGTCGGCTTCGCCTGCTACGACACGACCGCTCCCGGCTTCTTCGGCCCGACTGGCGTCGATCCCGTCGCCCGCGGCAAGGGCATCGGCGTCGCCCTGCTTTCCGACTGCCTCGACACCATGAAGACGCTTGGCCACGCCTATGCCTTCATCGGCGACGCCGGCCCGGTCGATTTCTACGCAAAGACCGTGGGCGCCGTGCCGATCCCCGCCCCCGACAAGGGGATCTACCAGGGCATGCTGCGCCGCCCCTCCAAATAATTCCAATCTCGGAGCCTCTGAATGTCCTCGACACCCCTCGCCCTTTTTGTCGGTCTTCCGAACCCTACGCTTTCGGACGACGAGTTCGCCCTGTTTCGCGAAACCAACCCGCTCGGTCTCTTCGTTGGCCGCCGTAACCTGCGTGATCCGCAGCAGGCAAAGGCTCTGATCGAACGCTTCCGCGAAGCCGTCGGCCGCGAAGACGCTCCCGTCTTCACCGACCAGGAAGGCGGACGCGTTCAGCATCTCGACGCCGGCCCCTGGCCGCTGTTCCGCTCCTTCGGCGAATTCGCCGAACTCGCCCGCCGTGACTTTGCCCTCGGCAAGAAGGCCCTGCGCCTGTCAAGCCAGGCCATGGGCACGATGATGACCGATCTTGGCCTGACGAGCGGCTGCTCGCCGGTGCTCGACCTCGTCTTCTCGACGACGAGCTCCGTCATTGGCGCCCGCGCCTTCGGCGCCGACCCGGACTTCATCGCCGGACTCGGCCGCGAAGTGGTCGACGGCCTGCTCGAGACCGGCAACATGCCGATCATGAAGCACATTCCCGGCCATGGCCGCGCGACGCTCGATTCGCACAAGGAGCGCCCGGTCGTCGACGCCTCGCGTGAATTGCTGACGTCCACCGATTTCAAGCCCTTCGTCGCCCTGCGCGACACGCCCTGGGCCATGGTCGCCCACGTCGTTTACTCGGCCTTCGACAAGGAACTGCCGGCGTCCATCTCGCCGATCATGCACGACGTCATCCGCAAAAACATGGGCTATGACGGCGTCCTCATCTCCGACTGCATCTTCATGGAATCGCTGCGCGGCACCCTGCCGGAGCGTGTTCGCCAGGTGCTCGATGCCGGCTTCGACATCGCGCTCCACAGCCATGGTGATCTCGCCGAAAGCGAAGCGGCAGCCAAGGCGGCAAGCCCGCTGACCGCCGCCGCGCAGAAACGCATCGACGCCGCCAACGCCCGGCTCGGCACGCTCAAGGTCGATGTGCGCGCCGTGCATGCGGAAGTCGAGGACATGTTCAACAGCGCCCTCGTGGCCTGACCGAAACAAGAAATCCTAGCGATCTAAAAGGGGAACTACCGTGAAAAAATCGCTTCTCGGCGCAGCGACCGCGCTCGCCCTCATCGCCGGCCCGGCGGCGGCACAGACCGTGCTGACGGCCAATATCGAGCCGGCGACCACCTGGGTTCGCAACTTCAACCCGTTCAACCAGACCTCGGCGCGCCAGAGCACGCTCGACTTCATCTACGAGCCGCTGGTCGTCTTCAACCGCTTCGACGGCAACAAGCCGGTCTTCCGGCTGGCCGAAAGCTTCAAGCTCTCGGACGACCTGAAGTCGATCGAGTTCAAGCTTCGTCCAAACCTCAAGTGGTCCGACGGCAAGCCGCTGACGGCGACCGACGTCAAGTTCACCTACGACTACCTGAAGAAGTTCCCGGCGCTCGACTTCGTCAGCATCTGGACCTTCATCACCGGTGTCGAGGCCGTGGACGCTGAGACCGTGCGCTTCACGCTCGCCAATCCGAGCTCGCTTGCAGCCGAACAGCTGGCGCAGCTGCCGATCGTGCCCGAGCACGTCTGGAAGGACATTGCCGAGCCGGTCACCTTCGCCAACGAAACGCCCGTCGGCAGCGGTCCGCTGACCGAAATCCCGCGCTTCACCGGCCAGACCTACGACCAGTGCCGCAACCCGCACTACTGGGACGCAGCAACGCTCAAGGTCGACTGCGTGCGCTTCCCGCAGCTTGCCGACAATAACCAGATCCTGACGGCGACCGCGTCGGGCACGCTCGACTGGGGCGTCTCCTTCATCCCGGATATCGAGAACGTCTATGTCGCCAAGGATCCGGAACACTTCCACTTCTGGTATTCGCCAAGCAGCATGGTCGCCTTCCTGTTCAACCAGGAAACGGCGAACGAAAACAACCGCAAGGCCTTCAACGACGTGAAGTTCCGCCGTGCCGCCTCGATGGCGCTCGACCGCGGCACCATGGTCGACGTCGCCGGCTACGGCTACCCGACGCTCAACGAAGACCCGGCAGGAATGGGCGAGCTCTACAAGAGCTGGGCCGATCCGTCGGTCGCCGCCGATTTCGGCAAGTACGGCAGGTACGATGCGGATGCCGCCAAGGCGCTGCTCGACGAGGCCGGCTACGCCGACAAGGACGGCGACGGCTTCCGCGACAACCCGGATGGCAGCAAGATCTCGTTCTCGATCATCGTTCCGAGCTCCTGGACCGACTGGATCGACACGGTGACGATCGCCGTCGAGGGCCTGCAGGCCGTCGGCCTCGACGGCAAGATCGAGACGCCCGAGGAAGCGGTCTGGACCGGCAACCTCATCAACGGCACCTTCGATGCGGCGATCAACAGCCTGCCGGCATCGGCCTCGCCCTACTACCCCTACAAGCGCGCCTTCAGCGCGTCGGACAAGGGCAAGACCCGCTTTACCTCGCAACGCTGGTTCAATCCGGATGTCGAAGCGCTTCTGACCGAGTTCACCCAGACCGCCGACCCGGCCAAGCAGAAGGAAGCGATGAACAAGGCACAGCGCATCGTCGCCGAAAACATGCCGATGATCCCGGTGTTCAACAACCCGAACTGGTACCAGTACAACACCAAGCGCTTCAAGGGCTGGGCGACGGCGGAAAACCCCTTCGTCAACCCGTCGATCACCCGCAACAACCCGGCGCGTCTTCTGCACCTGCTGGCGCTTGAACCGGTGAAGTGATCCCTGATCGAAGGCGCGGCGCCCTTTCGGACGACGATCCGGGAGGGCGCCGCATCTCGATCGGCAACGGTGGCGGGCGCTTTTCGTCCGCCACGCAATCGTCCTTGGGGTCAGTCTCCACGGGCGGTTCGATAAGAAGACAGCCCTGCCGCCTGACGCGCTCTTGCGGCAGCCGCAGTCGATGGAGTTCCCGATGGCCTTTTTGCTTCGCCGCCTCTGCTTCTATCTGGCGGCCTTCGTCGCAGCGGCGACGATCAACTTCTTCCTGCCGCGGCTGATGCCCGGTGATCCGGTGCAGATCATGTTTTCGAGCGCCGGCGCTGAACTGCCGCCCGAAAGCCTGCAGGCCCTGAAACTCACCTTCGGCTTCGTCGATGGCCCGCTTTGGCAGCAGTACCTCACCTATCTCGGCAGCATCTTCAGCGGCGACCTCGGCCGTTCCATCAAGTATTTCCCGCTGCCGGTGACCACCGTGCTCGGCAACGCACTCGTCTGGACCGTCGGTCTGATGGGAACTGCCACCATCGTCAGTTTCGCGCTCGGCACCTTCCTCGGCATTCTCGCGGCCTGGCGCCGTGGCAGCCTGTTCGACGTCATCGTTTCCGTCGGCGCGATCTTCGCGACCTCGGTTCCCGCCGTCGTCACCTCGCTGATCGTCGTCTTCACCTTCGGCTTCACGCTTGGCTGGTTCCCGACCGGCTATGCCGCCGATCCGGCGCTCGATCCCGCCTTCACGTTCGAATATATCGGCAGCATCCTCTACCACGGCATCCTGCCGATGCTGACGCTTTGCGCGGTTCTGACCGGCGGCTTCGCCGTGACCATGCGCAACAACATGATCAACCTGCTCGGCGAAGACTACATCGTCATGGCCCGCGCGAAGGGGCTCTCCGACACCCGCGTGATGATCTGGTATGCGGCGCGCAACGCCCTGCTGCCGACCGTCTCGAGCCTTGCCATCGCCATCGGCACTGTGCTCGGCGGCTCGCTGGTGACCGAGGTGGTGTTCAACTATCCGGGCCTCGGCAACATTCTCTACCAGGCGATCCTCGCCCGCGATTACCCCGTCATCCAGGGACAGCTCTTGATCATGACCGCCACCATGCTCATTGCCAATTTCATCGTCGACGTCAGCTACGTGCTGCTCGACCCGCGACTGAAGAGGGCGTGATATGAAAACCTCCTCCTTTCCGCTCATCCACAACCGCAAGGAGATGGTCGGCGCGCTGATCGTCGCCTTCATCCTGGCTGTCGCGATCGCAGCCCCCTTGCTGACCTCCTATGACCCGGGCGCGCGCGTCGGACGGCCGCATCAGTCACCGTCGCTCGAGCACTGGCTCGGTACCACCCGTATCGGCCAGGACGTCTTCGCCCGCCTCATCTACGGCGCACGCACGTCGCTCGCCGTCGGCTTCGGCGCCGGGCTTCTCATCACCATTGTTGGCACAGCACTCGGCATCATCGCCGGCTATCGCGGCGGCAAGATCGACGAGGTCATCAGCTTCTTCACCAACATGGTGCTGGTCGTGCCGAACCTGCCGCTGCTGCTCGTGCTCGCCGCCTTCATCGGCCAGGCAAGTCCGTGGGTCATCGCGCTCATTCTCGGCTGCACGTCCTGGGCCTGGGGTGCCCGTGTCACCCGCGCAGAGACGCTGTCGGTCAAACAGAAGGACTATGTGAAATCCGCCGAGATGATGGGCGAGCCACGCTGGCGCATCATGACCTTCGAAATCTTCCCCAACCTCATCTCGATCGTCGGCATCAACTTCATCGGCAGTGTGATTTTCGCGATCATCACCCAGGCGACGCTCGAGTTCCTGGGCCTCGGCGATCCCAAGGTCGTTTCCTGGGGCACGATGCTCTATGCGGCGCAGAAGGCCTCCGCCCTTTCGGTCGGCGCCTGGTGGGACATCCTGACGCCCTGCTTCGCGCTCGCCTTCCTCGGCATTGGCCTGTCGCTGCTCAACTTCGCCGTCGACGAAATCGCCAATCCGCGGCTTCGCACCGGCAACCGGCTCGGCCGCTGGTCCGCGCTCATCCGTTCCGGGGAGGGCCGCCTGTGACCGCACCTTTGCTTTCGGTCAAGAACCTAACCATCGATTACATTGGCGAGACCAACGATTTCCGCGCCGTCGACAATGTCAGCTTCGACGTTGCCCCCGGTGAGGTCTTCGGCCTTGCCGGCGAATCCGGCTGCGGCAAGAGCACGATCGCCTTTGCCATCAGCCGGCTGCACAAGCCGCCGGCGCTGATCCGCAAGGAAAGCGCCATCCTGCTCGACGGCCGCGACGTGCTCGACCTCGACCAGAAGGATCTCGCCGACTTCCGCTGGCGCGAAGTGGCGATGGTGTTCCAGAGCGCAATGAACTCACTGAACCCGGTGTTGCGCATCGAACAGCAGTTCTACGACGTCTTGAAGACGCACAAGCGCATCACCCGCGCACAGGCGCGTGATCGCACCGCCG
Organism: Ensifer sp. ENS07; assembly: GCF_014852185.1. Taxonomy (NCBI): domain Bacteria; kingdom Pseudomonadati; phylum Pseudomonadota; class Alphaproteobacteria; order Hyphomicrobiales; family Rhizobiaceae; genus Ensifer; species Ensifer sp. ENS07. The sequence continues at coordinate 283,865 of NZ_JACVBE010000008.1, read as the reverse complement.
AGATGCTCAAGCTCGTCGATATCTCGCCGGACCGGATGCGCGATTATCCGCACCAGTTTTCCGGCGGCATGCGCCAGCGCATCGTCATCGCCATCTGCCTCGCGCTCGATCCGCGGCTGATCGTCATGGACGAGCCGACGACGGCGCTCGACGTGGTGGTGCAGCGCGAAATCCTGCAGCGGATCAACGAACTCCGGCGCAAGCTCGGTTTTGCCGTACTCTTCATTACCCACGACCTCGGGCTGATGGTGCAGTTCTGCGACCGCATCGGCATCATGCTCGGCGGCAAGCTGGTCGAACAGGGCACCGCCGACGCCATCTACCGGACACCGGAGCACGACTATACCAAGAAGCTCTGGGCCTCCTTCCCCTCGCTGCACGGAGGCGTTCTTCGATGACCGGCATGTCCGCACCCATTCTTACCCTGGACAAGGTCAGCAAGACCTTCGGCAATGGCCCCGCCGCCGTGCGCGCGGCGAGGGCTATCTCGTTCTCATTGCATGCGGGCCGGGCGCTTGCCGTCGTTGGCGAATCCGGCAGCGGCAAGACCACCTGCGCCCGCATCGCCATGCGCGAATACGAGCCGAGCGAAGGACGGCTGCTCTATAAGGGCAAGCCCGTCGACGCGGCCGGATCCAAGGAAATCGCCGACTATCGCCGCTCGGTGCAGATGATCTTCCAGGATCCCTTCGCTTCGCTCAATCCGGCCCACACCATCGCCTACCACCTGAAGCGGCCGCTGATGCTGCACCGTTCTGACATCAGGGGTGCGGCGGTCGACGAAGAGATCAAGGGCCTGCTTCGGCAGGTGAAGCTCGATCCTGAGATCGTCGCGCCGAAATACCCGCACGAACTTTCCGGTGGCCAGCGCCAGCGCGTCAACATCGCCCGGGCGCTCGCGGCCAAGCCTGAAGTCATCGTCGCCGACGAGCCGACCTCGATGCTCGACGTTTCCGTGCGGCTCGGCGTGCTCAATCTCTTGAGCGAAATGAAGCGCGAGATGAATCTCGGCCTGCTCTACATCACCCACGACATCGCGACGGCCCGCTACGTCGCCGAGGATATCGCGGTGATGTATGCAGGCCAGATCGTCGAATGGGGCAACACCGGCAAGGTCATCGACAACCCGGCCCATCCCTATACCAAGCTGCTGCTCTCGGCAGTGCCGGATCCGGACATCCGCTTCGACGATCCGAACGCGCAGGTGAGCTCAGCCGAAGCCGATGAAACGCGCCGGCGTTCGGCAGCGACCCAGGAGACAATCCGCGAAGTCGAGCCCGATCATTTCGTGCGCGCGGCCTGAGCCGCCCACCGACTGGCTAAAACAAAAACGCCCCGCTTACCCCGGGGCGTTTTTGTTTGGTCGCGAAAAGCGCAACCCCGTCGATTTTTGGCCCGGCGCCCTCGTGCGCCGGGCCATAAAATCAGGCGGCTTCGCGCTTTTCGACGTCGGTCGGAACGGTGGAGATCGTCTTCAGGATCTGCGAAGCGATCTGGTAGGGGTCGCCCTTGGAGTTCGGGCGGCGATCTTCGAGATAGCCCTTGTAGTCGTTGTTGACGAAGCTGTGCGGAACGCGGATCGACGCACCACGGTCAGCAACACCGTAGCTGAACTGGTGGATCGAAGCGGTTTCGTGCTTGCCGGTCAGGCGCATGTGGTTGTCCGGGCCGTAGACGGCGATGTGGTCGGCACGAGCTTCGGCGAAAGCAGCCATCAGCTCTTCGAAGTATTCCTTGCCACCGACTTCGCGCATGTAGGCGGTCGAGAAGTTGGCGTGCATGCCCGAGCCGTTCCAGTCGGTGTCGCCGAGCGGCTTGCAGTGGTATTCGACGTCGATGCCGTACTTTTCGGTCAGGCGCTGCAGCAGGTAGCGGGCAAGCCAGATTTCGTCGGCAGCCTTGCGCGAGCCCTTGCCGAACACCTGGAATTCCCACTGGCCCTTGGCGACTTCCGCGTTGATGCCTTCATGGTTGATACCGGCAGCCAGGCAGATGTCGAGATGCTCTTCGACGATCTTGCGGGCCACGTCGCCAACGTTGCTGAAGCCGACGCCGCAGTAGTAGGGGCCCTGCGGCGCGGGGTAACCGGCATCCGGGAAGCCGAGCGGGCGGCCGTTCTGATAGAAGAAGTATTCCTGCTCGAAACCGAACCAGGCGCCGTCGTCATCCAGAACCGTAGCGCGGGTGTTGGACGGATGCGGCGTCTTGGCATCCGGCATCATGACTTCGCAAAGGACGAGAACGCCGTTCTTGCGCTCCGGATCCGGATAGACGGCGACCGGCTTCAGCACGCAGTCCGAGCTGCTGCCTTCGGCCTGCATCGTCGACGAACCGTCGAAGCCCCAGAAGGGCAGCTGTTCCAGCGTCGGGAAAGCATCGAATTCCTTGATCAGGGTCTTGCCGCGCAGGTTCGGGGTGGGCTTGCAACCGTCGAGCCAGATGTATTCGAGCTTAAACTTTGTCATTTCGTTCTCTCACATGACGCCAGGAATGGCTTGGTTCCGAAGCGGTTGGGCAATCCAGACTGGCTGCCCGACGACCGATGAGCGTTAAGAAGCATTAATCGTGCCAACTCGGATTAAGCGTCGAGAATCCAGAAAAAGGGGTCGCTAGAAGCAGGTGCGAGCGCGGCCGAACCGATGGCACAGCGCAAGGAAGCAGCGATTCGCACAAAAAATAGGCAAAACCTGCCCGACTCCGCGGCAAAGCAGGGCGGCAAGTCTGCGATCAAAGATCCAGCGTCAGTAGATGCCGGCGATTGCCTGCAAAACGTGCAGTGGCGCAATGAACCGGACAGGTCAACTTCAGCGCCCGACGACGCATTGGCGCATGATCGCGGGCAGGACCTTGAACAGCCGCGCGTCCTCGCACTGGGAAACATTGAAGCGCATGAAGCCGTTGGCGGTTCCGGCGTGAGAAAAGACGTTGCCGGGCGCCAGCACGATTTCCTGCTGCAGTGATTTCTGCGCCACCTCGGCCGCGTCGATGCCATCGGGCAAACGGCACCAGAGAAACATGCCGGCCTGCGGCTCGATCCATGGCGTGATGCCGATCTCCCCGAGCCGCGCCGCCGTCTCGTTCATCGACCGTGCCAGGCGCTCGCGCAGTGCCTCCATGTGCTTGCGGTAGCTGCCGTCCTTGAGCATCGCAAAAACCAGCTCCGCCGCAAGGCTCGGCCCACCGAACGTGGTGGCGATCTTCAGGTCGACCAGCCCCTCGATCCACCCCCGCGGCGCGGCGATGAAGCCGCAGCGGATGGAGGCCGAGAGAGTCTTGGAGAAGCTGCCGATCTGCACGACACGCTCGAGCCCGTCGAAGGCGGCAAGCCGCGGCGCCGGCGTATGCTCGAAATCGGCGAAGATATCGTCCTCGACGATCGTCAGCCCGGCCTGTTCGGCGAGCTTCAGCAGACGATGGGCAACGACCGGCGAGAGCGTGGCGCTTGTCGGATTGTGAAGCCCGGAATTGGTGATGTAGAGCCGCGGCCGGTGGGTTGCGAGAACCTCAGCGAATTTCTCGAGATCGGGCCCCGAAGGCGTATAGGGCACGCTTACGACCTCTGCCCGATGGGCGCGCAGCAGAGCATGGAAATTGAAATAGCAGGGGTCGTCGACCACGACCGTATCGCCTGGCTCAATCAGGAAGCGGCAGAGCAGATCGATCGCCTGCGTCCCGGATTCCGTCAGGATGATCTGGTCGGGCGATGCCTCGACACCGTGCTCGCCGAGACGCCGCGCCAGAAGCTGGCGTAAGGGCCGATGGCCAAGCGGCGTTCCGTAGTCCGTCAGCCCGCTCGCCTCCAGCTTGGATGCCGATTTAAGAGCACGGCGGATTGCAGTTTCCGGCATCCAGCTCGGCGGCAGCCAGCCGCAGCCGGGCTTCAGCACGCTATCGCCCGTTTCCAGCGCCTGGCGCGACACCCACAGCGGATCGACGGCCCGGTCGAGCCGCGGACCGATCTCGGCCAAAGACAGAGGCGCCAGCGGCGCCGCCACGAAGAAGCCGGCGCCGGGCTTCGAGCGAATGACACCTTCGGCCACCAGCCGTTCATAGGCTTCGACGACGGTGGATTTCGAAACGCGCATGGTGTTGGCGAAGGCGCGGATCGACGGAAGCTTCGCCCCCGGCGTTAGGACACGCCCGGCGATCCGCTGCCGGATCGTCGACATCACGCCTTCGAGCAGCGTTTCGCTGCCGAGCTCCAACTCCTGAACCGTCATCCGTACTGCTCATACATCCAATACAGTTTTGCAAAACTGTACCGCATTGTCTCTGGCAGAGCCAGTCCGTTCGACGGATACAGACGAAAAAGGAGAATGCTATGGACAAGACGGCAGACGGTTGGATGAGCGGTTTTCTCGGGGTGCTGATCTTCAGCGGATCATTGCCAGCGACCCGCGTCGCAGTGATGGACTTTGATCCGGTGTTTCTGACAGTCGCGCGCGCGGCGATCGCCGGCCTGCTCGGCCTCTTGCTGCTTCTCATCTTCCGCCAGCCGCGACCGGCGAAGGCCGATCTCGTTTCGCTGGCAATCGTCGCCTTCGGCGTCGTGCTCGGCTTTCCGCTGCTAACCGCGCTGGCCTTGCAGCACGTCACCTCGGCGCATCTGATCGTCTTCGTCGGACTTCTGCCATTGGCAACCGCGATCTTCGGCGTGCTTCGTGCCGGCGAGCGGCCGCGCCCAGCCTTCTGGTTCTTTTCCTCGCTCGGCAGCGCCGCGGTCGTCGGTTTCGCGCTGGTGCAGGGCTTTGCCGCATCGCCCGTCGGCGACCTCCTGATGCTCGGCGCCATCATTGTCTGCGGCCTCGGCTATGCCGAAGGCGCCAGCCTTTCGCGCAAGCTTGGCGGCTGGCAGGTGATCTGCTGGGCGCTGGTCCTGTCCTTGCCGATCATGCTGGCGCTGACGCTCTTCACGCTGCCGGCCTCCTTCGCAGCCGTCACCAACGGCGCCTGGGCGGGCCTTGCCTATGTCTCGCTCTTCAGCATGCTCGTCGGCTTTGTCTTCTGGTATCGCGGCCTTGCGCTCGGCGGCGTCGCCGGCGTCGGACAGTTGCAGTTGCTGCAGCCCTTCTTCGGCCTGGCACTCGCTGCAACACTTCTCGGCGAGCCGGTCAGCTGGAGCATGCTGGCCGCGACCGGCGCGATCGTGCTCTGCGTTGCCGGCGCCAAGAAATTCGCGAAATAGGCGGCTTTTCACGGGGCGGCGCAGCCCAAGCCCTTCAGAGGCGGTCGAGCTTCAACCGCGCGCCGAGCAGATCGAGAAAGCGGCGGATCTTTGCAGATGGGGTCCGCCCTTCCAACCACAGCGCATGGATCGGCACCGGGGCCGGCTCGAAGTCTTCAAGCACGGTTTCGACCTTGTCGGCATCGATCAGATGTTTGATCTGCCAGAGCGGCGAAAAGCCAAGGCCGAGGCCCTGCTCCACCGCCGCATAGATCGCATTCATCGAGTTGGTGCGAAACCCGCCGCTCACCTTGACGGCGCGAGCCCGCCCGTCGATGCTGAACATCCAGACGCCGGGTCGCTCGTCGCCCGTGCGCGTGACGCAACGATGCGCAGCGAGTTCCTGCGGATGAGACGGCCGGCCGAAGCTCGCAAAATAGGCGGGCGAGCCGAAGACGACGCGGCGAAGCGCGCCCAGGCGCTTGCCGGTCAGGCCAGAATCCTGCAGATCGCCGATCCGCAAGACCAGATCGAGTCCGCTCGCTGCCAGATCGACGAAGGCATCGGAGAGGTCGAGATCGACCTCGACTTCCGGATATTTCGCCATGTACTCGGCGATCACAGGTATCAGGAACCGCGGCGCAAACAGATTGGGCGCCCCAAGGCGCAGCACGCCTGACGGCTCGGAGCGCCGCTGTGCGGCCTCCTCGCGCGCGTCGTGTATCTCCTCCACCGCAGGCTTGATGCGCAGATAAAAGCTCTCGCCCGCCTCGCTCGGCATTGAGCGGCGGGTCGTGCGATGCACCAGCTCGACACCGACATCGGCTTCGAGCATGGCGAGCGACCGGCTGATGGTCTGGAGCGGTCTGCCCAGGCGTTTCGCCGCGGCCGTCAGGCTCCCCTGCTCGACGATGGCCAGAAAGGCCTCCAGATCTTCGATGCGGCTCATTCGATAATCCCGTTTTGCTGGAGAATAAATCACATTTTGCGTCGATTGTCCGCATTGTTGTGCAGCACTAGCTTGAGATCGTCACATCACGACGGCTCGAAAGGCAGACCCCATGAACCAGCGCTCCAACACGATCCTTGTCGTCGGTGCCACCGGCCGCTTCGCCGGCCTTGTCCTTCCCGAACTGGCGCGGCGCGGCGCCAGGGTCCGTGCCCTCATCCGCGACGAAGCGCAGGGCACGATTGCGAAATCGCTCGGTGCATCGGAGATCGCGATCGGCGATCTGCGCGAGCGCACCAGCCTTGACCGGGCACTTGAGGGCGCTGACGGCGTCTTCCACATCGGCCCGGCCTTTGCGCCGGACGAGGCGGCGATGGGCGTATCGATGGTCGAAGCCGCCGTTCGCGCCAGCGTCCGGAAGTTCGTTTTCTCCTCGGTCATCCAGCCAACCCATGTGCGGCTGAAGAACCATGCAGCCAAGATCCCGGTGGAGGACGCGCTCTATTCCTCGCCGCTCGAATACACCATTTTGCATCCGGCAAACTTCATGCAGAACCTGCGGTCGGCCTGGGCGAGCGTGCTTGCCACCGGCAGCTTCGCCGAGCCGTTTCCGACAGCAACGCGCATCGCCCGTGTCGACTACCGTGATGTCGCCGAAGTCGCGGCCATTGCCCTCACGGAGGACCGGCTCGCCTATGCGACGCTGGAACTTAGCGCCGAGGGCCGGCACAACCGCGAGGAAATCGCCCGAATGATGAGCGCCGCGCTCGGTCGGCCGATCGTTGCGGCAACCATCGGCTTTCACGAATGGGCAAAACCGATCGCCGCGAAATACACCGACCACCAGCTGGAGCTGCTGTCCAAGGTTCACGCCCACTATGCCGAAGTCGGACTTGGCGGAAACAGCCTGACGCTGCGCGCCGCTCTTCAGCGCGAACCGCGCAATCTCGAGAGTTTCATTCGCGAGCTGGCGCAGGCCTAACGGTCGGCGGCCACACCTATTCCCTTACCCCCCGGAGTTCACCTCATGTCAAAAAAGCTTCCGCATCGATACCAGGCCATCGTCATGCCGCTTGTTCTTTCCGTCCTGATGTCGGGCATCGTCTCCTTCGTCTCGACGGCCATCGGCAACGGCATCCATCCCGATATTCTCGCACTATGGATCAAGGCCTGGGCTTTCTCCTGGCTGGTCGCCTTTCCGAGCCTGCTCGTGGTTCTTCCGCTCGTGCGCCGCATCGTGGCGGCGACCGTCGAACAGCCGCGCAGCAACTGACCGATCTCGCGCTATTCACCCCGAGCCGACCTTTCGGGCGCAACCGATATTTTTAGGATATCTAAAAACGATTGACAGGAAATCGGGCCGCGCCCTAGCTTGAGGAGAGACGAGAAGGGGACAGACAGTGACGACGGACCATGCCAGCGGCGCTTCGACCGGCGAGGCAGAAACGCCGCCGCTCGGCGATCGCCTGCGCCAACGGCGAAAGGCCCTGAAGATGACGCTTCAAGAGGTCGCCGACGAGGCCGGTTTTTCCGTCGGCTTCATCTCGCAGATCGAGCGCGGCATCACCGTCCCGTCGCTGACCTCGCTGATCGCTGTCTGCCGGACCTTGAAAGTCGAGGCCGGCAGCTTCCTCAATCCGCCGAAGGTGGCGACGCCATTTACCCGGCGCGAACACCGTCCGGTCTATGGGCTCGGCGGAGAAAGCGGCAAGGCCGTCTCCTATGAGCGGCTCTCCGCCTCCTTTCCCGGCAACGTGCTCAGAAGCACTATTATCCACGAGCCGCCCGGCCATCGCAGCGAGCCAATGTCGCATGAGGGAGAGGAAATCTTCTTCATCCTGAAGGGAGCGTTGACGCTGGAGGTGGACGGCGAAGCGATGGTTCTCGAAGCGGGCGATTCCGCTCATTTCCCGTCGCTGCGCACCCATACGATGTGGAACCACACCAGTGAGCCGACCACGATCCTGCACACCTGCACCATGGACGTCTTCGGCGACGGAGCGCCCTCAGGAAGCCCCACCGACAGCCTCGCCGTGACCCGGGCCGAGAACCGGCTCGAGGGGATCGCCGAAGGCAAGTGACGGGCGCCACAGCCAGCGCCGCCACGAGTTCTTAGAACATATCGCCCCATCGCTGGCCTTACGGCAGGAGCACCAAGGCGCCTGTCGTCTGGCGTCCTTCGAGCCGGCGATGCGCCTCGGCTGCCTCGGCCAATGGCAGTCGCGCGTGCACGCGGATATTGACCGCGCCGCGCGCGACAACGTCGAAGAGATCCTTGCTCATCGCCAGCACGTCCTCGCGTCGCGATAGATGCGCCGGTAACAGCGGCCAGGTGGCATAAAGCGATCCCTTCTGCGCCAGCGTCGTGATGTCGAAGGGAGGGATCGAGCCGGAAGCGGCGCCGAAACTGACGAAATGACCGAGGGGGCGCAGGCTGTCGAGCGAACCTTCGAACGTCGCCTTGCCGATGCTGTCGTAGACGACGTCGACCCCCTCGCCTTCGGTGATTTCGAGCACGCGCGTTGCAAAGTTCTCCTTGCCGTAGTCGATCACGTAGTCCGCACCATTGGCCCGCGCCAGTTCGGCCTTCTCCGGCGAACCGACGGTGCCAATGACCTTTGCCCCAAGATGTTTCGCCCATTGCGTCAGGATCAGGCCGACACCGCCCGCGGCCGCATGAACGAGGAGGGTGTGGCCGGCCTCGACCCGGAAGGTGCGACGCAACAGATATTGCGCCGTCAGCCCTTTCAGCATCATCGCCGCACCCGTCTCGAAGTCGATATCCTCAGGCAGATGCACGAGGACACGGGCCGGCACATTGTGTTCCTCGGCATAGGCTCCGAGCGCCTCGGCATAGGCAACGCGGTCACCCGGCTTGAAGCCCTCGACATCGGGCCCGACAGAGACCACCTCTCCGGCTCCCTCCTTACCTGGGATGAATGGAAGCTGCGGCGGCGGGTAGGCGCCGCTGCGCAAATAGATGTCGACGAAGTTGACGCCGATCGCCCGGTTGCGCACGCGCACTTCCCCCGGGCCGGGTTCGCCGAGTTCGAAATTTTCGTAGGCGAGCACATCGGGCCCGCCGTGCTGATGCACGCGGATAGCTTTCATGGATCTGGTCCTCTGGTTGAGTTGGCTGGTCCTGGCAGCCTCCAGGCGGCGGCCGATGCCGATCTGCCTGATGCTGCCTCGCCTTCGTCGCTGATCACATCTGACAGATAGCCATGCGTGAGTTACCCGTGTAGACTGATATCAATGACAACAGAGTTCAAACTTCATGATATCTGACCAGATTGGCATCGACCTCCTTCGCAGCTTCGTCGCGGTCTGCCGGCAGGGTAGCCTGAACCGCGTCGCCACCCAGACCGGCCGCACGCAATCGGCGCTGAGCATGCAGATGCGCCGGCTCGAAGATCTGCTCGGCCGACAGCTCTTCACCCGCACCGGTCGCGGCGTCGTGCCGACACCCGAAGGCGAATTGTTCCTCGGATACGCCACGCGCATGCTGGCGCTCGGCGACGAAGCGGCGGCGCGGCTGCGGCAGGCCGACCTGAGCGGTGGCGTGCGGGTCGGCCTGGCCGAGGAAGTGGCAACGACGGCGCTGCCCGAAGCGCTCGGTCGACTGCGGCGCGGCTACCAGGAGATCCGGCTCGACGTGGTGGTCGAGCAATGCGTGGCGCTTGGAAAGACCTGGCCCGAAGGCGACCTCGATATCATGGTCGTGCCGACCTCCGTGGTCGCCGCCGACGCCCTCACCACCTGGAATGTGGAGCTGCAATGGGTCTGCGCGACGGACTACGCCTTCGACGAGACCCGACCGATCGACCTTGTTGCCTTCGCCGCACCCTGCCTCTGGCGCCGCCGCATGATCGAGACCTTGGCCGACCAGGGCCGGGAACACCGGATCACTTTTACCAGCCAGAGCATCACGGCGCTGCAGGCCGCGATCGAGAACGGGCTCGGCATTGGTTTGCTTCCGCCGGAAGCGATACGCGCGGGCACGATGCGGGCACTGCCCGCCTCGCCAGCCGTACCGAAGCCGTTTGCCGTCCAGTATGGGCTTTTTGCCCGGGATCGGCGATCGGCCGTCGTCGATTGCGCGATCAGCGTGCTGCTCGAAGGCTTGCCGATCGCTTCAAGGACCTAACGTCCTTCGCGGCTGAGCGCGGCGCTCACCCGCCCCAGGTTGTCTCCAGCACGCGGATCCAGTTGCCGTGGCAGATCTTTGCGAGGGCCGCATCGTCATAGCCGCGGGTGCGCAGCAGGTCGACGAGCAGCGGCAGATCGGCCGCGCTGCGCATCGCAGCAGGGATGGCCGTACCGTCGAAGTCAGAGCCGAGCGCCACATGATCGATACCGATACGCTCGACGATATAGTCGATGTGGTCGACAAGGAGCGAGAGCGGCGTATCCGTGTTCCTGGTCCCGTCCGCGCGCAGGAAAAGGACGCCGAAGTTGATGCCGGCCAAACCGCCGGTGTCCCTGATCGCGTCGAGCTGACGGTCCGTCAGGTTGCGGCTATGCGGGCAGAGCGCGTGCACGTTGGAATGGGAGGCGACGAGCGGCGCCTGCGACAGCGCGGCGATGTCCCAGAAGCCCTGCTCGTTCATGTGCGAGAGATCAAGCATGATCTTCAGCTCGTTGCAGGCGCGCACGAGATCCTTGCCGGCCTCGCTGAGGCCTGGACCGATATCGGGTGAAGAGGGAAAGCGGAAGGGAACGCCATAGGCAAAGAGGTTCGGCCGGCTCCAGACGGGGCCGAGCGTGCGCAGACCCGCGGCGTGAAGCACATAGAGCACGTCGAGATCGGCGCCGACCGCCTCGATACCCTCGATGTGCAGCACCGAGGCAAAGGCACCCTTGTCCATGGCGGCGCGGATATCGGCAGCACTGCGGCAAATCTTCAGCCGGCCCTCCGACTGGCGTTCGATCCGCATCAGCAGGCTCGTCATGCCGAGCGTGGCTTCGAGTGCGCTTTGTTGATCGGGCGTTGCAAACTCGCCGCTGCCATCCTTGGCAAGGCCCGGCGAGGCGACGTAGACGGCGGAGAGGCCGCCGGCAAGGCCACCCGCCGCGGCCTTGTCGAGATCGATATGCCCGGTATCGACGCCATCGAGGAAGCGGCGCTCGGCAGCGCCGCCCGGCGAACGCCAGAGTCGCGACAGCACGTCGTTATGTCCGTCAAAGACCGGGATTTTCGCTTGCGTCGCCAATTCTGGATCGCCTTCTCAACCTGTTGTCCTCAAGTGCGACTCATGGATAGTCGCCGACGGACCATAGACATTGGGTGCGGGAACCGCACCCTTTTCCCCGCCGGCCTAACGCAATGCAGGCGGACCGGGCAAATGCAAACCGTGCATAGGCCCTGCCGGAATCGGAATTGGCGGCACGAGGTTCTGTCGTGCTTAGTCGGAGATACGCGTGGGAAACCACTGCGACCAGAATTGGAGAATGGACATGACGATGCCGGCACCGCTGGATTGGCAAGCCGCCGAAGCGGCTGCGAGACGCCTGACCGCACAATGGGTGGCAGACGAACCGGGCGGCGCGGTCATCGGCTTCGATGAATCCGGACCGCGCTTCTCGCATGCGGCCGGCGTCGAGAGCCTCGCGACATCCGCGCCGTTCACGCTCGACAGCGTCGTGCGCTATGCGTCCCTCACCAAGCACGTCTTCTCAGCGATGGTGCTCGCCCATGCCGACCTTATCGGTCTCGACGATCCGCTCGGCCAGCATCTTCCGGAACTGCGGTCGCCACTTGCGGACGTGACGGTCGGGCAGGCGCTCGACATGAGTGGCGGCCTGCCGGATACCCGCGAATGCCTGTCGTTGCTCGGCCTTTCCGTCTACACGGAGACCACGGCCGGACCGCTGCTGGAGTACCTCTCGCGCCTGGAGCGGCTGAACTTTGACGCCGGCACCGAGGTCTCATACTCCAACACCGGCTATCGCCTCATCGAAGCGGCTTTGGAGCGCAAGGGCTTCCGCTTCGACGATTTCGTCCAACGGGAAATCGCGGCCCCGCTTGGCATCGCGCTGAAGGCGCCGGATGTCTGGAACGATCCGGTGAGCGACCTCGTTCCCGGCTACTGGCACTCGGGCGAAACCTGGCAGCTATCTGCCGCTGGCCTGCACATTTCCGCATCGGGCAGCCTCACCGGCAGCGCCGGGGCGCTTGCCACCTGGCTGCAGGCGCTGCTCGGTGGCGAAGGCCGCTTCGCCGGTCTTCTGCAGAAGTTGCAGGCGCCCCGATATCTCGCCGACGGGCGACCAACAGGATACGGGCTCGGCCTGCGCAACTCGTCGCTCGGCGGCCGCGAATTCGTTGGCCATGGCGGTTCACATCCCGGCTACAAGACCTATTTCCTCCTCGATCCCGAAACGCGCGCCGGCTTCGTCGTGGTCTCCAACCGCGAGGACACCAACGGTTACAAGATCGCGCTCGAAAGCATGGCAGCGCTCACCGGCATTCCTCTGCCGACCCCGGCAACCGATCTCGGCGACGGTCTCTACGTGACGGAGGCCGGTCCCTGGTGGGTCGAGGTCAAGGGCAGCACCTGCACCTATCTCGATGCGGATGAGACGCTCTATGACGACGGCGACGGCTGGGCCTCGTCGCGCTCGGCCTCATCCCCTGTCCGGCTGCGCCGCGACGGCTCCGCCCTTGTCGGCGAGGTCGGCCATGCGGCACGGTGCTTCCTTCCAGCGGCGACGCATGAGCCGCTGCCGGCGTCGCTCTCCGGGGTCTGGCGCTCCGACGAAAGGGCGGAATTCACGGTCGAGAACGGCGCGGTCCTGATGGGCGTCGGCCCCGTACGTCAGACCATGAAGCTCACTCCCCTTGGCAATGGTCGCTTCCTGTTCACGCTGAGCGATGGGCCCTGGGTCAAGCGCATCTGCCTGCATCTCCTCGGGCCCGATCACCTCGAACTGGTGACAAGCCGAGCCCGGATGATCGAATATCGCCGCCGCGCCTGATTTTTCTTGATGACGCGCGGGCGCTGCCACAAAAGAAGTCCGGTCGCCGGCGAATGACGGACCGGACTTCAGGAGTGCATGCCCGTGGAAATCAAATGGCTTGAGGACTTTCTGGCGCTCGCCAGCACGCTGAACTTCTCAAAGGCGGCGGACGAGCGCCATGTCACCCAATCCGCGTTCAGCCGCCGCATCCGGCAGTTGGAGGCCTGGCTCGGCGCCACGCTCGTCGACCGCGCGACCTATCCTTCACGCCTGACGGAGGCGGGGTCGAAATTCGTGCCGGTGGCGCAGGAGACTCTGAAACAGCTCTACCAGGCAAGGCGCAATCTGCAGCAGGAGGAAGGCTCCGACGCCCGCACCATCAAGCTGACAGCGCTGCATACGCTCTCCTTCACCTTCTTTCCCGCATGGATGACACGGGTCAACGCCCGGAGCGGGCCGCTCTTCTCCCGACTTCGCCCCGATTCCGGCAGCATGGAGGAAAACCTCAACTCGCTTGTCGACGGCGAATGCGACTTCCTGCTGACCTACGCCCATACCCAGGTCCCGCACCTGCTCGACCCGCAGGCCTTCGAACATCGCGTGCTCGGCCACGAACGCATCATCCCCGTTTCGGCGGCGAATGAAGCGGGGGAGCCCCTGCACCGGCTGGAAGGCGGCACGAAGCCGTTCCCGCATCTGAGCTACGAAAAATCGTCGTTCTTCGGCCAGCTTCTGGATGATCTGATCGGGCGCGAGCTACCGCCGGCGCAAAGGGTGCACGAAGGCAGTATGTCGGTGGGGCTGAAAGCCATGGCCGAATCCGGCTGGGGCATCGCCTGGGTGCCCGAAAGCCTGATGACGGATGAGCTGGCGAACGGCTCGCTGGTCAGGGCCGCCGACCCGCGCTGGGACGTCAGTGTCGAGATCCGGCTCTATCGCGCCAAGGAAAACCGCCGCCCGATCGTCGGCCGCGTCTGGCAGAGCCTGGAAGCTGTCGCCTAAGCGACAGCCCTGGCCCGCACGGGCGAGCTAGATCGCCGTCTGTCGTGCGCGCTCCAGATAGAGTTCGCGCAGGCGCTTGACCACCGGGCCAGGCTCACCGCTACCGACGGCCTTGCCGTCGATGCGGGTGATCGGCGCAACGAAGTTCGAAGCGCTGGTGAGGCACGCTTCGCGGGCGTTGAGCGCCTCTTCGAGCGTGAAGGGGCGTTCTTCCAGCGTCATTCCCTGTTCGGCGGCGAGCGCGAGAGCGGCGAGCCGGGTGCAGCCGGGCAGCGTCTTTTGGCTGTTGCCGCGCGTGACGATGCGGTTGTCCGCGGTGACGATGTAGGCGGTGGAGGAAGCACCTTCCGTCACGAACCCGTCCTCGATCATCCACGCCTCATCGCAGCCTTCAGCCTTGGCGATGCGCTTGGCGATCACCTGCGGCAGCAGGCACACACTCTTGATGTCGCGGCGCGCCCAGCGCTGGTCGGGCACGGTCTTGACCGACAGCCCCTTGATGGGGGCAGTCACCAGCGTCTTTGCCTGGGTGAAGAGCACCAGCGTCGGCTTGATATCCTCGGAGAACAGAAAGTTCCGGTCCTCGGCGCCCCGGGTGAGCTGCAGATAGACCATGCCTTCGACAAGGCCGTTCTCTTCGATCAGCCGCTTTTCGATCGCGACGATCTCGTCGGTCGATACAGGCAAAGGCACATCGATTTCACGCGCGCAGCGCTCCAGGCGCGCCATATGCGATGCGCTGTCGATCAGCTTGCCCTCAAGCACGGCGGTGACCTCGTAAATGCCATCACCGAAGAGGAAGCCGCGATCGAAGATCGAGAGACGCGCCTCGTTCTCGGGCAAAAACTCGCCGTTGAGATAGACGGTGCGGATGGACGGCTGGGACATGTAGGCTCCGTAAAAATTGGTTTGGCAGAGGCGCATGGACCGCAACACCGAACGCGATCCAGGGGCACAAATCAGTGTTCGCTGAGCGCGCGAAGCCGTTCGAGCGAGATCGCCTCGACCGTGCTCGGCTTGCCGTTCGCGGCATTGAAACCATGCGTCGTGCGGGCCATGGTCAGCGAATTGAGGATGGCCTCCTCCGTCGCCTCGATGGCCGCTTCGAAGAGCGGCGATATTAGGTCGTTTGGAAGATCGGGATAGTCGGCAATCGCGGCCCGGCGCGCCTTGGTGCGACGAACGGCGGCAGCCGTCGAGAAGGCGAGCGCATAATCGCCGGAACCATTGCTGAGCGCGGCGCCGGTGCGGGCCAGGCCGCCGAAGGCGCGTTCGGCCAGACGCTTGAGGTTGCGGGAAGAGAGCGGCGCATCGGTCGCGATCACGATGACGATCGAACCGTCGCGGTCGTGTGCCGCCGGCGCCTCATAGGCACGACCGCAGACGGTGAGCCGGCCGCCATAATTGGATTGGACGAGCACGCCGAGCGTAAAGACCTCGCCTGCCGCCTTCACAAGTCGCGAGCTCGTACCGATGCCGCCCTTCAGCCCGAAGGCCACCGTGCCGGTTCCGGCACCGACAGCCCCCTCCTCGACGGCACCGGTCTTCGCGGCGGCAAGGGCAGCGCCGATCTCGTCGATCGTCGGGCGACCGGCGCGGATATCGTTGAGGCGGGAGTCGTTAGTCTCGCCGACGACCGCGTTCAGCGACACGACCTTCTCGTTGCCCGGCTGCGCCAGCGTCCAGCGATTGACGACCTCGATGGCGCGTCCCGTCGCCAGCGTGTTGGTGAGAACGACGGGCGTTTCCAGCTCGCCGAGCTCCTCTACCTGGGTGGAGCCCGCAAACTTGCCGAAGCCGTTGAGCACAGCGAAGCCGGCCGGCACCTTGTCCTGAAAGAGGTTGCCGTCATGAGGCAGTATGGCGGTGGCGCCGGTGCGGATGCAGTCGGCCTCGACAACGGTGGCATGGCCCACCGCGACACCCATCACATCGGTGATCGCATTGAGCGGTCCGGGTTCGTAAGCACCCGGGCGGAAACCGATGTCGCGAAGCCGTAAGCGCTTGATATTTGTCATTTTTCGCCGTTTTCCTCACCCATCACCGCGGTCGCGAAGCAGTCATTTCGTCGCAGGCGACCCTACCTGTATCGGCGGCAAAACGGCATCGCAAAAATGGAATAGTTTCATGAGAAGCCTGCAACGCCGCCCTTCGCGGTCGGTCGTGGAGCTATGAGCCGAATGCGACTTTTCCGCATGGGCCCATGGGTCAGCGCGGCGACTGATAGTCGAGTGAAATAAAGCAGTTGCAACCATAAGAAACAGTTCATAAGTTCGCCTCGTCTTTGGCAAGGGAGCCTCCCATCCATGACGAAGCCGCTTGATGCAACCTCAGGCAGGTCTCAGCAGACGACGCCCGAAATGGCGACACGGCCGAGCCTCGGCATCTGGGCTTGCTCCGCGCTCGTCGTCGGCAACATCATCGGCTCCGGCTTCTATCTCTCTCCCGCCGCACTCGCGCCCTACGGCGCCGCAGCCCTCGTCGGCTGGGTCGGCAGTTGCCGCCATGTGCCTCGGCCTTGTGTTTGCGCGGCTCGCAGGCGTCAGGCCCGCGACCGGCGGCCCCTACGCCTACAGTCGCATGGCTTTCGGTGCGTTTGCCGGCTTTCTGGTCGCCTGGGCCTACTGGATCTCGATCTGGGCGTCGCTGCCGGCGATCGCCATGGCCTTCACCGGTTATCTCGGCGTGTTCTTCCCGAACCTTCAGCATATGCCGGGCGGCTTCACGGCGGTTTCGCTCGCCGCCATGTGGCTGGTTGCCGCCATCAACATGTTCGGCGTCAGGAGCGCCGGGCGTTTCCAGATCGTGACCGTCGGATTGAAACTCCTTCCCTTCATCGCGATCGCGCTTCTCGGCCTCTTTTGGATCGAGCCGCAGAACCTGATACCCATCAACCCGAGCGGGCTGTCCATGCTCGGCCTGATCTCCGCGACCGCACCGTTGACGATGTTCGCCTTTCTCGGCATCGAGTCTGCCACCGTTCCGGCCGGCGATGTCGACGATCCGAAACGCACGATCCCGCGGGCGACCGTGCTCGGCACGCTCTGCTGCGGCCTGATCTTCATTCTCGGCACGCTCGTGGTCATGGGCACGGTCCCGCGCGAAACGCTTGCGCGTTCCGCCGCTCCCTTCTCCGATGCGGCCTTCGTGATGTGGGGCTGGTGGGGGAGCACGCTGGTTGCGGCCGCCCTTGGCGCGCTCAACGGCTGGACGCTGCTGATGGCTCAGGTCCCGATGGCAGCGGCCCGCGATGGGCTGTTCCCTCCAGTTTTCGGGCGCCTTTCCAGCCGTGGCGTGCCGCAGTGGGGTATCGTCCTGTCGATGCTACTTGCTTCGGCCCTTCTCGTTCTGCAGACCTCGGGCGTGTCGGGACTGATGGTCGTCTATAGGTTCGCCGTCGACCTTTCGACCACCGCAGCCATGGTGCCTTACGTCTTCTGCAGCCTCGTCGAGGGCGCGCTGTTCCTGGCACTCACACGTCCGCGTGACGGGGAATGGGGCGGCTTCCGCCTTGGCCCCTACAAGCCTTATGCCCTGGTCGCCTTCATCTTTTCGCTTTGGACGGTCTACGTCAGCGGACCTCAGGCGGGCCTCTGGTGCCTGCTGCTGCTGCTCGTGGCACTGCCCGTCTACCTGTCAGTCGAAAGGAAGGAGCCGTCCACTGGCTGACGTCAAAAAGAGTACCCCCACCTGCACCTAGCACCGAACTAGAGAGAGGATTGGATATGAGCATGTTAAACAGGGGTCACCGCCGTCTCGGCATGAAAGCACTCGTCCTGGATGACGAAATCAGCGAGGAAAGTGCTGCAGGCCGCGCCGTCCGGTCGCTGATCGCAGAACTCGAACGCCGCCAGATCGAAGTAGTCACCGCGGAAAGCGCCGATGATGGCATCGCGGTGATCCGGTCGGACCCCGCTCTCCAATGCGTATTGGTCGACTGGGATCTCGGGTCGGACGGCCACGAACAATCGATCGGCGTCGTCGAAGCGCTGCGCAAGCGCAACGGCACCGTTCCGCTGCTGCTGCTCGCCGACCGCAGCGTCGCCTCGTCGGTTCCGGCCGATATCATGGCGAAGGTCGACGATTTCGTCTGGATGCTCGAAGACACGATGGATTTCGTCGGCGGCCGCATCCAGGCGGCAATCGAGCGCTATCGTTCGACCGTGCTGCCGCCGATGTTCAAGGCGCTCGCCCAGTTCTCCCAAGTGCACGAATATTCCTGGCACACGCCCGGACACACCGGCGGCACGGGTTTCCTGAAGTCGCCGCCCGGCCGCGCCTTCTTCGAGTTCTTCGGCGAACCGCTGCTGCGCTCGGATCTCTCGATCTCGGTCGGTGAACTCGGATCTCTGCTCGACCATTCCGGCCCGATCGGCGCCAGTGAAAAATACGCTGCCCGCGTCTTCGGCTCGCACCGCAGCTATCACATCACCAACGGCTCCTCGACCTCCAACCGCGTCATCCTGATGGCGAGCGTCAGCCGCGACCAGATCGCGCTGTGCGACCGCAATTGCCACAAGTCGGCCGAACACGCGATGACCATGTCGGGCGCCGTGCCGACCTATCTGGTGCCGACCCGGAACCACTACGGCATCATCGGGCCGATCCCGCCGGAACGGCTGACCGCGGTCGCGATCCGCAAGGCGATCGACCAGAACCCGCTTGCCGCGGACCTTTCGGACAAGGAGCCAAAGCACGCCATCATCACCAACTCGACCTATGACGGTCTTTGCTACAACGTGACCCGCGTCGAGGAACTGCTCGGAGCCAGCGTCGACCGCCTGCATTTCGACGAGGCCTGGTACGGCTACGCCCGCTTCAACCCGATCTATCGCGACCGCCACGCAATGCACGGTGATCCGAAGGCGCATACGGCCGACAAGCCGACGGTCTTTGCCACCCAGTCGACGCACAAGCTGCTGGCGGCCCTTTCTCAGGCGTCCTTCATTCACGTACGCGACGGCCGCAAGCCGATCCCGCATGGCATTTTCAACGAGACGTTCATGATGCACGCCTCGACCTCGCCGAACTACGCGATCATTGCCTCGAACGACGTCTCGGCGGCGATGATGGACGGGCCCGGCGGCGCGGCGCTCACCAACGAGTCGATCGAGGAAGCCGTGGCGTTCCGCCTGATGATGTCGCGGCTGGCCAACGACGCGGCAGAGCGCGGTGACTGGTTCTTCGATTGCTGGCAGCCGGATACGGTGCGCGACCCGAAAACCGGCCGCACAAGCCCCTTCCATGAAGCCTCGCCGGAATCCCTCGCGACCGATCCGTCCTGCTGGGTGCTGAAGCCCGGGGCAGCGTGGCACGGCTTCGGCGAGATCGAGGACGGCTATTGCATGCTCGATCCGATCAAGGTCTCGATCGTCACACCGGGTGTTGCGCCCGGCGGCGGGCTGATGCCGGTCGGCATACCCGCAAGCCTCGTCACCGCCTATCTCGATGTCCGCGGCATCGTTGTCGAGAAGACGACCGACTTCACCATCCTCTTCCTCTTCTCGCTCGGCATCACCAAGGGCAAATGGGGCTCGCTTGTCAGCGCGCTTTGCGACTTCAAGCGCGACTACGACGCCAACCTCACGCTCGAAGTGGCCATCCCGTCGCTGATCGAGGACCACCCGGAACGCTACGCCGGCATGGGTCTCAAGGATCTCGCCGACACAATGTTCCAGGCGATGGACCAACTGAAGACCACCGCCTCCATGGCCGCCGGCTTCTCTGTCCTGCCACATCCGGACCTGAGCCCGGTGCGCGCCTACGAGCGGCTGGTGCGCGGCGAGGTGGAACAGGTGACGCTCGACCATCTGGCCGGCCGCACGGTCGCAACGGGCGTCGTGCCCTATCCGCCCGGCATCCCGCTTCTAATGCCGGGCGAAAACGCTGGGCCCGCCGATGGTCCAGTCCTCGGCTACCTCAAGGCGCTGGAGGCCTATGATCTCCGGTTCCCGGGCTTCACCCATGACACGCACGGGGTGGAGGTCGAGGACGGCCTCTATCGCGTCTATGTGTTGACCCGCTGACCCGGCTTCAGGAGCGAGAACAATGGCTGCTGTCGATACGGCTTCCAAAACCACATCCGCGGGCGTCGCGGAATCCGCCAAGATCGGCCTCGTGCCCGCGACCCTGATGGTCGCGGGCAACATGATGGGCTCGGGCGTCTTCATGCTGCCGGCGAACCTCGCCGCGGTCGGGTCCATCGCCGTCTTCGGATGGCTGATCACCATTGCCGGCGCGATCGCGCTGGCGCTGACCTTCGCCAAGCTCGCGGCGATCGATCCCGCCGCCGGCGGGCCTTACGCCTACACGCGCAAGGCCTTCGGCGACTACATGGGTTACCAGACCAACCTGATCTACTGGCTCGCCAATGTGGTTGGTAACGTCGGCCTTGCGGTCGCCGGTCTCGGCTACCTCACGGCCTTCTTCCCGATGTTGCGCGACCCGCTGGTCTCGGCGCTGGCGCAGGTGGCGCTGATCTGGTTCTTCACCTACGCCAACATCCTCGGCCCGAACGTCGTCGGACGGCTGCAATCCTTTACCACCTCCTTCGCGCTGGTGCCGATCCTCGGCATGGCGATCTTCGGCTGGTTCTGGTTCTCGCCGGCGACCTTCTCCGAAGGCTGGAACGTGTCGGGCAAGGACAGTTGGGCGGCGATCATGGCGACGCTCAACTTCACCCTCTGGGCCTTCATCGGGGTGGAAAGCGCGTCAGTTTCGGCCGGAGTCGTTCGCGACCCGCAGCGCAACGTCCCGATCGCCACCGTCGGCGGCGTCATCCTCGCCGCCGTCGCCTATATCCTGTCTTCGACGGTGATCATGGGCATGATCCCGAACAAGGAGCTGATCGCGTCTTCGGCACCTTTCGCAGACGCCGCGCGGTTGGCGCTCGGCGATACCGCGGGTGCGGTGGTCGCAATCTGCGCAGCACTCGGTTGCCTCGGCTCGCTTGCCGGCTGGACGCTGCTCGTCGGGCAGACCGCGAAAGCTGCGGCCGACGACGGCCTCTTCGGCTCGATCTTCGCCAAGGTCAATTCCAAGGGCGTGCCCTCGGCCGGCCTTGCGATCGTCGCCGTCATCATGACCGTGCAGGTCTTCGCCACGATGTCGCCGACCGCCAGCGAGCAGTTCGGCAAGATCGCCTCGATCGCAGTGATCATGACGCTGCTGCCCTATATCTACTCGGCGATCTCCATCAAGGTGCTCGGCTACAAGAAGATGCCGGCAAGCACCTACAATTGGTACGTCATCATCGGCCTTGCGGCGGCGATCTACAGCCTGGTGGCGCTCATCGGCTCCGACGGCGAACAGACGCGCTGGTCGCTGATCTTCGTGATCTCGACGATCGTGTTCTACTCGGCAGCGATCACCCGCAAGCGCGAGATCGACGAGAAGCACATCGATCCGGGTGGGCACGCCCCGACCTGGATCCGCTACGTTACCGTCACCGTGACCATTGCCGCGCTCGTCGCGCTCTTCTGGGTCTCGGTCGGCCGTCACCGCGCCGAAACGCTGCGCACCCGCTCGCCGGTTCCGCCTGTCGAAAGCACCGTCCAGCCCGCGGCCGGTTCGCCGGCGGCCGTGCTTCCGGCCGAGAGCCAGCCGGCGCAATAGCCAAAAGGAGGGGTGGTGGATGCAGCCACCGCCCCTTCTTGCATCGATGTCGTCGAGAACGCGCGACCTCGGCCGCGCGTGTTTCAGGTGCCCTCATCGCTGTCGCCGCGGCTTCTTCGACGAACCGCCTGTTGCCTGCCGCGATCCACCAACACAAATATCGGTTTCGGGCGACGAAATACGTCACCTGCCGTATTTTCCAAAGCAGGGTGCGCGACTAGCTTTCGCGCGCCCGCCTTGTGAATTTCCGTTTTTCTTCAATACCCTGCGCCACGGATGCGCCGCGATGCCGGGCATTGGGGAACTGCCTTGCAAAAGAACCGCCGAACCGCCGCTCACATCGCCACGCTCGTCGTGTCGACCGCGCTGTCATCCTCCGGGTTCGCACAGGATGCGGGCGACCCCGGCGATCTGGCAACGTGGCGTACACCAGAGTTCAACGCCCAGTGGGGACTGGCAACTATCCACGCTGAATATGCCTACATGCTGGGCTACGACGGCAGCGGCATCAAGGTCGGCGTGGTCGACAGCGGCCTCGACATTACCCACCCGGAGTTTGCCGGACGCTATGTAGAGGGTATCACCTATGATCCGGAGAAGCCTTGGACGTTCGTAGGGGAGGGTCACGGCACAACGGTCGCCTCGGTCATCGCCGCCAATCGCGATGGGGTCGGCATGCACGGTGTTGCCCCGCGCGCGACCATCGTTCAGGCAGGGGCATCCGACATACCGGGCTACATCAACAATGCTGCCGCCAACTACGGAATCCGTACACTCGTCGACCGCGGCGTGAAGATCATCAACAACAGTTATGGCGACGGCTTCATTACAGAAATGACGGCCGACCGGGCCGAAGCGACGCTCTCAAACAATCTGTCCGCCTATCGCTACGCGGTTTCGCGTGGTGCACTTCTCGTCTTCGCAGCGATGAACGACGGCGCGGCACAGCCGTCCATCGATGCGGGTCTCCCCTATCTTTTCCCGGAGCTGGAACAGGGCTGGCTCGCCGTGGTGGCGACCAGTCCTACACACATGCCCGATTGGTCGAACAGGTGTGGCGTTGCATTAAATTGGTGTCTTGCCGCACCTGGTGGAGACGACGCCACGCGCTGGGACCCGGAAAGAGGCGAATGGGTCTGGACCAATCCTCAGGACAACATCATGGTCGCCGTCCCCGGTGGAGGATACAGCAGGGAAAACGGCACATCCCTGGCTGCACCGTTCGTGGCCGGAACGGCCGCGCTGGTCGCGCAGGCATTCCCGTACATGACGATGGACCAGGTCCGCCAAGTCCTGTTGGGAACGGCCATCGACTATGGCGACCGGGGCGTCGATCCCGTGTTTGGCTATGGCATGGTCAACGCCGGGCGGGCAGTGCGAGGTCCGGGCAAGTTCGACTGGGGTGATTTCCACGCCGTGATCGAGGACGGCGAAAGCGCATGGTCCAATAACATCACCGGCGCGGGAGGGCTGATCAAGTCGGGCGACGGCATATTGATCTTGGCCGGTGACAGCACCTATCACGGCTCCACACGCGTCGATGGTGGCTTCCTGGCGATTGCCGGCAGCATTGCCTCCGAGACCTTTGCTGACGGAAACGGCATACTCTCCGGCAACGGTACCATCTACGGCAATGTCGACAACAACGGCGCCGTCAATCCGGGCTGGGGCCGCAGGGGCGGCACGCTGACCGTGGCCGGCAACTATCGCCAGTCGGGCGACGGCTGGTTCCTCGTCAATCTCGACGCACCCGATGGCACGAGCCGGCTCGACGTCACCGGCACGGCCGAAATCGCCGGTGCAGTCGACGTCAGGGTCCGGCCCGAAAATTACAAGGGCGACGGCCGCCACACCATTCTCTCCGCGGTCGGCGGCGTGACCGGGCGGTTCGAGGACGACTGCGGCTGCTACGCCTTCCTCGACCTCTCGCTCGCCTACGAGCCGAGCGCGGTCTACCTCGACGTCGCCCGCAACGGCGTTGCCTTCGCGGACTTTGCCGAGACCCGCAACGCCGCCGCGGCTGCCTTTGCCGTCGAGCGGCTCGGTATCGGCGGGACGCTCCACGATCTCGCCGTCACCCTCGACGGACAAACCGCAGCCGACCTCTTCGGACAGCTGCCGGGCGACGTTCACAGCTCGACCGTCACGGGCCTCATCGAAAACAGCCAGCTCATCGGCAACCGGATGAACGACCGGCTGCGTGCAGCCTTTGAGACTGTCGGCGCCACGGCGCGGCCGATCGTTAACACCGACGAGATCACCACGGCATCGATTTCTTCGCCAGAAACCATGGGCGCGTGGGGCTCGGCGTTCGGGTCCTGGGGGGATACCGACGGCGACGGCAATGCAGCCGACCTGTCGCGGTCCATAGGCGGCTTCGTCGCCGGTCTCGATGGCGACATCGGTAGCGACTGGCGGCTCGGCTTCCTCGGCGGCTACAGCCATTCCAGCTTCAAGGTCGACGACCGCCGCTCGCGGGCCTCGAGCGACAACTACCACCTCGGTGTCTATGGCGGTGGGACCTGGGGCGGTTTGTCGTTCCGATCCGGCCTTGCCTACACCTTTAGCGAGATCGACAGCAGCCGGCTCGTCGTTTCGCCAGCGCTCGTCGACAGCCTGACTGCGGATTACCGCGCCGGCACCACGCAGGTGTTTGGCGAACTCGGATATGATTTCAGGGCCGGCGATTTCGCGTTCGAGCCCTTCGCCAACCTCGCCTATGTCAACGTGCACACCAATGGGTTCAAGGAGAAGGGCGGTGCGGCAGCGCTCTCCGTCCATGGCGGTTCCAGCGACATGGCCTTCACCACATCAGGGCTTCGCGCGTCAGCCGATTTCGAACTCGGCGCGGCAAAGGCAACGGCGCGCGGTCTCATCGGCTGGCGGCATGCCTATGGCGACGTTACCCCTGCTCTCGCCCAGGCGTTCTCCGGCAGCCAGGCCTTCTCGGTCGCCGGTGCCCCGATCGCGCGGGATAGCGTCATTCTCGAGGCCGGTATCGATTTCGCGCTGACACCGGCATCGACGCTCGGCGTTTCCTACCAGGGGCAGATCGCCTCGACGGCGCGGGAACACGGGGTCCGGGCCGATCTCAACGTCAAGTTCTGAGGGTTCGCGACCGAAAGCGGATCACGATGCCAGCTGATCCGCTGACATCGTCAGGCTGCGCGAATGGCTTGGCGGCGCGCCCATGATCTTGCGGAAGGCGCGGCTGAACGACGCTTCCGAATCGTAGCCGAGGCGGTTTGCGACATGGGCGACGCGTTTGCCCTCGCGCAGCCACTGATGCGCCTGGTGCATACGCATGCGCGCCACGTAACGGGCCGGCGTCTCGCCGACCGTATCGGCGAACCGCTGGGCGAAACCGGAGCGCGACGCACCCATGAGCTTGGCCAGTTCCGGTACGGTCCAGTCCTTGGTCGGATCGAGGTGAATGGCGGCAAGCACGCGGCCGACCTCCGGGTGACGTACGGCCGCCAGCCAGCCGGTCGACGTGCCGCAGCCATGCTCCACCCAGGCGCGGATGATCGTGGCCGTCAACACGTCGGCAAGCCGTGCCAGGATGCCACCCGCACCGACGCGCTGCATCGCAGCCTCTCGCGTCATGGTATCGAGAAGCGACGGGATCGACGGCTCGCTCTTGGCAAGGTCGCTGGTACGCATGACCGACGGCATCAGCTGCAAGAGCGGATGCAGGCGGTCGACGTTGAATTGCATCACCGCGAAAAACAGAAGGTTCTGGCTGTCCGAGTTTGGGCATTGCACGTCGACGATCCCGTCGCAAAGCTGCCGTTTCGGCAGGTCGCGGATCGAGATCGTCGGCAGGCCGGGCTTGCTCGCAAGCACATGTGCGTCGCCCCGCGGCAACAGCACGGCATCTCCAGGCGTCAACTCCATCCACGACCCGTCAGGCGATTGCAGATGGGCGGAACCGGAGGCGAGAAAATGAAATCGTGCCGGTTCCTGCTCGGGATAGGCGGTCGCCCATGGCGCACAGGGCTGGCAGCGCCCATATTCGACACCGTCGAGCCTGAGGCCGCGCAGGATCTCGGTCAGCGCATCGCTCATCTTACATCTCACCTTTGGACAAACGGCACAGTGTTTTGGATTTTCTAGCATAGAAACTCCAATTGGCCATGCATATTTTCATCACCACATGCAATGGAGATGAAAATTATGGATGGTATTGTCGCCAAGCCCACGGGACAGGCGGATGAACGGGACAAGCCCTTGTGGGCGGCTGTCGTTTCCCTGTCGCTCGGGGTCTTCGGCCTGGTCACGGCAGAGTTTCTGCCGGCAAGTCTGCTGACGCCGATGTCGGCGGATCTCGGCGTGACCGTCGGCGCCGCCGGCCAGTCGGTCACCACTACGGCCGTGGTCGCGGCCATCGCCGGCCCGGCGATCGTCGTCTATACCGGACGTTTCGACCGCCGCAACGTGCTCTTGTCCCTAACCGCGCTGCTCATCGTTTCCAGCCTGATCGCCGGTTTCGCGTCCAGCCTTTCGATGCTGCTCGTCGCCCGTTTCCTCCTCGGCATCGGCCTTGGCGGTTTCTGGGCGCTGTCTTTGGCGCTCGCCATGCGGCTCGTTCCCGGCCGGCTGATGCCGCGGGCGATGGCAATCGTGATGTCCGGCGTCTCGATCGCAACCGTCTGCGCGGCCCCGGTCGGCGCCTGGATCGGCGCGACGCTCGGCTGGCGCTACGCCTTCCTGCTTGCCGCCGCCGTCGGCATCGTCACCTTCATCGTCCAGGCGCTAACGGTTCCGCGCCTGCCTCCCATCGGCACAACCGGCCTCGACACGATCCTCAACGTCCTGAAGCGCCCGGCGATCCGGCTCGGCCTTGCGACCATCCTCTTGGTCGTCACCGGCCACTTTGCCGGCTTCACCTATGTCCGCCCGTTCCTTGAACAGGTGCCGCAGTTCGGCGTCGAGGCGATAACCGCGATCCTGCTCGCCTTCGGCATCGGCGGCTTCTTCGGCAACATTGCCGGCGGCTTCCTCGCCGAGCGCAGCACGCGGCTCTCGATGATGTCGGCGGCCGCCGGCGTCGCTGCCACCACGCTGGTCCTGGCCCTGGCGGGCGCGCTGCCGGCCGTCGCCATCGTCGCCACGGCGGCCTGGGGCTTCGCCTTCGGCGCCCTGCCGGTCAGCGTCCAGTCGTTCTTAAGCCGTGCGGCCGGCGACGAGGCCGAAGGCGCGGGTGCCGCAACGCTCACCACCTTCCAGATCGCCATTTCCACCGGTGCGATCCTCGGCGGCCTCCTTGTCGAACTGCAGGGCCCGGCCGGCGTCTTCCTCTTTGCGGCGGTTGCCGCAATGCTCGGCACCTCACTGGTTTCGGTCTATCGCGAGCGGGCTCTTCAACCGGCGGAGTAACAACATCCGCGCCAGCTTGGTGCGAGAGTGGCAACTCGCACTCGCGCCTGCCGGGCTCGGAAGAGTCCGGCAGGCAAGAATGTTTTAGGTGCAGCGCGGCGATCCGTGACGTCTGGCAACAGGCGCTGCACGCAGTGGGGCGCTGTTGCGGAAGGGGGTTTGGTCAGGACAACGACATGCCCCCATCCGTGTCGGAAGGATCAATTCCCCGGAAGCCGCCGCTCCTTCCAGGCAGCTTTCGGCACTTCGCCACCGATGGCAATGCTGAAGGAGGTCACTTCGGTCGCATCTTCATTGACGACGCAATTGAAGTCGACGTCGTACCAGTTCGATTTATTCTGGTAGGCCCCACCGCTGGCGTCCATACGGTTTTTGGCGATAAAGCCACCCCGCGGCCCGAAGGGCACCAGTCCTTCGGGCGGGGTATCCGGCCGCTGGCTGCGGATCTGCTCCAGCGCCTCGAGATTGCACAGTTGCAGGATCCGCCTCTTGACCGGCAGGTTGATCAGGGCCTGTTTCACCCGCGGATCGGCAATCGACTTTGCAGAATAAAGTTCTTTTGCTTTCGTCAATTTGCTTGGAACGGGCTTGAGTTCGACCTTTGCCGCAGCATCGGCCGGCTTTGCCTTTGCCGTCCCGTCTTCCGATTTGACCGTCTGCGGCTTGGCGTCAGGCTTGGCTTCGGCCACCGTCGCCGCTGGCTTTTCATCCGCCTTCTGTGTGGCGCTGTCAGTGGCTCTCGCAGGCACGGCAAGCGTTGACGGGGGTTTCGGTTCCTTGACCGGTTCTTTTTTCTCGGTCGAGGACACCGTTGCCGGCGCATCCGCCGGCTTTGCCTTGTCATCCACGGCCTTTGCCGGCTCGGACGCCTCCGTCTTTTTCTCCGTCTCGCGCGCAGCCGGCGGAAGCTCTGCCTCCTTGTTGTCCTGCTTGGTCTTGGCCATGGCCGAGGCGAAGGATTGCGGCAGTTGCTGCGCCGGCTTGGGTTGCGGCTTCGGGTCTGCCTTCGGCTGGGGCTTGGGTTTGGGCTGCGGCTTTGGCTGTTCAGCCTTCTTCTCTTCGCCCTTTTTCGGCCCCGCCTTCTTCTGCTCTGCCTGTTTCTGCTCGGCCTTCTTCGGCTCCTTCGCCTCTGCTGGCGGCGGAACGAGCTCGACGTTGACGGTCTGCTCCTTCGGCGGCGTCGGCAGCTCGAAGGGCAGGTCGTACAAAAGAAAAAGGGCTACGACGAGGTGCAGGGCGACCGACACCGGCGCGCCCCATCCCATCCGTTCCCGCCAATTTCCCGCAAAAAGCTGCATCGCCAAGGAGATAAACCAATCGACGGGCGGAACCTAGGAGCTTCCGCCGATCTCAACAAGAGGCATAGGCCTGCATATGCAGCCGGAGGTTCGCGCTGCAGCTTGCGGGCCATCGATCGTGGGCGAATGAAATTGACGCCTTCGGGGGTCGCCGCCATCAACCGCTGGCTTCTTGTCAAAAACGTTCCCGGCAAAAACGAGGCGGCGAAATCTGTTTCGGGCCACGCGCCAATTTCGCACAAAAATACCTATTATATAATTTCTATAGATTTAATTTTTACTTACGCCCGAACGGCTTCGCCCGGTGGCGCAATGACATTCTTTTGGCTTTGGGGACCCTCATGCAGCGAACTTCCACTCACCGAAAACTTTTCACAAAAGCCTTTGCCGCGACGGCAGCGCTGGCGGCGGGCCTCATCGCCACCTCGGCGCTTGCCGGCGAAACGCTCGACAAGATCAAGGCGCGCGGCGTCATCAAGGTCGGCGTCGGCACCACGCCGGGCTTCTTCTCACCCGACAGCAACGGCCGCTGGCAGGGCTTCTTCGTCGATTTCGGCCGCGCCATCGCCATCACCGTCTTCAACGATGCCGAGAAGGTCGAATTCACCAACTCGTCGCCGCAGCAGCGTCTGCCGGCGCTGCAATCGGGCGAGTTCGACATCCTGTTGTCCGGCGTCACCCAGACGGTGAGCCGCGCCTTCAAGCTCGGCTTCCATTTCGGCCCCGTCGTCTTCTACGACGGTCAGGGACTGCTGGTGCGCAAGGACCTTGGCGTAGCCAAGGGCGAGGAACTCGACGGCGCGACGATCGGTGTCCAGAGCGGCACGACCGGCGAACTCAACATCGCCGACTTCTTCCGCAAGACCGGCAAGGCCTTCACGCCGGTCACGATCGAGGAAACCGGCGAGTTCCTGAAGGCACTTGACTCGGGCCGCGTCGACGCCCTGACCCAGGACGCGACCGACCTTGCCGCCAAGCGCACGCAGCTTTCCAAGCCCGACGATTACGTGCTTCTGCCCGAGCGCCTGTCGAAGGAGCCCTTGGCGCCGGCGATCCGCGCCGGTGACGACCAGTGGCTCGAAATCGTCAACTGGACGGTCTACGCGACGATCCAGGCCGAAGAGTTCGGCATCACCAAGGAGAACGTCGACACGTTCCTTGCGAGCGAGGATCCGGCGATCAAGCGCTTCCTCGGCGTCGATCCGTCGCTCGGCGAAGCGATCGGCCTTGATCCGAAATTCGCCTACAACATCGTCAAGACCGTCGGCAACTACGGCGAGATCTTCGAGCGCAACGTCGGCAAGGGCACGCCGCTCAACTTCGAGCGCGGCTACAACCAGCCCTGGACCGCGGGCGGTCTACTCTATTCGCCGCCGTTCCGTTGAGCCGTTTCATGGTCCTTCCCATGACACGCCAACTCCAACCGGGCCCTTCGGGGCCCGGACCCGTCTCGCGCCTCCTGTCCTGGATCGGACCGCTGCCTTTGCAGCAAGGCCTGCTCTTTGTCGGCGTGCTGCTGCTCTTTGCCTTTCTCGGCCAGAACACCGCCGAGAGCATGCACCGCATGGGACTGACGCCGGGCTTTGCCTTCCTCTCCCATCAGGCCAATTTCGAGATCGGCGAAAGCGTTCTTCCTTACGCGGCCGGCGACAGCTACGCCCGGGCGCTTGCCGCCGGCATCGCCAATACCGTCAAGGTCGCGCTCGTCGGATGTCTGCTTGCAACCGTGCTCGGTGTCGCACTCGGCATCTTCAGGCTGTCCGGCAATCTGCTGCTAGCGACCTTCGCCCATGGCTATGTCGAGCTTCTGCGCAACACGCCTTTGTTGCTGCAACTGTTCCTGTGGAGTGCGATCATCCGCGCGCTTCCGCCGCCGCGCGGCGCCTATACGTTTCTGGGCAGCGTCTACCTCAGCAATCGCGGCGTCTTTCTGCCCTCGCTTTCGGTCGACGGTCTGCCGGCCTCCGTATGGCTGCCCGCGGTGCTCCTGACCGTCTTCGCGGCACTCGTCATTTCCAGGCGCCTGCTGGCGGGCGCGACGTTCTATCTGCCGAAAACCGCCGGCACCGTACTCGGCGCGTTGGCAATCTTCTATTTCGCTCTCGTATCCCTCGGCTTCAGCGCATCGGTCGAAGTGCCTGCCAAGGGCGGCTTCAACATTCGCGGCGGCCTATCGCTGACCCCGGAATTCGCCGCGCTGCTGATCGGCCTCGTCGTCAATGCCTCCGCTTCGATTTCCGAGATCGTGCGCAGCGGCATCCAGTCGGTGGCATCGGGTCAATGGGAAGCCGCTCGCGCACTCGGGCTGAAGCCCGCGCAGATCATGCGCCTCGTCGTACTGCCGCAGGCGCTTCGGGTGATCACGCCGCTGATGATTTCGAGCTTTCTCGATCTGACCAAGAATTCGAGCCTCGCGGTCGCAATTGGTTACCCCGATCTCGTCAGCGTCGCCAACACGACGGCCAACACCACCGGTCAGGCTCTAGAAGCGATCATCATCATCGGCGTCGTCTACCTGACGATCAGTCTTGCGGTTTCGGCCCTCATGAACCTCTACAACCGGCGCGTCGTTCTGCGCGGAGAAGGAAAACGATGAGCCAGATCGAACTTGCGCCGCCGGTCGCGCCCGACTGGCACCGCTGGCGTGAACGCCTCTTCAACGGTTGGGCCAATGGCCTCGTCACGCTGGCGACGCTCGCCGCAATCCTCTGGATTGCACTTCCCTTTGTCCGCTGGGCCGTCATCGATGCCGTCTGGACCGGCACCGCGGCCGATTGCGCCACGGAAACGGCGGGCGCCTGCTGGGCGTTTGTCGGCGCCAAGTTTCGTTTCATGCTCTTCGCCTTTTTCCCGCCGCCGCTGCAATGGCGCCCGGCGCTGGTGATCGCCCTCATTGCTGCGCTCCTGACCGTCTCCACCATTCCCCGTTTCTGGAGCTTCCGCCTGGTGCCGGTCTGGTTGCTGGCGCTCGTCGGCATCTGGCTGCTGATGGCGGGGACGTCGGGCTTGGAACCGGTCTCGACCAATCATTGGGGCGGGCTGCCGATCACGCTCACAGTCTCGATCGCTGGCCTTGCCTTCGCCTTTCCGATCGCGCTGCTGCTGGCGCTTGCCCGCCAGTCGGACATGGGGCTCGTGCGCTCCCTGGCCATTGCCTTCATCGAAGTGCTGCGCGGTGTGCCGATGATCGCCGTGCTCTATGTCGCCATGCTGATCGTGCCGATGGCGCTACCGAGCGGCGCGGCCATCGACAAGCTGCTTCGGGCGCAGATCGGCGTCACCCTGTTCTTCTCGGCCTACCTCGCCGAGATCATCCGCGCCGGATTGCAGGTGATCCCGGCGGGTCAGAAGGAGGCGGCGCTGTCGCTTGGCCTCAGCCGGATCCAGATGCTCCGGCTGGTGGTGCTGCCGCAGGCGCTGCGAGCTGTCATCCCGGCCATCGTCAACCTGTCGATCGGCATCGTGCTCAACACCTCGCTGCTTGCGGTCATCGGCATCTACGATCTGCTCAATGCCGCCAAGACCTCGGCCACCGATCCCGCCTGGCTCGGCTTTTACAGCGAGGCCTATATCTTCGCGGCATTGGTCTATTTCGCCATCTGCTTTTCCGGTTCGCGCTACAGCCTGTGGCTGGAGAAGAAGCTCAACGGCGCCCATCGCCGATAGCGGCATCTGACGGGGGTTGCGTGCCACGCGCCGCCGGGCCAAGAGTGCGCCGAAGCGAAATCTGTGACCGGGCAAAGCGCATGGGACAAAAGAACATCGCCGTCATTGGCGGCGGACCGAGCGGCTTGATGGCCGCCGAGGTGCTGTCCGAGCGCGGCCACGCGGTCACCGTCTATGACAGCATGCCGACGGTCGCGCGCAAATTTCTGCTGGCCGGCAAGTCGGGCCTGAACATCACCCATTCGGAGCCCTATACGGCCTTTGCGGAGCGCTTCGGCAATGCCTCGCCGCGATTGCGTGCGGCGCTGGACGCCTTCACGCCCGATGACATCAGGCAATGGGCGGCAGACCTCGGAACCAGGACCTTCGTCGGCTCCTCGGGCCGTGTCTTCCCGGAGGTGATGAAGGCGTCGCCGCTCCTGCGCGCCTGGCTCAAGTCGCTGGAAAGCCGAGGCGTTCGTATCCTGACGCGGCACCACTGGACTGGCTTTGAAGGCAAAGCACCCGCGTTCGATACCCCGGACGGCAAGACGCTTGTCAGCGCAGATGCGACTCTGCTCGCCCTCGGCGGCGCCAGCTATCCGCGTCTCGGGTCGGATGCCGCCTGGGTTTCCTGGCTGGAACAGAGGGACGTGTCTGTCGCCAAATTCCAGCCCGCCAATTGCGGCTTCGACGTCGACTGGAGCGAGACCTTCCGCGATCGCTTTGCTGGCGCCGCGCTGAAGGGCGTCACCGCAACGTCGGAAGCCGGCACCGTCCCGGGCGAATTCGTCATCAGCAGGACCGGCATCGAAGGCAGCCTCGTCTACGCCCATACGAGCGCGCTCCGGGACCGGCTGTCGCGCGGCGAACTGGCCGACCTGGTGGTCGACCTCACCCCGGGACGTACCGTCGGGAGATTGGCAAAAGACCTTGGCCGCTTCGACACCAAGACCAGCTTTTCCAACCGCCTGCGCAAGGGGGCCGGGCTCGAAGGGGTGAAAGCGGCGCTGCTGCGTGAGGTTTCGCCTGATGCCGCGCGCTTGCCGCCTCCAGAACTTGCGGCCTTGATCAAGGCGTTGCCAATCCCGCTCATCCGCCCACGCCCGATCGCCGAGGCCATCTCCTCCGCCGGCGGCATCGCCTGGTCCGCGATCGATGACGAATACATGTTAAGAGCGCTGCCCGGCACCTTCGTCGCCGGCGAAATGATCGATTGGGAAGCGCCGACCGGGGGCTATCTGCTGACCGCCTGCTTTGCCACAGGCCGTGCGGCGGCTCGCGGCCTCGATCGTTGGCTTAACCGGCCAGCATAAAAGATCGCCGCGCCTTTGGCAGGCGCGGCGATGGTTTCAGGTGGCGTCAAAGCCTTACTGGTCGTTCAGCACCAACCCCTTGGTCAGCTCCAGCGCCTGGCGCTCGAAGAGACCGCGGTAGATGCCACCGTCGAGGCGGATCAGCGCGTCGTGCGTGCCCTCCTCGGCAATCCGGCCGTGGTCGAAGACCAGCAGCCGGTCGAGCGCCCGCACCGTCGAGAGCCGGTGCGCGATGACGAGCGTCGTGCGCCCCAGCATCAGCCGCTCCATCGCCTGCTGGATCAGCACTTCCGATTCCGAATCGAGGCTCGATGTCGCCTCGTCGAGGATCAGGATCGGTGCGTCCGCGAGGAACGCGCGGGCAATTGCGATGCGCTGGCGCTCGCCGCCCGAGAGCTTGACCCCGCGTTCGCCCACCAGCGTGCCGTAACCTTTCGGCAGAGCCGTGATGAAGTCGTGGGCGCTCGCAAGCCTTGCCGCCTTCTCGATCTCGCTCTGCGTGGCGTCCGGCCGCGCATAGGCGATGTTCTCCGACAGAGAGCGATGGAACAGGATCGGCTCCTGCTGGACGATCGCGATCTGCTGGCGCAGCGACGTCTGCGTCACCGATGCGATGTCCTGACCATCGATCCGGATC
Organism: Ensifer sp. ENS07; assembly: GCF_014852185.1. NCBI lineage: Bacteria > Pseudomonadati > Pseudomonadota > Alphaproteobacteria > Hyphomicrobiales > Rhizobiaceae > Ensifer > Ensifer sp. ENS07. The sequence continues at coordinate 249,901 of NZ_JACVBE010000008.1, read as the reverse complement.
TCGCCGGCCTTCAGGTCATGCAGACGCTGGATCAGCTTGACGAAGGTCGTCTTGCCCGAACCTGAGTGCCCGACAAGACCGACGCGTTCGCCCTCCCGGATCGTCACCGAGAAGCGGTCGTAGAGCGGCTTGCGGTGCGCACCGTAGTGGAACGTCACATCCCTGAACTCGATGCGGCCGTCGGTGATGCGGATCGGCTTGGCATCCGCCTTGTCGTCGATGCCGAGCGACTGGCCATGGATGTCGACAAGCTCTTCCATGTCGTTGATCGAGCGCTGCAGGTTGCGGATGTGCTGCCCGACTTCACGCAGGTAACCCTGCAGGATGAAGAACGAGGTAAGCACGAAGGTGATGTCGCCGGGCGTCGCCTGGCCTTTCGACCAGAGGAACAGCGCAAAGCCGATCACCGCCGCGCGCAGGATGAGCAGCATGGCGCCCTGCGACGTGCCGTTGGTCGTGCCGCGGATCCAGGTGCGGCGCGTACGGTCACGCCATTTGGCGAGCACCTTGGCAAGGCGTGCGTCCTCGCGGCTTTCGCCACCAAAACCCTTGACGACGATGTTGCAGCTCACGGCATCGGCGAGCGCCCCGCCGAGCTTGGTGTCCCACCGGTTGGCAAGGCTTGCCATCGGCGCGACGTAACCAAGCGACAGCACGATCGTCATCAGGATGAAGACGATCGACCCGATACCGATGATGACGCCCATCATCGGCCAGTAGAACGACATCAGGATTGTCGATCCGACCAGCATCACGACGGACGGAAACAGGGCGACGAGCAAGGTGTCGTTCAAGAGATCGAGCGCCCACATGCCGCGCGTCACCTTGCGAACCGTCGATCCGGCAAAGCTGTTGGCATGCCAGTCGGTCGAGAAGCGCTGGATGCGGTAGAAGGCAGCCGACGCGATGTCGGTCATCATCTTGAGGGTCAGATCGGTGACCCCCAGGAAGGTGAGGTGCCTGAGAATGATCGCACCGAGCGACAGCGCCATCAGCATCCAGAAGGCGGCAAGCGCCGCATCCCAGGCAAGCTGATCGGTCGCCACACCGGAAACGACGGCATCGACGAGCCGGCCCGAATAGAGCGGCGTCAGGACGTCAGCGAGGGTCGACAAGAGAACCATGCCGAGAATGACGCTGATGCGCAGCGGCTGCGCTTTCCAGTGAGACCAGGTGAATCCAAGAACGCTGCGGAACGCACCGCCGCGCAGGTCAATACGAGTAAAAGCCATAACAATCGCCCGATGCGCGACGCATCGGCCTCAAACAAGATCAGAATGGAATATGCCGTTAAAAGGAACCCAGCTTCCGATGCGGCATCATTGGAGTGACCGAATCCTCCGGAGAGGAAGGGCCAAGGTCAGCGAAACGAAATCCGACCTGGAAAAGACGAAAAGGCGAAAATGCCCTTCCCGGCCCAGTTCAAGACTGCACGCCGCCCCGTAGGGAGAAAGAAAAAGCTGGCATCTTTTGAAACCTCCCTGATTGGTTGCCGGAAGACGACCTATAGGCGAATCGCGCGCAACCGCCAAGTGCAGAAATCTTGCCATGGCGCCAATCGTCGCGGCTGCGACCTGTTTGCAACAGTCTCCGACATGCCTCCCGGGGTTTACGGCGGTGGGCTCTTCGTAGCAGAGTACGCCGCGATCGCCGATCGTGCATGCACGAAACGGCGGCATCTTGGGGAGGGTCCGCGACCACCGGCACCGGCAATGACCGGACGGCGATGCGCGGTGGGAGTGAATTGACAAGGTTCCGGTTCGATATCGTCGCGGCACTGCTGCCGCTGATCACACTTGGCTTCATGGCGTTTGCAGGGCCCGCGCGTGCTGTCGAGAAGCAGGAACTCGTGGTGGTCACCTCCTACCCGCCCTCCTTCTTCGTGCCCTTTCGCGCCGCTTTCGAACGCGCCAATGCCGACATGCGGGTGACGATCGTGCAGCGCAACACGGCGAGCGCCAGCCGCTTCGTCATTGAGAAGGCGGACGTGCCGGCCGACATCTTCTGGGCCTCGGCGGCCGATGCCTTCGAGCTCTTGAAACGCAACGGAAGCCTGCGCCCGATCGCGCCACGCAACACCGGCGCACCGGATCATGTCTTCGGTTATCCCGTGAACGACCCACAGGGCTACTATCTGGGCTTCGCGCTGTCGGGCTACGGCTTCGTCTACAATCCCGCCCATCTCGCCCGGAGCAAACTGCCCGTGCCGGAGGACTGGCAGGATCTGCTGAACCCCGTCTATTCCGGCCAGATCGGCATCACCACGCCTTCCCGCTCGGGCACGACGCACCTGATCGTCGAAGCCTTGCTGCAAACCTACGGCTGGGAGAAAGGCTGGGCGATGCTGTCGCAGCTCGGCGGCAATCTCTCAACGGTTACCGCCCGCAGCTTCGGGGTTGCTTCGGGCGTGGCGCAGCGGCGCTTCAGCATCGGCATCACCATCGATTTCCTCGCCACCTCGCCGGATTTCGCCGGCGCCGGTAATGTCTTCGTCCTGCCGCCCGACACCGTGTTCGTGCCGGCAAGCATCGGCATTCTGTCCCGGGCGCGCAACGTGCCGGGAGCCGAACGCTTCGTCGATTTCGTGCTTTCGGAGGCTGGCCAGAAACTCCTGCTGTCGCCGGCAATCGCCCGTATTCCCGTCAATCCGGCGCTCAACAGCGGCCTGCTGCCGCAGGAAGACGGCGAGCGCCTGCTGAAATCCGGCGGCTTCGACGCCGCCCTGTCGGCGCGCAGATATGGCCTCGTCAATCTGATTTTCGACGACTATATCGTGCGCCGCCGGGCAACCCTTGCCCGCCTGTGGAAGAGGGCTGCGGATCTGGAGGCGATGAACATCGAAGACGCGCAACGGCTGAGCATGCTGGCTCGGGCGCGGCGGCTGTTGGGTCAGCCTCCGCTTTCGGCAAGCGAAGTCGCCAACGTTGCTGAGGCCCTGCAAGGCGAATGGCCCCGCGGCGTCGCCCGCTCCCCTGCCCACGCAGAACTCGCGAGCCGCCTGCGCGCACTGATCGAACAGAACCTCAACGAGGCGGAGCAGCTGCTGTCCTCGGCGGCGCGATCCGGCGGTCCCGTCAATCTCCATCCGTGGCGGCAGTGACGATGGCAGTTCTCGAAACGACCGCACCGCAGCCGCGCTGGCGCTTCGGTATCGGCGCCCGCCTCGTGCTCGCCTTTGTCGCGATCGTCGGGCTCGCTGTCGGCGCCTGCCTGGTCGGCTGGCTTTCCTACGAGCGGCTGTCGGGCGAACTGTCGCGCATGGCGGATGAGCAGATGCCGCAGCTCGCCTTCGCGTCGCGACTCTCAAAGGCCGGGGCCGACATCGGCTCCGTGACGTCGGTACTTGCCGGCGCCGAAAGCCGCACCGAGTACAACGAGATCCGCGCCGTCTACGCGACGCGCCTCCAGACCCTTCGCGCCCTGCTCGAAGAAAACACGGCGCAGTCGAGCACGGCGGCGCTGCTGCCGCTCGCCGAGGCCATCGGCACCAATCTGAAAAAGATCGACCTTGCCGCGGGCAAGCGCTTCACGCTGCGCGAGGCGATGCGGTCGGACATCGACGAGTTGCGCTGGGTCCAGGCCGATCTTCTGGAAGAAGCCGATCCGTTGGTCGACGACATCCGCTTCAACATCGAAGCGGAGACCCGCAAGGGTCAGGGTGCGGCCGCACTCGCCGAACAGCATAAGAGCGAAGCGCTGCTGACCGTCGTCTCCCAGGCGAACCTTGCGACAGGCCTGATCGGTCGGCTGGTCAACGCCACGACCGAAGAGGAAATGCAGGAGACCAACGCCTTTCTCGGCGACAGCGCCGACGAACTGGCAAGCCGCATCCGCTCGCTCGACAGCTGGCCCGACAGCATCACCGTTCGGCAGCTTGCCGGGCGCATTCTCGACCAGTCCAACGCCTCGACGGGCATACCCAATCGCAAGCGCTCGGAAATGTTGCAGGCCAGCACGCTTGCCGAACTTGCCGGCGAAAACAGCCGGCTCGTCGAGGAGCTTGGCCGCAAGATCGAAACGGAAGTGATCGCGATCGAGGCAAGCGCCGGGGACGCCGCCCGGCGCGCGGCTGCGGCAATCGAGACCGGGCGAAGCCTGCTGGTCGCGATCGCCATTCTCTCGGTGCTCGTCGCAAGCGCGATCGGCTATTTCTACGTCCACCGCAACCTCATTGCCCGTATCCGCCTGCTGGCGACGGCCGCCGGCGCGATCAGCGGGGGCCGGCACTCCACGGCGATCCCGCCGCCCGAGGCCGACGAACTCGGCGACCTCTCGCGTGCGCTCACCCTCTTTCGCCAGACCCGCGACGAGCTGATCCAGTCGGCAAAGCTTGCGGCCCTCGGCCAGATGGCGGCCGGCATCGGCCACGAACTCAATCAGCCTCTAGCCGCCCTTCGCGCCCATATTCACAGCGCCGCCACTCTAATCGGCCGCGGCAAGGGCGAGCAGGCAGTCAACAACCTCGACAAGATGAAGGGGCTGACGGGACGCATGGCAGACCAGATCAGCCATATCCGCCGCTTTGCCCGGCGGCCGGACGCGCAGCTGCGGCCGGTCGATCTCACCGCGGCGGTGCGGGACGCCCTCAGCCTGCTCGAACACCGTTTCGAGGAGGAGAACGTCGCCCTCGATCTTTCGTTGCCGCAGGACAGTTCGGCAATGGTCATGGCCGAACCGGTCCGGCTCGAGCAAGTCGCCGTCAATCTCGTCGGCAACGCGCTCGACGCCGTCGCTGTCCAGTCACTTCGGCGCGTGACCGTCAGCGTTGAAGTCACCGGCGGCGTCGCCCGGCTGATCGTCGGCGATACCGGGCACGGCATCGCCACGGAAAACCTGCCAGCTGTGTTCGATCCCTTCTTTACCACCAAGCCGGTAGGCTCGGGGCTCGGTCTCGGCCTGTCGATCTCCTACAACATCGTCAAGGATTTTGGCGGCGACATCACGATCCTCGACACCGGCCCGGCCGGCACACGATTCCTCGTATCCCTGAAAGGCCCGGAATGAGACCGGAAGTGGACATCATCCTGATAGACGACGACGCCAGCGTGCTTGAGGCCTGCTGCCAGGTGTTGGAACTGGAGGACTTCACAGTCTCCCCGCACGGTTCCGTCGTCGCGGCGCTCGCCGGCCTTCGCGCCGACAGCGACACCGTGATCGTCTCGGATGTGCGCATGCCCGATCATGACGGCTTCGACCTGGTCGCCGCCGTGCGCAAGGTCGATCCCGATATCCCGATCGTGCTGATGTCCGGACATGGCGATATCCCGATGGCGCTGCGTGCGATGCGCGAAGGCGCCTGGGATTTCCTGGAGAAGCCAGCCGATCCGGTGCACCTGATCGAAACCGTGCGCCGGGCCCGCGATCACCGTCGCCTGCTGCTGGAAAATCGGCGGCTGCGCCTCTCCGTCGACAAGGACGGCTGGGAGACGCGGTTGATCGGCCATTCGGCGCCGATGGTGGCGCTGCGCGAAAAGCTGCAGCGCATCGCTGCCGCCTCCGCCGACGTGCTGATCATCGGCGATACCGGCACCGGCAAGGAAGTGACCGCAAGGGCGCTGCACGATTTCAGCGGCCGCAAGGGCCGTTTCGTCGCCGTCAACTGCGGCGCCATCCCCGAGACCATGCTCGAATCCGAGCTTTTCGGCCATGAGGCCGGCGCCTTTACCGGCGCGCGCGAAAAGCGCATTGGCAAGATCGAATATGCCGATGGCGGCACGCTGTTTCTCGACGAGATCGAATCGATGCCGATCGCAGCCCAGGTGCGGCTGCTACGCGTCCTGCAGGAGCGCGTCATCGAACGGCTCGGATCGAACGTCGAACTGCCGGTCAACATCTGTGTGGTGGCGGCAACGAAAGCCGACCTGCACGATGCCGCGCGGCGGGGAGAATTCCGCGAAGACCTCGCCTACCGCCTCGACATCGCCCGGGTCGAACTGCCGCCGCTCGCGCGCCGCAAGGGCGATGTCGGCCTCCTGTTCCAGCACTTCCTCAGCCTTGCCGCAAAGCGCCAGGGGCGCACTGCGCCGCCGGTCGGCGTCGATCTGCTGGCCGATCTCAACGCCCGGCCCTGGCCCGGCAACGTGCGTGAACTGCGCAATGTCGCGGAACGCTTCGTGCTCGGGCTCGAAGAGCGCCCGGACAGCGAAGCCACGACCGCAGGCGGCGAGACGTTGGAAGCGCAGATGGACCGGCTGGAGCGGACCATTATCATCAACAGTCTCGCCAGACATGAGGGCCGCGTGGGTGCGACCGCCGATGCGCTCGGCATTTCCCGCAAGACGCTCTATCTGAAGATGCGCAAGTTCGACATCGACGCCCGGGCCGATGGCGACGAGGGGTAATGTTACCCTTTTGACCCCGCCTCGCCCGCCCCGATGTTACCTTTCTTACCCATCCCGACGTGAAACTGGCTGGTTTTGCCGGGTTTTTCGATCTGGCACGGGCCTTGCTCTCAATAGGACAGCCGCCAAGCACTGGCGGTCTATTGGGAGGAGATACCTATGTTGAAAACCATCGCAGCAGCGATGCTGATGTCGGCTGCCTTTATCGTGACGGCCCACGCCCAGGACGGTGGCAAGGTGACGATCGTCACTTCGTTCTCCAAGGACGTGACCGATCCGTTCAAGGCGGGCTTCGAGGCCGCCAATCCCGGCTTTACCCTTGACGTCCAGAACAAGAGCACCAGCTCGGGCGTGAAATACATCGACGAGACCAAGGTCAACAACCAGGTCGACCTGTTCTGGGCGTCGGCGCCTGACGCCTTCGACAGCTTGAAGAGCAAGGAACTCCTGGCCAAGTTCACCCCGTCGGTGACGGGCCTGCCCGAAAAAGTCGGCTCCTATCCGGTCAACGATCCGGACGGCTTCTATTTCGGCTTTGCCGCGTCGGGCTACGGCATCATGTCGAACGACCGCTACCTGGAAGCCAACAACCTGCCGAAGCCGGCCGAATGGGGCGACCTCGCCAAGCCGGAATACTTTGACCACGTCGCCATCGCCGCCCCGTCGCGCTCCGGCACCACCCACCTGACGATCGAGACGATCCTGCAGGGCGAAGGCTGGGACAAGGGCTGGGGCACGCTCAAGGGCATCGGCGGCAACCTGCAGCAGGTGACCGAGCGCTCCTTTGGCGTTCCGGACGCGGTCAACTCCGGCCAGACCGGCATCGGCATCGTCATCGACTTCTTCGCCTTCTCGGCTCAGGCAAGCGGCTTCCCGGTGAGCTTCGCCTATCCTTCGGTCACGACAGTCGTGCCGGCCAATATCGGCATCGTCGCCAATGCCCCGAACCAGGCCGGCGCCGAGGCCTTCGTCAACTACATCCTGTCGGAGAAGGGCCAGGAAGTCCTGCTCGAGCCGGCGATCCGTCGCCTGCCGATCAACCCGGCGCTCTACGCCAAGGCGCCCGAAGGCTTCCCGAACCCCTTCAAGGATCCGCGCTTCCAGTCGATGATCACCTTTGACAGCGACGTTTCGAAGAAGCGCACGGATGTCGTCGACACGCTGTTCGACCAGCTCATCTCCTTCCAGCTCGAAAACCTGAAGGGCGCCACCCAGGCGATCCATGCGGCCGAAAAGGCGCTCGCTGCCAACGAACAGCCGGCGGCCCGCGCGCTTCTTGACGAAGCCAAGGTCCTGGCTGCCGCCATGCCGATCACGGCGGAGGAGGCAGCCAGCAAGGAAACGCGCGACGCCTTTACCGGCGGCGAAGAGAAGACCGCACGCCAGGCGGAACTGGAGCAGAAGTGGGCCGCGTTCGCGACGGAGAAATATGCCGCCGCCAAGGCCAAGGCTGAAGAAGCCCTGAACCTCGTCGACTAACGCGCGACAGCGACCGCCTGCCCAACTGGCGGGCGGTCATGCTCCCAAAACATCATAGCTTCGCCGACCCTGGCGCGCCTTGCGCGCGCCCGGTTGGCCGAACTCATTCCGGAGTCTGCCCCATGGCGCTCGTCGCTTCCGTTCCCATCAGGCCCGCCGCGGCCAAACCAGGCCAGATCCTGGCGGTCTCGGTGATCGCCCTGTTCCTGGCGATCTTCCTGGTCATCCCCGCCGGCACTGTCATCTACACCGCCTTCACCGAGAAGGGCACCGGTGCGCTGACCATCGTCAACTTCATCGACTTCTTCAACACCGACCTCTTCCGCCGGTCCTTCTTCAATTCGGTCTATGTGTCCGGCATGTCGGTCGTCTGGGCGAGCGCCATTGCGCTGCCGCTCGCGGTGCTCACGACCCGCTTCGACTTCCGCGGCTCGCTCATCATCCAGACGCTCGGCTTCGTGCCCCTGATCATGCCGCCCTTCGTCGGCGCGGTGGCGATGCAGCTTCTCTTCGGTCGCAACGGCACGGTGAACCTGCTCTTGAACGACTGGTTCGGCCTCCGCATCCCCTTCATGGAGGGGCTGAACGGCGTCATCTTCGTGCAGTCGCTGCACTATTTCCCTTTCATCCTGATCAACCTGTCGACCAGCCTGCGCAATATCGACCGGTCGATGGAAGAAGCTGCCCAGAACCTCGGTTCCTCCGGCTTCCGGCTCTTCCGCCGCATCGTCTTTCCGCTTGCCATGCCCGGCTATCTCGCCGGCGCGTCGCTCGTCTTCGTCAAGGTCTTCGACGATCTGGCGACACCGCTGCTCCTCAACGTCAAGGACATGCTGGCGCCGCAGGCCTATCTCCGCGTCACCTCCGTCGGCCTCACCGACCCGATGGGCTACGTTATCTCGGTCATCCTCATCGCGGTCTCGATCTTCGCCATGTGGCTTTCGGCGGTCGCCATGCGCGGCAAGGACTATTCGACCGTGCAGCGAGGCGGCGGCGGCCTTTCCAGGCGCAAGCTCAGCCGCGGCGAAAGCGTCATCGCCTATGGCGTCGTTGCTCTGATCCTTCTCCTGGTGCTCTCGCCACACATCGGCCTGCTGCTGCTGTCCTTCGCAACCGTCTGGTCGTTCAGCCCGCTGCCGGACGCCTATACCGTTGCGCATTACGGCCGCGTCTTCGGCGAAAGCTCGCTCTACATCAAGAACACACTGATCTACGCCAGCCTTGCGGGCCTGATCGACGTGGTGATCGGCGGCGCCATCGCCTATCTGGTGCTGCGCACCAAGGTCGTCGGCCGCCGCTGGCTCGATTGGGCGGCCACCGCAGCGCTCGCGATCCCCGGCGTCGTGCTCGGCATCGGCTATCTCCGGACCTTCTACGGCATCACGCTGCCCGACGGTACACCGCTTGCAACGCTCTGGGTCATGGTGGTTTTGGCGCTTGCCATCCGCCGCCTGCCTTATGCGCTGAGGGCCTGCTACGCCGCCCTGCAACAGGTGTCGGAATCGCTCGAAGAAGCCGCCGAAAACCTCGGCGCGACCAAGCAGCGGACCATCCGCCGCATCGTCTTGCCGCTGATGACCGGCGGTCTGCTTGCCGGCTTCGTCACCAGCTTCTCGACGGCCGCCGTCGAGCTCTCGGCGACGCTGATGCTGATCCAGAGCAATTCGGACGCGCCGATCGCCTACGGGCTCTACGTCTTCATGCAATCGCCGGCCGGTCGCGGTCCGGGTGCGGCCCTCGGCGTCATCGCCGTGATCATGGTCGCGCTCTGCACGCTCCTGTCCCACTACGTCATCGAGCGCCGCCAGAAGGCGCTCGGGACGGCAAAATAATTCGGGAGGAAACAATGACAGTGAACATCAACAGCGCCGCACTCGCCGCCGACCCCGCCAAGGCGATCAGCATCAGTGACGTCAATCTCTACTACGGCGCGCTGCACGTCCTGAAGAACATCAATCTCGAAATACAGCCGGGGGAATTCTTCGCCTTTCTCGGCCCGTCCGGCTGCGGCAAGACCACGCTTCTCCGGCTGATCGCCGGCTTCAACGAAGCCCGCCAGGGCAAGGTGGTGATCGGCGGACAGGACGTGCTCGACATGCCCGCATGGAAGCGCGACATCGGCATGGTGTTCCAGTCCTACGCGCTCTGGCCGCACATGACCGTCGCCGCCAATGTCGCCTTCGGCCTTGAAGAACGGCGCCTGCCACGCGCCGAGGTCGACCGTCGGGTCAAGGCGGCGCTGGACCTCGTCGGCCTCAAGCACCTCGCTGATCGCCGCCCGTCGCAGCTTTCCGGCGGCCAGCAGCAGCGCGTGGCGCTCGCCCGCACCATCGCCATCGAGCCGAAGGTGCTGTTGCTCGACGAGCCGCTGTCCAACCTCGACGCCAAGATGCGCGTCGAAGTCCGGCGCGAACTGCGCGAGCTGCAGCAGCGGCTGCAGCTGACAACCATCTTCGTCACCCACGACCAGGAAGAGGCCAACACGGTCTGCGACCGGATCGCCGTCTTCAACGAGGGCAGCATCCAGCAGGTGGGAACGCCGATGGGGCTCTATGAGAAGCCAGCCAATCTGTTCGTCGCCAACTTCCTTGGCACCGCCAATATCCTCGACGGCAAGGTGGCAGGCAGCGGTGCCAGCAGGAACTTCGAGGTGGTTGGCGGCGGCTCCATCCCGATCCCGGCGGGCACCGATGTGCCAGCAGGCGCCAAACTCGTCTTCCGGCCGCAATATGCGACGATCGGCAGCCTCGAGCCGGGCGCCGTCGCGCTCGAAGGCATCATTGCGCATCGCGAATTCCTCGGCGCGACCGTGCGCTACGGTGTCAGGATTGGGGCGGCGACGGTGCTGATCGACGCGCCGTTCCATTCCGGCGACGCGCTTCTCGAACCCGGCGCGACGACGACGCTCGGCCTCAAGCCGTCGTCGGCGCAATGGCTCGCCCACTAGAGCATACGACGCGCGTCCGCCGGTCTCGCCGGCGGGCGCGAGCTTCCCCATTTCAAGCAGCGCCAGATCGCTGACACCCGAGTTCCGCATGAAAAGAGATCTTCCAAGCCTCATCCTTATCCGCCACGGCGAAACCCAATGGAACGTCGCCGGCCGCCTGCAGGGCCGCAAGGACACGCCGCTGACCGCCAATGGCGTGCGCCAGGCACTCGCCGTCGGCCTGCGCCTTGCCGAACGGATCGCCGACGAGGAAAAGAACCTGACCTTCTGGGTGAGCCCGCTCGGCCGCGCCCGCCAGACCGCATCGATCCTCGCCGACACCTGGTCGATCCCCTTCGATCGTTTTGCCGAGGCGGCTGCCCTTGCCGAACGCTCCTATGGCGCCTGGGAGGGGCTGGCCCATGACGAGATCGAGCGCGATCTTGCCGATCAGTACGATGCGCACAGCGCCGACCCGTTCGACCATTCGATGCCGGGCGGCGAAAGCCGGACTGCGCTTTCAGCGCGCCTTCAGGCCTGGCTCGACACGCTCGACCGCGGCCGCCGCCATGTCGTCGTCACCCATAGCGGTTGCCTCAGGGCCCTGCGCGGCATCTACACCGCCGCCTCGCGCGACGAGATTCTTGCCTATCGCGAGCCGCAGACCGCCTCGTTCCTTCTGACCGCAGGTCGCGAGACCATGCTCGACGTGCCCCTCAACATCCTGCGCGCCCTTGGCTGCGATGGCGCAGGAAGGACCGTCTGGATCTGATCGACAAGGCCGCCGCAACCAACCCGAAGAAACGCCGCGCATGAAAACCATGCGCGGCGTTCGATGTTCAGAGCGATGTGTTGCCGCCTCAGAAACTCACCTTCAGCTTGGCGTTGACGCCGTGGTCGGAAACGCCTGAGGCGATCTGGCCGGTGTAGTTGACGCCGAAGGTCGCGGCCGGAGCGATCTTGAAGTCGATGCCCGCTTCGACGAGTGCCGCATCCCGGGCAATCGGCGCACCGCCGACGGTAAAGCCCTGGCCGCCGGCAAAGGCAAGCGTGGAGGTCGGCACGGCATCGCCGAAGGCATGGCGCCAGCCGACGGTGCCGCTCAGAACCGCCGCCGTTTCGCCGAAAGAAACGTCGGTCGAGGTGCGCACGCCAATCGTCGTGAAGGTCGTGTCGTTGTTGTTCGAGCGGCCGGAGAGCGCCGCTGCCCCGCCCTTTTCACGGAAACCGTCCGTGTCGAGGTTGAGATAGGCGAGATTGGCGAAGCCTTCGAAATCGAAGCGACCGGCACTCGCGGCATAGCTCGCCTCGCCGAAGATCTGGGCGGTGCGGGCGTCATAGGTCGCCGACAGGCTGTCGTCGAAACCGCCGAAGGACGCGCTGCGCGTCGTTTCGATGCGATGCCAGCTATAGGTCGCACCCGCCGTCAGCGACAGCGCGCCAAGCCCGGTCCCGGCATAGGCACCGATGTGGTAGTTGTCGCTGTCCCCGGAGGAATGACGGTCGACCACATCGAAGGACGAGCGGCTGTAGCCGCCGAAGAGACCGGCGCGCCAGTTGTCGCCGACGAGGCCATCGGCGCCCATGAGAAAGCCGCCGACGTTACGCTGGAAGCCCGCCGCATTGCCGTTGCCATCCGTATCGCCCCAGATGCCGAAGGCCTGGCTCCAGAAGGCGAAGCGGTCCGTATCGGCCGCAACGCTTTCAATGCCGCCTTCGCCATAGGCGAGCACTGGCGTCGCCTTGGTGCTGTCATCGCCGAAAGCCGCGCGGATGCGGTTGGTGGCTGCAGCGTTCAGGAGCAGGCCGTCCTGCAGCAGCATACCCTTGGTCGAGGCATGGATTTCACCCGAGAGCTGGTCGAAGGCAAAACGCGCCTGCGCGCGGTCGTGGTTGGTGAGCGCCGAATAGGCTGCATTGGAGAAGCCGAGGCTTTCAGCGGCGATCGCCGTTGCCCGCTGGTTGGCGGTTTCCGCGACATCCGCGAAGCGGATGTCGTTGCGGCTGAGTGTCAGCGTCACGTTGTTGGCGTCGTAGCCGAGCGTCGGATCGAGGAAGACGAGGCTCGATGCGACGTCGGCAAAGGTACCGGTCACGCCGCCGGCCGCCGTCAGGATCGTGTAGTTGGTCTGCGGCGCATAGCTGCCATTGGCTGCGAGCGCCAGGACAGAGCCGCCGTTGAGCGTCGCCTTGCCTGACGCGACGATCTTGTCGCTCTCGCCCTTGTCGTTGGCCTCGACCTCATAGGTCGAGCCCGCTGCAAAATTGATATCTCCGGCAACGTTGAGCGTGCCGATCGAATTGCCGGGGGCAATCACGCCGCCGTCGGCAATCGTGATGCTGCCGAACGTCCCGATGCCGCCGATGGCGCCGTCCTTTTCGATGGTCAGGCCCGATGACGAGGCGATCGACCCTTGCACCGAAAGCAGGCCGGACTTGACCACGGTCGCGCCGGTATAGGTGTTCTGGCCGTTAAGCACGAGTGCGCCGGCGCCGAGCTTGGTGAGACCGCCGCTGCCGCTGATCGCCTTGTTGATGGCAACCACGTTGGCGGCGTCCGCCACGTCGAGCGCGCCACCGGCACCTTCGAGAACGATATCGCGGTTGATCTGATGCATGTCGCGACCGGCGATCCTGAGGGCCCCGCCATCGAGCCTCAGCTTCGCTGCTGCGCTGCCAAGCGCAGCGTCCTCTTCGACCACAACGGTACCTCCGTCGGTCACCAGCGTTTCGCCGATGAACGAATGATCGTCGATGCAATAGTCGCGGATCGCCTGCTGGAAGCGCGGATCGCTGCTCTTGCAATCAAGCAGCGTCTTCTTCTCCTGGTCGGTCAGACCGGCCAGAATTGGCAGGCCGTTCTCGTCGGCGATCTGGCCGAGATAGACGTCGTTGCGCATGTTGTTGCGGCTAAGGTTGAAGACCTTGCCCTTCTCGGCGAAGGTCGATGCCTCATCGCCCCAGACGATCCGGGTCCTGGCCGTCGCTGTCGCCGGATCCGTGTAGTTCTGCAGCACCGGACCGACCCAGCGCACCGTGTGGGCGACCGGCTCGTGGTCCGAAAGCGGCGTCTTCGATCCATCCGGATTGGTCACGTAGCTGACGTCGGTGATGACGCCCGAATAGGGATCCTTCGGATCGTCGGCCAGCGTCCACCACTTGCCGAAGGGACGCGACGCCAAGAAGTGATCGATCTTGACCCGGTGCCAGCTTGCCCAGGTGTTGGTGGCGTCTTCGCCGTGCGACGGCCAGGTGACACTGCCGTCGTTCAAGCCATGCGGCGAGAACTGCTCGCGCTCGTTTGGAAGCTGCAAGATCTGGAACTGCTTCTTCAGGATGTTCATCGTCTGCGGCAGGTTGCCGGCAACCGGATACATCTCGTCGGCAAAGAGGCCAGAGGGAACCGTCGAGGCGTTGATCGCCGAAGCACCCTTGCCCTTCCACTCGGCGATATAGGCGTCCAGCTTCTGCTGGTCTTTTGCATAGTCGCGCAGCAGGCTCATGTAGAAGCTGTTGGTCGGGTTCTTGACGTAGGTTTTCAGCAGCAATTCCTGCTGGCTGACAGAATGCAGGCCGCGCTCCGAGACGTCGCCGGCGTTGAAGTCGCCGGTGAGGATGATGGGCCGCGTCTCGGACTTGGCCCATTGATTGATGCCCTTGGCTTCGTTGATGCGGGTCGTCGGCGGGTCGTAATAGTTGAGGTGCGTGGTGCCGACGACCACCTGCGGCTTGCTGACGGTAGGGTCGACCACCGTGTAGGTCACGATGTCGCCGAGCGTGCTGGCGCCGAAGGTGCCGGGGAGACGCGAGAACACGCCGGTATCGCTGTCCTGACGCGTCGCGTAGGTGCCAAGGCCCGCATTCTTCAGGATGCCCGGGATGTCACGGGCGTAGGTGCTGTTGGCGCGAAACTCCTGGAAGGTCAGGACGTCGTAGTTTCCCTTTATGAAGAAGTCCGACATCACGCTCGGGTTGGCCTTGAAGCGGTCCAGCCAGGTGTTGAGCGTCAGGATCTTCATGCTGTCGTCGGCGGCGCGCGCCTCGGCCGCCGAGAGCGTCAGGCTCGTTCCGCACAGAAGGATCGCCGTCGCCAGGCGCAACGGTTGCGCAAGGCGCGCAAAAGCCCGCACCCCGCGGAGGTGGTGTCCACGTTGTCTCATATCTTGCTCCAATGTCGCGATGCGAACACGCTCCGTCACAAGACCTTCATGGCGATGGTATTGATGTGCGGAAGAGTTCACTGAAATGTACGATTACGGACATTAAGCGAGTCAAATGTCAGTTTTACAACATTTCATGGGGCGCCATAAAATTTCGCGCGGCCCATAGGTGCTGCGCTGATTTCCTTGGAGATCGGCGTCGGCCCTATGGTAGCAAAGCGTGCTGAGGGGCAATCAGGATGAGGGTGATGGACGATCGGGATATTTCGGATGGGGACAAGAAGACGCGCCGGCAGGCGCAGCTTCTCAGCCACCTCGAGAAGAACCACTATATCTCGATCGAGGAGATCACCGGCCTGTTCGGCGTCACCACCCAGACGGCACGGCGCGATATCATGGCGCTCGAACAGGAGGGCAAGGTGCGGCGCCTGCACGGCGGCGCGACCATTGCGACTCCGGTTGATCCCAACATCTACCGCCAGCGGCGCATCGACAACGCGGAGGTGAAGGAACGCATCGGGCAACTGACCGCCGAGCTTGTTGCCGACGGCGCTGCCGTCTTCCTCGACACCGGCACGACCTGCGAAGCGGTGGCGCGCGGACTGCTCAAGCGCCGCGATCTTCGTGTCGTCACCTACAGTCTGCGCGTCGCAACCACGCTCAGCGAAAGCAGCAGCTTTGCCGTCGCGGTGCCCGGCGGCTTCGTGCGGCAAGTGGATGCCGGCGTGTTTCGCGAGGAGACCGCCGACTATATCCGCAAGTTCAAATTCGACGTCGCCGTCATCTCGGTCAGCGGCATCGATCAGGACGGCGATATCGGCGACGACGACCATGCCGAAGTCGCCGCCGTCTCGGCCGCGATGCGCCAGGCCGAGCGGGTGATCCTCGCCGTCGACAGCAGCAAGTTTGGCCGGCGTGCGCTGGTGCGTCTGGCTTCGCTTGCCGATATCGATGCGTTGGTAACCAATGAATTGCCGGAGGAGCGTCTCGTCTCCCTACTGCGCGAACACGGCGTCAGCATTCATTGCTAGTGTAAGGGCCGAAGCGATGGAAGCCCGCGGCGATCTCTTGCCGGGGGCTTGAAACCTTGGGTGCGGCACCGCACATAGGCATCAGGAAATTGCCCGTGGAGCCTGACGGACATGATCAACCGAAGGCTCCGGGCGTAGTTCGCGCGCAAACGCTGACCACGGATGTACTGGCAGTGTGACGCAGCGAGCGGGAAAAGGTCGGCATTGCCGGCCTTTTTTGTTTTGAACGCCGGCGAAGGCTCATATGGCCGGCCCTACCAGCGAAGCGCCCAGCGGCCGCCCAACGCCCCAAGCACCGTCAGCATGAGGACCGCGATCGTGTACCAGGTCGCGACGAAAAGCGGTGAATCGTCCGGGCAGTGGGCCGCGTAGAAGGTCGCGGCGATGCCGCCGGCTGCGAGCCCTGCCAGGGCGCCTGCAAGCCCGGGACGCGACGGGGCGCCATGGCGCAGTGCGAGAAGGAACAGCGCCAAGGGCGCAACGCCGATCAGCGGAATGAAGGTCATGCAGACGAGATAGTTGGTTCCGACGAGTTTCGTCGTCCAGGTATCGGATGGCACCGCAAGAAGCTCGAGCAACACGCCGCCGACAACGAGCGCCGGCGCGACGGCAAGGTAGGGGATCAGCTTGCGCGGATCCGCGTCGGGCCATGCGGCAACGCGCATGGCCGCAAAAGCGGCCGCGGCGAGCGCTATCGTGACCACGAATTTGAACAGGAACCGCACCGTCTCGGCGGCAGCGGCGATATCCGGCCGCGGCCCGAGCAGGATCGAGAACACGACACCGGCAAGGACGAGTGCGCCGATGGCGACGCCGGACCATACGGTGTTCATCGGCAGGCCGGGTCGCCGATTGTCGGCTGCGAGAGCCTTGATGAGGTCGTTCGTGTCCATGGTCAGTTTCGTCCAAATCGGCGGGCGATTGCAGCAAGGCCTCGGTGAAGCGCCACCCGAACCGCCGTTTCATTCATGTCCAGTTTCTGCGCCGTCTCAGCCACCGTGAAACCCTCGATCGAAATCGCGTTGACCACTGAGCGCTGCCCAGGTGCCAGCCCTTCCAGCGCCCGGCCGATTTCCCAATCCCTGGCCTTTTCCGTCTCGACGCTTGCCAGCGTGTCTTCAAGCCCCTCAATGCCGACCGTCGGGCGGCGAGCCTGACGACGCACGGCATCGACGTGTTTGTGCCTGGCAATGGCATGCAGCCACGGGATGACCGGCGCATCCTCCCGCCAGGTGTGGCGCTTGACGTGCACTGCCAGCAGCGCCTCCTGCACGACGTCCTCGGCATCGACGCCTCCGCCGATGGTCCAACGTCGGGCCCAGCCACGGATCGCCTGCGCTGCGTCCCGCAGGAAGACGGCATAGGCTTTTTCGTCGCCGGCCACAGCCGCGCGGAGAAGTCTTGCGAGATGTTCGTCGTCCGCGCCGCTCACCCGCGCCTTTCCTCCCATTCGCCGATTCCCGGCGTTTGTTACACGGCTATCTCAAATTCGCGGCCGCTGTCTGCTCAGACCGACCTCGCGAGCCCATCACGAAAGCGTGTTGCCAACATTATGTAACGCCCGGTGTCGCCGCGGCGAAAGACCCGATGTGCGCCTCAGACAGGACGCACGGGAACAGTTCAACACGGAGATAATATGATGTCCATGAAGTCCACGATCAGCAGCGCAATGCTGGCAAGCGCGGTCGCCGCCGCCCTGTCGTCGCTCGCGGTTGCGAGCCCACTGACTGAAGCGCAGGTCAAGTCCGCCATGGATGCCGGCAAGGAGAAATGCTTCGGCGTCGCGCTCAAGGGCCAGAACGATTGCGCCGCCGGCCCGGGCACGACGTGCCAGGCAACATCCACCGTCGACTATCAGGGCAATGCCTGGAAATTCGTCGACGGCGGCACCTGCACGACGATGAAGCTGCCCGACGGCCGCATGGGTTCGCCCGAGGCGCTTTCGCGCGACATGCCGTCCTGATCGATCGCAATTCAGGAACGGGACGCGGGGCGATCGCGTCCCGTTCCGCCTCGGTTTTCGAGG
Source organism: Ensifer sp. ENS07 (assembly GCF_014852185.1). NCBI lineage: Bacteria > Pseudomonadati > Pseudomonadota > Alphaproteobacteria > Hyphomicrobiales > Rhizobiaceae > Ensifer > Ensifer sp. ENS07. The sequence goes on along the minus strand of NZ_JACVBE010000008.1, from coordinate 231,938 downwards.
GGTAGCGGTCCAGGGACGTTCCCACCCGCCATCCAGGGTCTCAGGATTATGACGGGATTGGCAATGCGCACATCAACGGACGACGGCAGCAGACTTGCCCCGGTAGGTCCTCACCTGCCGAAACACGAAATCACCGGGCTCGCCGGAACGAGCTTCAAGCATCAGCACCTCCAGGCGATCCTTGCCGATGATGCCTGCGGCGGCTTCTTCGAAATTCATGCGGAGAACTACATGGGTGCCGGCGGACCGCCGCATGCGGCGCTCGCCCGCATTCGCCAGGATTTTCCGGTGTCTCTGCATGGTGTCTGCATGTCGATCGGCGGCCCACAGCCACTCGACAGAGCGCACCTGGGCCGGTTCAAGGCACTGGTCGACCGCTATGAACCGGCCCTCGTCTCCGAACATCTCGCCTGGTCGACCCACGAGACCACCTTCTACAACGATCTCTTGCCGCTGCCCTACACCGAGGCCACCGTTGCCCGCGTATCCGATCATATCGACGAGGTCCAGGACGCGATCGGCCGCCGGCTGCTGCTCGAAAACCCGTCGACCTACGTCACCTTCCAGGATTCGACGATGAGCGAGACGGCGTTCATCCGCGAACTGGTGAAGCGCACCGGCTGCGGGCTGCTGCTAGACATCAACAATGTCTTCGTTTCCGCCACCAACCAGGGCTATTCGGCGCTTGCCTATCTCGATGACTTCCCACTTGAACATGTCGGAGAAATCCACCTTGCCGGGCATGCGGAGCAGCAAGACGACGAAGGCGACCTGCTCCTGATCGACAGCCATGACGGGCCGGTTGCCGACGCCGTCTGGAAACTCTACGACATCGTCATCGCCCGCGTCGGCGCCATCCCGACGCTGATCGAGTGGGACAGTGCCATTCCGGACTGGCCGGTCTTGAAACGCGAGGCCACGGCGGCGCAGACGATCCTCGATGCCTACGGGCAGCGGATATCGCGGGAGAAGATCCGTGTCCGCGCCTGACGGGTTGCTCCCCATGCCTCTTAACCGCATCGGCAATTATGCCGCCGGTTTCGTGCCGCCGCTGCTCGCACCTGACCGGCCGACGCCGGCTCTGGTCGCCGGCCCGAACGGCAAGGCGGCGGTGAAGCGCTTCAATGTCTACCGCAACAACGTCACCGTCAGCCTGATCGAAGCGCTGGCGGCGACCTTCCCGGCGACCGAACGCATTACCGGCGAAGCTTTCTTTCGCGCCATGGCCCGCTTTCACGTGCGCGAAACACCGCCAGTCTCGCCGCTGCTCTTCGAATATGGCCGCGACTTTCCGGGTTTCATTGCCCGCTACGAATATGCCCAATCCATGCCATGGCTTGCCGATGTAGCAAGGATCGAACGGGCCTGGCTCGACGCCTATCACGCCGCCGACGCCCCGGCGCTTCCGCCTTCTGCACTTTCCCTGATTGCGCCCGAGCAGCTCGGCGGCGTCGTCTTCGATCCGCATCCGGCGACCAGGCTTGTCCGTTCCGATTATCCGGCCGTCACGATCTTTGCCGTCAACCGCGAGAGCGGGCCGGTGGGGCGTGTCGAAACGGCTGATGCGGAGAGCGCGCTGATCACCCGCCCCGACCTGGAGGTCATCGTTCGCCGTCTCGCGCCCGGCGCCGATCTTCTGCTTTCGCGGCTGCTGGCAGGCATCCCCCTCGCCGCGGCTGCTGCGGATGCTGCCACGCAATGCCCCACGCTTGATCTCGCAGCCGCAATCGCCACCGCGCTCGAAGCGGGGGCCTTTACGGCAACTCATCACGGAGGATGAAACCATGATGTCCGCATCCAGATTTTCGCAAAACGGCCATACAGCCGATCTGTCGCAATGGACCCGTCGGGCGAACCGAGCCGTCGGCGCGCTCGCGCCGCTCTGGCTCTCCCAGCTTGTCCTGCGCTTCGGCCTTGCCGTTCCCTTCTTTCGGTCAGGCATGAGCAAGTGGGACGGGTTCCTGCAATTGAACGACGTGGCGGTCCTGCTGTTCAGCTCGGAATTCCGGCTGCATCTACCCGGCGGCCCCTATCCCTATCCGGCTCCCGCCGTGACGGCCTTTGCCGCCGGTTCGGCGGAAATCATTCTTCCCATCTTGCTTGTCTTCGGCCTGGGAACGCGTTTTGCCGCCCTCGGGCTGCTGGTCATGACGATTGTTGTGCAGCTGACCGTACCGGACGGCTGGCCCATCCACATCACCTGGGCTGCCATGGCGCTCGCGCTGATGGCCTCCGGTCCCGGGAGGCTGTCGCTCGACCACGCATTGTGCGCCTGGCGCAAGGGCGAGCGATAGGCCGCGCGCGATCCCGGCGCCTGCTTTGACCGCAGGCAGCGCCCTTCAATCCGGGCGCAGCCGAACCGGAGTATCGACGATCAGCTTGGTCCAGTCGTCAATGAACCGGGAGCGCTGCAGCCGGTCCTGCGCGGCAAGCAAGGCCGGGCCGATCCGGATCGGCCGGCCGATCCCGGACTCCACCAGTTTTTCGGGTCCGTCGACCTCGGCCGGCAGTGCGCCGTTCCGCGAGAAGAAAAACGCTTTCTCCCGTGCCACGTCCTGTCCTCGTTCGGACAGCAGATAATCGAGGAAGCGACCGGCAAGCTCGGGGCGCTTGGCGCCCGTCGGAACCAGGGCGCCGCGGCTGAGGATCAGCGTGTAGTCGCGCGGCAGCACGATCCTGAGCTTGCCGTTACGTCGCGCCGCGGCATAGGCGTAGGAGCCGAGGATGTTGTAGCCGATATAGACGTTACCGCTGTCGAGTTCAGACAACACCGCATTGTTGCAGCAGCGCAGCACGGCTTCGGCGCGGCTGAGGCTTTCAAGCAGGCGGCCGTAGGTCGTCGAGGCCTGCTGGGCATCGAGGTAGGCGAGCAGATAGCCGATGCCGGACTGGCGCAGGTCGTAGGTGCCGATGCGGCCGCGATACTAGTCCGGTTTGAAGCGCAGCAGGTCGGTGAGCTCTCCATGGGTGTGCGGCACATCCTCCGGCGGCACGAAATCCTTGTGGTAGACCATGACGGAGGGCTCGAAGGTAAAGCCGAAGACCTCGTCACGCCAGTTCGCCCAGGCCGGCACGTCGCGGGTTTCCGGCGAGACATGCGTCAGCGCACAGCCGTCGTTTGCAAGCTTCACCAACTGATCGACGGACGAAGACAGCAGGAGATCACCGAAAGGCTGCTTCAATCGGCAGGCGATGTCGGCGTCCCGATAGAGATCGTTGGTCACGTAGTCCGTATAATCGATGGCGACATCGCGCGCCGTCTCCTGAAAATCGCGGATCAGCGGCTCCATCGCCTCGATGTCGGTCGCGCCGTTGATGACAAGCCGGCCGCGCTCGGCTTCGAGCGCCGGAAAGAACGCCCGCATACCCTCGACCGCGCCGGCCGGGCTGGCAAAGCCAAGGACCGCAACAAGTGAGATCGGTCGAAGTTGCCGCCACATCCTCATGTTCCCTCCCGATAAAGGGGAACATCGAGAATGACGGTGAAGTCGCGCGCGCCTTTCTCCAGAAACCGAACTGTGCCGCGATGCGCCACCGCCACCTCCGCCGCGATTGCAAAGCCGAGCCCCATGCTTCCCTCTCCCGTCTTGGAACTGACGAACCGCGTCGTGACCGCCGCCCATTCTGCTGGCGGAATGCCGGGACCGTCGTCGGCGACCTCCACCAGGGCCCGGTCATCCTCGCGCCTCACGCGCACGGCCAGCCGTTGCTCGACACCATGCTGCAGCGCGTTGTCGATGATATTGGCTATCGCCTCACGCAGGCTCACCGCATCGCCGCGCACGAAGACCGGCTCGGCACTGTCCTCGAAGGAAACGACGACGTCCGGGTCGACTGTAATCGGCACCGTCGAGCGGAAAGCCTTCCGGGCGATATCGCCAAGGTCGACGGGCTTGAAGCGCACGGAATCGGACCGGTGGATGACCATGGCATGGCTGAGCAACTGGTTGGTGAGACGCGCCAGCTGGCTGACGCGGTCCCGCACGCGCCCGAGATGCCGCTTGCGGTTGACGTCGAGGTCGTCGTCTTCGAGCATGTCGACCTGCGCCGAAAGGGCCGTCAGCGGTGTGCGTATCTGATGCGCCGCATCGGCGATGAAACGCTGAAGCAAGGTGACGCGCTCGTCGAGGCGGCCCATGAAGTGATTGATCGACCCGACGAAAGGCTTGAGCTCCCTGGGCATTTCAGCCTCGACGGGGGTCAGATCCTGCGGATCGCGGGCACGCAGCGTCGCGGCAAGGGCATCGACGGGCAGCAGCGAATAGCGGATGGCAAGCACGGTGCCGGCAAGCGCAAGCAGGCTCATGATGCCGACGAGGATCATTGCGCGGGTCGTCAATTCCCCGGCAAGCCCGCGCCGCGCTTCGGTCGTCTGCGCCATGACCACATAGGCCCAGCCAGAAAAGGACGGATCCGAAAGCGCCCGCGAGACCACGGCCACGCGGACCGGCACGTTGCGATATTCCGTTGTCAGGAACACCGGGCCGGGCCGCGCGGCGGTGACGTCTATGCCGATGTCGAGATCGTCGTAGCCGGTCAAGGTTCGGCCGTCGGGGCCAACCACGCGATAGAAAATGCGGTCGCGCTCGGCAAGGCCGAGCAACTCGAACGCCGACGACGGAAGCGTTACACCCAGATTGCCCGCATCCACAGTCATGTTCGCAGTGATCTGGATCGCCGCCCCGAGGAGCAGCCGGTCATAGGCATCGTCGGCGGCCGCGCGGGCATAGTACCAGGCGGCGGCGGAAAGCAGCGTCGCACCACCACAAAGCACCAGCGCCACGCGCAGCACGAGCCGCCAGAAGAGCGAGGTTTCACGCCGCTTCATCGGCCACCAGTTGATAGCCGAGACCGCGGATGGTGACGATGCGTACCGACGAGCCCTCGATCTTCTTGCGCAGCCTTCCGACATAGAGTTCGACGGCGTTGGGGTTGACGTTTTCGTCGAAACCGAAGAGCCGATCGAGCAGTTCGTCCTTGCTGAAAACCCGGCCCGGCCGGGCGGCCAGCACTTCGAGAAGCGTGATCTCGCGCCGCTTGAGCTGGACCTCGCGGTTGCCGACCCGCACGGAGCGGCTGTTGCGGTCGAGCACCAGATCGCCGCACTCGATGAGGTTGGTCGGGTCGCCCTGGCGGCGGCGCAGGAGCACGCGCGTGCGCGCTTCGAGCTCGCGGAAATCGAACGGCTTGACGAGATAGTCGTCGGCGCCAAGGTCCAGCGCGCCGACCCGGTCCTCGATTTCAGAACGCGCCGTCAGCACCAGCACCGGCGTCGTCTTTTTCCGGGCGCGCAGATGGCGCAGGATCTCAAACCCGTCGAGCCCCGGCAACATGACGTCGAGGATCACGAGATCATAGTCGGTAAATTCGAGTATGTCGGCGGCGGCTTGACCGTCCGTCTGCCAATCGACGGTGTGCCCGACCTTTTCCAGTCGCCGGCTGATTGCCTCCCCGACATCCCTCGTGTCCTCCACCAGAAAGATGCGCATGGGCAAGCAGTGACACGGAAGATTTCACCGATCAACCCGACGGATCTGACCGCTTTCGTGACAGCGTGGTGACAGGTTCGCGGAGGAAAGAGGACTGCCTGATCGCGACAACGGGAGATGCGGCCAGGGTCTGGAGGACAATCATCGCCGAGGCATTTTCAGGCGGCCGCCACGCGGTCCGTCGATGCGGGTCGATGCCGTCCGGATCCTGGATGTCACGGTGGAGGCAGGCGCGCGATAGCGCCTTTGAAAGAAGAACTCATGGATGGGAGAGAGACCATGACCCGAGCCTTTGTGAAGACCCTTCTGGCGGCCGGCTTTTTCGCCGCCGTGGCATCGCCCGCCGGTGCGGAGCCGTCGAAGCCCGAGTGCCTGGCCGGCGCCAAGCCTGGCGGTGGCTTCGACCTTACCTGCCGGCTTGCCGCCAATGCGCTGCTCGAAGCCAAGATCATCGGCAAGCCGATGGCCGTTACCTATATGGAAGGCGGCGTCGGTGCGGTTGCCTACAACCATGTCATCGGCAAGCGCGGCGCCGACGGCAACCTGATCACCGCTGCTTCCTCCGGCTCGGCGCTCCTGATCGCCCAGGGCAAGTTCGGGCAATATGACGAAAACGCCGTGCGCTGGCTCGGCGCGCTCGGCGCCGACTACGGCGTGCTCGTGGTCGCCGCGGATTCCCCCTACAAGAGCCTCGGCGAGCTGATCGCCGCCTACAAGGCAAGCCCGACCGACTTCTCAGTCGCCGGCGGCGGCGCTGTCGGCTCGCAGGACTGGATGAAGGGCTCGCTCTTGGCAAAAGCTGCGGGACAGGAGCCGAAGCAGATGCGCTACGTCGCGCTTGAAGGCGGCGGCGCAGTACTGACGGCGCTCGAAGGCGGCCACGTCAAGGTCGGTGCCGGCGATGCTGCGGAAATGTCCAAGCACCATGCAGCCGGCAAGGTCCGCGTGCTCGCGGTCATGGCGCCCGATCGCCTGCCGGGCGAACTCGCCGAAGTGCCGACCGCCAGGGAACAGGGCGTCGACATCGAATGGCCGGTCTGGCGCGGCTACTACGTCGGCAAGGACGTCTCCGACGCCGACTACAAATGGTGGGCCGATGCCTTCACCAAGCTCGCCGCAACGCCGGAATTCGTGAAGGAGCGCGAGGCGCGCGGCCTCTACGAATACACCCAGGTTGGCGACGCCTTCGACCAGCAGGTCAAGGCGGACGTGGCACGCTTCAAGATCATCGCCAAGGAAGCCGGCATGTAAGCCGGACGGTGGAGCGGGACAGTCTCCCGCTCCGCTTGTTTGCCACCACTTTACGGGCTCCCTGCCGATCGTCTCATCCGGCCGGATTGAAGACCCGTTCCCTGGCGTAAACATCGGGAACAGAACCATGTCAGACACCACTTCCTCATCCTCCCGCATCGGCAGGGTCGGCGGGCTCTTGATGCTCGCGCTGGCGATTGCCTATGGCATCGGCGGCAGCCAGATCGAATATGCCTTCGCCTCGGACCCGCTCGGTCCACGCGTCGTGCCGGTGCTGCTCGCCATCACCCTCGCGGTGCTTTGCCTCTTCTACCTGAAAAGCCCCGGAACGACCGAAGCCTTTCCGCAGGGGCGGCTTCTCGTGAAGATCATTGCAGTACCGCTCCTGCTTCTTGCATCGGCACTGCTTCTGGAGCCCGCCGGCTTCGCCGCCTCGATCTTCCTGCTGACCTTCGGCGTCGGCTGGATCTTCGGCGCGCCGCTGCGTCTCGCGCTGATTGGCGGCGTCGGGCAAGCCGCCCTCTGGTGGTTCGTCTTTTCCTACCTGCTCGACGTCTATCTGCCCGCCGGCCGGCTGTTTGGCTGATCCGCCGGCTATGGAGTGATCTCAATGAATCTCGATTATCTCTGGAACGGTTTTACCGTCGCCCTGACCCTGCAGAACCTGCTCATCGGTCTTGCAGGCTGCTTCATCGGCACCCTGGTCGGCGCCCTGCCGGCGATCGGGCCGATCAACGGCATCGCGCTGCTGATCCCGATCGCCTATACGATGGGCCTGCCGGCCGAAAGCACGATGATCCTGCTCGCGGCCGTCTATTGCGGGGCCGAATATGGCGGCCGCATTTCCTCGATCCTTCTGAACGTGCCGGGCGATGCCGGCGCGGTCATGACGGCGCTCGACGGCAACCCGATGGCCCGCCAGGGCCGCGCCGGCGAAGCGTTGATGCTCTCCGGCCTCTCCTCCTTCGTCGGCGGGGTCTTCGGCGCCGTCGGGCTGGCGCTGTTCGCGCCGCTGCTTGCGGGCCTCGCCATCGGCTTCGGCCCGGCCGAATACTTCGTGCTGATGGTGTTCGCCTTCGCGACCCTCGGTTCCATGGTCGGTAGCCAGCCAGTAAAGACGCTGATCGGCTGCACGCTCGGCCTGATGCTTGCGACTGTCGGGCTCGACGCCACCTCCGGCGCCTATCGCTTCACCTTCAACGAGCCGGAACTCGGCGACGGCATCGAATTCGTCGTGCTGGTCATCGGTCTCTTCTCGGTATCCGAGGCGCTGCTGATCCTCGAACACCAGGCAAGCGGCGTCACGGTCATCCGCGAACTCGGCCGCATGACCGCCCGCCTCGACGATATCCGCAAATCGATCGGTGCCACGCTGCGTGGTTCGGTCATCGGCTTCATCGTTGGCGTGTTGCCGGGCACCGGCGCATCGGTTTCGAGCGCCGTTTCCTACACCACGGAGAAGCGCATCTCCGACAGCGAAGGCACCTTCGGCAAGGGCGACGTACGAGGTCTCACTGCCCCTGAGGCTGCCAACAACGCCACCGCCTGCGGCGCCTTCGTACCGATGCTGACGCTCGGCGTGCCCGGCTCCGGCACGACCGCCGTCATGCTCGGCGCATTGATGCTCTACAACATCCAGCCGGGTCCGATGCTGATTACCGAGCGGCCGGAAGTGGTCGGCGGTCTCGTCGCATCGCTCTTCATCGGCAACGTACTCTTGCTTCTCCTCAACCTGCCGCTCGTCAACATCTTCGCCCGCGTCTTGACGGTACCGAACTGGCTGCTGGTTCCGGGCATCCTCGTGCTGTCGGTTGTCGGCGTCTATTCCACCCACGCCTCGGTGTTCTCGATCCTCCTGATGCTCGGCATCGGCATCATCGGCTGGCTGCTTCGAAAGGCCGGCTTCGACATGGCGCCGATCATCCTCGGTTTCGTGCTCGGCCATGTGATGGAGGTGAACCTGCGCAATGCGCTGGCGATCAGCGGCGGCGATATCTCGATCCTGTTCCAGAGCCAGATCTCGATCATTCTCTGGATCCTGGCGGGCGCCATGGCCGTGATGCCACTCGTCGCCGGCTGGAGGCGGACGAAGGTCGTCAAGACCGCCACCAGCTAGCTGATCCCTCTCTCTGTCGGCTGCTTGGACAGCGGCGCGCGAGCCCAGGGCGGCGCGCCGCTGTCGTCGTTTTGAGCGGCATTCAGACTATAAATCCAATATAGACTTTTACGTCTACGCATGATTTATGGATTGCTATCGAGGAAGAGGAACGCCGTGACCCCAGAACTCCGCCCCTATTGCCTGGTCTGCGACGCGATCGCCTTGCTGTTCCAGCCCTATGCCGAGGTCGTGCTGCACGATCTGGCGACTGAAACCGTCGTCCATATCGCTGGCAACTTCTCCAAGCGCGGGATCGGCGAAGCTTCGCTGCTGAGCGAAATCGGCTTCAGCCAAGGCGAAGCGATCATCGGCCCCTACGAGAAGGTCAATTGGGACGGACGCTCGATCAAGGCGATCAGCGCCGTGCTGCGAAACGCGGACGGCAAGGCGATCGGCGTGCTCTGCATCAATGCCGATGTCTCCGACTTTCATGCGGCACTCAGGACGCTCAACGCGCTCGTCCGCGTTCCCATCGACGCAGACAAGCCCGAAAGCCTGTTCAAGGAAGACTGGCACGAGCGCGTCAACGAGTATGTGCAGCAATGGACCGCGGCGCGCGGGCTGACAGTCTCGAGCCTGAGCCGCAACGACAAGCAGGCGCTCGTGATCGCCCTTTCCGCTGATGGCGCCTTCGGCGGCAAGAATGCCGCCTCCTACATCTCGCGCATCCTCGGCATGGGCCGGGCGACCGTCTACAAATATCTGAGCCAGGGGAGCGCGCCATGATCGTCATCGATCGAGAAAGACTGGCCGAGCTGCCGTTGCTGACGCTCGCGGCACCGGCCATCCGCGACGCCTATATCGCCGTCACCGACGGTCGCGCCAATCTGCCGCCGGTCGGCTATCTGCCGCTTCCCGGTCGGAATGCGGATTGCCACATCAAATACGGCTACATCGAAGGCGATCCGATCTTCGTCGTGAAGATCGCCTCCGGCTTCTACGACAATCCGGCCAAGGGACTGCCGTCGAGCACCGGCATGATGGTCGCGGTATCCTCGGAGACCGGCGACGTGGTGGCCGTGCTCGACGACAAGGGTCTCCTCACCGATCTTCGCACCGGTCTCGGCGGTGCGATCGCGACCACGGCGCTCTGGCGCAAGGACGCCGGCTCGATCGGGATCGTCGGCGCCGGCACGCAGGCGCGCATCCAGATCCGGGCGCTTGCCTCCCTGTCGGATTGTCCATTGCGGTTCACGGTCTGGGGGCGATCAATGGAACGGGCGAACGCCGTGCTTGCCGACCTCGCGGACCTCGGCCTTCCCATCGCTGCGACAACCGATCTCGAAGCGCTATGCCGCCAGTCCGATGCGATCGTAACCACGACGCCATCGAAGGAGCCGCTGATCCGATCGGAATGGATCGGGCCTGGCACCCATATCACCGCCATGGGCGCGGACGCACCCGGCAAGCAGGAGCTCGAAACTGCCCTCGTTGCCCGCGCCGACCGCCTCTTTGTCGATCTCGCCGAGCAATGCCTGGACCACGGTGAATTTTCTGCAGCGGCTCGGGCCGTGGTGATCCAGGAGGAACGCTGTGTCGCCCTCGGCGCGGTCCTTTCCGGTGCGGCCGAAGGTCGACGTTCGGACAACGACATCACCATCGCCGACCTGACAGGGATCGCGACGCAGGACATCGCCATTGCCCGCACGGTGCTCGATGAACTCGGCTTGCTCGGCCGCTCGCAAGGAACAACCGCATGACCAAAGACGTCTTCGAAACGGCCGCGCGCGCTGTCCGCGCACGCCAGCGCATCCGCCCCTTCATCTACGAGACGCCACTGATCCCGTCGCGCGCGATCGGGCCGCAGACAGCCTCGACGGTACTGTTAAAGGCGGAAAACCTGCAGCTGACCGGCTCCTTCAAGATCCGGGGGGCTGCGAGCAAGATGACCTCGCTGCCAAGGGACCAGCAGGTGATCACTGCCTCCTCCGGCAATCACGGCATCGGTGCTGCCCATGCGGCAAGCGCGATCGGCCAGAAGCTGACGGTGGTGCTGCCCGAGATTGTCAAGCCGGCGAAGCTGGAGCGCATCCGCGCCTACGGCGTCGAGGTCGTCCTTCACGGTTCCGAAACCGGGCTTGCCGAACAGCATGCGCAGCAGCTGGCCGCGACCGAAAAGCTCGGCTACGTCTCGCCCTACAACGACCCGGAAATCATCGCCGGCCAGGGCACGATCGCACTTGAACTCCTTGAGCAAGCCGACCGCATTGACAATGTCTTCATCGCCATGGGCGGCGGCGGACTGATCAGCGGCATCGGCTCGGTGCTGAAGAGTTTCCGCCCGCATACTCGCGTCATCGGTGTGTCCGCTGCAAATTCGGCAGCGCTTGCGGCCTCGATAAGGGCCGGCCGGGTGGTCGAAACCGAACACCTCGAAACGCTCGCCGATGCCGTTGCCGGCGGTCTCGACGAAGACAGCGTGACCCTCCCATTGTCGATGGCCGTGCTCGATGAGGTCGTGACCTGTTCGGAAGCAGAGATCGCGGCCGCAATGCGGGACCTGCTGCTCGACGAGCATATGCTGGTAGAGGGGGCGGCAGCTCTCGCACTTGCCGGCTTCCGGCAGATCGCGGCGAGGTGCGCCGGCCAGACCAACGTCATCCTGCTTTGTGGCGGCAATGTCGACGGCGCCAGCGCGCTGCCTTCGTTGCTGGGCTAGAGACGCCGCTGCATGGCGCTGCCCCGCCTCGCCTCGCCCCGCCTCGCCTCGCCTCTAGAGGCTCACGCGCTCCACGTAGTAGCGCGGGATCTTCACCCGGTCCCGGTCGCGGTAGAAGTCGATGCAGAAGTCGACGAAGGCCTTGAACCGCTTCGAGACGTGCCGGCGGCGCGAATAGATGAGGTTGATCGCCGTCTGCGGCGAGCGCCAGTCCGATAGCACCGGCTCCAGCAGGCCGGCTTGCCGCTCGGTCTCGACGAAAAAGTCGGGCAGATAGGCGATGCCCTCACCGGCGACGGCGAAATACTTGATCGTCCAGTAGTCGTTGGTTGTGCAGGTCGCCGTCGGCAGCAGGTCCACCTCGTCTTCGCCTGACTGTGTCAGATACCAGGACTGCAGCCGCGTCGGCTGGCGGAAGACGAGGCCGCGGTGGCCGGCAAGCGCATCCGGATTATCCGGCTGGCCATGGCGGGCGATGTAGTGCGGGCTGGCGAAGAGGCCATAAGACGAGACCGAAAGTCTGCGGCTGATGTAGTCGACATCGGACGGCTCGCCCCAATGGAAGATACCGTCGAGCGCCTGTTCGGTGACGTCGGAGAATGGCTGGCGCGAGGACAGGAACACAACGTCGAGATTGACCTGCGGATATTGCTGGCGAAAGGCATAGAGCAGTTCCGAGGTGATCGTCGTGCCGAACTCGCCGGTCGAGCCCACGCGCAGGGTGCCCGCCACCTCCTGGCGCATCTCCGCCATCGCCGTTGCCGCATCGTCGCAATTCGACTGAATGAGCCGGGCGTAGCGCAGGAACTCCGCGCCCGCGTCGGTCACATGCAACTGATGACCCTCGCGCACGAAGAGCTCGATGCCGAACTCATCCTCCAATTGCCGGATCTTGTGGCTGAGTGTTGATTTCGGCAGGCGATAGCGCCTGGAAGCCGCAGAAATCGAGCGGGAATCCGCAACTTTCACGAAACAGTCTATGAGCGAGAGATCCATATTTCGTCCAAAATCTTGCACGATATGTCCAGAGAATAGCCTATTTCGGCCCATTGTGTAAACGACTGGGAATTGGGAATATTCACTGGAGCTAAGGGAGAAGAGGTTCCAGTGAGCGATATCAGAGAATTCATTCGCGCCGCATCGGGCACCGGCGGCAAGGCAACGTTGGCGATCCGCGGCGGTCGCCTCGTCAACGTCGTCTCCGAAGAGATCTATCAGGCCGACGTCGCGATCTATGGCGAACGCATCATCGCCGTCGGCGACATCTCCGACTATATCGGGCCAGAGACCAGGATCGTCGATGCCACCGGCAAATACCTGGCACCCGGCATGATCGACGGGCATCTGCATGTCGAATGCTCGAAGATGTCGTTGACGAGCTTTGCCAAGGCCGTCGTGCCGCTCGGCACCACCTCGATCGTCACCGGCCTCGACCAGATCATCGTCGTCGGCGGCCCGGCCGCGGCGCGCGAGTTCCTCGACGAGGCAAAACAGACGCCACTCAAGGTCTTCTGGGGCGCGCCGTGCAAGACGCCCTACACCATGCCGCGCTCGACCGTCGGCCACTATTTCAGCCCGGCCGACCACCAGGCGACGCACCACTGGCCGGAATGCGTCGGCATATGGGAGACCGTGCGCGAATTCATCCAGGAGGAAGACCCCGACGTGCTCGCGGCGCTCGAACTCGCTGAAAGGAGCCGCCTGCCGGTTCTCGGCTGCTGCCCGATGACCCGTGGCGCGCGGCTCAACGGCTACCAGCAGTCCGGCGTTCGCGCCGACCACGAGAGCTACACGCCGGAAGAAATGCTCGAAAAGCTGCGCGCCGGCATGCATGTCGTTGTACGGGAATCCTCGATCTCGCACTTCCTCGCCGACAACCTGCGTATCGTCACGGAAATGGGCGTTAAGGCACTGCGCCGCATCAGCTTCTGCACCGATGACGTGGTAGCAAGCGACATCCTCAAGCGCGGCCATCTCGACAACATGGTGCGCATGGCGATCGCCATGGGCATTTCGCCGATGGCGGCGATCCAGATGGCGACGATCAACGGCGCCGATGCGCTCCGCATCGACGACAAGGTCGGCTCGATCTCGCCCGGCCGCGCGGCCGACATCCTGCTCGTCGACGACCTGCGCAACTTCACCATCGAAACCGTCGTCGCCAAGGGTGAAGTCGTCGCCCGCAACGGCAAGATGGCGATCGAACTGATCCCGCCGCAGCGCAGCGTCGCACTTCTGAACTCGGTGAAGGTCGCGCCGCTTCAGCCCGGCGATCTCAAGGTCGCCTATCACGGCGCCGGCGAGACGGCAGACGCCATGGCGATCGCCGTCACCCCGGAAAAGATCTTCGTGCGCACTCGCCGCGACGTGACGCTTGCGGTCAAGGACGGCCAGGTGCTCGCAGATCCCGCACGGGACGTGCAATACGTCACCGTCGTCGAACGCTACGGCAAGACGAGCAACCGTCCGGTCGCCTTTGCGTCGGGCTTCGGCCTCAAGCAAGGCGCGATCGCCAGCTCCACTGCGCCCGATGACAACAACATCATCTGCATCGGCGCCGATCTCGAGGATATGCGTATCGCCATCAACCACCTGATCGCCAACCATGGTGGCCAGGTCGTGGTCAGGAACGGCAAGGTCGAGGCCTTCCTGCACCTGCCGATCGGCGGCATCGTTTCCGACATCGAGCCGGCCGAGATGGCAGCGCTGGAAGACCAGCTCGACGACGCGGCCCGCGCGCTCGGCTGCCCGCTGCCCTGGCCCTTCATGTACATGTTCGTGTTGCAGATCACGGCGATCCCGGAATATGCGATCACCGATCTCGGTGTCGTCGACTGCGTCGGGCTGAAGGTGATCTCGCCGTTTTCGCCCGCCGGCGGGGACGAGCGCGCCGTCGCTGCGGAATGATGCCTTGGAAGGGGGCCGGTCATGCCGGCCCCCTTCTTCGTTCAAAAAAAGGGGAACAAGATGAACTATCAGAACAAGTCCGTGGAGGCGGCACCAAGCCCAGAGACATCCTGGCTCGCAGCGCTGCTCGACCGCTACTTCCAGATTTCGCGGCTCGGCTCGACCGTCCGCACCGAGATCCTCGCAGGACTCACCACCTTCCTCGCCGCCTCCTACGTGATCGTCGTCAATCCCTCGATCCTGGCGCATGCCGGCATTCCATTTTCGGCCGGCGTGACGGCGACGGTGCTCGTCAGCTTCATCGGCAGCTGCCATGGGGCTCTATGCGCGTAGCCCCATTCTGGTGGCGCCGGGCATGGGCATCAACGCGCTCTTTGCCTACACCATGGTGGTCGGCGCCAAGGTGCCGCTCGAGGTCGCGCTTGGCTGCGTCTTCTGGGCCGGCGTGCTCTTTACCGTCATGGCGTTCTTCAATCTGCGCCAGACGATCATCGAGGCGATCCCTGTCGATCTGCGCTATGGCATCGCCTGCGGTATCGGCCTCTTCATCGCGCTGATCGGCCTGGAAAACGCCAAGTTCATCGTCGCCAACCCCGACACGATCGTTGGTCTCACGCAGTTCAACCCGGTCACCCTCACCTTCATCGCCGGCTTCGTGCTCACGGTGGCGCTGGTGGTGCGGCGGGTTCCGGGCGCGATGATGGCCGGCATGATCCTCACCACTATTCTCTCGATCCCGATCGGTCGCTGGTGGGGCGACGGCAGCGCGTTTTGGCCGGAGACGCCGGATGTGCACACGCTGGTCAACTGGAGCGGTTTCTCCGCTGCACCGGATTTCAGCTTCGTCGACCAGATCGATCTCCTGGGCGCGCTGAACCTGATCTACCTGCCCTTCATCTTTGTCTTCCTGTTCACCAACTTCATCGAGGCGCTCTCGACCTTCCTTGGCCTCGCGGAAGCGGCAGACCTCAAGGATGAAAACGGCATGCCCCGCAACATCCGGGAATCGATGCATGTCGACGCCATCGCGGCACTGATTTCCGCACCGCTCGGCACCAGCCCGGCGACCGTCTATCTCGAATCCGGCGCCGGCATCCAGCAGGGTGGACGCACCGGTCTCGTCGCGCTGGTCGCGGGTCTGCTCTTCGTGCCCTTCCTGTTTTTGTCGCCGCTGCTTTCTCTGGTGCCGGCGGTTGCAACCGCACCGGTGCTGATCCTCACCGGCCTCTTCATGTCCGAGCCTATCAGCAACATCCGCTGGAGCGCGCTCGACGAGGCGATCCCGGCCTTCCTTGCGATCGTATTGATCCCGCTCACCTTCTCGATCACGCTCGGCCTGTCGCTCGCGATCATCGCCTATGTGCTGATCAAGCTGGTCTGCGGCCGGGCTGGCGATGTAAGACCGGTCATGTGGTTCGTGGCACTGCTCGCCGCAGCGCTCGTCGCCCAGACCCAGTAACCGCCAGAAAATCCGACGGCGCCCTTAATGCAAGGGCGCCGACATCGCCCATCCGAAGGAAACAGTCATGCTTCAATCCTGGTCGAAGACCGCACCCGAACTGGTCGACGTCGCCATGGGCCGCAAGCCCGCCGATCTCGTGATCCGCAACGGCAAATGGGTCAACGTCTACTCCGGCGAAATCATCCCCGGCACCGATATCGCCGTCAAAGCCGGCCGCTTCGCCTATGTCGGTCCGGATGCCAGCCACACGATCGGCGAAGGCACCAAGGTCGTCGACGCCGCCGGGCGCTATCTTGTTCCCGGCCTCTGCGACGCGCATATGCATGTGGAGAGCGGCCTCGTCACCGTCACCGAATTTGCCCGCGCGGTCATTCCGCACGGCACCACCACCATGTTCATCGACCCGCACGAAATCGCCAATGTGCTCGGCCTCGACGGCGTCCGGCTGATGAACGAGGAAGCCCAGAGCCTGCCGATCAACGTGCTGGTCCAGGTACCGAGCTGCGTGCCGAGCGCCCCGGGTCTTGAAACTGCCGGCGCCGAGCTTTCAGCACAGGATGTCGCCGAGGCGCTTGCCTGGCCGAACGTCATCGGTCTCGGCGAGATGATGAATTTCCCCGGCGTTGCCGGAAACGATCCGAAGATGATGGCCGAGATCGCCGCCACCCAGGATGCGCGGCTGACCGTCGGCGGGCACTATGCCTCGCCGCATCTCGGCCGCGAGTTCCACGCCTATGCCGCCGGCGGACCGGCCGACGACCATGAAGGCACGACGGTCGACGACGCAATCGCCCGTGTGCGCCAGGGCATGCGCGCCATGTTGCGCCTCGGCTCCGCCTGGTACGACGTTGCCGGGCAGATCAAGGCCGTCACCGAATCCGGCCTCGACCCGCGCAACTTCCTGCTCTGCACCGACGACAGCCACTCCGGCACGCTGGTTCACGACGGACACATGAACCGCGTCGTGCGCCATGCCATCGCTCAAGGTCTGAAACCCGTGACCGCGATCCAGATGGCGACGCTCAACACCGCCCAGCATTTCGGCCTGGAGTGCGAAATCGGCTCGATCGCACCGGGTCGCCGGGCAGATCTGATCGTCACCTCGGACCTCGCCGCGCTGCCGATCGAAATGGTCTTTGCCCGCGGCGAGCTGATGGCCGAGAACGGCACACTCGCGCGCGATATCCCGGCCTATGTCTACCCGGAAAGCGCCCGCAACACCGTCCACCTTGGCCGGTTACTGGCCGCCGCGGATTTCGACATCCCATCCAACGCACGGGCGACGCGCGCGCGGGTCAACGTCATCGGCGTCGTCGAGAACCAGGCGCCGACGCGGGCGCTTCAGGCCGAGGTGGCGATCGAGAACGGCCTCGTGCAGATGGACCGGGCCAACGACGTCTGCCAGATCGCGCTCGTCGAGCGCCACCGCGGCACCGGCGACGTGGTCAACGCCTTCGTCTCCGGCTTCGGCTATGACAGCGATTGCGCCATGGCGAGCACGGTCGCCCATGACAGCCACCATATGATCGTGGTCGGCACGAACAAGGCGGACATGGCCAAGGCCGCCAACCGCCTGCACGAGGTCGGCGGCGGCATCGTCGTCATCAAGGAAGGCCGCGAACTGGCCCTGGTCGAGCTGCCCGTCGCCGGCCTGATGTCGGATCAGCGAGCGGAGATCGTCGCCGAGAAAGCGGCCGCCATCGTCGAGGCCATGCGCGCCTGTGGCTGCCGGCTGAACAACGCCTATATGCAGCACTCGCTGCTTGCGCTCGTCGTCATTCCGGAACTGCGCATTTCCGACAAGGGCCTGATCGACGTCCGGACCTTCCAGAAGACCGACGTGATTCTGAGCACGCACTGAGCTTAATAGCGATTGGCCACCGGCAACCCGGTGGCCAACTCGCCCGTGGTTCTTAATTCCGGGTGATCGCGGGATGGGTCAAGCCACATAATCCCCTGAAAACTTCCTTTATGGTTAACCGAAACTTAAACGGAGCCCAACGGCCCCGTTGCCCGGGCGTATCTGCCGTTTGCTTAACCGCGACCGGCCGCAGTAGACGCCCGAAACCCTTGCTGATATGGCGTCCCACAATGGGACATGCGTATAGGCGGAGCTGAAACGCCCACAGCTGTTCCGCCCCAAATTGCATGCAATGATGGCAAATGATACAAGAGGAAGCTTATATACAACCGTGTGGGGCAAAGGATATCGAGCAGCGCTCGCCATGCTCCGAAGCGAGGTTTCCACAGGTAAGATCGCAGGCAGCCTATTGGCATTGACCCGGGCGGGCGACGCGGTAGCTTTGCAGAAGGACGAGCCGAACCGGAGCGCCGCTGGAGCGGGCTTTTATATTCTTCCGGCGCGTTCGAAACAGAGAGGGAAAGGCAAGCATGCCGGACACTGATGCAACCTTGTCTGCTTCAGCTTCAGTGCAGGATCCCGTTGCGGCTCATATGGACGAGGTTCTCTCGTTCTATGACGAGGCCTTTCATCTGACCAGCGCCTCGCCGGCGCTGCAGGAAACCTACGAAGTCGGCACGCTTGTCGATGCCACCCTGTGGCATCTCTATCCCGAACTGCTTGCGCCCGTTTCCAAGGCGGCGGTGGAATCCGTCATCGCTTACGGCGTGCCGCGCAGCGTCGAGGTGGTCGACGCCGCCACCAAGTCGCGGCGCACGCTGCTCGTCTTTCGCGCCATGCGCGGCATCGGCGTGCTCGAAACGAGCGGCCGCGCGACCCGCCGCGAGATCGGCAGCCATGGCGAAAGCGAACGCGCGCTGCTGTTGCACCAGGCGACCCACGACGTGCTGACGGGCCTGCCCAACCGGCGGCAGTTCAGCGACGACCTGCAGAGCATCCTGCCGACATCCGGCGAGAAGCTGGCGCTGATGCAGATCGACCTCGACGATTTCAAGCCGGTCAACGACACACTCGGCCACGGCGCCGGCGACGCCGTCCTCAAGATGGCGGCCGAGCGCATTCGCGGCGCCCTTCGCGACGGCGAAGTCGCCTATCGCCTGGCCGGCGACGAATTCGCCGTCATCCAGCGTCAAAGCGACCAGCCGGCGGACGCCGAGTATCTCGCCGAGGCACTGATCGAGGCGTTCAGCGAACCTTTCACCATCGATGGCATCTCCGTCTTCGTCGGCGCCAGCATCGGCATTGCCATTGCGCCGAACGACGGAAACGACATCGAGCAACTGATGAAGGCGGCGGACATTGCGCTCTATGCCGCCAAGAAGGATGGACGAGGCAGGGCAAAGACCTTCAGCCGTTCCATGCTGATCGTGCTGGAACAGCGCGAGATGCTGCGCCGCAGTCTGCGCACCGCGCTGCAGGACAAGCAGTTTTCAATCGAATACCAGCCACTCGTCGAGCCGCCATTTTCGATCGTCGGCTTCGAGGCGCTGGTGCGCTGGCATCATCCGCTGGTCGGCACGATCCCGCCCAACGTCTTCATCCCGATGGCGGAAGCCGACGGCCTGATGAACGAGATCGGCCAATGGGTCCTGGAGGAGGCCTGCCGGCAGGCTGCCACCTGGCCGTCGCATTTCACCGTCGCCGTCAACCTGTCGCCGGCGGAGTTCCTGCGCGAGGGCCTGACGGACCGAATCGCCCAGGCAATCGACATGGCGGGCTTGAGGGCCGACCGGCTGGAACTGGAAGTTACCGAATCGGTGCTGCTTGAACGCACGACCAACAATCTCGACACGCTGAACACCCTCAACGTGCTCGGCATCCAGATCTCGCTCGACGATTTCGGCACCTTCTATTCGTCGCTCAGCTACCTCAAGAACTTCCCCTTCGATACGATCAAGATCGACCGCTATTTCATCAAGGATCTGGAGAGCGACGAAAAGAGCCAGACGATCGTCCGCTCGATCATCGCCCTTGCCCACGGTCTCGGCATGCGCGTGACCGCCGAGGGCGTCGAGACGATCGGGCAGGCCGTCTGGCTTCGAAAAGAGGGTTGCGACCGTCTGCAGGGTTATTTCCTGGGCATGCCCATGCCGGCGGACGCGATCGGCGCCTATCTTCGCCGCTCATCGGCAATGGCGACGCTGTAGCCCCCCGCATCTGTGCGTTGCGCCCGATATGGCGCGAGGCAATACCTGGGTTGTCTTCATGCAAGATCCCGGGGTTGCGTGGTTAGAAATCATTATAGAAAGTGGCGTATGGCCGTGGCAGAGTTCGGGGTGCGGAGGACATTGCTGCATGGGTGCTAGTGTCAATAAGACCACGGAAACGGCTTTCGAGCCGCTGCTTCAGTTCGATATGGAGATGGAAGATTTCCTTTCGGACTGGCACCATTGCGATCATGTCTCGAGCTACCTCGCCCGGATGATCAGCCACAACAGGACCGATCCGGTACGGCATTCCAACTTCTTTTCCTCCGCCCTCAACGAGCTTCTGGAGGTTTCGTTTCGCGGCGGCACCACCGACGGAAAGATCGGCCTGTCGATCTATCGCCAAGGCGCCACGGAACGGGTTCAACTGAGCTTTCCATGCCCACCTGGCCAGGCGCGCTTCTATCGCGAGGCTGTCTCGAAAACCCGTGAAAGCGATGCCCAGGCCCGCTATCTCGACGCCATTTCCAACGACCTTGCCCCCAGCCGGGAATCGGTGCTTCTGGACCTGGCGGTCAACTATGACGCCCGCCTCCGGCTTGACGAGGATGCGGCTCCGGCCATCACCCTGATCGTGGATCTTCCTCTTGAAGGAATGGTGAGTTGATGGCGGCGAGCCTTCCTCAGCGTTTCAAGGTCGACTTCGATCCCAACAGCCAGATCTTCTCGCTTGCCGGAACGATTCGGCCGCGTTCGATCGATGAAATCGCCGAGAGTATCCATGCGCTGAGGGAAGCCATCGATACGGTGCGCGGCGTTCTCTATATCGATGTGAAGCGCCTCATCCAGATGAACAACACGGCCTTCCAGGCCTTCATCCGGGTCGCCCTCGACGCCTGCCGGGAGCGGTCGGACCTGCGCCTGATCGTCATCACGTCAAGCGTCGTCAGCTGGACGACGCGCATGTTCCGGCACCTGAGCACGATCGAGCCGCAGATCTCCGTCGAGGTCTATGATTCGATGTTCTATCCCGGCCAGGACTACTTCGAGGATACGAGCTTCATTCCAATCCTGCGCGCGCAGACGAAATTGACCTGGCGCCACGAGCGCACCATCCTGCCGCGCCACGGCATGCGGCCCGGCATCGCCGTGGCCGACATCTGCTGCGGCATCGGCGATTTCGCCGTGCTCGCGCAGAAGGAGTTCCAGCCGTCGCGGATCGTCGCGCTCGACCACTCGAAGCCGAGCCTCGCCTATGCCCGAAAGGTGGCCGCCGAGTTCGGCGTGACGGGTATCGAATACACCTACGGCGACGCGTCGGAGATGCTGCTTGAGGACAACCAGTTCGACTTCGTGAGTTGCCGCCACTCGCTGCAGGTCTTCAATCAGCCGGAGCTGCTTCTCAAGGAACTCTATCGGATCGTGAAGCCGGGCGGCCGCGTCTACATCACCAACGAGAAGAACTCGCACTGCCTCGGCGAGCCGCGGGCGCAAAGCATCCAATGGACCTACAATGAGCTCGCGCGGCTTTTGAGCAATTTCGAGATAGATGTGGAGTTCGGGCCGAAGAGTCGGCGCTATCTTGCCGACACGGGCTTCGACGACATCCTGGTCGAATCCTTCATGGTCACCAATCTGGACGGTGACCCACAGGATTTCGCCGATATCATCGCCGGCTGGGAGAAGATGTTTGCGGACATGGCGGTGAGGCACGGCGAAACACCCGAATTCATCGAGCGGTTCCGCCAGGGCTTCCGGGATCACATCTTCGCTGCACTGCATCCGAAGGGCTATGCGGGCTGGCCGATCTGGGCAGCGTCCGGGCGCAAACCACTATGAGCGCGAGCAATATCAAACGTCCCCGGTTCGGTTTGAGATCCTTTCGCGCCAAGTTCGTGCTGGTCGTCGGCAGCGCCGTGCTCTTCGACCTCCTGCTGACAGGCGGCCTGGCGCTCTGGAACGTTCAAAGACTGTCGCGCGACGCGACGACGGAAGTCGGACAGGGCCTGCAAAACGCCAACGAAGACTACATGCTCACCTACGCGGAATCGACGGCCGCGCGGGTTAATCTTCTGCTCGGCCAGGTTCACGCCGACGTCGCCACGCTCGCGGGCGTAATCCAGGCGCAGATCGACCGCCCCGTGCGCCGGTCCGACGTCGGTGAGGCACTTGCGCGGCACGCACCGGAGTCCGTTACCGTCACTTACGATGCCAAAGGTGGGTGGGCGCAGAACCTTCCGGGGCCGCTCTCGAGCGTAAGCGTCTGGAGCTATCTCCTTGGCCCCGACCATCGGCCACTACCCGAGGTACAGGCCGATATCGAGAACAGCGCCGTTCTCGATCTGGTTGCGCCCGCCCTGCTTGCGCACGGCCGCTCCAAACTGCAGATGTACTACGTCGGACCAAAAGAGCGGCCGATCTTGCGGATGGCGCCCTATGCGGATCAGGCGCAGACGTTCGACCGTCTCTACCCCGGCCATAACGAAGCCAACTTCTGGAACTTCTTCTTCCCCGGCCTCTATGAGTCCTGGGAGGAATGGGCGAAGCAACCGAGCCTCAGGCCCGTTGCAGCCGATACCACGCAAACGGCACCTTACACCGATGCCGCCTCGGGCAAACTGATCGTCAGCTTCTTCCAACCACTATGGACGCCCGACCGCAAAGGTGTCGCCGGAGCAACCGGAACCGATATCACGCTCGACCAGCTGGCCGAGGTTGTCGAAAGCGTCAAGGTCGGCGACAGCGGCTTCGGATTTCTGGTGATGTCCGACGGCAACGTGCTTGCCATCAATCCGGTCGGCGAAAAGGTGATCGGCCTGCGGCGGTCCAGCGACACGGGTGGACAAGGCGTCACCGGGTTGGAGCGCTCGCTGCGCCGCAGCGCCCAGCCCGCGATCGCAGAGCTGCCGCTTGGCACCGATGGCGCCATTCAGCGGGTGCTGCTCGATGAGGGTGGTGAGAAGGTCCCCTATCTCATTCTCCTCAAGCAGCTCGAGCCGGAGAACCTCTGGGTTTCCGGCCCGGTGCGCCGCGAGACCATGTCGATCGGCATCGTCGTGCCGGAGCGCGAAATCTATGCCTCGCTGTTTGCGGCACAGGCGAGTATCTCTGAAGCGACGAACCGCATCCTCATCTATCAGATCCTGGCCCTGCTCGCTTCGCTGCTGTTCGTCACGCTCGCCGTGTTCGGCATCTCCAAGCGGGTCACCCGCGGCATCAGCGCGCTCGCCGGAGCGGCAACCAGCATCGAGGCGAAGGACTACTCCGTCCGTGTGCCCATCACGACGCGCGACGAAGTCGGTGAAGCCGCTATCGCGTTCAATAGAATGGCTGAGGAGATCAGCTACCATACCGAGAACCTCGAAAACCTGGTGACCGAACGCACCAAGCAGCTCGAGGACGCCAACCATCAGATTTCGACGCTGAATACCCAACTGCGCAGCGAGAACCTGCGCCTTGGCGCCGAACTCGCCGTCGCCAAGCAGATCCAGATGATGGTGCTGCCGAAGGCCGGCGAGCTCGCGGAAATCGCCGATCTCGAAATCGCCGCCTATATGCGCCCGGCCGACGAGGTGGGCGGCGACTACTACGATGTGCTGCGCGACGGTGAGCGGCTGAAGATCGGCATCGGCGACGTGACCGGTCATGGCCTTGAAAGCGGCGTGCTGATGCTGATGGTGCAGTCGGTCGCAAGGGCCCTGCAGGAAGCCGGCGACATGGACCCGGAGCAGTTTCTCAACCGCCTCAACCGCGCCATCTACAAGAACATCGTGCGCACCAACACTGACAAGCATCTGTCGTTGGCCTTCCTCGACTACGACCACGGCCGCCTGACGCTGTCGGGGCAGCACGAGGAACTGATCGTCGTGCGCAAGGGTGCGGAAATCGAGCGGATCGACACGCTCGACCTCGGCCTGCCGATTGGCCTGGAATCGGACATTTCGCGCTTTGTTGCCACCCGCGAGATCTCGTTCGGCCGCGGCGACATGATCGTGCTGCATACGGACGGCGTGACCGAGGCAGCGAACGCCAAGGGCGAACTGTTTGGCATCGAGCGACTGTGCGAGAGTGCCGGAAAGTTTTACGGACAGAGCGCCGAGGACGTCAAATCGGGTATCATCAACGACCTGATGGCGCATATCGGCAAGCAGAAGATCTACGACGACATCACGCTCGTCGTCATGAGACACAGGTGATCAGATGACCACGCTCTACGGACTGGCGGACCTGACGATCGGCGCCCACCAGAAGATGACCCGGCTGCGTCTTTACGACGGGCCGCTGGATCTCAGCTGGAAGCATTGCGCCATGGCTTCGGATTTCGTCGCCGAACTGGCGGCGCTGCGCTATCGCGCGTCGCGCAACACCTATCGGGAAGTGCGCCACAACATCGGCTACCTCACCAACGAACTGGTCGAGAATGCCGTGAAGTTCCGCGCTTCCGGTTCCGTGGTCGTCGAGGCCGCCCTCGAGGGCCACAGCTTCCGCACGAAAGTGTCGAACGTGATCGACAACGAAGCGGCTGCGCGCTTCCAGGATCTTTTGTCCGAGATCGCCGACGGCGACCCGGGCGACCTGCTCATCGAGCGCATCGAAGCCAACGCAACCGGGCTCGGCAAGAGCGGCTCGGGGCTTGGTCTTTTGACGCTGATGAGCGATTATGGCGTTCGTTTCGCTTGGGTTTTTGGCGCCCAGGGTGACGACGGCGAAACCTCATTGGAGACTTATGCCTCCATTGCGGTCCCAGACCTCTCGAACTGATGAGCCGGTGAACATGGAAAACAAGGACGAAGAAGAGTATCGCGTTTGGTCCGAAGGCAACGATATTCATTTTGAAGGCACGATGCGGCTGCCGGGAACGGAGGCCTATGCCCCGATCTTCTCGACGGTGATGGGCGTTCTGGAGACCGAGCCTGAGCACATCACGATCGACCTCACCGAACTGCAGTTCCTGAACTCGTCCGGGATCAACCTGCTCGCCAAGCTGACGATCGAGGCACGCAACCGCCCGAACGTGCAATTGACGGTGCGCGGAACCTCTGAGATCCCGTGGCAGTCGAAATCGCTGCCGAACCTCAAGAAGCTGCATCCCGGCCTCGATCTCAGGCTCAACTGAGATCACGCGGTGCCGGGACTGGATTCCCGTAGCTAAAGCCTGAGTATCGCGCGCCGACCGGCGCGCGACCGCGATTCCGCGCGCCAGCCACCGACAAATCCTGTCGCCGAAACCGGCCTCACGACGCTTCGACGCCTTCTTCATTCCCCGTCGTCACGCTTGACTCTGCGAACGCCTCACCCTATCCATCAAATCATCTGATGACTTGATGAGCAGACAATGCAACCGATCAATCGTACCAACCTTGCCGAGAGCGCTGCCGAAAGCCTGCGGGCGGAAATCCTGAGCGGCCGCTGGGCTATCGGCGAACGCATTCCCAACGAGACGGCGCTGACCGAGCTTCTGGCGGTGAGCCGCGGAACCGTGCGGGAGGCCGTTCGGGTCCTGATCTCGAAGGGGCTGCTCGACGCCCGCCAGGGCTCCGGCACCTATGTCCGCTCGACGGTCGATAGCTCGGGCGCGCTTGACCGCGTCAAGCGGGCGAGCCTGCGCGACCAATGGGAGGCGCGCGCGGCCCTCGACGTGGAAGCCGCACGCCTGGCGGCGCTGCGGCATACGCCCAAGGATCTGGAACACATGAAGCGCCTTCTTCTCGCCCGCGGCACGGTTTCCGATGGTGGGCGTGAGGCCTTCGGACGGCGCGACATTGCGTTTCATCGGTCGATCGTCGAGGCCTCCGGCAACAGGGCCATCGTCGAGCTCTATGACTTTTTCACTTCGGCCATTCTCGAAACCATTCACTCGACGCTGTCAGGCGACCTGCCGGAGCCGGACGACCGGGCGCATGCGGCGATCGTCGAGGCCATTGCGGCCAGTGATCCGGACAAGGCCGCGGCCGCCGTTCGGGCGTTCATGGCCCCCGTCCTCGCTGAACTTGATCGGCTACTTTCCCAATGAACCAGACTTTTCGTGATCCCCACAAAGCCGAAGCCGCCGAACCGCTGGACATCGAAGACCAGCTTATCGATGCCGAGGCCGACAGCCTGCCGGCACCGCAACCACCGGTGCTGAGCCGCAGCGCCCGCATCCTGCTGGGCGCCAGCCTCGTGCTCATCGCTTTTAACCTCAGGCCGCTGTTTTCAAGTCTCTCGGTGCTGCTGCCCGAGGTGATGCAGGCGACCGGCCTTTCCACCGCCAGCGCCAGCGTGCTCACCACCCTGCCGGTGCTCTGCCTCGGCCTTTTCGCGCCGCTTGCGCCGAAGCTCGCCCAACGCTTTGGTGCCGAACGCACGCTTCTCGGGGTGCTCGTCCTGCTGACGCTCGGCACGGGTCTGCGCGGCGTTCAGTCCGTGCCGCTGCTTTTCCTTTCGACATTTGCGGCAGGTGCGGCGATCGCAATCGGCAACGTGCTGCTTCCCGGGCTCGTCAAGCGTGACTTTCCCGACCGCGCCGCGATGATGACGGGCCTTTATACCATGGCGCTGTGCGCCGGTGCTGCCAGCGCCGCCGGCCTGACGCTGACGATCGAACACCATGTGGTCGGCTCCTGGTCAGGCGCGCTCGCGGCCTGGGCGGTACCCGCCCTCATCGTGCTGATGATCTGGGCACCGCAGGCGCTGCGCGGCAAGGCGCAAGCCCGCCACAGCGGCTTCCGCGTCGTCGGCCTCTGGCGCGATCGGCTCGCCTGGCAGGTGACGCTCTTCATGGGTCTGCAATCCGCACTCGCCTATTGCGTCTTCGGCTGGATGGCGCCGATCCTGCGTGAGCGTGGCCTAGATGCCGCAACTGCCGGTGTGGTCGTCTCCGCCTCGATCATGATGCAGGTCGTCACCTGCCTGCTCGTGCCATCCTTCGCCGTAAGGCGCCGCGACCAGCGCGCCGTCTGCGTGGCGCTCGTCGCCGCCGCCGTCATCGCGCTGATCGGCATCCTTTTCGCGCCGCTCTCGACGGTGCTCGTCTGGGCTGTTCTGCAAGGGATCGGACAGGGCGGCCTGATTGCTGCGGCGATGACCCTCATTGTGCTGCGCTCGCCCGATTCGCACGTGGCGGCCCATCTCTCCGGCATGGCCCAGGGCGTCGGCTACGTGCTTGCCGCCATCGGCCCCCTGCTTGTCGGCTTCATCCGCAGCTGGACCGGCAGCTTCGCCGCCAGCGCCGTTCTCTTCATCGCGCTCGGCATCGGCGTGGCGATCATGGGTCTGGGCGCCGGCCGGGCGCTGCATGTCGGCGCACGAACGGTCCGGATAGACGACCGCTAAGACGGACGCGGATCAGCGCCTGCAATGATCCAAAGGGCTCCCCTTCCCAGGCGGAGCCCTTTCTCTCGCTGTCAGCACGCTCGCATCAGGCCGCGGCCACCGCCGCCTGGTAGCGCGGCGCCGGCCGGAAGGTGAGCGCGATCAGGAACGCGCCGAGGCCGATGCCCCAGGAACCGATGTAAAGCCAGGTGTAGCTTGCCAGCGCATCATAGATCAGGCCCCCGGCAATCGGTCCCGTCGCCATGCCAAGGCTGCCAGCCATGGCCGTACCGCCGATCACCGTCCCCATCATCCGCAAGGGGAAATTCTCGCGGGCAAGCACCGCATAGAGCGGCATGACGCCCGCATAGATGAAGCCGAACAGGGCGGCGACCGCATAGAACGAGCCGAGCCCGGCGGCAAAGACATAGGCAAGCGCGCCGAAGGCCTGGGCCAGAAGTCCAAGAACGAGCACACGTTTGGCCCCGAAACGGTCGCCGAGCAGACCGAAGACGACGCGGCCGCCCATGCCGGCAAGACCCTCGACGCTGTAGATCGACACGGCCGCCATGACCGGAATGCCGCAGGTGATCGCGTAGCTCACCGTGTGGAAGATCGGGCCGGAATGGGTGGCGCAGCAGAAGAAGTTGGTCAGAAGCAGGATGATGAAGAGCGGCGATTTCAGCACCTGGCTGGTCGTCATCGACGAATGGGGCTCTTCCTCGGGCGAGGCCGCGGCAGCACCGTCGGCAAGTGCCGGCGCCTGGCGAACGAGAAACGAGACCGGGATCATGATGACGGCAACGACCAGCGCGATGATCTGCAGAGCGGTTCTCCAGTCGTAGGCGGATACCAGCCAGGCGGCAAAGGGCGACATCGTCATCGGCGCCATGCCCATACCGGCCGAGACGAGCGAGACCGCGAGGCTGCGATGCGTATCGAACCAGCCGGTAACGCAAGCCATCATCGGCGCGAAGATCGCCGCCGTCGCGGTGCCGACCACGACACCGAAAAGGATCTGGAAGGCGATCAGCGAGGTCGTCCAGCTCGCTGCCATGAGGCTGACGGCCAAGAGCACCGAGCCGATGAGCACGATCGGACGCGCGCCCCATCGGTCGGAAAGGCTGCCCCAAGCGATGCTGGCAAATGCCATGGCCAGGAAGCCGATGGTCATGGCGCTCGAAACGCCTGTCACCGACCAGCCGGTGTCGCGCGAAATCGGCAGCAGGAACACCGGAAGCGAAAACATGGCGCCGATCGCCAGGCAGCCGAGCAGCCCGCCCGCCGCCACGATGACCCAACGGTAATGCAAATTGGTCATTGCAAATCTCCTTAAATCCGCCCGGCCGGACGTCCGGCCACGCCGAAAAATTGTGCAACCTGATCGCGCGACGGACCGTGCCTGGGACATCCCCTCGCCCGCCCGATTGAAAGACGCTCACGCCGGTGCCAAGCCGACAGGAGCTTCGAAAGAATTTCATAATAGGTGCAGATTCACATTCGATGCAGCCTTGAAGGCATGCGCCCGACTGTTTCCGCTTGATTGTGCGACGAAGCTTCTTTCTGTTGTCCGTTGCCACCTGAGAGATAGATAAAGGCTGGAACACGGCTTGCGGGAGTGACAAGTGTGACGGGATTTCGATGGATTCGCTGATCACCGCCGCGGCGCGAGCACTGGCGTCGGGCGACCCGCTCGGCGCGCTGAAGCGGGTGGCGCTACGCGACGATCCGCCGGCACTGGCGCTGCGCGGCATCGCCATGGCCCAGCTTGGAGACTTCACCCGCGCAAAGGTCCTGCTGAAGAACGCCGCGCGCGCCTTCGGCACGAAGGAAGCGGTGGCGCGGGCGCGGTGCATCGTCGCCGAGGCAGAGATCGCCATCGTCTCCCGTGATCTTTCCTGGCCGATGCGGGCGCTCGACGCCGCCCGCTCGACGCTCGAAACCCATGGCGACCACCTCAACGCCGCCCACGCCCGCAATCTCGGGGCACGGCGCCTGCTCTTGATCGGCCGTCTGGACGAGGCCGAGAACTTGCTTGCCGATATCGATACGGCGCGGCTGACACCGCTGTCGAAAGCCGCCCACGACCTGGCGCTCGCCGGCATCGCCGTGCGCCGGTTGCGAACCGAGGCCGCCACCGCCGCCTTCGGGCGGGCGGGCGAAGCGGCACGGGCGACCGGCATTCCGGCCCTGATCTTGGAAGTTGAAAACGCGGCCGCCGTGCTTAAAGCGCCGGCTGCCCGCCTCATGGCGGATGGGGAAGAGCGCTCGCTGCTGCTTGGCGAGGTCGAAGAGCTGCTTGCTTCCGGCGCCCTCGTCATCGACGCCTGCCGGAACCTCGTCCGAAGACAAGCGACCTTGTGCACGCTTGCCACTCGGCCGGTGCTCTTTGCGCTGGCGCGCGCGCTGGGCGAAGCCTGGCCGGGAGACGTCTCAAGGCGAACCTTGCTCGCCCGGGCCTTCGGCGCACGACATGTCGACGAATCCCACCGGGCAAGGCTGCGTGTCGAAATCGGCCGGCTGCGCGAGGAACTGCGCCCGCTTGCGGATATCACGGCGACGAGCGATGGCTTCCGGCTGGTGCCGCACGGCAAGCACACGGTCGTCGTCCTTGCCCCGCCGGTCGACGAGCGACATGCGACGATGCGGGCGCTGCTGGCGGACGGCGAGGCCTGGTCAAGTTCGGCGCTCGCAATCGCGCTCGACGCCAGCGCGCGCACCGTGCAGCGGGCGCTCGAAGAGCTCGCCTCGCAAGGCAAGGTTATGCCGATCGGGCGCGGGCGGGCACGGCGCTGGGTCGTGCCGCCGATTGCCGCATTCCCGACAGTGTTGTTACTCCCTGGCCCTTTGCCAAACGAATAGGATCAGACCCATGAAAAGATCCGAAGCCGAAATCATCCAGATATATGGCCCGTTCCCCGGGGCAGACCAGGTCCATGGCGTCACCTTCGACGGCCGGAACGTATGGTTCGCCGCCGGTGACACGATCAACGCCTTCGACCCGGAAAACGGTGCGCCCGTCCGCTCGATCGACGTCGCCGCGCATGCCGGTACGGCGTTTGACGGCAAGCACCTCTTCCAGATCGCCGAAGATCGCATCCAGAAGATCGATCCGGAAACCGGGAAAATTCTCGCGACAATCCCGGCGCCAGGCGGTGGCGGCGATTCCGGCCTTGCCTGGGCCGAGGGCACGCTTTGGGTTGGGCAGCATCGGGGCCGCAAAATTCATCAGATCGATCCCGAGAACGGCGCAATCCTGCGCACGATCGAATCCAAGCGCGTCGTGACCGGGGTGACCTGGGTCGATGGCGAACTCTGGCACGGCACCTGGGAGGGTGACGAAAGCGATATCAGGCGCATCGATCCGCAAACGGGAGCGGTGCTCGAAACGGTCGCCATGCCGACCGGAATGGGCGTATCGGGCCTGGAGTCCGATGGCGGCGAGCGCTTCTTCTGTGGCGGCGGCCCGAGCGGCGTCGTCCGGGCCGTTCGCCGGCCGAAGCGGGCGCGCTGAAGACACTGACGATGAATTCCTGGCAACCGGCGCGGCTGCGCGCCGCTGTCGGTGCGGCGCCGGCACTACAGCGCCGCGCGCCTTTGAGGCGCATAGAGGGCGCTGTAGCGCTTCGAAGCGCTGCATGTTCCGTCCGCACAACCGGCGATGAATAGGGAACCATGCAGTAGCGTTGTCCCGGCACGGTCCGCAATACCCGGACACCGCGGACCGTGCCCGAGCTTTAGGCCTTAATGAAGGCGAGCAGGTCGGGATTGATGACATCGGCATGGGTTGTCAACATGCCATGTGGATAACCCTCATAGACCTTGAGCGTGCCGTTCTTCAGCAGCTTCACCGCCAGTCGCGCGCTGTCGTCGATCGGCACGATCTGGTCGTCGTCGCCGTGCATGACCAGCGTCGGCACGTCGATCGCCTTCAAGTCTTCGGTGAAGTCGGTTTCGGAGAAGGCCTTGATGCCTTCGTAATGGGCCTTGGCGCTGCCCATCATGCCCTGACGCCACCAGTTGCGGACGACGCCTTCCGATACTTCGGCACCCGGGCGGTTGTAGCCGTAGAACGGGCCGGCCGGAACGTCGAGGAAGAACTGGGCGCGGTTGGCAGCAAGCGCCGCCCGGAAACCGTCGAACACCTCGATCGGCAGGCCGCCCGGATTGTTTTCGGTCTTGACCATGATCGGCGGCACGGCGCCGACGATGATCAGCTTGGAAACCCGGCCGCCGCCGTGGCGCGCCACGTAAGCCACCGCTTCGCCGCCACCGGTGGAGTGACCGATGTGGATTGCATCGCTGAGGCCGAGCTTGGTGGTCAGCGCCGCAACATCCTTCGCGTAGTGTGCAATGTCGTGTCCCTCGCTCACCTGCGTCGAACGGCCATGGCCGCGGCGGTCATGGGCGATGACCCGGTAGCCCTTGCTGACGAAATAGAGCATCTGCGCATCCCAATCGTCCGCCGACAGGGGCCAGCCATGGTGAAAGACGATGGGCTGGCCCGAGCCCCAATCCTTGTAGAAGATATCGACGCCGTCTTCAGTCCTGACGAAGTTCTCGGTCATGGGAACGGTTCCTTTGTTTGGGTTGGGTGTATGTCTTCGAGATGTGGCCCCGGCGCGAGATCCGCGCCGGGACGTGCGGTCCGCGTCAACCGAGATGGGGGTGGTTGATCGCGAGAAAGTGGTTGACGACCGGCGCGGCCGGCCCCTTGTGGTAGCGGCGGACATCGTCCTGAATGTCGGCATCGGCCTTCGACACGCGCTTGTGCTGGCGCAGATGCTCTGCCCAGGATTCGACCATAAACCATTCGACCAGCCGTCCGGGATCGGCCGCGTCCTCGGTCACGCCCCAGCCATAGGCGCCGTCGCGCCGCCGCTCGTGCGACAGGCGGGCGAGCGCCTTCAGGAACTCGGACCGATCCGCCTTGTCGATCGTATATTCGATCAGGACGAGAACCGGTCCGCGGTCGTGTTCGACCGGCTCGCTGGTCAGCGGCTCCGGCCAATGATTGGAAGGAATGAGATCCGCCTCACCTTTCGGCAGCTTCATGGCGTGGAAGGCGAAGCCGACGCAGAGAAGGCCGACGGCCGCCACGGCGAGCGTGAAGGGCACGCCGATCGCCGAGGCGGTCGCGCCCCAGGCAAGGCTCCCGCCGGTCATCGCGCCGTTGAAGACGGTCAGATAGACGGCGAGCGTGCGTCCGCGCACCCAGTTGGGCAGGATCGCTTGCGCAGTGCTGTTCAGCGTCGTCAACGCCGTGATCCAGGCCGCACCACAGACGAGCAGCGCCGCCACCGCCACCCATTGCGCCGGCGCGAAGGAAAGCACGCCCATGACGGCGGCGGTCAGGACCGCGGACAAAAGCAGCAATCCGTCGGCATCCATCCGGGCCCGCAAGCGCGGCATCACCAGCGCGCCGCCGATTGCGCCGGCGCCGACGGCGCCGAGCAGGATGCCGTAGAAGCTGGCGCCGCCGCCGAGAAGCTGGCGGGCGACCAGCGGCAGCAGCGCCCAGATCGCACTTGAAAAAGCGAAAAACACGGCTGCACGCAAAAGCACCACATGCAGCTCGCGGCTGGCGCGCGCATAGCGCAGGCCGGCCCGGAAGGCGCCGAGGAAGCGCTCGGCGAGCGCGTCGTCCTCCGGCACCTGCCGCCGCCACCAGACCAATGCGGCAATGACGAAGACATAGCTGATGACATCGACGCCATAGGTGACGGCCGCGCCAAACCAGGCAAGCAGCAGACCGCCAAGCGCCGGGCCGATCGCGCGGGAGATGTTGATGCCGAGCGAGTTCAGCGCGACCGCGCCCTTGACGTCCGGTCGCGACACGAGCTCCGGCACGATCGCCTGCCAGGTGGGGGCAACCAGCGCTGCGCCGATGCCACCGACAAAGGTAAGCGCAATCAGCGAGGTCACCGACTGCAGCCCGCTTGCAGAGAGGAACAACAGGCAGAGGCTCGCAGATGCGAGCAGGAACTGCACGACGATCAGGAATTTGCGTCGGTCGAGAATATCGGAGAGCACGCCGGCGGGAATGGCGAGCAGGAAGATCGGCAGCGTCGCGGCCGCCTGGATCATCGAGACGGCGGCGGGCGTTGCCGACAGGTCGGTGACGAGCCAGGAGCTTGCGACATCGCGGATGAAGCTGCCGGTGTTGCCGATGATGGTCGCCACCCAGAGCACGGCGAAAACCTTCTGGCGCAAGGGCGCGAAAGTGCCGGCGTTGTTGGTCGCTGCCTGCGTCATTGGCCGCCCCTCTCCGTGGATGCACGTTCGCGCAGATCATAAACTGCAACGAGCACGAATGCGCCGGCAAGGCCGATATGTTCGAAGAAACCGTTTGTCGCCATCGCGCGCTCCATGCCGGGCGGCAGTTCCCAGAAGCGGAATGCGAGCAAGGTGGCGACGAGCGTGAAGGCCGCAAGCGCGCCTGCCGCCGCCCAGCGGTAGAAGCCTGAGAGGACGAGAGCCGACATCGCAAGCTCAAACACGATGACGCCGACAGCAAAGAGCGGTGCCGGATAGAGGCCGAAATGCTCCATCTCGGCAAGCGCGCCCGGGAAGTCGAAAATTTTCGTCAAGGGTCCCTGGATATAGGCCGAGCAGAGCGCCAGCAAGCCGACGAATATGACACGGTTGCCGGTAAGGCCCGGCCGGAGGCGAGCGGCGAGACGGTTTTCGAGGGAAGAGAGGCTCAATCTTTCGTTTCCTTGTCAGGCGGTCTTCGGCTTGATGGGCGGCAAAGCCGCCGTCATCGATTTTTCGGCCATTTCAAAGCGGTGATCGCGCTCTGGGATATGCCTTGGTAGTAGGCTCCATGCTTCGCCGGCGGATGGTTCACCACGACTTTCGCCGAGAGGTGCCGGACGCCCTCAGTCGGCGAGGCCGAGGCCTGCTCCGGTCCGAGCGATGCGTTGAGCAAGATTGAGACCGCGGCCATCGCGACGGCGCCGGCTTTCGTGCGCATTCTGCGTTTCCCTTCCGCTATCGTCACACCGCCCAGCAGGAGCATCCAAGCGCGCCGAAGAAACCCTTAAGGTCGGCGATCGGCAGTTTCGACGTCCAGGCGCCGGCATGATCGTGGCCATGGACGCCGCAATCGCTGGCGCAGCCGCACGACGTGATCGCGGTGCGCCGGAGCGAGCGCTTTCCGGCGCCCTCGGGCTCACCCCAGGCGGCATAACCGCCGAAGGTGCGGACCGGCGACCAGTCGGGCATTGCCGGCGGCACCTTGTTCTCGTCGTGAGAGGCAAATGCGCCGGCCGCATAGACGATCTTGCCGCCGACCATCGTGAGCTCTGACGTGAGGAAGGAAATCTCGTCCTCGGCGCAGTTGAAAAAATCCTTGTCCGGCACGATGAGGTCGGCGAACTGCCCTTTCTCAATCCGGCCTTTCTTGCCTTCCTCGTTTGAAAACCACTGCACCTTCTCGGTCCACATCCGAAGCGCCGTCTCGCGATCGAGGCAGTTGGCGCGGGGGTAGAGCTGCAGGCCGCCGACCGTCTTGCCGGTCACCATCCACGACAGCGAAACCCAGGGGTTGTAGGATGCGACGCGGGTCGCATCGGTGCCGGCGGAAACGTTGACGCCCTTTGCCAGCATCTTGGCCACCGGCGGCGTCGCTTCAGCGACACCATGGCCGTAGCGCTCGACGAAGTACTCGCCCTGATAGGCCATGCGGTGCTGCACGGCGATGCCGCCGCCAAGGGCGGCGATCCGGTCGATCGAGCGGTCAGAGATCGTCTCCGCATGGTCGAAGAACCAGTTGATGCCCTCAAGCGGGATATCCCGGTTGACCTTCTCGAAGACGTCGAGCGCACGGGTGATCGTCTCGTCATAGGTGGCATGCAGTCGCCAAGGCCAGCGGTTCTCCGCAAGAATGCGCACGACCTCTTCGAGTTCGCCCTCCATCTCCGGCGGCATGTCCGGGCGCGGCTCGCGGAAGTCCTCGAAGTCGGCGGCGGAAAACACCAGCATCTCGCCGGCACCGTTGTGGCGGAAATAGTCGTTGCCCTGCTTGTACTTGACCGACGACGTCCATTTCAGGAAGTCGTCCTTCTCCTGCTTCGGCTTCTGGGTGAAGAGGTTGTAGGCAAGGCGGACCGTCATCTGGCCCTCGTCCGAGAGCTTCTGGATGACGGCATAGTCATCCGGGTAGTTCTGGAAGCCGCCGCCGGCGTCGATGACGCTGGTGACGCCGAGCCGGTTGAGCTCGCGCATGAAATGACGGGTCGAGTTGACCTGGTAATCGAAGGGCAGCTTCGGCCCCTTGGCGAGCGTCGAATAGAGGATGCCGGCATTGGGCTTGGCCAAGAGCAGCCCCGTCGGGTTGCCGCTGGCATCGCGAGTGATCTCGCCGCCCGGCGGGTTCGGCGTGTCCCTGGTGTAGCCGACGGCGCGTAGCGCCGCGGCATTGAGCAGCGCCCGGTCATAGAGATGCAGCAGGAACACCGGCGTATCGGGCGCGACCGCGTTGATCTCATCGATCGTCGGCAACCGCTTTTCGGCGAACTGGTGCTCGGTGAAGCCGCCGACGACCCGCACCCATTGCGGCGCCGGCGTGATCGCCACCTGCCGCTTCAGCATGTCCATCGCATCGGCAAGCGAGCGCACGCCGTCCCAGCGCAGCTCCATGTTGAAGTTGAGGCCGCCACGCACGACGTGGGTATGATTGTCGTTCAGGCCCGGCAGGACGCGCTTGCCCTTGAGGTCGATGGTCTTTGTGCCTGAGCCTGCCAGCGCCATGATCGTCCTGTCGTCACCGACAGCGAGGATCAGGCCATCCTTGACGGCAACGGCAGTGGCAGTCGGATTGGCGCGGTCGAGCGTCGTCACGAGGCCGCTGTGAAGGATCAGGTCGGGCGTCATCGAAGTATCTCCGGTCTGTTGGGCGCCGGCGGTGCGGGCCGACGGGAAGAGAGCGGGCAGCGCCAGCGACGAGGCGGCAACGAGGAACGAGCGTCTAGTCGGCATCGTCAGGCCCTTTCGTCGGTGCCGGCAGCATCCTTCGCCGTGCCGGTTGCGATCTGCCCGCCGGGCAGATGGCCGAACACGTGCGGCATGCACTGCCGATTGAACCAGGAGAGGTTGACCGGCTCACCCGACAGGGCGCGCTTGACCAGGGGGACGGATTGCTCCCCGATGAGAATGCCAAGCAGACCGATCAGCGCGATGACCGGCGGCGCCGGCGAGCGGACGTTGAGCAGCGCATAGATGACGCCGACGACCAGCCCGGCTCCAAGCGAGAGAAGGTACATCTTCATCGCCAACTCCTTTAGGGGATAAAGGTGGCGCTCCGGCCGCAGCGAGGCGGCCAGAGCGTTAATCTAGAGCGCGGAAGCGTTCTGTCAGTGGCCTTCGGACGCGCCGAACATCGACTTGGCGTAGATGATGCCGAGGCCATACGAACCGCCGAACTTCTTGGCGATACCGGTGGTCATGTCGTAGGTCTCGGTGCGCGCCCAGTCGCGCTGCAGCTCGAGCATGTATTGCAGCGAGGTCATCGGCCGGACGCCGGCCTGCACCATGCGGTCCATCGCCCGCTCATGCGCCTCATCCGAAACGTCGCCGCAGGCGTCGGCGATGACATAGACCTCGAATCCCTGATCGAGCGCCGAGAGGGTCGGGCCGACGATGCAGACCGAGGTCCACAGCCCGCACATGACAAGGCGCTTCTTGCCGATGCGGTTGACCTCTTCGATCACCGCGGCGTCTTCCCAGGTGTTCATCGAGGTGCGGTCCAGCAGTTTCTGGCCGGGGAAGGCATCGGTGATCTCGGAGAACATCGGGCCGGAGAAGGTCTTTTCGGCAACGGTCGTGAGGATGGTCGAAACGCCGAAACCTGCCGCCGCATTGGCGACAAGTGCTGCGTTGTTGCGCAGGAGCACCGCGTCGATCGACTTGGTCGCAAAGGACATCTGCGACTGGAAGTCGATCATGATCAGGGTGTGGTCTTTGGGCGAGACGAGGAGTTTACCGGGGGTCGCTGTCGCAGACATGGTCGTGACCTCTTACTGTTGAAACTGAACTCCGATTGGAGAGGCCCAACTATGCCGCCGACCGGCGACCCGTTCTTGTCGCCAAAGGTGGATTTTTGAAAGTTTCGCTCGCCTTCAGCCGGCAGGGCGCGTGTACTTTCAGAGGGTTACGACTGTCGGCTGCGCCGCCACTGGCGCGGCGTGGCACCTGCGGCCTGCGCAAAGGCCCGGGTAAAATGGCTCTGATCCGAAAAGCCGCAGACGACGGCAATTTCACTTAGGGACGTGGGCGAGAACTGCAACAGATCCTTGGCCTTTTCGATCCTCTGCTGCAGCAGCCAGCGGTAGGGCGTGCTGCCCATGGTCTCGCGAAAGGCACGCAAAAAAGCCGCCTGCGACAGATTGCAGGTCGCAGCCATGTCCTCGACGGTGAGCTCGCCATCCAGACGGGCTTGCACCAGATCGCGGATCTTTGCCTGGCAGCGCTGCGAAAGCCTGCGTCCTCCGGCAAGGCTCTCGCCACGGCCGTTACCGTACTGCCGGACCATATGCACGCCGATTGCCACCGAGAGCTGGTCGACAAACAGCGCGCTTCGATCCGTGTATCCGTCCACCGACGCAAACAAAGCGCCGAGCATGCCGCCGAGAACAGGGTCGGGCGAGCCGGAAACGGGCCGCAGCTCGCTCACGCCAGAAGCATTTGCCGCGTCTGCGATGCGTTCGAGCGCACCGTGGCCGATTTCAAGCAAGGTGAAATCGAAGGATCCTTTGAGATCGGCTTTATAATCGTCGGCAAAGTTCCTGACGTAGATCGAGTTTTGGCCGAATTCCTGGGTCGCAGAGTAGTGCGCTCCGAAAACCCGGCGGCGATGACCGCCCACAAGCGATAGGCCGATCAGATAGCCTCGCCCGTTGCCAGGTGTCGTGACCTGGCCCGGCGGTCCCGCTGTCGACCGCTTGCGGTGGAAGACCATGTCGCGGCCTTCGATCGTCCTGTCGTCATCCAGCTGGTCGAGCGAGCATCCGAGACTGTCGCGCGGTCGCGCTCCGGCCGAGGCAGCGGAAACATTCGTCATCGTCTTCGCTCCTATGTGTCGAGACTGCCCGCCAAACCCACCTGCCGTGACGACGAAAACGAAAGACGTAAGTCGCCGTGCGCAGGGTAAACGTGCGCGCAACTCATTCTCGGTTTCACCAAATCATTTGCAGGAGCGGCCCTATGATTGCCCCGGTCGCCGCATCATTCTTGCACGTTTTTCACCTGTTTTGAAAATTTTGCACGAGGGCGCGCCCTCTTTCCACCCTATTGCGGAGGTCGATCCATAGCGACGACGACCGACCGGTTCTTTTTCCGGAAGCGTGCCGGCGTTTCCCCCGTCAGGCTGGTGAATACCCGGGTCATGTGGCTCTGGTCGGCAAAGCCGCAGTGGATAGCAATTTCAGCAAGGGGGGTGTCCTGAAGCAGACACTCCTTAACCCGCGCGATCCGATATTCGGACAGCCACCTGGACGGTGTGCGCCCGAAGCTTTCCTTGAAAGCCTTGTTGAAATAGCTGCGCGAGAGCGCGCACTGGGCCGCAAGATCGCCGATCGAGAACGGCGTGTTGAAATGGGCGACCAGAAACTCCGTCGCCAGCCTCTCCTGCCATGGCGCCAGCGTCCCCTTCTTGTCGACGGGGAAATGCAGACCGCCATAGGCCTGGCTGAGATGGGCCAATGCGGCAAGGTTGATCTGTTCTACGAACAGGAGATTGGCCCGGTCCGGCTCATCGAGCGAGGGCAGCAGGGCCTGGGCAAGGCCGAACATGACCGGATCCACGCGTCCCTGCACGGGAGACAGCGACACATACTCGCCGCGCCCGGCCCTTTCGGTAAAGCTCCGCATAGAAGCAAAGGGAATGTGGAAGCGGACATTGTCGAAGGGCGACAGATGGTGGCACTGCCATTGGTCGCGAAGATCGGTGATCGCGAGCGAGGCCTTGGGATGCCCTCCCTCATACACGAGTTCGCCACGCCGCCACAGGCGATGCGCCTCGAAGTCATGCATCTGGACGATGACGTTGAAGGCATCGGCGACCGGAATCAGCGGCCCGACTTCCAGATCGAAGCGATCCGAGAAGGTTCTCGTGACGGTGATGTCACCGACGCTGATCCGCTTGGCGATCGGGCGCGGTGTGCGGTCGTCTGCGCTCAGTCCTTCTTGCAAGGCCATCGGTCAGGGTCTCCCGATTTCCAGCTCAGCCGCCCGCTTCAGCGGCCGGGCGGATGCTACAACGGTTGGCTGTCGCAATATAGAGGCAAATCCAGCGATGCATCCCCGAGCGTCAAAGGTCAGCATGGTACCCTCACTGCAGCCAGCGCGCGCGCCAGACGGCGGGTGTCACGCCCGTCACCTCACGAAAGGCCTCGACGAACCGGGCCTCGTCGGCATAGCCGCAACTGGCGGCGGTTTTGCTCAGCGACCATCCCTCTTCGATCAGATAGCGCTTGGCGCGACCGATCCGGTACCGCATCAACCACTCTTGCGGCGTCTGGCCGGTCACGGATGCAAAAGCCGCGGCAAAACCCTCTTCCGAAAGATTTGCGGCCGCTGCTGCTGCCGCAAACGAAAAGTCCTTGGCCCAATGGTCGATCATGAAGTCCTTGGCCGCCTTCTCCTGCCACACAGACAGATCGGGGCCGCCGGGTGCGACGGCGCGATCCGGGTAGGAATGCAGAAGATGCGCGCAGATGGCGACGGCGATGTGCTGCAGCACCGCACCCGGTTCACCCTCGCTCTCGTCAAGAAGCGGCGACAGCGCCAAGGCGAGATTGTGCATGACGTCGTCGACCTCGCCGCGACGGCATCTAAGACTGGTGGCGGCGGGAGCATGCGAAAACTCGCAGACTTCATGAAACAAGGCCCGTGGCAGATGGAAAGCGAGTGAATCGAGATCGCTGACGAGCCGGATACTGGCGCCCTCAGCGAGATCGACGAGACAGATCGACCCCTGCCGGTAGCGGCGAATTTCACTTTCGCTTTCGCCCGGCACCAGGTCGCAGTGCATGACATCCTTGAAGTAGAACATCAGGAAATAGGCGTCGTCGGCCGGCAGCGATACGATGCGGCTCAGTTCTCCGTTCAGCCGGCACCGCAGGCGCGTCACCGAAAACCGGGCGTCCCGCACGGGCCGCACCATGAGAAACGGCGCCTTCGGCTCGCCAAAATACGCTCCAATACCGCTTGGCTCTGTCATCATCCGTCCAGCCCCGCCCCCTGGCGATGGAGTTCACTCCTCGCGTGCAATCCGATTCGATGCGCGAAAGATCCGACGCAAGGGGGCATCTCGCTATTGCCGCTCATATCCGAGAAAACATGGGGGGTGCTGCCAGTAATTTCTTGTATCCTTTGCTCACATTTAGCCGCAAACGGCTCTGTATTGACTTCATGCCGCATGATCCCGCCGCTTCAAAGCGGCCGCGTCTCGGTGACGTAGCTCTCGAAGAAATCGGAGAACTTGGCAACCCTGAGCGGCAGCCGTTGACGGGCTGTGCGATATCCGGGCATTCGCGGCCTCCGTGGAAGACCTGGCGAACACCATCGGCGACAGGCGGCGTGTGTACCCGGGCCAAGCCGTCTATGGCATCGGCTACGCCACAGGCGCGACGCTGCTCGCCGCACTCCTGGTCAAATATCCTGGTCTGTTCGAGCGAGCGGTCCTGCTGCATCCCCTTGTGTCGTGGGTGCCACCCGGCAACGCCGGACTTCAGGGCAAACCGATCCTGGCCACCGGCGGCCAAGACGATCCTACCGGTCCATTGGCGCTCGCCGAACAACTGGTCGGTTATCTTGCGGGGCAGAAAGCTGATGTCCGGGCCCTCTACAATCGGGGCGCACACGAGATCGGGCAGGATGAATTGATAGCGCTTCGGGATTTCCTTCAGGCGGCCATCGACTGAAGCAATGCGGGCCGCATCTGATGACGCGGCCCGCGATAGATTTTACTGCGCCTTGGCTTCGATATCGACTTGCTCGAGCAGAAGCGCCGGGTTTTCGGCAGCTCCCATCAGTTCGAGCGCGCCGACACCGGCTTCATCCTTGGCCTTGACCTTCAGCGTGAAGGTGCCGGGCTTGCTGATGAACTGGGTAAACGCCGTCGCCGCGTCCTGCAGTTTCGGCTGCGTGGCGGCAAAATGCTGCACACCGGCGCTCGTCATCAACACGAGCAGGCCGCGAACGCTGTCCTCGGTCATGTGGTTATCTTCGGCATAGAGCTTGATGCCCTTGGCCATGATGCCCTTGTCCTCGAGCTTGAGCGTGACTTCCCTCGCCGTAA
This sequence comes from Ensifer sp. ENS07, assembly GCF_014852185.1. Classification (NCBI taxonomy): domain Bacteria; kingdom Pseudomonadati; phylum Pseudomonadota; class Alphaproteobacteria; order Hyphomicrobiales; family Rhizobiaceae; genus Ensifer; species Ensifer sp. ENS07. The sequence continues at coordinate 190,349 of NZ_JACVBE010000008.1, read as the reverse complement.
GACCGAACATCGCGATCTGCGCGGCATTGAGGTCGCCAGAGAAGAAGTCCTCCGAAGCGCCGCCCATGACGCCGGAGAAGGAGAGGCTGCCCATGTCCTTGCCATCCAGCGAAATCTGCTTGATGACGAAGTTCTCGTTGGGCTCATCCCACGACAGTTCGACGTTGGACGAGAAGACCAGCTTGTCGAGGCCGATCTTGCGCAGCGTCTTGAAGCCCTCTTCCTGCGTGTCCGCAGGGATCGGAACGCTGAGGTCGCGGTAGCTGACGCGGACATCCGTCGGAATGCCGTTGCGCGGCTTCGTCAGCGCGATTTCATAGGTATCGAGCGTGAAACGAACGCGTTCCGGAACGGACGGCACGGCCGGCTGCTCTACGGGCGCCTCGGCCATCGGGTCTTCCGGCACTTCACCGGCGATCTCCGCGCCGCTGGCGGCTTCGCCGTCGGTCGCTTCATCCGCCGACTGCTCTGCAGGCGCCTCGGCCATCGGCTCTTCTGCTGCATCGCCGGGGACCGCCGCGTCGCTGGCGGCTTCGCCGTTTGTCGTTTCGTCCGGCACCTGCTCGGCTTCCGGCGCCTGTTCGGCACTGATCGACGGATCGACCTCGGTTTCGGTCGCGCTCTCGTCCTCGACGGTTTCACTGTCCGTCACGGCTGCCGGGTCGCTACCGGGCATGTCCACGTCGAGCCCGGCGATCCGGATCGTGCCGAATTCCGGCATCAGCGTGGTGTAGGGGAAGGTCTCGAATTCCTCCTCCTTCAGGCCCGCAAGCTTCGTCAGTGCCTCCATGGTCGGAGCCCAGGAGAAACCGTTGATGCTGGCTTCGGCAAACTTGAAGTAGTCGGTCCCCTCGCCCGCCGTGACACCGTTCATCGTGCCATCGAAACTGCGACCGTTGAGCTGGAACGCCATCTTGTCGACGGCGAGCTTCACGAGCTTGCCCTCGGCGCTTTCCTGCTCCGGCACTTCCATCTTCAGGCCGAGCAGTTCCATGTCGCCCTTTGCCAGCATGTCGACCAGCGAAAGAATGCGTTTGAAGAATGCCTGGCGCTCCGCCGGTGGCAGGGCTTGCGGATCGCTGACCGCCTGGAGTTGCTCGAGCGTTTCGAGAAGCGGCTCGGTCGGCATGCGGACGCTGAGGCCGCTGCTGCGCACTTCGTCGTAGCCGAAACGCGACTTGCTGTCGGAGAAGGCAAGGTTCTTTACGGAGATCGGGCCGTAGAGCAGCTTCGGTTCCTTGTCCTCAGGACCGGCTTTTTGCGTGTAGATGCGGGCCATGTAGGCCACATCGAAGCTCTCTCCGGTGACGGCGCCCATGGTGCCGTCCATTTTTTCCCGCTTCGTTGCCCCTTCGCCGTCAGGAATATCCATGGCAAAGGCGAACGTGGCGCCGCTCGCCGAATAGCGCGCAACGCGGCCGCTGGCGATATCCTCGAGCCGGACATCCTTGTAGACCGTCTTCTGCTCGGAGCTTGCAACGTTCTGGACGATGGCCACTTCCGGCGCGGAGACCTGCTTTGCCGCGAAACGCTCGATGCGCTTCAAAAGGTCAGCCTTTTCCCCGCTTGCCGTCAGGCCGGCTGCGAAAAAGTCGGGATCTTCCAGCGTTGCCGCAGGCACGGAAAGCTTGGCGGCCTTCAGGTCGAGCTCCAGGCCCTTCACGTCGAGCTTGCCGCTCAGCGAAAAGATCTTCGGACGTCCGTCGATTGCCGCGATGCGCGCGCTGACGCCATCGGCGAAAGGCAGCGTGACGTCGCGCAGATGAATGCGGCCGAAGAAGTCCGCCTCAACCGAGCCGGCCTTCCCGCCGCGCTCGGCGATGAAGGTCCCGACCGCCTTTTCGAGCATGAACTTGCCGCCGACGACACCCGCGGCTGCGATCGCGATGACCGCGACAGCAGCCCAAAGTGCTTTGCGACGGCCCTTGCCGGCACCAATTTCTGTCTCAGCCACGATTTCTGTCCTTTCGTCACACGAAAAATGGAAAGCTCTTGAGTCGTTGCGGTGTGACTAACCATTGGCGCTACCTTCCGCAAGTTTGGCGGGAGTGCAGTGCAACAATTTTCTTGTATCGGCTGCAATCGGCAAACGCTCGAACGTCATCAAAAATGCATGGAGGGCTGCAAGCATGCGCCCATGGGACCCATGTCCATTAGCGATAGGATCCGCTTATCGCCACAATCAGGAAATCCAACTTAAATTAATGGAACCACTTTGATAGAGTCTACGGCACAATGAGGGAGACGCAGCCAGTGGCGACACCGCTTCGCGGAACGACAACCACCGACGGCACCAGACATGCCGGGCCGCGGGCTCGGCTGGGCGCCTGTCAGCTCCTGGCGCTTTTCCTCTGACCCATCCAAAATTCACGTCATCTTGAAGGGAGATAAAAATGGACGCGAAAGCCGACAAAACGGGCAAATGTCCCGTCATGCACGGAGCCCAGACGAGCGCACAGTCGCCCGGCACCTCGAACCGCGACTGGTGGCCGAACCAGCTCAACCTGAAGATCCTGCACCAGAACTCTTCGCTGTCCGATCCGATGGGCGAAGCCTTCGACTACGCCGAGGAATTCAAGAAACTCGACCTGCCGGCGGTGAAGAGCGACCTCTTCGCGCTGATGACCGATTCGCAGGATTGGTGGCCGGCCGACTTCGGTCACTATGGCCCGCTCTTCATCCGCATGGCCTGGCACAGCGCCGGCACCTACCGTACCGGTGACGGCCGCGGCGGCGCGGGCGCCGGACAGCAGCGCTTTGCGCCACTCAACAGCTGGCCGGACAACGCCAACCTCGACAAGGCACGCCGGCTGCTGTGGCCGATCAAGCAGAAATACGGCAACAGCATCTCCTGGGCCGACCTGATGATCCTCGCCGGCAACTGTGCGCTCGAGTCTATGGGCTTCAAGACCTTCGGCTTTGCCGGTGGCCGCCCCGACGTCTGGGAACCGGAGGAAGACATCTACTGGGGCACGGAAAAGACCTGGCTCGACGACAAGCGCTACTCGGGCGACCGCGACCTCGAGAACCCGCTCGCCGCCGTTCAGATGGGCCTGATCTACGTCAATCCGGAAGGCCCGAACGGCACTCCGGACCCGCTCGCCGCCGCGCGTGACATCCGCGAAACCTTCGCGCGCATGGCGATGAACGACGAGGAAACCGTGGCGCTGATCGCCGGCGGCCACACCTTCGGCAAGACCCATGGCGCCGGCGATGCGGCCAATGTCGGCCGCGAGCCGGAAGCTGCCGGCATCGAGGAACAGGGCCTCGGCTGGGCGAGCACCTACGCCAGCGGCCGTGGTGGCGACACCATCACGAGCGGCCTCGAAGTCACCTGGACGACGACCCCGACCAAATGGAGCAACAACTTCTTCTGGAACCTCTTCGGCTACGAATGGGAACTGACGAAGAGCCCGGCCGGCGCACACCAGTGGACGCCGAAGCATGGCATGGGTGCCAACACCGTGCCGGACGCGCACGACAAATCCAAGCGCCATGCGCCGTCGATGCTGACGACCGACCTCGCCCTGCGCGTCGACCCGGCCTACGAGAAGGTCGCACGGCATTTCTACGAGAACCCGGATGCCTTCGCCGACGCCTTCGCCCGCGCCTGGTACAAGCTGACGCACCGCGACATGGGTCCACGCGCCCGCTATCTCGGCCCGGAAGTGCCGGCCGAAGAGTTGATCTGGCAGGATCCGATCCCGGTCGTCGATCATCCGCTCGTCGACGCCAAGGATATCGCCGATCTCAAGGCCAGGATCCTCGCTTCGGGCCTTTCGGTCTCCGAACTGGTTTCGACCGCCTGGGCGTCGGCCTCGACCTTCCGCGGCTCGGACAAGCGCGGCGGCGCCAATGGCGCGCGCATCCGCCTTTCCCCGCAGAAGGACTGGCAGGTCAACCAGCCGGCGCAGCTGGCGAAGGTTCTCGAGGTCCTCGAAGGCATCCAGCGTAGTTTCAACGACGCCCAGTCCGGCGGCAAGAAGGTGTCGCTCGCCGACCTGATCGTGCTCGGCGGCGCCGCAGCGGTCGAGAAGGCAGCCAAAGCCGCCGGCCACGACATCGAGGTCGCCTTTGCGCCTGGCCGCATGGATGCGACGCAAGAGCAGACCGATGTCGAGTCCTTCGCGGTTCTCGAACCGATCGCCGACGGCTTCCGCAACTACCAGCGGGCCCAGTACGCGGTTTCGCCGGAAGAGCTGCTGATCGACAGGGCGCAGTTGCTGACGCTGACCGCGCCGGAGATGACCGTGCTCGTCGGGGGCTTGCGCGTTCTCGGCGCGAACCACGGGCAGACCGCCCACGGCGTCTTCACCGATCGTCCGGAAACGCTCAGCAACGACTTCTTCGTCAACCTGCTCGACATGGGCACGGCCTGGACGGCGACATCCGACGCGAAGGATGTCTTCGAAGGGCGTGACCGCAGAACCGGCGACGTCAAGCGGACGGCCACCCGCATCGATCTCGTCTTCGGTTCGAACTCGCAGCTGCGGGCCATCGCCGAAGTCTACGGCCAGGCGGATGCAAAGGCGAAGTTCGTACGCGATTTCGTCGCGGCCTGGAACAAGGTGATGAACGCCGACCGTTTCGACCTCGTCTGACGGCTGGATCCGGCAACAGTACTAAGCATGGTCCCGGCATCGCGCCGGGACCTGTCTGCCCAGCGGCTTCGCGAAACTGTCACCGGAGGTTGCAGACCGGTCTCGTCAATTGTGACGATGTGGCACACGTAAAACGTTCGCCTCCACGCATCTCCCTCAACCGAAATCCGACAAAATCAGCCTGTCGCCTCCCTCTGCCGTGAACGGACGATGGTCTGGCAAATCATTGCTTTTGTGACAAGTTCTCTCTGAACCCGCCTTTCGCGGGTATTTGCATCATCTTTGCAAGCCTCCACTTAAATCAACCCATGATTGCGTGACTTGGCGCGGAGAACATGTTCTGATTTCAATGCACTGCCAAGGACTGATCTTATCTCCAGCTGTTTCGTTCAGGGGGAACGTTGCATGCGTCGTTCGAGAATTCCTGCCCTTTCACTATCATCAGCACTGCTTGTCGCGATCGGGTTTTCCGCGCAAACGGCATTGGCGCAGCAGGCGCCAGCCGTGGTCGTGGCGCCGGCCACCATCATGGACCTGCGCGAGAGCGTGGATCTGACGGGCAAGGTTACGGCGATCCAGAAAGTCGATATTCGCGCCCGCGTTTCGGGTTTCCTCGAGGCGGTCAACTTCACCGAAGGGCAGAAGGTGACGGCGGGCACGGAGCTCTACCGGGTGGAAGACGGCGCCTACCGCGCCGCCGTGCAGGAGATCGAAGGGCAGATCGAGGCGGCCGAAGCCGCCAAGGAATTCGCGATCCTCGAGCGCGACCGCGCCGAGCAGCTCCTCACCAGCAAGACGATCAGCCAAGCCAAGGTCGACGAAGCGCACGCGCAAGTCAGGAAAGCCGAAGGCGACCTGATCCGGCTCAAGGGCAGCAAGGACAACGCCGACCTCAACCTCTCCTATACGAAGATCACGGCGCCTTTCGACGGCATCGTCGGCCTGACGGCGGCCGATGTCGGCGCCCTCGTCGGCCCGGACAGCGGCCCGCTCGTGACGCTGACCCGGCTCGACCCGATCTATGTCCAGTTTCCGGTGGCGACCGCACTTTACCTCACCTATCGCGAACGGGTGCTGAAGGGCGAGATCAGCGGCGGCGCCAATGTCGGGCTCGGCCTTCCGAACGGCACCGAGTACAAGCAAAAAGGCACGATCAACTTTATCGCCAGCAACGTCTCGCAAGGGACGGACACCGTGACCGTGCGCGCCGAGTTCCCCAATCCGGACAGCATCCTGCTCGACGGTGCGCTGGTGCGGGTGATGCTCGAACAATCCGACAAGCAGAACGTGCTTGCCGTGCCGCAGCAGGCGGTCCAGCGTGACCAGCAGGGCGCCTTCGTTCTGGTGGTCGACGCCAGCTCCAAGGTCGAGCTTCGCCGCATCGACGTGTCACGCAACGCCCGCGGCCAGGCGGTCATCAGCAAGGGCCTCAAGGAAGGCGAGAACGTCATCACAGAGGGCGCCGGCAAGGTGCGGCCCGGCATCACCGTCGATGCAGCCACGGCAGCAGGTGGCTAAGCGATGATTTCAGAGATCTTTATCGATCGCCCGCGCTTCGCCACGGTCATTTCCATCGTGCTGACGCTGGCGGGTCTGCTTGCGCTCACCCGTCTGCCGATCGCCCAGTTCCCCGATATCGTGCCGCCGCAGGTGAGCGTCACCGCCAGTTATCCCGGCGCCGGCGCCGACGTGGTCGAAACCACCGTCGCCCAGCCGATCGAAAGCAAAGTCGTCGGCGTCGACGACATGCTCTACATGAAGTCGACGAGCGGCGCCGACGGCTCTTATACGCTGACCGTCACCTTCGCCGTCGGCACCGACCCCGACATCGCCACCGTCAACGTGCAGAACCGCGTGTCGCTCGCCGAGGCCGGCCTGCCCTCCGAGGTCAAGCAGAGCGGCGTCAGCGTGCGCAAGAAGTCCTCCGCGCTGATGCAGGTCGTCACGATCTTTGCAGCGGACGAGAAGCAGAACTTCGACAGCCTGTTCCTCTCTAACTACGCCACGATCAACGTGCTCGACACGGTCAAGCGCGTGCCCGGCGTCGGCGATGCCCAGCTCTTCGGCGCCCAGGACTACTCGATGCGCGTCGTGCTCGACATCGACCGCATGACCAGCCTCGACCTGACGCCGACCGATGTGATCAATGCGCTGAAGGCCCAGAACGTCCAGGCCGCGATCGGCCGCATCGGCGCCCAGCCGATGACCGACGACCCGCTGTTCCAGCTCAATCTCCAGACGCAAGGGCGCCTCACCGATCCCAAACAGTTTGAGGACGTGGTTCTGAGGGCACGGCCCGACGGCTCCTATGTGCGCATCCGCGACGTCGCGCGCGTCGAGCTCGGCGCCGCCAGCTCCGATTCCAACGCCCGGATCAACGGCAAGCCGGTCGCCATGATCGGCACCTACCAGGCGCCGGGCGCCAACGCGCTTGCCGCCGCCAGGGGCGTGCAGGAGGCGATGGAACGGCTGTCGAAATCCTTCCCGCCGGGCCTCACCTATTCGGTCTCCTACGACACAGCCCAGTTCGTCGAAGCCAGCGTCGACAACGTCGAGGAGACGCTGTTTGAGGCCTTCATCCTCGTCATCATCATCGTCTTCCTGTTCCTCGGAAACTGGCGGGCGACCCTGATCCCACTCGTTGCCGTTCCCGTCGCACTCATCGGCACCTTCGCCGTGCTGCTCGCCATGGGTTTCTCGCTCAATACCGTGTCGCTGCTTGCCATGGTGCTGGCGATCGGCATCGTCGTTGACGACGCGATCGTGGTCGTCGAAAACGTCGAGCGGGTGATGGAGGAAAATCCAGGCCTGTCGGCTGCGGAAGCGGCAAGGCGTGCGATGGGCGAAATCACCGGCGCCATCGTCGCCATCACGCTCGTGCTGCTCTCCGTCTTCGTGCCCGTCGCCTTCATTCCTGGCCTCAGCGGCCAGCTGTTCCAGCAGTTTGCCGTCGCCGTTTCGGTGTCGATGGTGATCTCGGCGATCAACGCGCTGACGCTCAGCCCGGCGCTCTGCGCGGTGCTCTTGAAACCCCATCATGGGCCGAAGCGCGGCATCCTCGGTTACATCTCGCGGACCATCGACAAGGGGCGTGACGGCTATGCCTTCGTCGCCGGACACATCGCCCGGCGCGCCATCATCGGCCTGGCACTGCTCGCGGTCGCCTTCGTCGCCACGGGCTTCCTCTTCAAGGTCGTGCCGACCGGCTTCCTGCCGGCGGAAGACCAGGGCGCGTTCTTCACGGAAATCCGTCTGCCGGAAGGCGCCTCCTACAACCGCACCGACGAAGTCGTGAAACAGGTCGAGACGATGCTCGGCGGCATCGAGGGCGTTGCCAACGTCATCACCGTCACCGGCTACTCCTTCCTCGACGGTTTGTCGAAGTCCAACTCGGCCTTCGCGATCGTCACGATGAAACCCTTTGCGGAACGCCTGAGCGAAGCGGCCGGCGTCGAGGCGGCGATCCGCACGACCATGGTCAAGGGCCAGGCGATCCGCGGCGCGCAGATCTTCGCCTTCAACCTGCCGCCAATCATGGGCCTCGGCACCGGCTCGGGCTTTGAGTACCAGTTGCTCGATCTGCAGGGCCGTTCCGTCGCCGATCTTTCGGCAACGGCGGGCGGCTTGATTATCGCCGCCAACCAGAACCCGGCGCTCGGGCCGACCTTCACCACCTATTCGGCAAGCTCGCCGCAGCTCTATCTCGATATCGACCGCGACCGCCTGCAGGCCCTCGGCGTTTCGGTGAGCGACCTCTTCACCACGCTGCAGGGCACGCTCGGCAGCTACTACGTCAACGACTTCAACCTCTTCGGCCGCACCTGGAAGGTGACGATGCAGGCCGCGCAAGCCGACCGCAACGCCGTCGACGACATCCAGCGCCTGCACGTGCGCAATACGAGCGGCGACATGGTGCCGGTCGCCTCGGTCGCCAAGGTCGACTATATCGTCGGTCCCCAGTCGATCGTGCGCTACAACAATTATCGCTCGATCACGCTGAACGGCCAGCCGTCCGCCGGCCACTCCTCGGGCGAGGCGCTTGCCGCCATGGAAGCGTTGTCGGCCTCGACCCTGCCGCCCGGCTACAGCTACGAATGGACCGGAACGGCGTTGCAGGAGCTGGAGGCGGCGGGCAAGACCACCGCCATCCTGGCAATGGCCGTGCTGTTCGCCTACCTCTTCCTCGTCGCGCTCTACGAAAGCTGGACGATCCCCGTGCCGGTGCTCCTGTCGGTTGCCTTCGGCGTCTCGGGCGCGCTCTTGTCCGTGCTCGTCGCGGGTCTGTCCTTCGACATCTACGCGCAGATCGGCCTCGTCGTGCTGATCGCGCTCGCCTCGAAGAACGCGATCCTGATCGTCGAGTTTGCCAAGGCGCACCGCGAGGCTGGAGCAAGCATCGTCGATGCGGCGATCGAGGGCGCCCGCGCCCGCTTCCGCGCCGTGATGATGACGAGCTTCGCCTTCATCGTTGGCCTGGTGCCGCTGGTGGTCGCCAAGGGCGCCGGCGAACTCAGTCGGCGTGCGGTCGGCACCGGTGTCGCTGGCGGCATGCTTGCCGCAGCGCTCGTCGGCATCTTCGTCATTCCGGCGCTCTACGTCGCTTTCCAGTGGCTGCGTGAGCGCGGCCACAAGCTCGTGGGCATTTCCCGGCATCCGGCCGTTGAAGGCGAAGCGGCGGAAGGCAAGGCCGAGACGCCGGCCGGGCACTGACCGCCGGTCGAGTTCAAGCCGACAAGGGATCGTATCTCTCGTCTCAGCTTGACGCTCCTTGCGACCATGCATCGGCGGCGCACCGCGCCGCCGTCTCGAGAAATCTCAAGCCGGCGCCGACAGGCGGATCCCCTGTTCGGCGAAGTAGGCTTCGAGGGCTTCCGGCATCGCTCGGTCCGCAACCACCGCCACATAGCTGTCCGGACGCAACAGATAGGCAGCATCCCGCACCAGGCCGCCGGCAGCCTGTTGCTCGCCCCATGGGAAGACGTGAAGCGGCATGTGCTTGGCCGCGCACCAAGCTCTTATGTCGTTTTGCGCCTCGCCATAGACATGCACCTGCCAGGCGATGGCCGCCAGCGAAGCGTAATTGTCGAGGCCATTGATGCCTAGCCAGGGCAGCCGATCGCCACCCTGCACCCGGCCGCGCGCACTCCGGCTCAAGGGGCCGCCGCGATAGTTGAGCTGCGTCTGCGACAGGATGCGAAACAGGAATTCTCTGACACCGCCGACGCGGTAGGCGACACCAGCCAAGGCTGGGGCGACGTGGATGCGCAGGAAATCCGCGACGCTGCCTTCGGCCGTCACGAAGGTGAACAGCCGGTCGGTCGTTTCGACGAGCTGGCGGGCAAATGCGATCCGTTCGCCTTCATAGCTGGCGAGCAGGCGGTCCGGCGCCTGTCCCTTCAGCACCGCTGCAAGCTTCCAGGCCAGATTGATGGCGTCGCCGATGCCGGTGTTCATGCCCTGGCCGCCGACCGGACTATGCACATGCGCAGCGTCGCCGAGCAGAAACACGCGCCCGCGCCCGAAGCGATCGGCGACACGATGATGCACACGGTAGGTGGAGAACCAGTTGACCTTGTCGACGGTGAGGCGAAGGCTTTCGATGGCGCGATGGCTCACATCGGCGAAGGTGAGTGCGTCTGCATCCTCCCGCTTCTCCCGCACCAGACCGATGAGGCGGCCCCGCCCCTCGGCATAGGCGAGCAAGGCGACGAAATCACCGGTTTCGAGCGATATATGGGCTTCTCCATTCGCAGTCGCCCCACTCACTTCAACGTCAGCGACGTAAAAGGTCTGGTCGTAGGTTCCGCCGGCAAAATCGACCTCCAGTCCGTGCCGGACCGGCGAGCGCGCGCCGTCGCACCCGGCAAGATACTGCGCCGTGCAAACGTCCGAGCCACCATCGGGCAACTGCAAGCGAGCGCTCACCCCGGCGGCGTCATGCTCGAACTCGACAAGCTCGGTCTGCCGCTCGACCTTGACGCCCAAGGCCGCCAGTCGGGCCTCCAGCAGCCGCTCGTGATGATCCTGCGGATAGACAAGAACGAAGGGATAGGGCGTCATTTTCCCGCCGGTCGGACTGAAGGATATCCGCGCCTTGACCTTGCCCTTCGCCCAGAGGTTGACCGAAGGGTTGCGGTGACCCGCCTCGAGCACGGCATCGGCCAGATCGAGCTGCCGGTAAAGCTCAAGTGTTCGCGCATGCACGACCATCGCCCGCGATGTCGGGCTGGGACCAACGTTCTTGTCGATGATGCGGACCTTGACACCCTGGGCGGTCAGCCAGAGAGCCAGCACCAGGCCGGTCGGTCCCGCGCCGGCGATCAGCACATCCTGTTTCACCCTGCTCTCCCCGCTCGCTCTGTCGGCGGCCCGGTCGCATCGGGATTTGGGTTTCTCCGCCCACAACGGCAGCCTACGCGCAGGTGCCGGCAAATGCCAAGCAGCGCGGCGAATTCCGCCTTGTGTCTTGCCGACGGACACGGCTGCGGATCAGCCGCGTGCCCTCAAATTGGCGATCAACTGCTGCTGGCCGACGCGGATCACCTGCTCCATCGCAACCCGTGCACCTTCCTCGTTGCGCAGGCGGATCTGCTCGACGATGCGGATATGCGCGACCGCGACGCGGTCGATCTCGGCGCCATCGGCGGCCGTGTTGCTCAATTGAAAGACACCCATCAGCGCCGCCTCGATCAGGCTGCCGACGGTCTGCATGAACGGATTGAGCGACGCTTCAAGCAGACGGAGATGGAATTCGAGATCGGCGCGCGCCAGCGTCTGCGCGCTATGGCCGGCATCGCCCATGGCAACGGCCAGCCGCATCATCTGGGAAATATCCGCGTCCGTGGCGCGGCGTGCCGCCAGTCCGGCCGCATAGGGCTCGAGCGCCAGACGGACCTCGCTGACATGGCGGAGAAACGCCTCGTCGACACCGGCCCGGAAATGCCAGGAAAGCACGTCGCCATCGAACAGGTTCCAGTTTGCCTGCGGCATCACGCGCGTGCCGATGCGGGCGCGGGCGACAATCAGCCCCTTGGCGGCAAGTGTCTTCATCGCCTCGCGCAGGACCGTGCGCGAAACGTTGAAGCGTGCCGCCAGCTCCACATCACCCGGCAGGATATCCCCGACAGCGAATTCCCCTCCGACCACCGCCTGGCCGAGTTCCTCGACGACGAGCCGGTGGCTCGTGCGTTTGCGCGGCTGATGGGGGGACGGCCACATCGCGCGACCCTTGCCTCACGCCCGCTGCTGGCGCTGGCGCGAAACGAAGATGATGCCCTTCTGCAGCAGGATAAAAGCAAAGAGCAGAAGGCCGATCAGGATCTTCGTCCACCAGCTCGACAGCGATCCGTCAAAGGTGATGTAGGTCTGGATCAACCCTTGAATGAGGATGCCCACCAGCGTGCCGGCAACGAAGCCCGAACCCCCGGTCAAAAGCGTGCCCCCGATGACGACCGCGGTGATGGCGTCGAGCTCGACGCCGACGGCGGCAAGGGAATAGCCGGCCGAGGTGTAGAGCGAAAAGACGATGCCGGACAATCCCGCAAGCAGGCCCGAGAGCGCATAGATGCGGATCGTCGTCGCCGCAACCGGCACGCCCATCAGTCGCGCCGTCGCCGTGCCGCCGCCGAGCGCATAGACATTGGTGCCGAAGCGTGTGCGGTGCGCGATCAGGATACCGATCGCGAAGACGAGCAACATCAGGCCGCCAATCAGGGTGATGCGCCCGCCGCCCGGCAGCTTGAAGTAGAGCGCCTTCAAGGTCGCGTAGAAGGGATGCTTGATCGGAATGCTGTCGATCGACAACACGAAGGCCATGCCCCGCGCCAAGAACATGCCCGCCAGCGTGACGATGAACGGCGGCATTTCCAGATAGTGGATGATCGCCCCCATCGCGGCGCCGAAGAGCGTCGCGATCGCCAGAACCATCGCGAAGGCAATGAGCGGGTGGATGCTCGTGTGTTCCAGCACGACGGCGAGAAACACGCCGGTAAAGGCGATCACCGAGCCGATCGAAAGATCGATGCCGCCGGAGATGATGACGAAGGTCATGCCGACAGCGGCAATGCCGAGGAAGGCGTTGTCCGTCAGAAGGTTGCCGATGACACGCGTCGACAGCATGTTCGGATATTGCGCCACGCAAAGCGCGTAGCCGAGCAGGAAGATCACGAGCGTTGCCGTGAGCGGAAGATATTTCGGCTTCATTTTGCGGCTCGCTCGCTCGGGTTTCTCGCACCGCGCGCCGGCACGAGGAAGGCAAAGGCCGTGCGGAAGCGCGGCGACTGAAGCACCAGGATGAAGACGATGATCGCGGCCTTGATGATCAGGTTGAACTCTGGCGGGAAGCCGGAGAGAAGAATGCCGGTGTTGATCGCCTGGATGATGATCGCGCCGAGCACCGATGCCGCGATGCTGAAGCGGCCGCCGAGCAGCGACGTGCCGCCGACGACGACCGCAAGGATGGCATCGAGCTCCAGCCACAGACCGGCATTGTTGGCATCCGCACCGCGGATGTCAGCGGCGGCGATAATGCCGGCGATGGCAGCGCAGAGACCGGAAAGCACATAGGCGGCGATCAACAGCACAGGCGTCAGCACCCCGGACAGCGTGCTTGCCTGGCGATTGACACCGATCGCCTCGATCAGCATGCCGAGCGCCGTCCGCCTTACGAGCAGCGCAGTCAATATGCCGAATATCAACCAGATCACCACCGGCATCGGTAGGCCGGCAAAGGAACCGCTGCCGATGAAGACGAGGCCGGGGTCGTTGAAGGTCAGGATCGCCCCCTCGGTGATGAGCTGGGCGACGCCGCGACCGGCGACCATCAACACCAGTGTCGCGATGATCGGCTGGATGTCGAGCACCGCGACCAGCACCCCGTTCCAGAGACCGCAAAGGATACCGACGCCAAGCGTGATCAGCAGCGTCGCGGCGAGCGAGTGTCCCGACGTGATCGCCGCGGCGGCCGTTGCGCCGCAGATCGCCATGACCGCGCCAACCGAGAGGTCGATGCCCTTGGTGGCGATGACGACCGTCATGCCGATTGCCAAAAGCACCACCGGCGCGCCGCGATTGAGGATATCGATGAGGCTGCCATAGAGGCGGCCATTCTGGATCTGCAGGTTGAGGAAGCCGGGAAACACCAGTGATACCGCCGCGACGATTATTCCGAGCGCAATCAGCTGCGGCAGCAACCGGTTGAAATAGAGCCTGAGGAACGACGTCACGACGTCCTCCTTTCATTGGTTGCGGCGATCGCTTCGACGATCTCACTGGCAGTGATGCGGCTGCCGTCGAGTTCGGCGACATGGGCGCGGTCGCGAAGCACGATGACCCGGGTGCTGTAAGCGACCAGTTCCTCGATCTCCGAGGAGACGACGATCAGCGACAGGCCCTTCTCGCGCAGCGCCTCGATCAGCTTGACGATTTCCGCATGGGCGCCGACATCGATGCCGCGCGTCGGCTCGTCGAGGATCAGAAATTCGGGCTCGGTCGCGAGCCAGCGCGCGAGGATCGCTTTCTGCTGGTTGCCGCCGGACAGAAGCTTGATCGGCTTCTCCCGATCGGCCGTGCGGATATCGAGCGCGCGAATATAGTGGTCCGCCAGCCGGTTCTGCTCCGCCCGCGAGATCGGCCGCGTCCAGCCGCGGCGGGCCTGCAGCGCCAGCACGATGTTCTCGCGCACCGAGAGATCGCCGATAATGCCCGAAGTCTTGCGATCCTCCGGGCAGAAGCCAAAGCGATGGCGAATGGCAGCGCGCGGCGACGCAAGGTCGACCGCACGACCATCGATCTCGGCCCCGCCGCTGTCAGCGCGATGGGCGCCGAAGAGAAGCTCGGCGGTCTCCGTCCGTCCGGAGCCGAGCAGGCCGGCCATGCCGACCACTTCGCCGGCTCGGACATCGAGGTCGAAGGGTCGGACGCGCCCCTTGCGGCCGTAGTTTCGGAAGCGGTAGCGCAACGGCCCTTGCTGGGCCTCGGCGCGCGGCGCGTGGATTTCCGCCGCCAGCTCGCGGCCAATCATCATCGCAATCAGCTCGCGCCGATCAAGACCGGCGGTTTCGCGCGTTCCGACGAGCTGCCCGTTCCTAAGCACGGTAATCCGGTCGGAAATCTCATAGACCTGTTCGAGGAAGTGGGTGACGAAGACGATGCCGAGCCCGCGTGCCTTGAGGCGCCGGATAATGCGGAACAGCATCGCCACCTCATGCGCATCGAGGCTCGCCGTCGGCTCGTCGAGGATCAGCACCTTGCCGGAGAGATCGACGGCGCGGGCAATGGCGACCACCTGCTGGATCGCCACCGAATAGCTGGCGAGATCGCGGGTGACGTCGATGTCGAGTTCATAATCGGCAAGCAGATCCCGAGCCCGCCGATTCATGGCACGGGCGTCAACCATGCCGAAGCGGCGCGGCTGGCGCCCGAGGAAGAGGTTCTCGGCAACCGTCAGGTTCGGCAGCAGGTTGACCTCCTGATAGACCGTGCCGATGCCGAGCGCCTGGGCTTCGAAGGTGTCGCGCGGATCAACCTCGGCATCGTCGAGCAGGATGGCGCCGCCGTCGCGACGATAGGCGCCGGTCAGGCATTTGATCAGGGTCGACTTGCCGGCACCGTTTTCGCCAAGCAGCGCATGAACCTCTCCGCGCCTGAGGTGAAAATCGACCTTGTCGAGGGCTCTGGTCCCCGGAAAAGTCTTTTCGATCCGGATCGCCTGGAGAATGTGGTCATTGGTCTGCATCGATACCGTCTCCGCGATGCTGGTATCTACTGACGAGAAGCACAGCGCCTAGCTGCGGCAAGCTGTGCTCTTCAGACGGAAACTCGGGAAAGAGCGTGGCCCGCGCGAGAAGCAGCGCGGGCCACGGCCGACGTCAGTAGCCGAGGCCCTTCTTTTCCTCGTAGACCTTCAGCGGCTCGTCGGCTTGCGTATAGAGCTTCGATTCCGTCTGGATCCACTTCGGCGGCGCGGTGCCGTCCTTCTGGAAGGCGGCAAGCGCATCGAATGCGGGACCGGCCATGTTCGGCGTCAGCTCGACCGTGGCATTGGCTTCGCCGGCTGCCATCGCCTGGAAGATGTCCGGAACGGCATCGATCGACACGACAAGGATGTCCTTGCCCGGCTTCAGGCCGGCTTCCTTGATCGCCTGGATGGCGCCGACGGCCATGTCGTCGTTGTGGGCATAGAGCGCGCAGATGTTCTTGCCGCCGTCCTCAGCCTTGAGGAAGCTTTCCATGACTTCCTTGCCCTTGGTGCGGGTAAAGTCGCCGGTCTGGCTGCGGATGATCTTCAGGTTGTCGTGGCCGGATAGCGCCTGTTCAAATCCCTTCTTGCGGTCGATCGCCGGCGAGGAGCCGGTCGTGCCCTGAAGCTCGACGACGTTGCAGGGCTTGCCCGCGGTCGTGTCGACCAGCCATTTGCCGGCAACATTGCCCTCATGCACGAGGTCGGACGTGACGGCCGTCAGGTAAAGCTCATTCGACGAATCGACCGTGCGGTCGAGCAGGATGACCGGAATTTCCGCGTCCTTGGCTTCCTGCAGCACTTCGTCCCAGCCGGTTGCAACCACTGGCGCCACGAGGATGGCATTCACCCCTTGCGCGATGAAGGAGCGGATCGCCTTGATCTGGTTTTCCTGCTTCTGCTGTGCGTCAGCAAATTTGAGGTCGATGCCGCGCTGTTCGGCCTGCTGCTTGGTCAGTGTCGTCTCGGCGGCGCGCCAGCCGGACTCCGAGCCGATCTGCGAAAAGCCGACGACCAGATCGGCCGCGGATGCGCTGCCAAACGTGCAGGCAGCAAGGATCGTTGCACTCGCAAGTGCCTTGGCGATTTTCATGATTTCCTCCCAAAGAAAGCTGCCTCCACGCAGCCATCGAGAAAAAATCATATAATATTACTTTTGTAAACGGGCACATCTCGCCTGTCGTGCGCAACGCGCCTATTTTTTTGGAGAGGTTGGCGCGGCGGGCTGAAGCGCCAGCCCCCAACTGGGAGTTTCAGAAAGCCGATGGCAGGCAAAACAGCCTGGCGGCTGCGCTCTAGGCTTTCGCCAGCAAGGTTCCGGCGGCGCTCGCGAGCATGACGAGGGCCACGCCGAAGATCTGGTTGAGGGAAAGCGCCTGACCCAGCACGATGAAGCCGGCACCCGCGCCGATCGCCGGCTCCAGGCTCATCAGGATGCCGAAGGCCGATGGCTGCATGCGCCGCAGCGCCATGAATTCGAGCGCATAAGGCAGCAGCGGCACCAGGATGGCAAGCCCGGCCGTCATCAAGAGCATGTCGAAGGAGAAGCCGGACTGCACCTGAGACAGGCCGAACGGAGTCGCAAAGAGCGCGGCAAACAGCAGCGAAACGGCGAGCCCTTCCAGTCCCTTGAAACGTTGGCCAGCCTGCTTCATCAGGATGATGTAGCCGCCCCAGCCGATCGCCGCACCGAAGGCGAACAGAAGCCCGCGCGTATCTGCGACCCAGGAGGAACCGTCCCAGGAGAGGCAGAGCACGCCGGCCGCAGCGATAACGGGACAAAGCAGGCGCCAGCCACGGCCGCCGAAAACGGCAGCGACCGTCAGAGGACCGAGAAACTCGATCGCCACGGCAAGGCCGAGGGGAATGCGGGCGATCGCCGCGAAGAAGCAGAGCGTCATCACCGCCATCGTCGCGCCGAGCGAAAGCGCGGAAATCCATTGCGCTCGGGTGTAGCGGAGAAAAGGCGGGCGGACGAGGATGAGCAGGAAGGCGGCCGCCCAGGATAGCCGCAGCCAGGTTGCGCCAAAGGCTCCGACGCTTTCCATGGCGGGCTTCGAAAGGGCTGCGCCAAACTGCACGCTCGACATCGAGAGAAGGCAGAAGACGATGGCAAGCGTGACGCGCCCGTTGGTGTCATCCGTCGCACCCGGTTCGCTCCACGCGCTATTCGCTGTCGTCTCTGTTTCCGCCATGTCCGTTCTCCCCTTGGGCTTGAACAGACATAACAATCCCGGCACAATAAGGAACGCTAATAATTGTGATACCTTCATAAGGGATCGTTATATGAATGATCTGGATATCGCCCTTTTGCGCGCCTTCGTCGTGACCGCCGAATGCGGCAGCGTCAGCGGCGCTGCGCAGCGGCTGGCCAGGACGCAAGCGGCCGTCAGCATGCAGTTGCGCCGGCTGGAGGACGATCTCGGCGCCAAGCTCCTGAACCGCAATGCAAGGGGCATGGACCTGACCGAAGCCGGGCATGTGCTGCTGCCCTATGCCCAGAAGATGCTGGGCCTGAGCGCCGGCGCCCGGCGGGCGCTTGCCGGGCAGGCCGTCCAGGGACCGATCCGCTTCGGCATGATCGAGGATATCGCGGTCGGCTCGCTACCAAAAGCGTTGCAACGGTTTGCCGAATGCCATCCGAATGTCGCGCTCGAACTGACGGTGACCGAAAGCACCGTGTTGTCGGAGAAGCTGTCGCAGGGCCGGCTCGATGTCGCGATCGGCGACCCGGCGCTGATCCGCGGCGAGGCGATCCTTACCTGGCGACTGCCGCTCCGATGGGTCGCGGCGCGCGGTTTCGAGGTGCCGGCGGAAGGGCCTCTGCCACTCATCACCTTCGACGGCGTCTGCACTTGGCGGCAGAAGATGATCGAGGCGCTGAAGGGCGGGGATCGCCCCTGGCGCACGGTGCTGACGAGCGCCAGCCTGTCTTCCATCCAGTCGATGATCGAGGCGGGCCTCGGCATAGCCGTTCTCCTCGATCTCAACATCCGTCCAAACACGATGCGGGTTCTCGGCGGTGAAGAGGGTCTGCCCCCTGCCCCGGTGATCGAGCTGGGGCTTTTCGCCGCCGACGATCAGGGTCTGGCGTCCCGCCCGGTCTCGGCTCTTTGGGCGTTTCTTTCCGACGAACTGCAAGCGCAGGCCTTGGCGATTGGCCGCGCCGCGTGACCACGCGCGGTTCCGCCCCGTTCCATGAACGAAATAAGACGCCCAGCGATTGAAAAAGCCCAGGCAAAATTTTACTAAATAAAAATTGCGCCGCGCCCGAAAGGAGGGCCGCGGCGGTGGGCAGGACGTTGGACATGGTAACAATCAAGGAAATCGCTTCGGCTGTCGGCGTCTCCTCGGCGACTGTTTCTCGGGTGCTGAATTACGATCCGACCCTCTCGATCTCCACCAAGAAGCGACAGGCGATCATCGAAACGGCCGAGGCGCTGAATTACGCCACCCCGCGCAACCGCGGCCGCGGCGCCGGGGCAATGCAGGGCCTGAAATTCGCGCTGGTGCATTTCCTTCAGCCCGCCCAGGAACTGATCGACCCCTATTATGTCGGCGTCCGGCTCGGCATCGAAAACCGCTGTCAGGCGCTGAAGATCGAGGTGGTCAAGGTCTTCCACAACGGCAACCTGCCGGAGGCCGCGATCCTGCAGGGCGCCAGCGGCGTCGTCGCCGTCGGCCACCACTATGGCGAAGAGGTGCATTGGCTGAGACGGCACAGCCGCCATCTGGTCTTTGCGGACTTTGCCCCCGACGATGACGTCGACGACAGTGTGATGAGCGACGTCTCGATCGCGATGAACCGCCTGCTCGACGGCGTTTACGGCATGGGCTACCGCCGCATCGGCTTTCTCGGCTGGATCGACGCTTTCAGAGACAAGGACGACATCCATTCGGAGCGTCGCTGCCGCGCCTTCATACAATGGATGACGAAGGCCGGCCTCTACGATCCCGAACTCTGCATGGTCGAAAAGCTGACGCCCGACAGCGGCTATACGCTCGCCAAGGCGATGCTGTCGAAGCCCAATCCGCCCAAGATCCTCGTCACCTGCAACGACAATATGGCGATCGGCGCTTACCGCGCGATTCACGAAATGGGCCTGCGGATCCCGGATGATGTTGCCGTGGCGAGTTTCAACGACATTCCCGTCGCCCAGTTTCTCGGGCCGCCGCTTTCGACGGTGAAGATCCCCGCCGAAGTGATCGGCGAGACCGCCGTTGACCTCCTGGTCGAGCGGCTGACCGGGCGAGACGTGGCGAAGAAGGTGATCCTCGGAACCGAGATGGTCTGGCGCGGCAGCACGATGGCGAGAGCCGCCGCTCCCGGTGCGTAAAACGGTCGGTAAAAAACGCGTGGTAAAAATTTACTGAAATATTGCCTTCTCCAGAATTTTGCGAAATACTCCGCGCCGAGACTAGGAGGAACGTCTCGGGGAACGAATTTCGAGGGAGGAGAAACTATGGACACGCGTACCTATCTGCCGCGCTTTGCCGCCATCGCGCTTGCAGGCGCCAGCTTCTTGGCCGTCACGGCCGCCGAGGCCAAGGAAATCACCATCTGGTGCTGGGATCCGAACTTCAACGTCGCGATCATGAAGGAGGCCGGCGCGCGCTACACCAAGACGCACCCGGACGTGACCTTCAATATCGTCGATTTCGCCAAGGCCGACGTCGAGCAGAAACTGCAGACCGGCCTCTCGTCCGGCACCGCAGACGCCCTGCCGGATATCGTTCTCATCGAGGACTACGGCGCGCAGAAATATCTGCAGTCCTTCCCCGGCGCCTTCGCGCCGCTCTCCGGCACCGTCGATTACGCCGGCTTCGCTCCCTACAAGGTCGAGCTGATGACGCTGGATGGCCAGGTCTACGGCATGCCGTTCGATTCCGGCGTCACCGGCCTCTACTACCGCAAGGACTATCTGGAGCAGGCCGGCTTCAAGCCGGAGGACATGCAAGGCATCACCTGGGATCGCTTCATCGAGATCGGAAAGCAGGTCGAAGCCAAGACCGGCAAGAAGATGATGGGTCTCGACCCGACCGACGCCGGGCTCGTGCGCATCATCATGCAATCGGCCGGGCAATGGTATTTCGACAAGGAAGGCAAGACGAACATCACCGGCAACGCAGCGCTGAAGGCGTCGCTTGAAACAGTCGGCAAGATCATGGCCGCCAACATCTACAAGCCCGCCGCCGGCTGGGCCGACTGGGTCGGCACCTTCACGTCCGGCGATGTCGCCACCGTCATCACCGGCGTCTGGATCACCGGCACCGTCAAGGCGCAGCCGGACCAGTCGGGCAAATGGGGCGTGGCGCCGATCCCGGCGCTTTCGATCGACGGCGCGACGCACGCCTCGAACCTCGGCGGCTCGAGCTGGTACGTGCTTGAAAGCTCAGCCGAGAAGGCCGAAGCGATCGACTTCCTGAACGAGGTCTACGCCAAGGACGTCGACTTCTACCAGACGATCCTTACGGACCGCGGCGCCGTCGGCTCACTGCTCGCTGCCCGCGGCGGGGCCGCCTATGGCGAGGCCGATGCCTTCTTCGGTGGCGAAAAGGTCTGGCAGAACTTCTCCGACTGGCTCGCGAAGGTCCCCTCTGTCAACTACGGCGTCTTCACCAACGAGGCGGACACGGCCGTTACCGCACAGCTTCCGGCACTGCAGCAGGGAACGCCCGTCGACGACATCCTGAAGGCGATCGACGCCGAGGTCAGCGCACAGGTCCAGTAATCGTCGCGGCGATTATCTGCATTGCTCCTGGCCGCGGTAAACACGCCGCGGCCAACGGCTCCTGCTATCCATGGGGATGATGATGGCTCTCGCGCGTCGCGGCGGCATCGGCCGATATTATAACGTCAATGGCTGGCTCTTCGTCGCGCCGGCACTCGGGCTGATCGCCCTTTTCATGATCTATCCGATCGTCTGGTCGCTGTGGATGTCGTTCCAGTCCGGCCGCGGCATGATGCTGAAATTCGCCGGCTTTTCGAACATCATCCGCCTCTGGAACGATCCGGTCTTCATCAAGGCACTGACGAACACGCTGACCTATTTCGTCATGCAGGTGCCGATCATGATCCTGCTGGCGCTGATCCTTGCGTCGCTGCTCAACAATCCGAAACTCGTCGGCCGCGGCTTCTTCCGCACCGCCATCTTCCTGCCCTGCGTCACCTCGCTGGTTGCTTACTCGGTGCTGTTCAAGGGCATGTTCGCGCTCGACGGGATCGTCAACTCGACGCTCGAGGCGATCGGCCTCATCGCCTCGCCGATCCCGTGGCTGACCCATCCCTTCTGGGCGAAGGTGCTCGTCATACTCGCCATCACCTGGCGCTGGACCGGCTACAACATGATCTTCTATCTCGCGGCGATGCAGAACATCGACAAGTCGATCTACGAGGTCGCGCGGATAGACGGCGTGCCTGCCTGGGCGCGTTTCACCCACATCACTATCCCGCTGTTGAAGCCCGTCATTCTGTTCACGACGATCATCTCGACGATCGGCACGATCCAGCTCTTCGACGAGGTCTATAACCTCACCGAAGGCAAGGGCGGACCGTCCAACGCCACGCTGACCCTGTCGCTCTATATCTACAACCTGACCTTCCGCTTCATGCCGAATTTCGGCTACGCGGCGACGGTCTCCTATGTGATCGTGGTGCTCGTCGCCCTGCTCGCCTGCCTGCAATTCTTCGCGGCACGGGAGCGCGACCGATGAACAACGGAACCACACGTATCGTCGGCACCATCGTCACCTACGGCTTCGTCGGGCTGATGGCCTTTCTCTCGATCTTTCCCTTCGTCTGGATGCTGCTCGGCGCGACCAATTCTTCGATCGACATCATCAAGGGCAGGATGATGCCGGGCAGCGCGCTTGCCACCAACATCGCCACTTTCTTCACCCAGGTGAACGCACCGCTGGTCTTCTGGAATTCGGCCAAGATCGCCATTCTCGCGACGGTGCTGACGCTCGCCGTGTCGTCGTTGGCTGGCTACGGCTTCGAGATGTTCCGCTCGCGCCACCGCGATAGGATCTACAGCGCCCTTCTGTTGACGATGATGATCCCGTTTGCCGCGCTGATGATTCCGCTGTTCATCATGATGGGCAAGGCGGGGCTGATCAACACGCACCTCGCTGTCGTGCTGCCGACCATCGGCTCTGCCTTCGTCGTCTTCTATTTCCGCCAGACCACCAAGGCCTTCCCGTCGGAACTGCGGGACGCCGCCAAGGTCGACGGGCTCAAGGAATGGCAGATCTTCCTGTTCATCTATGTGCCGGTCATGCGCTCGACCTATGCGGCGGCCTTCATCATCGTCTTCATGACGGCGTGGAACAACTATCTCTGGCCGCTGATCGTGCTGCAGTCGAACGAGCAGAAGACGATCACGCTGGTCATCTCCTCGCTCGCTTCCGCCTACTACCCCGACTACGGCGTCGTCATGGTCGGCACCATTCTCGCGACACTTCCCACCCTCGCCGTCTTCTTCTTCATGCAACGCCAATTCGTCCAGGGAATGCTGGGCTCAGTCAAATAGGAATGATCATGCGTTCTGTTACCTCTTTCAACGATACCTGGACTTTCTCCGAAGGCTTCGATGCGGCAAGCGCTGGCCGGCTGCAGGCAGGCAAATCGGTCAGCCTGCCGCACAATGCGGTGGAATTGCCGTTCAACTATTTCGACGAGGCATCCTATCAGCGCGCCTTCACCTATCAGAAGGTGCTTACCTGGCGTCGGGAGTTCCACGGCCGCGAGGTCTCGGTCGTGTTCGACGCCGCCATGGCCGACGCCGTCGTCTATCTCAACGGCGAGGAGATCATCGCCCACAAGGACGGTTACACGCCCTTTGAAGCAAGACTGACGGATAAGCTGCGGGAAGGCGACAACCTGATCACGGTCAAGATCGACGGCAGCGAAAACCCTGAGATCCCGCCCTTCGGCGGCCGCATCGACTATCTCACCTATGCCGGCATCTATCGCGACGTCTGGTTGAAGGTCACCGATGCCGTTTCGATCGCCAATCTCAAGATCGAAACCCGCGATGCGCTCAGCGATGCCAAGTCCGTCTCGATCCGCTGCGATCTCGGCAATCCGCAAGGCGTCAACTTTGCCGGCACGGTCACGGCACTCCTCAAGGACGCGAACGGCAAGGTGCTGGCGGAAGCAGCCGGTGAAAGCCGCGGCGAGAGCGTCACCCTTGAGATCACGGGCCTGAAGGGCCTCTCGCTCTGGGATATCGACAGCCCCGTTCTCTATGAAGTGGAAGCGCAGCTGCGCAGCGATCGCGGCAGCGACCGGCTGTCGTCACGCTTCGGCTTCCGCACCGCCGAGTTCACCACGGATGGTTTCAAGCTCAACGGACGGCCGCTGAAAATCCGCGGCCTCAACCGCCATCAGGCTTTCCCCTATGTCGGCTACGCCATGGGCCGCACGGCGCAGGAGCGCGATGCCGAGATCCTGAAGAACACGCTGCATTGCAACCTCGTGCGCACCTCGCATTATCCGCAATCCAAGTGGTTCCTCGACCATTGCGACCGCATCGGCCTGCTCGTCTTCGAGGAAATCCCCGGCTGGCAGCATATCGGCGGCGAGGGCTGGAAACAGGAGGCGATCCAAAACGTCCGCCGCATGATCGAGCGCGACTGGAACCACCCGTCGATCATCATCTGGGGCGTGCGCATCAACGAATCCCAGGACTCGCATGATTTCTACGTCGAGACCAACCGGCTCGCACGCGAACTCGACCCCACGCGCCAGACCGGCGGCGTGCGCTACATTACCGACAGCGAATACCTCGAAGACGTCTACACCATGAACGACTTTATCCTCGGCAACGAGGAACTGCCGGGCGCAAACCGCCCGCGCACGGCGCTACGTCCGCAGCAGGAATGCACCGGGCTCACCCGCAAGGTGCCCTATCTCATCACCGAATTCGGCGGCCACATGTTTCCGACGAAGATCTACGACCAGGAACAACGGCAGGCAGAGCATGTGCGCCGGCACCTCGAAGTGCTGAACGCGGCCTATGGCGACCCAAGCATTTCAGGCGCCGTCGGCTGGTGCATGTTCGACTACAACACCCACAAGGACTTCGGCTCCGGCGACCGGATCTGCTATCACGGTGTCATGGACATGTTCCGCCAGCCGAAATTCGCGGCTTATGTCTATGCCAGCCAATGCGAACCGTCGGAGGGCGTGGTGATGAAGCCGGTCACCTTCTGGGCACGCGGCGAGCGCAACATCGGCGGCGTGCTGCCCTTGATCGTGCTCACCAACTGCGACGAGGTCGAGCTGAAATACGGATCGCTCGTCAAGCGCGTCGGCCCCGACCGCGAGAACTTCCCGCATCTGCCGCACCCGCCCGTCGTCATCGACCATCGCCACTTCACCAAGGACGAACTCGGCGTCTGGGGCATGAAGTGGGAAGACGCAGCCTTCACCGGCTTTATCGACGGCGAGCCCGTCGCCAACCTGCGCATGGTCGCCGATCCGGTGCCGACGGCGCTGGAAGTCGTCCCCGACAGCACGGCGCTTCGGGCCGAAGGGCGCGACAGCGTGCGGGTGATCGTGCGGGCGCTCGATCAGGCCGGCAACATCCTGCCCTTCCTCAATGACGCGGTCGACGTGACAGTCACCGGCCCTGCCCGCCTGCTCGGCCCCGATCGCCTGATCTTCCAGGGCGGTTCGACCGGCTTCTGGCTGGAAACGACGGGTGCTGCCGGCGGCATCGCCGTCGCGGTGACCTCGACGCGGCTTGGAACCGTAAGGCTGGAGCTTTCGGCGGTGTCGGACGAGGCGGCGGCTGCATGAGCGAACTCCAACTTAAGCACGTCAGAAAGTCCTATGGCAACTTCGAGGTCATCAAGGGTGTAGACCTCGACATCAAGACCGGTGAGTTCGTCGTCTTCGTCGGGCCATCCGGCTGCGGCAAGTCGACCCTGCTTCGGATGATCGCCGGACTGGAGGAGATCACGTCAGGTGATCTCACGATCGGCGGCGAGCGCATGAACGATGTCGATCCGTCGAAACGCGGCATCGCCATGGTGTTCCAGTCCTATGCGCTCTACCCGCATATGACGGTTCGGGAGAACATGGGTTTCGCGCTGCGATTTGCCGGCGTGCCGAAGGCCGAGATCGCACAACGCGTCGGCGAAGCCGCGAACATCCTGGAACTCGGGCCGCTGCTCGACCGCAAGCCAAAACAGCTTTCGGGCGGCCAGCGCCAGCGCGTGGCGATCGGCCGGGCGATCGTGCGGCACCCGAAGATCTTTCTCTTCGACGAGCCGCTCTCGAACCTCGATGCGGAACTGCGCGTGCACATGCGCATCGAGATCGCCAGGCTGCACAAGAAGCTTGCAACGACAATCATCTACGTCACCCACGATCAGGTCGAGGCGATGACGCTTGCCGACAAGATCGTCGTCATGCGCGGCGGTGTGGTCGAGCAGGTAGGCTCGCCGCTCGACCTCTACGACGATCCGGCCAATCTCTTCGTCGCCGGTTTCATCGGTTCGCCGAAGATGAACTTTTTGAAGGGGATCGTCGAAACAAACGCGGGCGGGGAGAAACATGTCCGCCTGGCGGATTTCGGCAATGCGACGCTGCCGATTGCGGTCAAGGACGTAACGCCCGGCAGCACCGTGACCATCGGCATTCGCCCCGAGCATTTCGGCGACAGCGGCTCGGCGAGCCTCGATTTGACGATCGACATGCTGGAGCATCTGGGCGGCGAGACCTTTGCCTATGCCCGGCACGGCGACGGCGAACTGATCATCATCGAAACAAAAAACGGCCGCGGCCTGAAGTCCGGCGATAGCATCGCCGCCCGTTTCGAACCCACAGCCGCTCTGGTGTTCGACGCAGACGGCAGGCGCCTGCGCTAGAAGCTATCCACCATAGGAGGGCGGCGCCATCTGCGAAGATGGCGCCGTTCGTCGTTGTCACGGGAACATGCCCTTCGGTGTCTCACCCTTCAGAAAGGGCTCGATGAAAGCCTCCAACAGTTCCGTCTGGTTGATGACGGCGGTGTGCGACGTCGCCGGCAGGATCGCGAGCCGCGAAGGCGATAGCGGCTTTCCCATGTCGCCCATGGCGCCGCCACCAAGCAGGCGGAACAGTGCCACCGTGTGCTCCAACGTCGCCACATCGGCATCGCCGGCGATGACGAGAACCGGGGTCTTCAGTGCCTTGACATCCGCCTCCCAGGCCATCGGTTCTTTTTCGAGCTGGATCAGCTTCTTGACCAGATCGGGAAACCCATCCGGATTGGCGGCGAGCTTGCGGTAGTCTTCGGCAAAGGGCATGCCGACGAACATCTCGACAGTCATCTGCGGGATGAATGCTTTGAATTCCGGCTGCCAGCCCTCGGCATCGTAGCCGACGGACGCGGCGGCTAGCTTGTTCACCTTGTCCGGATGGCGGATTGCCAGCTGCAGGCCGGCAGCCGCACCCATTGAGTAGCCGAAGACATCGGCCTTCTCCAGCTTCACCGCATCCATGAAGGCGGCGACGTCGTCGGCGAGGTTCGGATAGGTGATCGGGCGATCGATATCGGTGGTGCGGCCATGGCCCTGGAACTCGATTGCATAGACCTTGTGGGTCTCGGCCAGCTTCGGGATGATCGCGCCCATCGAGGGAATGTTCATGTAGGCGCCGTGCAGCACGACCAGCGGCTCGCCCTCGCCCGAGACCTCGTAATACATCTTCATGCCGTTGACTTCGACGGTCTCAGCCTCGGCAAAGGCAGTGCCGGACATGAGCAGGGCGCCAGCGATCAAAGCGGTACGAAACATTCTCAATCTCCTTGTTGTCAGCGCGGTTGAGCACCGCCTTCGAGATTAAGACGCATGACGTCGTCATCTCCCGACATCGACAGCCAAGAAAATTTCGCGCATTCGTTGCAGTGCCCAGCAAACGCGTCGCGCCTTGGTCCGCCGGCACTTCAGCCTGACGGGTTGAGGCTCACCCGCAGGGGCGCGAACTGCGATACGGCAAAATCCATGAGCTTTCGCACCCGCGGCAATTCACGTAATTCCGGGTGAACACCGAGCTTCAGCGGCAGAACCGGCGCGGCAACGCCGAGGTCAAGGGCCACAAGGCCATTCCGGCCGGCGGCGATAAAGTGCGGCAGCGTGGCAAGTGCCTGTCCGGTCTCAACCGCACTCAATTGCGAGCGGATCGAATTCGTGCGCAGCAGCACTCTCGCCTCCGGCAAAAGATCTTTCAGCCAGGTCGAGAGCGATACCCGCACAGGCACCTCCACCAGCTCGACAATCGTCTGGTTCCTGCCTTCGCCCGCAACATCCGGATGGCCGAAACGATCAAGGTAGGCCTCTGTTGCAAACAGGCCGTAGGCGACATCGGCAACCTTGCGCTCGACGATATCGTTTTGGTCGAAACTGCCGAAACGCAAGGCGATGTCCGCGTCCCGTCGGGACAGGTTGAAGCGCCGGCCATCGTTCAAAAGGTGAATGCTGACGCCGGGATGCATTGCTGCAAACTTGGTCAGGATCGGCGCCAGGAGGTAGTCTCCGATCCAGTCGAGGCTGGTCACGGTGATGGTGCCTTCAAGTGCGTCGTCCTGCACCGCAAGGCGCCGCTCCACCGCAAGCGCGTTCGCCTCCATGTGCTCGAGCGCAGAAAGGATGGAGAGGCACACGGCGGTCGGCACGAGGCCGCCCGGTTGCCGCTCGAACAGCGTTTTGCGCGTCTTCTGCTCAAAAGCCTCGAGGCGACGGCTGAGCGTCGGTTGCGTGGTGCCCATCGCACGGGCCGCTGCACTCAGCGAGCCGTGGCGGACCAAGTGCTGAACAAGATGGAGTTCTTCCCAGTCCACAGGCACCTCAGGGTTCAGCCGGCCGAGGCGGCTCGCCTCGACGGTAATCCATAGGCACTTTCGTGCCCGCCGTCATGCCCCCGTCGATAGGCAGCACCACGCCGGTGATGTAACTCGCCGCATCGGAACAGAGCCAGAGGACACTTGCGGCCACCTCCTCCATCCGGCCAAGCCGGCGCATCGGCGTCGAAAGTGCTGCGTGCCGCTGGATGTCCGCGCCGGCGGCCTCGAGATGGTGGGTGAGGATCGGCCCGGGCGCAACGACATTGATCCGGATGCCCTGGTCGGCATAGTCCAGCGCCGCAGCCTTGCTCAGCCCGATGATCCCGGCCTTCGCACTGACATAGGCGGAAAGCCCGGAGGTGCCGTTGATGCCGGCAACCGACGCCATGTTGACGATCGCACCGCCACCGCCCCTCGCCATCGCCTCGATCTGGTAACGCATGCCGAGAAAGGTGCCGCGAATGTTGGTGCGGATGCCGCGATCGAACCCTTCGATGTCGAGATCGGCAAGCGGGGCCGGCATGGTTCCATCCGTCGCATTGTTGAAGGCGGCGTCGAGCCGGCCATAGTGCTGCATCACACTTGCAAGCGCCTGCTTCATGGCACTCTCGTCGCCGACATCGGCAGCGATCGCCAGTGCGTCGCCGCCCGCCTGGCGGATGGAAACCGCCAACGCCTCGACCGCCGGCTGCGAGCGGGAAAGAAGGACAACGGATGCGCCGGCCTGCGCAAAGGCGCGGGCGGTGGCCGCGCCGATACCCTTGCTGGCGCCTGCGACTAAGGCGACTTTGCCTGCAAATCCCAGATTGTTTGTGTTCATCAACCCGACTCCATCTGACGTTGTCGCACCGTTTTTAGCGCCGGACGACGACGGCTGCCTCGTGCAGGCGCGTATGCCTCCCATACGGGAACAGACGATCGACTTTCGTTGCGAACGGGCTTTGCCTTTGTCCGGGAGCCCGAATTTCGCCCTGAAGCGTCGACCGGGCCGCAGTATCGAGAAGCACAGGAGACGATCATGGATGCGACAAGACAGGGAAGATCGAAGCGCAGAACGCGGCTGAAGGCCGAACTCGACCGGGTGATCGCGGAAGCCCTGGATGAACAGCGCATCGTCGGCACAGTCGTCGAGATCCTTATCGATGGCGAGCCCGGCTACCGACATGCCGCCGGGCTTGCGGAACGCGAGGCCGACCGGCCGATGACCGAGGACAGCATCTTCCTGCTCTCCTCGGTCGCAAAGCCAATCGTCACGGTCGCTGCTCTCAACCTGGCGCAAAGCGGCACCATCGGTCTCGACGATATCGTGTCGGAATGGCTTCCCGCGTTCAGGCCGCAGCTGCCGGACGGCAGCGAGCCTCGGATAACCCTCCGCCAACTCCTGACGCACAGTGCCGATTTGAGCTACGTGTTCATGGAGCGAGGCGACGGCCCTTATCGCCGGCACGCCATCAGCAGCGGCCTCGACGACACCGACGATGATCTCACCGCCCTCATCGGCAAGCTCACCGCCATTCCGTTATCCTATCCGCCCGGACACGGCTGGGGCTATTCGATGAGCCTCGACGTGCTTGGCGCCGTTATCGAAGAGGCGACGGGATCAAAGCTGCCGGAGGCGATTGCTACGCTCGTCACACGCCCGATGGGGATGAACGACACCGCCTTTTCCGTGACCGATAAACGCAAGCTCGTGGTCCACTATGGCGATGCCTCGCCGCGGCCACGGCGGCTCGTTGGCGACGACGCGGTCCCCTTCTTTGGCAATCCCGTACGCCTCTCGCCCGGCCGGATCTTCAATCCTCGAGCCTTTCCCTCCGGAGGAGCCGGCATGGCAGGCACGGCCGGCGACGTGATCCGCCTTCTCGAAAGCCTCAGGACCGGACACTCGCCGGTGCTCGACGCCGCCAGCACCCGCTCGATGTTCGACATTCAGGCAAGGACGGGCGGATTGGCCGCCGGCGCCGGGTGGGAGTTCGGTTTCGGCGGCGCCGTGCTTGTCGAACCCGAGATGGCGGGAACACCGCAGTCGCGCGGCACGCTGCAATGGGACGGCGCCTACGGGCACAAGTGGTTCATCGACCCGGCCCGCGGCCTGACAGTCGTTGCGCTCACCAACACCGCTTTTGAGGGCATGAACGGACGCTTCCCGGACGATCTTCGCGACGCCATCTATCGGAGCCTCTAGCCATGCGGAACGCCCCATTTCCCGTCGACCTCGGCCGCTACTTCGCCCGCATCGGTCATGTCGGGCCGCTCTCGCCCGATCTCACAACGCTTGGCAGGATCGTCGCCCGCCATGCCGCGTCGATCCCCTTCGAGGCCATCGACGTGCTTCTCGGCCGTCGGATCGACCTTTCGCCGGCGGCGGTCGACGCCAAGCTCATCGACCGCCGGCGTGGCGGCTATTGCTTCGAGCAGAACAGCCTGTTGCAGCGCGTGCTCACGTCGCTCGGCTACCGGGTGGATCCCTTGATTGCCCGCGTCCTGTGGATGCGCGCCCCGGGTGCGCCGCCGCCGGCCTGGTCGCACATGGCGCTCCGCGTCTTCGTGAACGATGTCGGCTATCTGGTCGATGTCGGCTTCGGCAGTTGCGTGCCGACCGCGCCGCTGCGTTTCGACCGGACCACGCCGCAACCGACGCCGCATGAGCCGTTCCGTCTCAGCCGAACGCTCGATGGCTACGTGCTGGAGGCATTACTTGGTCGTGACTGGGTACCGGTCTACGAGGTATCGCCGAGCATTTGTGGAGAGGACGCGTATCGGATCGCAAACATCGCGACATACACGGATCCGCATTCGCTTTTCCGACAGACCCTACTGGTGACGTTGACCACCGAGGAGACACGTAACATCCTGCTTGGAAACCGGCTGACGATCCGTGACAGGAACGGCACCGTGACGCGCCAAGAATTCGATGCACCGGCAATCGAATCTGCCCTTATCAACGTCTTCGGATTACCCCTCGACGGCGACTGGCGCCGGGTCGCTGCGCGCGCCGGCGGCGCATTCGAGGCATCCATTCCAACGACATGACGTGAACCCGGCGCCTCGTCTATCGATGGGTGAGGATGTAGCCTTTGAGGATCTCCGCATGATTGCGGGCCTCATCCTTCACGCTGTAAAGCAAAGTCACCGGGCCCTCAGCAATGCGCTGTCGCAACAGGTCAACTGCCTCCGGATTGCCGTCGAGCTCGGCAAGGTAGCGCTCGCGAAACTCTTCCCACGTACCTTCATCCGCATGGAACCAGCGGCGCAGCTCCGTGGTCGGCGCTATGTCCTTCAGCCAGAGATCGACCGCGGCTTCCGCCTTGGTCAAACCGCGCGGCCAGAGGCGATCGACGAGGACGCGCATCCCGTCGCCATCGGCCTTCGGCTCATAGACACGTTTCGTCTTCAGCTGCATGAACGCCCCTCATTGGTCTTGATTTGAGGACCATAGCTGCCGCCGATTGGCGATCCAAGCGCGAAGGCGCTTGCCGGCAAGCGGTAAAGGGGCGCCTGCCGCCTACACCCCGCGCCTGTTGCCCCAGAGCAGGACGTGCAGCTGCGGCAGGACGCGGGCCTCGAACCAACGATCTTCCGTCACCTTGCCGACAAGCCAGAGCATGCGATCGATGATGCCGTCGATGTCGACTTTGGCGTCGTCGTCGTCAGGGGGTGGAGGCGTATGGTTGCCAGGCTGCAGGTAGAGCGGCAGATGGGGGTACCGGGCCGCCGTATCCCGGGCATAGGCATAGTCGCGCTCGTCGAAAACGACGATCTTCAGCGCCACCTGCGGCCCATCCGCTGCCATTCGAAGACAGTCGTCGAAGGTATGCCACTCCGTTTCCATGCCGCTCGACGGCGGCTTCGGGCTCAGCGTCAGCACGTCGAGATCCGCAAACCAGTCCTTGGCGATGCTGCCCTGCGTTTCCAGCGCGAAGCGATAGCCATCGGCTTTCCCGCGGGCGATCAGGGGCGCCAGCGGCTGGATCGCCGGATTGCCGCCGGAAAGCGAGACCGTCAGCGGCTTGCCACCGGAGAGCGTGACGACCTCGCTCCAGATCTCTTCGACGCCCATCGGCAGCCATTGGTCGCGATATTCGCTGTCGACCGCGTGCAGCGTGTCGCACCAACTGCAGCGATAGTCGCAGCCGCCGGTTCGCACGAACACGGTCGGAAGCCCGATCAGGATGCCCTCGCCCTGGATCGTCGGCCCGAAGATTTCGCTGACACGGATGCGCGTTTCGCCGGGCCCGCTCATGGCCGGTATTCCGCCCAGGTCTTCGGCGTCTCGCTGACACGCACGGCGGAGGTTTCCGGCAGCCTCGCCTTGCACCAGTCGTAAAAGTGCTTCGCCAGACATTCGGCCGTCACCCGGTCGTGGCCGAGAACGTCGTTCAGATGGCGGTGATCGAAACTCTCGTCGATGTAGCGCTTCAGTGGCGAAAGCTCGTGATAGTCGCGCACGAAGCCGTGCTCGTTGAGCTCCGCGCCGGCAAGCTCGACTTCGACGATGTAGTTGTGGCCGTGCAGCCGCGCACATTGATGGTCTGCCGGCAGGCTCTTCAACTGATGCGAGGCGGAGAAATGGAATTCCTTGGTGATCCGGAACATCACTTCACCTCCTCGGCCGCAAAGGCCGACGTCGCCGCCACCCAGAAATCCGGATCTTCGTAGTCGGTCGGATCCGCAACGCCGGCCAGATGGAAGGCCTCGCGCCGCTCGACGCAGGTGCCGCAGCGCCCGCAATGGCGCGCGCCGCCCTTGTAGCAGGACCAGGTCGCTTCGAAGGGCGTCTGATGGCTCGCGCCGTCGGTGACGATATCCGCCTTCGAAATCGTCACATAGGGCGCGTAGAGCGTGATGTCGGCGTAGCCGTCGAGCGCGTGGTTCTGCATCGCCTGAAACGCGTCGATGAAGCCGGGACGGCAGTCGGGATAGATGAAATGGTCGCCGCCATGCACGGCGACGGCCACCGCATCCGCCTTCTGCGCCGCTGCCAACCCGAAGCCGATGGCGAGCATGATGGCGTTGCGGTTCGGAACCACCGTCGCTTTCATCGTTTCCTCGGCGTAGTGGCCGTCGGGCACGTCGACATCGTCCGTCAATGCCGATCCGGTGAGATGGGCGCCGATCGCGCTGATGTCGATGACCTGATGCGGAACGCCGAGCCGCTTGGCACAGGCGGCGGCAAAGTCCAGCTCCTTACGGTGTCGCTGGCCGTAATCGAAGGAGAGCAGGCCAATGAGTTCGTGTTCGGCTGCGACCTTGTGGGCAAGCGATACCGAGTCCAATCCGCCGGAGCAGATGACGATTGTCTTCATGATAGGTGTCCTTGTTTTGACCGGGTAGGCTGCGACCGGATTACGGCGCGCCTTCTAGGGCAAAGCAGGACGGATGGGAAGCATTATGTTGAAGTGCGGGAGTACGCAGCCTCTTCCTGCGTGCCATACACGCGACCGGCGCATTCTCAAACTGAGCCAGAAACGCACGCGTCCCACCCTTAAGTGCAAGGGTGGGACGCGCAAGCATCAGGCGCTTTCGGGGATGTTCCGATGACTACTGCTGCAGCCCCGGATAGGCCCATACGCCCGAAACACGCATCAGATCACGGTAAATGACCAACCGCTCGTCCGCCCCGATCTTTGCCGCTTGATCCTGGGTTGGCGCGTCCAGTGCATTCAGCGGCACCACTGCCGATGGCAGGTCGCGCTGCTTCAAGGCATCCTCCATGACCGTGCGCGCGCGGCGCATGTGGCTCGAACTGGTCACCAGGATTACCGTGTCGGCCTGATGCCGCACCAGGAGATTGGCGGCATTGATCACATTGCCGATCGTATCTTTCGACTTGTCCTCAATCATGATGCGATCGCGACTGATACCCTTGTCGACCAGCCACTTGGACATGACGTCACCTTCCGTAACGCCATTTTTCGGCACGCCGCCACTCACCATGACGAGCGCTGTCGGGTTGGCCTCGGCGACCTTCAACGTCACCTCGAGACGATCGAGCAAGGTTTGCTGCGCCTTGCCGTCATCGGCGAGCGCGTAGCCCAGCGCGACGATCACGACTTTGCCTGGCACAGTCGGGACGTCGAAGTTCGGCTTTTCAGCCATGATCTGTTCTGCGCGAACAAACCGCTTGCGATACTCTTCCGCTCGCTCGCGATCGAGACCGGCCAGAGCCTGGTGGGCAAGCGCCGCGCCGGTCTCATCGCCACGGATGCGGGCAATTGCCTCAAGCCAGCTTTGCGCATCAAAAGCGGTCGGGTCCTTGCCAAGGATGCTCTGGAAGGTCGCCTGCGCGTCGTTGAGCTTCTTCTGGATGATCTGGGTCGCAGCAACGGCATATTGGAAATCCAACCGCTCAGGCGCGAGCGTCGACGCTTCCTTGAAGGCTTCCTCCACGACATCATACTTGCCATGCAGCGTAATGCCCTTGAAGACTTCGGCTTCCGCCTTTTTGACGTCGCCGCCCGACCAGTAATACTGCATGCCGGTGTCGACCAGCTGTTTTATACGGGCAGCGTTTGCCTGGTCGAAGGCGCCGGCTGGAACCGCTGAAATGAGACACGCTGTCGCTGTCAACAGTCCAAGGAGGCGGCGCCGTGCGCTACCCGCCTTCACCGAACGCGGGGTGCCCGATGCTGTCACGGTCGACCCCAACGGGGCAAAAATGGAACTCGGCTTCATTTAAATCTCCCAGTTTTCCGGTTGCCCGCCGGCTTGCTCGCCCTCGGGCCGATAGCGTCCGTATTCACTTCCGATTTGGCCCATCTCCTTGCGGCCAGTATTAGAAATACCAAAACATAACCACCTGTCCAGATCGCGGCGGCGCAACTATCCGTAATGGCGACTGAAGGCGGGATAATTCGTGTTACATTTCTTACAGATAGCGCATACAAGTTGCGTTCACGTTCCGAAACAGTCGCTGATTGGCGTTATATTGGTATTATCCAATTGCACGCCATCACCCGCGCAGCGGGCGTGCGCAATCGCTGAATGCCAGGATGTCATAAACATTGGCTTGCCGGCAGTGATTTCCATGGTTCGGCAAGAGCAAAGCCTGCTTCAACGACCTCGCTGCCGATGGGTAGCCGAAAACCTACTCCGGAGCTCGGGAGTTCGTGGCGGTCGTTGCGCGCCGTGCTGTCGAAGACACCGTAAGGTGAATCCATGCGCTGGCCCGTTTGGATTGTTCGAAGGGATCTGACCTTTGAACTCACGCAAATCCGAAGAGGACGGTTCCGCACGGTTTTTCAGATTTCGCTCTCGATCTGGCCAGCCGCAAACGCAAAATTGCAGCGAATGATGCAAACTGATTGCGGCCCGGCGCTGCGGCGCCGGGCCGCAATCTTCTCTACTCATCGTCATGCATGTGCATGCGGATGCTGCCGTTCGTCCCAGACGGCCCAGATCGCGAGCGCGGTCACCAACACCCCAAGGACGACATGCGTCCACATGGGGTTGGGACTGGTCGAGAAACCGAGCAGCCAGGGTGAAGCGATCAGCCAGAGCCCGACGATGAGGCTTGCCCATTCTTCCCATTCCGCAAACATGGCAAGCGTCGCGATAGCCAGAACGCCGAGCACGACGCCGGCGCCCCAAGCGTTCCAGGCCGGAACGCTTTCGACAACGAAACCCATGATCCAGGGGGAGACGAACAGGCAGACGGCAAGAACCAGATTGATCCAGTCCTGTGCTTTCTTTCCTTCCATCAGTGCCATGACAACCTCCACGAATGAAGCTTGGCCAAAGCGTACGATCGCGTGCGGTCGCACGCTCTGAAAACATAATAAATTCAACCGGAACCGCTTTCAAATCTTTTTCGCGTGAGGACGCGGTGGTCGCATGCGCGAAATCAGGCGGCGAACTGACGATCCGCCGCTCTGAATGGGTGTCGAGGGCGCAGCTTTGCGCCGATTCGCGTGCGTCTAGTAACCGCGCGCAGCACCCGCGCCGATGCGGCTGTCGACTGCGCCATTGTAGCGGGCGCCGCCGCCGGCCTCGATGTCCGAAAGGCTCTCGCCGCCGACGAGGATGCCGGTCGCCTGTCCCCAGATCGTCCAGCTTTCATCGATCTGGACATTGTGGCCCATGGCCGACAGCAGCTTGCGGGTATCTGGCGAGAGCGCATAGGGCTCCATGAACACCTTGTCCGGCAGCCACTGGTGATGGACGCGCGGCGCGTCGACCGCTTCCTGGATGTTCATGCCGTGGTCGATGACGTTGAGTATCGCTTCGAGCGTGATGGTGATGATGCGTGCACCGCCGGGGCTGCCGATCACCATGAAGGGCTTGCCGTCCTTGGAGATGATCGTCGGGCTCATCGATGACAGCGGCGTCTTTCCGGGCGCGATCGCATTGGCCTCGCCCTGCACCAGACCGTAGAGATTGGGCACGCCTGGCTTGGCGGTGAAATCATCCATCTCGTTGTTGAGCAGGATGCCGGTTCCGGGCGCCACGACGCCGGCGCCGAAGGAGCCGTTCAGCGTATAGGTGACGGCAACCGCGTTGCCCTCGTCGTCGATGATCGAATAGTGCGTGGTCTCCTTGCTTTCGCCGAAACCCTTGGGGATCAGTGTGGCGGAAACGCCGGCGCGGAACGGATCGATCTTGTCGCGGATGTCCTTGGCATAGGCCTTGTCGGTAAGCTTGGCGACGGGGTTCTCGACGAAATCGGGATCGCCGAGCGACGTGTTGCGGTCGACATAGGCGTGGCGCATGGCCTCGATCATCACATGCACAGTGTCGGCGGCGCCATAGCCCATGTAGGAAATGGGGTAGCCTTCGAGAACGTTGAGGATTTCGCAGATGATCACGCCACCGGAGGATGGCGGCGGCGAGGAGACGATGTCATAGCCGCGGTAGTTGCACTTGACCGGCTCCAGTTCGCGCACGGCGTAGCGCTCGAAATCTGCCTTGGCGAGCACGCCGCCTTTCTCCGCGCTCGCCTTGACGATCTGGTCGGCGATCGCGCCCTTGTAGAAGGCGTCGGTGCCCTTCTCGGCGATGCTCGAAAGCGATGCGGCAAGATCGGCCTGGATCAGCTTCTCGCCGGCGACGAACGGCTTGCCGTCCTTCAGGAAGATCGCGGCCGCGGCCGGGTCCTTGGCGAGCCTGTCCGTCTCGCCCTCGAAGGAATCGATATCGCCCTGCTCCAGCACGAAGCCGTCTTTGGCAAGCGCGATCGCCGGCGCGATCAATTCGGCAAGCGGCTTGGTGCCATATCGGCTGCGCGCCATTTCGAAGCCCATGACCGGGCCGGGAACGCCGACGGCGAGATAGCCCTCGGTACTCAGGCCGTCGACGACATTGCCCTTGGCGTCGAGATACATGGTCTTGGTCGCAGCTTGAGGCGCCCGCTCGCGGAAATCGAGGAACGTCGTCTTGCCGTCCTTAAAGCGGATGGTCATGAAACCGCCGCCGCCGATATTGCCGGCGGTCGGATAGGTGACGGCAAGCGCATAGCCGACGGCAACGGCTGCATCCACGGCATTGCCACCGCTTTTCAGCACGGCAACACCGATATCGGATGCCAGGTGCTGGGCCGTGACCACCATGCCGTGCTCCGCCTTCACGGGCTCGGGTGAAGCCGCCTGTACCGCCCAGGGCGTCAGGCTCGATGCAAAGAGCAACGTAATCGACAGGGTCTTCAAGCGGAAACTCGGCATGCGTCTCTCCCTCGCAGGCTCGCGGCGCATTGCCAGATTTCAATGACCGTGGTCTCGCCGCGTCGAGCGCGGTGGCAACGATCGTTCGGTAGGGGCAAGCACCTGATATGGACGGCTATGAAGTGCGGGAAGTATAGTCACGCTCAATCGACGATGGCAAATCACGCCTGACGTTCAACGACACCCCTACGCCTGACCGACCACTGCGTCGGGTCCCCCAGTCGACAGGAAAGCCGTGCCGCTCAGGCGGCATCGGCAAGGATCAGATCGGCACCTTTCTCCGCAACCATCATCGTCGGCGCGTTGATGTTGCCCGCGGTGATGTTGGGGAAGATCGAGGCGTCGACGACGCGAAGACCGGGCACACCGTGAACCTTCAGGCGGCTGTCGACCACCGAACTCTCCTGGTCCGGCCCCATCGCGCAGGTGCCGCAAAGATGATAGATCGAGCCGGAGTTTTCGCGGAAATAGTCCATCAGCGCTTCGTCGCTTTCCACGCGCGGCGCCGGCGAAATCTCTTCCGCCGTCAACGATGAGAGTGCCGAGGCCGACGCGATCCGGCGGACAAGCCGGCTTCCCTGCAGCACTTCGTCGATGTCGCGATCGGTCGTCAGGTAGTTCGGCCGGATCAGCGGTTTCACCGAGGGGTCGCCGGACGCAATCGAGATGCTGCCGCGGCTCGTCGGCCGGCAGGAATTGAAGCAGATCAGGTAGCCGGGATAGGGCTCCGGCTTCAGCCCGGCCTTCGGATCCGTCGGGATGCGGTAGGAGAGCGGGTTGAAATAGAGCTGGATGTTCGGCCGCTCTTCGTCTGGCCGGCCGCGGAAGAAACCACCCGCCTGGTTGACGCTCATCGAGAACGGTCCTTTGCCGGTCAAGAGATACTGCAGACCGAGACGCATCTGGCCGAAGAGACTGCCGAACTCGTCGTTGAGCGTCGGGATCGTCGCACGATAATAGAAGCTGGCGCAGAGATGATCCTGCAGGTTCAGGCCGACCGACGGCAGATGCCGGCGCGTTTCGACCCCGAGCGACGACAGCGCCTTGCCGTCGCCAATGCCCGAGACCTGCAGCAGCTGCGGGCTACCGACCGCACCGGCGGCCAGGATGACCTCGCGCCCCGCCGTGAAGCGGCGCCGCGTCCCATTCTGGATGACATCGACACCGGTCACGCGTCCGTCTTCGCCGAAGACCAGCTTTTCTGCCTGCGCGTAGCGTTCGATCGTGAGATTGGGACGCTTGAGGGCGGGCCTCAGATACTCCGCGCTCGAATGCGAGCGGCGGCCGTTGTTGGTGTTGACGTCGTAGACGCCGGCGCCCTCGATCGAGGCGCCGTTGAAATCCTCGTTCAGCGGCAGCTGCAACGATCCGCAGCTTTCGAGGAAAGCGTCGGTGATCGGGTGCGTCATGCCGCGCATCGGGGTGATGTGGATCGGGCCTTCGCCGCCGTGCCATTCGGACGATCCGCGCGCATGGGTTTCGAGCCGGCGGAAATAGGGCAGGACATCGTCATAGCCCCAGCCCGTATTGCCGGCGTTTTTCCAGTCGTCGAAGTCGTCGCGCGCGCCGCGCACATAGATCATCGCATTGATCGAGCCGGATCCGCCCTGGACCTTGCCACGCGGCACGTAAATGCTGCGATCCTGAAGCTCGGCCTCCGGCTCGCTCGAATACATCCAGTTGACCTGGGGATTGTAGTAGCTGCGGGCGTAGCCGACCGGGATCTTGAACCAGAAGGAATTGTCGTTGCCGCCAGCCTCGATCAAAAGCACCCTGTGGCGACCATTTTCGCTGAGCCGGCTCGCAAGAATGCAGCCGGCCGACCCGGCGCCGACGATGATGTAGTCGTAGATCATCTGCATGTCCTATCGTCGGAGTTATCCGCGTGCCGGCGCGAAGGCCTTCACGTCCGCCGGCCGGCTGTCCATCTGCAGGTGCAGGCGCTCGCCGGTGTACGGCGTGTGCTTTTCGACGACGTCCATGTTGAGCTCGATGCCAAGGCCAGGCTCGCGCGACGGGATGATGTAGCCATCCTCGACGGCGAGCTTGGTCTTCAGCACATCCGCATGAAATCCGCTGAAATCGAGGATCGCCTCATGGATGAGGAAGTTCGGCGACGCAGCTGACAGCTGGATACTGGCCGCAGCCCCGACCGGGCCGTTATAGAGATGCGGGGCGATCTGGGCGTAATAGGCTTCTGCCATGCCGGCGATCTTCTTCGCCTCGAGAAGCCCGCCGACGCGTGCGACGTTCATCTGCAGGATCGAGGCAGCCTTCAGTTCGAGGACGCGCTGGAACTCGTACTTGGTCGTCAGGCGCTCGCCGGTCGAAATCGGGATCGAGGTCGCGCGCGCCACCTCCGCCATCGCCGCTTCCTGTCCGGGAGGAACCGGTTCTTCGAACCAGAGCGGGTCGTATTTTTCGAGACGCCGCGCCAGCCGGATCGCCGAGGACGGCACCATCTGGCCGTGCGTGCCGAAGAGCAGATCGGCGCTACTTCCAACGGCGTCGCGGATCTTGCGGCAGAATTCCTCCGAGCGGTCCATCACGCCGAGCGAAAGCTGGTGGCCGGAATAGTTGGTGTAGGGACCGGCCGGGTCGAACTTGACGGCGGTGAAGCCCATTTCGACCATTTCGACGGCGCATCCGGCGGCGAGATCCGGATCGTTGAAGTCGAACTCTCCAGCCGCGTTCTTCGGGTAGAGATAGGTGTAGGCGCGGAGCTTCTCGTGCACGGTGCCGCCGAGCAGGTCCGCGACGGGCCGGCCGGCGGCCTTGCCGATGATATCCCAGCAGGCGATTTCGAGACCCGAGACGATACCCATCATCGTCGGGTCGGGGCGCTGGGTGAAGCCGCTCGAATAGGCCGAGCGCCAGAAGCGCTCGATCTGGTGCGGATCATGGCCGAGCAGATGCCGCTCGAAGACGTCTTCGATCAGCGGCGTCAGCGCCTTTGGATGGAACGAGGTCGCGTAGATCTCACCGATGCCCTCGATGCCGCAGACGGTCGTGAGGCGCACGAAGATCCAGTACATTCCGCCCACATGCGGCGGCGGGACGGCGACGGCATAGGTCTTGAGAGACGCGATCTTCATTTGTGTCATCTCTTTTTCTTGAGGCGGGCCATCAGCACCAGGGTGGCGATGGCGCCGAGGACGCAGATGGCGGCGATGTAGCCGAAATAGAACTGGTAGCCGGCGATGCCCGGATAACGGTCTGAGAGGTATCCGTTGACGAGCGGCAGGTAGGTGTCGGGCGCGTAGCCGACGAGCGAGATGATGCCGATCGCAAGGCCGGTGATGTTGGCCGGCACGTGGCAATCGTCGAGGATCGCCCAGTAGAGGCCGCGTATCGTATAGGTGATGAGGCCGACGAGCAGCACCAGCCCGACGAAGAGGACCGTCGAGCCGATGCCCGGCAGGGCGATCATCGCCACAAGGCTGGCGGCTGCGACGAGGAAGCTCAGGAGCAGGATGCCCGTCTTGCCAAAGCGGTCGCCGAGCAGGCCGCCGCCGATACCGCCGACCGGGCGCAGCCACAGCTTGATCGTGACGATCACGCCGGCCATGGCGGCGGAAATGCCGAAGCCGCCTTCCTGCAGATAGGCCGAGAAGCTGTAGGTCGCGAGGAACACGTGATAGCCGCAGAAGATGATGGCGGCGACGAGCCAGACCTCGGGGATACGGAGCAGCGTCTTGATGTCGGCAAGCAGGTTGCCTTCGCGCTTGCGCGCGCCTTTCTCGACAGCGACGGGCTGCGACACGGCGAAATAGGCGATGCCGACGACGATGCAGAAAACGGCATAGAGCAGCACGACATCACGGAAACCCATGGCAAGCCCGGCACCGCGCGTTTCCGTCGTGAAGACAAAGAGCGCGATGGCGACGCTGGCAAGCAGCGCCTCGACCAGGCCACGGCCGCCGTCGAGAATGCCGAAGAAGCGTCCCTGCTCGTTGGCGCCGGCGATCAGGTTCACCTGCTTCAGCGTCGCCGCCCAGAACGTCAGGCCCGTCGTGACGCCGAAGCCGCAATAGATGACGAGAAGCGATGAGTAGCCGGGCAGCGTCGCGTACCAGAGGCCGAGCAGTCCCGTGCCGACCATGGAAACGAGGATCAGGATGCGCGGCTGGACGCGGTCGGCGAGCCAGCCGCTCGGCAGGTAGCCGACCAGGAAGCTGGTGCCGAGAATGGAATAGAGAACGCCAAGCTCGGTGTTGGTGAGCTTAAGTACCTCCAGCATCGTCGTCTGGTAGGACTGGCGCAGGTAGAGGATCGGATAGATCGCGCCCGCGGCGATCACGATCAGCGCCAGTTGCAGGTAACGGCTGCGGGCCGACACGGACGGCGCAGCGATTTCTGTTTCGGAAATTGAGCTCAAGGGTAGTCTCCTCCCCGACCGATGGCGGGAGCATGCCATCGGCCCGGTCTTGATGTTGATGTCCGAACAATTCCGGTTCCCGTCCGGAATTGCGTCATTTCAAATGATCAGTGTTTCAGGACGACGAGGCGCGTCTGGGTGAATTCCAGCATGCCGTGCTTGCCGTCGTCGCCGCCGAGACCCGAGCGTTTCCAGCCGGCGTGGAAGCCCTGATAGGGGTCCGCCGGGAAACGGTTGACGTAGAGTTCGCCGGCCTCGATGGCGTCGCTGGTGCGCATTACAGTGCGATAGTTCGCGGTGAAGAGTACCGAGCTCAGGCCGAACTGATGGTCGCTCGCCAGCGCCAGCGCTTCCTCGAAGGTCGAGTAGCGGATCACCGCGAGAACAGGCCCGAAGACCTCCTCGCGCACGATCTCCATCTCCTGGCGGCAGCCGGAAATCAGCGTCGGCGGATAGAAGTAGCCCGGTCCTTCCGGCAGGTAACCGCCGGTCTCGACCGTTCCGCCTTCCGCCCGCGCCTGCTCGACCATTTCATGCACGCGTTTCTGCGCGGCGGCGTTGGCGAGCGGGCCCATGCGGGTCGCATCCTCGGCGCGGTCGCCGAAGGCGCGGGCAGCGAAACCTTCGCGCAGCTTGGCGAGCAGCGTGTCATGCACGCTTTCGTGTACATAGAGCCGCTCGGCACTGGTGCAGACCTGGCCGCAATGGGCGGTCTTGGCGGCGATGATCGCCTGTGCCACAGCATCGAGATCCGCATCCGGCTCGACGATGACGGGGGTCTTGCCGCCGAGTTCGAGAGAGGGCTTGGCGATGTTTTCCTTGCAGTAGTCGAGCACGATGCGGCCGGCCGAAACGCTGCCGGTCAGCGTGATCATGCCGACGCCGGGATGGGTGCAGAGCGTTTTCGCGACGTCATGCGACATCGTGAGGATGTTAACGAGACCTTCCGGCAGGCCGGCCTCGACGATCGCTTCGGCAAAAACGAAGGCGGATGTCGGCGTATTGTTGCTCGGCCGTACGACAACGGCGTTTCCTGCAATCAGCGCCGGGGCGATTTTGCGCACCAGTGTGTAGATCGGATAGTTGAACGGGATCAGCCCGGCAACGACGCCGATCGGAACGCGCTTCAAGAGAAGCGTTTCACCGGGATTGTCGCTCTCGATCACTTCGCCCTCGATGCGGCGCGCCCATTCGGCGTGGTAGCGCATCAGTTCGGCGCCATAGATGACTTCCGCGGTCGCGTCGGCGAGGCTCTTGCCCGACTCTTTCGCCAGGGCAGCGCCGATGGTCTCAGCCCGGCTTTCCAGCACCGTCGCCAGTCGACGCAGCGCATCGCCACGCTGGATGGCCGGCAGTGCCGCCCAGGCGCGTTGCGCCTTCATGGCTGCCTCGACCGCTGCTGTTGCTTCCTCATCCGTTGCTGCCGGCACCGATGTGAAGACCTGGCCTGTCGCCGGATTACGGACGTCGATCGTCACCGCAGACGTGCTTTCGATGAAACGACCGCCGGAAAAATTGCGATAGGGGCTCATGGCATCTCGGATGTGTTGGCCGCGGCTCCGGGCGCCAAAGGCGCGCAGGACAAGCGGACTGCGCGGGAGAGAGCAAAACGAGCGACGGCCCGTCTCTCTCCCCGACCGAGACCG
Source organism: Ensifer sp. ENS07 (assembly GCF_014852185.1). Taxonomy (NCBI): domain Bacteria; kingdom Pseudomonadati; phylum Pseudomonadota; class Alphaproteobacteria; order Hyphomicrobiales; family Rhizobiaceae; genus Ensifer; species Ensifer sp. ENS07. Next base: position 146,497 of record NZ_JACVBE010000008.1, on the reverse strand, counting down.
TCACGAAACTGTTGCGACGATAGGGCCGGAGGCACAAGCGAGTAATTTTCAGCGAGAGCATTCCAAAATGGAATGCTTGGCTCAGGCAGCCCGGTCGGCCGAAACTTCCGTAAGCAGCCAGGCACGGAACGCGTCGACCTTGCGGTCGTTTCCGGCCTGGGGCCGCGTGACGAACCAGTAGGATTCATGCCCCTCGACCTCGACGTCGAAAAGCTGCACGAGCTGCCCGGTCTCAAGCTGATTGCGAACCATCGAACGATCGGCAACGGTGACGCCGAGGCCCGCACAGGCCGCTTCGATCGCCAGATCGAGCAGGTCGAACTCTAGCCCGCCGCGGGTATCGACATCCTGGAACCCGGCTGCATCCAGCCAATGGCGCCAGGTCAGATAACGCCGGTCGGGCGAGGCAAGCACGTGCAGGAAGGTAAAGCGCTGCAGGTCCGTCGGACCCTCGACTTTCACCCCTTCGAGCAGTGATGGCGCACAGACGACCACATGCCGCTCCGTCATCAGGATGCTGGCATCCAGCATCGGCCACTCGCCATCGCCGAAGCGGATGGCGCAGTCGAGAAGACCGCGCTCGGCAATCGTGTCCGTGGCTTCGGTGCTGAGGCTGATATCGACGTCGGGCAGGGCCACGCGCAGCCGCGGCAGACGCGGCAGCAGCCAGCGCTTGGCAAAGGTCGGCGGAACGTTGATCCGCAAGCGGTTCTGGTTGCTCTTCTCGGTGATGCTGCGCAGCGAAACCTCGATGCTATGGAACGCTTCCTGGATCGTCGCCAGCAGTTCGGCACCGGCCGGCGTCAGCTCGAGATGGTGGTGGCGACGGATGAGCAGGTCTTCGCCAAGCTCATCCTCGAGGTTGCGAACCTGGCGGCTGACCGCACTTTGCGTGAGGTTGAGCCGCTCGGCCGCCCGCGTGAAGCTGCGGGTCTGCCCGACCACTTCGAAGACCTTCATCGCCGACAATCCAGGAAGTCTTCGCATCGATAACTTGGCCTCAGGAAACGCTGCATCCCGCGGGTCGTCGCGGGATCGATGCGCACCTTTGCGTGTCACGCTCCGGCGCACAAGCACGAAAATCCAAATCGTATCCAGCAAAGCGGAAGCGCACGCCTGGCTAGCTCCGAACGACGAACGGCGGCTCTCGCCGCCGTTTGCCTATCCAATCTATCGCCTGGCCAAGCCCAGACGAAAACTGGAAACTTAACCGCGCCTACTCCGCAGCATAAAAGCCGTAGAGCACCGGCATCAGCCCGACCAGCGCCTCGAAGCGCTTGAAGGACTTACGTTCGGGTCGCGTCCATCCGGTTTCGGCGAGCGCCGAAAGCCGCGGGAAGACGAGCCGGTCGAAGACGGCGCGGTCGGTCATCGGTTCGGACCAGATGCAGCATTGCACGCCGAGCAGGTGCTTTTTCTGTGCGTCGGTCCAGCCTTCGACCGGGTCAAAGGTGTAGAGCTTTTCCGGGTCTGACCAGCCGGCCCAGCTGCCGCCGGGCTCCGACCAGGCCGGGCTGTTGGCCATGTCGAGATAGTAGACTTGGCCCGGGCAGACGACGATGTCGTAACCTTCCTCGGCAAGCGCGGCCGACGCCTCGACCGTGCGCCAACCGAAGAGCAACGACTTCGCCTTGTCGATGACGTTGCCGTGGGCCGCCTCCTGCCAACCGCCGGTAACGCAATTTCGGCTCGCCAGGAACGCCTGGACACGCGCCAGGAACTCGCCCTGCAGCACCGCCGCACCCGAACCGTCGATCTCGTCGGCGCCATGGGTGTTGGTGACGACGTTCAGGCGCTTGGCGTGGGTTTCGGCCACCTCGTCACCGGCAAGTGCACGAAGCCGCGTGAGCGCTTCCGGCGAGCCGGACCAGGCACCAAGCGGCACCTCGTCGGCGCCGACATGAATCGCCCGCATCGGGAAGAGTTCGATCAACTCGTCGAAGATGACTTCCAGCACGCGATAGGTCTCTTCGCGCGCCGGGTTCAGGCAGTTGTCCGGGAAGCCCTGGACCGAATGATAGCTTCCCTTTTCCTCGGGATCGCGCAGTTCCGGGATTGCCTGCAGCATCGCATAGGAATGGCCGGGGATGTCGATTTCCGGCATCACCTCGATGCCGAGGCTGGCGGCAAGCGCTACGATCTGACGAACCGCCGCCTTGGTGTAGTAGCCGCCGGTCGGTTCAGGACCCGAGCCGAGCAGCGGCGGGATCTTGCGGCCATGGCCGCGCCAGGCGCCGATTTCGGTGAGCGCCGGATAGGCGTCAATCTCCACGCGCCAGGCCTCGTCGTCGGTCAGGTGCCAGTGGAAACGGTTGAGTTTGTTCCAGGCCATCAGTTGCAGGAAGCGCTCGACCTCCGCGGTGCTATAAAACTGCCGGGCGACGTCGAGATGGGTGCCGCGCCAGGCGAGCGCCGGCTCGTCCTTGATCTCCCCGCCCGTCGGAAACACGAAGGTGCCCGGATGCGACCGCGCCCCGCGCAGGACCTGGCCGAGCGTGATCAGGCCGTAGAGAATACCCGTCTGGCTACCGCCCGAAATGGCGACGCCGGCAGGCGAGAAACGGATCGTGTAGGCCTCCGGACCAAGGTGCGACGCCTTTGACAATTCGACCGGGAAACCGCCCTCCGCCGCCGGCCGGACAAGGCCCTCGACCGGAAACAGGCTGGCCGTGAGATCGGCAAACGCCTTCGCCGCGGCGGACGCTTCACTGCCTTCGGCCTTCAGATCGAGGCCCGGAGGTGCCAATAGCTGACCGGAGACCGCAACCGCTTGCGGCCACGGCACGATCGAGACTGGCACCGGGGCCACTTTCGGCACTGGATAGACGGCGGCGCCACGCTTCAGCTCGGCATTGTCACCGTGCGCCCGCGAGGCAAGCACGGCAACCGGCGCATTCGTGCCATCGGACAGGACGAGGAAGGCGGCGTTGGCGCCATCGGTCCAGTGGCGCGGCTCGAAGCTCATGCCGTGAGCCTTGAGCGTCCAGGTCGCGCCGGGCTTCAGCTCAAAACCTTCCGGCGGCGCGAATTCCGCATAGTTGGAGAGCCGGACCAGAAGCTGCCCGCCCTCGACCTCAGCGGCAGGATCGATGCGCGCCGGGCCCGAGACGCCGAGGCGAAAGCCCTTGATCGGCCGGTCCGAATTGTTGGTGAGCGTCAGCGCATAGACCGACCTGTCGGCGGTGCCGACGGGCACCCAGAGCGTTTCCAGAAGATAGTCAGATTTGGCGGCAAACGTCATCAAATGGCTCCATGAGTGATTGGTCTCTGCGGCCGCCCCGGGGGCCAGCGCGTTTCTTGGGGAATGCGGGTCCTCGGTTCACATAGCTCACGTCGGCATTTGGCCAAGGGCACGGACGAAGTGATTCACGGTAACTTCTTCCACGTTGTCGGAGGCCGGACGGCTCTTTCGCCGCACGTCGTCGGCATGGGCAAGGAAGCGGGCGCTTTGCCCTGGCACAAAGGGGCGATCGGGGTCGGGGACCGCGGAAAGAAGCAGTTGCGTATAGGGATGGCGGGGATTGCCGATGACGGCGCTGGTCTCGCCCCACTCGACCATCTGCCCGGCAAACATCACCACGACCTCCTCGGCGATGTGGGCGGCCGTGGCTAAATCGTGGGTGATGTAGAGCATGGCGAGGTTCCGCTCGCGCTTGATGCGCGCGAGCAGTTCCAGGATGTCGAGGCGGATCGACACGTCGAGCATCGATGTCGGCTCGTCGGCAACGAGCACATCCGGCCCGACCGCAAGCGCCCGGGCAATGTTGACGCGCTGGCGCTGGCCACCGGACAGTTCGTGCGGAAACTTTCGTGCCGTCACATCCGCGTCCAGACCGACATCGGCGAGCAGACGCGCGACGGCAGCTTTCGCCTCGCCCCCGTTCTTGGCGTGACCATGCAAAAGCAGTGGACGCGCGAGGTGATGGTAGACGGAGAACACCGGGTTGAGTGAGGCGAAGGGATCCTGAAACACCATCTGGATCGCCCGCCGACGCGTCTTTTCGTCGGCCCTTCCTCCGGCCTGGGTAACGTCGGCGCCGCGAAACGCCATCGTCCCCGATGTCGGCGCATCGAGCCGCGCGACGATGCGGGCGCAGGTGGTCTTGCCGCAACCGGATTCGCCGACGAGCGCCAGCGCCCGGCCGGGCTTTAAGGCAAGCGAAATGCCGCGCAAAGCCTCGACGGTACCGAAGCTGCGCCTGATGTCCTTGAGGCGCACGATCGCGTCGTCTTCATCAGCCATGGTCGTCGTTAGCGGCATTACGTTCATTCGACGACCCCCAGGCTGCGGACGGATGAGGGCAGTTGCGGGATCGCGCCCCAGAGTTTCCGCGTGTAGTCGTGTTCCGGCGCACGGCTGATCTGCTGCGTGTCGCCGACCTCGACCAATTGCCCTTTGAGCATAACACCGATGCGATGGCAGAGCTGCGCCATCAGGTGCAGGTCGTGGGTGATGAACAGCACCGAAAAACCGAGGTTGCGCTGCAGGTCGACGAGTTGCTCCAGGATTTCCCGCTGCACGACGACGTCGAGCGCCGTCGTCGGCTCGTCCATGATGATCAGTTCCGGCTTCAGCGCCAGGCAGATTGCGATAACGATGCGCTGGCGCATGCCGCCGCTGAACTGGTGCGGATAGTCGTCGAGGCGGTTGATCGGGATTCCAACGAGCCGGAACATCTCCTCGGCCCGTGCACGGGCCTGCGGCCTGGTCGCGCCGGTGTGCTTGCGCAAGACGTCGAAAAACTGCGCCTCGACCCGCATCAGCGGGTTGAGCGAGTTCATTGCGCTCTGGAACACCATGCCGATCCGCCGCCAGCGCACGTTTTGAAGCAACGCTTCCGGCATCTTCAGGAGGTTTTGACCATCGAGCAGGATCTCGCCGCCGGCGACCCAGGCCGGCGGTTTTGACAGCCGCGTGATCGCATAGGCGATCGTGCTCTTGCCGCAGCCGGATTCGCCGGCAAGGCCGAAGAGTTCGCCGCGGCGCACCTCGAAGGAGACATCGTTAACCGCGCGGAAAGCGCCGTCGTCAAGCAGGTAATCGACGTTCAGGTTGCGGATTTCCAGGAGTGCATCGCTCATCGGGCCGCCTCCAGTTCGCGACGGCGCAGCCGCGTGAGACGCAACCAGCGGATGAGCGCCGGACCGGAGCGAAGCTGCGGATTGGCGATCTCGTCGAAGGTGAAGTTGATGAGCGCGAGACCAAGACCGACGAGCGCGATGCCCGCGGCCGGAACGGCGATGTCCCACCAGGCGCCGACGATGATCGCCGAGGAGTTTTGCGCATTGTAGAGCATGGTGCCCCAGGTCACCCGGAGCGGATCGCCGAAGCCGAGATATTCGAGCGTCGTCTGCGCGACGATCGCATAGATGATGCTGCCGACCACGTTGATGCCGATCAGCGGCACCAGATTGGGCAGGATCTCGACGAAGATGACCCGCCAATGCGGCTCGCCGACCATGCGCGCCGCCACCACGAATTCACGCTGCCGGAGCGCCATGGTCTGCGACCGCGTCATGCGCGCGCCCCAGGGCCAGGAGGTGAGCGCGATGATCGCCATGATCGCCATCGGCCCGACCGTGCCGGCAAAAGACGCAAGCAGGATCAGCAGCGGAATATTCGGTATGACAAGGACGGCATTGGTGGCGAGATCAAGCGTCGCATCCGTGCGGCCGCCGAAGTAACCGGCGACGAGGCCGACGATTGTGCCGAGCGCGGTAATCGCAAGGCCGGTGGCAAAGCCGACGGCAAGCGACGGCCTGGCACCCCAGACGAATTGCGAGAAGACGTCGCGGCCCATCTTCGTGGTGCCGAAGACATGCTCGACGGTTGGTGGCTGATGCGAACGACCGACGCGCTCGCTCGGATCACCCGGTGCTAGAACCGGCGCGAACAGCGCCATCAGGCAGAGCGTGAGAATGATGACAAGGCCGGCGACGGCTTTCTTCTGCCGCCAGAACAAGGAGACGCCCGCATTCATGCCCTGCCCTCCCTTATGCGCGGATCGACCACGCCATAGATGATGTCGACCAGAAGATTGGCGCCGAGCGTGGCGATCGTCATCAGCAGCAGTTGCCCCTGGATCACGGGATAGTCGCGGGCAACGCTTGCCGTATAGAGCGTCAGTCCGAGACCCGGATAGTTGAAGACGATCTCGGTCACGATCGAGCCGCCAAAGACCGCCCCCAGCATCAGCGCCAGGTTGGTGAGCACCGGCAGCATGGCGTTGCGCGCCGCGTAGCCGAACATGACGGCTGCTTCCGAGAGGCCCTTGGCTCGCCCCATGGTGACGTAGTCCTCACCGAGCACCGAGATCATGCTGGAGCGCATCGTCGTCTGAAACTCGCCAATCAGATAGGGCGAGAGCGTCAGCACCGGCATGATCGCATGCAGGAAGACGCTGCCGAAGAAGGTGAAGTTGAGCCCCGGGTCGAGGCTCGGATCATAGGCGTAGCCGACCGGCAGCAGCCGGAGCGTCACGCCGAAAGTGAAAAGCGTCGCAAGCGCGATGATGACGGGCGGAACGGCAATCAGCACCACCGAGAACGGCGAGACGAAACTGTCGAAACGCCCGCCACGGCGCCAGGCGGCGACGGCGCCGAGCAGCACACCGATGCAAAGAGAGAAGGTTATGGCGGTGACCACGAGAAACGCCGTCCACCCGGCCGAGCGGCCGAGAACTTCAAGCACCGTCTGCGGATAATACTTGACCGAGACGCCGAGATCGAAATGGGCGAGCCCGACGACATAGTCGACGAACTGCTGCCAGATCGGTTGCTCGATCGCACCGAAACGCGCCTTGATCGCCTCGATGGCCGCGGGCGTTGCCCGCGGTCCGAGTTGGGCGATCATGCTGTCGACGGGGGACCCCGGCATCAGCCGGGGAACCGCGAAGTTCATGACGATCGCGAAGAGGAACGCCACGCAGTAGACGGTAAGCCGTCGACGGGAAAGTCGCATCGCTGGAACCCGCTGCCGTTTATTGTACGGGCTTCAGGCGGAGCAGATGCACCAGCCGCATCCGGTTGTTGTCGTGATCCTCGGGGTTCATGACAGGCTCGTCCTTCGTCACCCAGCCGGTAAAGCGCTTGGTCGAGAACTGATACCAGGTCGGACCGTTGAAGACGGGAACGACGGGCAGGTTGTCGGCGACGATCACTTGCACCTGATCGAACAGCTTCTTGCGGTCGTCGTCCGTCGCCGCCCGGCGGTAATCATCGAAGACCTTGTCGAGTTCGGGGTTGGAATAGCGTGACGGCGCGCTGGTGATACGCCCACCGAAGCCGGTCGACAGCGACTGGAAGTAGCCGCGGAAAGGCGTCGGGCCGTCGGCACGCGAATTCATCACCGCCTCGAAGCTGCCGTCGAGGATCTGTTTCTGCCACTGCTCGTATTCGGGCGTTGCGACAGAGGCGTTGATGCCAATCTTGCGCAAGCCTTCGGCCGCGATCTGCACCGCGTCGATCCAGTCGGTCCAGCCGTTCGGCACGATGATCGGAAAGGCGATCGGTTTGCCGCTCGGCGTGGTGCGGAAGCCCTCGCCGTCCTTCTTGTAGCCGGCATCGTCAAGCAGCTTGTTGGCCTTGTCGATGTCATAGGCGAGCCACTCGTCCTGAGCACCCTCGGCGGCCTTGTTGCGCCAGCTGTCGAAGCGCGGCGGCAGACCGCTCGCATGGGTGTTGACGACGGGATAGCCGAAACCGGCGATATCGACCATCGCGGTGCGATCCATGGAAAGGCTGAAGGCGCGCCGGAACGTCATATCGTTGAAGGCCTCGGCGTTGCCCGGATTCGACGACTTGAAGTTCATCTGGAACGAAACGGTTTCGGCTGGAGGCTGCCAGTAGCCATTATGGTCAGGGTCGAGGCCGACATAGGTCTTGTCGATCTGCGGCAGGAACGAGCCGAACCAGTCGATCGAGCCCTCCGGCAGGAGCGCCAGCATCTGGTCGTTGCCGGAAATCTGCGGCAGCTTCAGGCAATCGACCTTCAGCGTCGCCGCGTCCCAATAGTTGGGGTTGCGGCACTGCTCGTAGACCTGGGGCGTGAAGCGGCGGATCTCGGTCATCGGGCCGGAGCCGACGGGCGTCTCGTTCTTGAAGGCCAGCGGATCCTTCACGTCCTTCCAGATGTGCTCGGGCACCACCGGGAAATCGGCAAGCGACTCCGGAAAATGCGTGTCGACATCCTTGAGGTTGATCTTCACCTCGGTCGTCGACGGCGCCTCCACCGAAGCGACGGTTTCGCCAACGCCGACGGTATCGACCGCCGGGTTCTTCAGCATCAGCTCGAGCGTGAATTTCATATCTGCCGAGGTGAGCGGCTTGCCGTCCGACCATTTCACGCCGTCGCGCAATGTATATGTGATCGACTTCAGATCGTCGGCAAATTTGTAGGCGGTCGCAAGCCGAAAGACCGGCTTGCCGCCGTCGTAATCATTGAAGATCACCAGCGGCTCGTAGACGAAATCCATGGTGCTCTGCCGCCGACCGCCGAGGTCGAACGGGTTGAAATTCTGCACCCAGCTCGTCTGCTCCTCGATGTGCATGGTGAGCACGGATTCAGCGCGGGCCTCAGCGGCGCCGATCATCATCAGCACGGACGCGACGCCAACAAAACGCCGTGTCGTTCCGCTCCTTCCGCCCCCCGGCGCGTTGCGCAAAGGCCGCATTTCCTCGACTGCCGTCATGACGAATTCCCCCTCAGGTTTCGTTGATCGAACTATTAAGTCAAGTAATTTGACTTAACGATAAGTCCGTCAAAGTCGCGCTGTCAATCGGGGTATTTTCGCCGAGACTAAAGTTATGGTCCGAACCGCCAAGTGGTATTTCGAACGAGAATACCACTTCCGAAATCTTGCGATTTGGCGGCTCTTTCAGGCGGCGGAATTTGGTCGGAAAACGACTTGGCCAAGCATCGCGAGCAGAATCACCGCGCAGCCCAGGATCTGGGAAAGGCTCAAGGGTGACCCCAGAAACGCCAGCGCGAAGACGAGAACCCATACCGGTTCGCAGCACATGATCACCGATGCCCGCGCCGCAGAGATCATCTGCTGGCCGCGAAACTGCAGGACGAAGCGCAGGCAGGTCGAGATCAGGATGCTTGCCAGAAACCAGCCCCAGATCGCGATCGAAGGGACTGCCGCGGGCATCTGTTCGACAGGCAGCGAGACCGCGAGGATGACCACCCCTGCGGCCACCAGCTGGATCGCGGCTGTGGCCACCGCGCCTACTTCGGTGGAATTGCGTTTGACCAACGCAATGCTCGCCGCCCAAAGCAGGGCCGAGACCACAAAATAGAGGTGAGCCACCTCCACCCGAGCGCCGGGGCCAAGAAACAGCAAGCCCATCCCGGCAAGCGCGACGGCGATCGAGATCCCGAGCGCTCGCCCGACCGGCCAGCCGAAGAACAGCAGACCGAAAACCGGCACCAGCAGGTTGCCGGTCGAGGTGATGAAGGCCGCAACGCCCGGGTTCGTCGTCTGTTTCAGGCCGAAAATCCAGGCCATCATGGCGACCGCAAGGGCGAGCGCGGCGGGAAGCAGCAGGCGCACCGCCCTGCCGAGTTCGGCAAAGGATGCGAACCTCGCCAAGAGACCGATCAGCAGACCGGCGATGACAAAACGGCTGCCGAGGAAGAGCAGCGGCGGAAACTCGGCAAGAGCGTGGATCGAAAACAGCCATCCGGCGCCCGCCACAAAGGCCGCGATCGCGATCTGCAGATCGGCAATCGGCTGGGAAGGGGGCTGGGCGGAACGATCAGGGGTCATCTGTTGGACACCAGAGAAGCCGAAAGGCCGTAGCGAGCGGCCTGCCGGCTTCTCTGTCGGTTACAACCGAGATCTACCAGTGATTGTTCGGATTGTGACAAGAACGGCCGTCTACTGGTTCGCCTTGGCGTAGTCCTTCATGTTCTCAGGTGTCACCAGTTCGAACGGAACCCAGATATGCCGTTCGGTCTTTTCCTCCCGCGCCAGGGCGACGGCGGCATCCATCGCGGTCGCGCCCTGCGCGATTGCGTTCTGGAAGACGGTGACGTCGAGATCGCCTGCGGCCATGGCGGCAAGCCCGTCCGGCGTCGCATCGATGCCACCGACCACCACCTTCGACATGTCGGTGCCCGCCGCTTTCATCGCCTGGATCGCGCCGATCGCCATCTCGTCGTTGTTGGCGATGACGGCATCGAATTCCCGTCCTGTCGAGAGCCAGTTGGTCATGATGTTGCTCGCCTCGAGGCGATCCCAGTTGGCGCTCTGTTCCTCGATCACGCTCATGCCCTTGCAGTCATCGGTGGCGATGACGTCGTGAATATCCTTCGTCCGGGTCAGCGACGAATGATTGTTGAGCGGTCCCATCAGCACATAAACGGAACCCTTGCCGCCAAGCAGCCGGCACACTTCCTTCGTTTCCAGCGTGCCGGAATCGATCTCGTTCGAACCGACGAAGGCGGCAGTCGCCGGGAGCGCATCTGCATCGGCCGGCGGGTGGTTGGCGTAGACGATCGGAATACCGGCGGCACTCGCCATTTTCGTCAGCGCCGGCGTGCCGTCGCCATCGACGGCAACCACGACGATCGCGTCGACGCCGGAGGATATGAAGTTCTGTACCTGGTCCAGCTGCTTGCTCGGATCGTTCTGGGCGTCCTCGACCTGAACCGAAACGCCATCGAGCTTGGCGGCGCGGTCTTCCATGCCCTGACGCAGGATCGTCAGGAACGCGCTATCGGAACGGGCAATGGTGATGCCGATGTTTTCGGCGTGAGCGGTACCAGCCAGCAGAACCGACATGGCGGCAAACAGCAACTTCCTCATTCGAAACCTCCCAAAGGAACAGATGACCTGTGAGTCATAAACGGAATACATGGTCCATTGAAAGTCAATAATGAAACATGCGTTTCATTATTGACTTTCAATGGAATGATCGAAACCCCGCGAAACTCGGGATTTTCGGCATGCAAAATCCTGATAAGATCTACCTATGAGTGCATCATCTTGATACGAGCGCCGCGTTTCCCGGGGAGATTTCGACTGCGCCTTCGGGAAACGAGGGAGCCGCTTTCGGCTGTGTCTCACCGGAAACGCCGGCGGCGCGCGACGCCTGTGACATCACGCCTTTAACCCACGCAACCCTCGCTGTCGGCAGGAGATCCCGATGACCGTACAGGAAGCAATCCTCAACTTCGGCTATGATCCCACGATCAAGGAAGATGGCCCGACGCTCCGGCCGCCGATACCCGCATCACTGCCGAGCGCGGCAACCGTGAACGCGCTCTACCTGCCGCCGCCCAAGGCGCAGGGCACACCGAGCCATGTCGGCAGCCCCGGCAGTTGCGCCGCCTGGGCCACGACCTACGGGCTTGCCACCTATTGGGCGGCCGTTTCGACCGGCGAAGCGCCGTTGCAGCCCCTGCGGCAGGCAAGTCCGGCCCATATCTACATCGAAGTGATGAAGAGCTACGGGAAGACGGGCTGCGCGGGATCACAACTGGCCTCCTATCTCAACCTGCTCAAGCAGCGCGGCACCCCGAACTGGAAGACGGCTCCCTATTTTCCGAATTGTCCCGAGCTGTGGTCGCGCTACGATCCCGGCGCCCTTCCCGACGACAGCTTCCAGATACCCGGCTGGGCGACGGTCGAGACCAGCGATCTCGACGCGATCAAGGCCGTCATCGTCGCGGGCGGAGCGCTCTGCTACGGCACGTCACTGAACAAGGGCTTCATGCAATATGAAGGGCCGGGCCCATTGAGAGGGCCTCTGGAAAAGTTGCCGAACACCGGCCATTGCATGTTGATCATCGGCTATGACGACGAGCAGCAGGCCATTCTCATCCAGAACAGCTTCGGTGAGAATTGGGGCTGCGAATGGAACGGGCGTCGCGGCTACATCTGGATGGGTTACGAGCTGTTCCAATGCCTCGCCCAGGGCCAGGCGATGTACATCACCGGCTGACGTCGGGCGGCTTGCCCGCCGCCCGATCTACCATCCCTGAACGGAGCCGTGGCCCTACTCCGCCGCCACGGCTGCGGGATAGGCTACGGTCTTCGTGTCCTCGGCCTCGAGGCTTTCCGGCGTCTCAGGCTCGACGGAGCTCTTCTTCGGTTCGCGACCGAAGAAGAGCGCATAGCCCGCCGGCAGAACCAGGATGGTCAGCACGGTCGCGACCAGAATGCCGCCCATCATGGCGTAGGCGAGCGGCCCCCAGAAGACACCGCGCGAGATCGGGATCAGCGCCAGCACGGCCGTCAAGGCGGTAAGCGTGATCGGCCGGAAACGCCTGACGGCGGAGCCGATGATCGCCTCGGCGCGGTCCATGCCCGCGGCGATATCCTGGTCGATCTGGTCGACGAGGATGATCGAGTTGCGCATGATGATGCCGAGCAGCGCAATGACGCCCAGGATCGCAACGAAGCCGAAAGGCGCACCGCTGATCAAAAGGGCAGCAGCCGCACCGATGATGCCGAGCGGACCGGTCGCGAGAACCAGCATCGCCTTGCCGAAATGCTGCAGCTGGATCATCAGCAGGATGACGATGACGCCGAGCATGATCGGCGCCTTGGCGGCGATCGAGGCCTGGCTTTCGGCAGAGTCCTCCGCGCCCCCTTGGATGGCGATCGAGTAGCCGGCGGGCAGGCTGTCGCGCAGCGGCTGCATTTCGCCAAACATCTTCATCGCCACGTCGTTCGGCTGCACACCATCCGGCAGGGTGCCGCGCACGGTGATCGTCGGCAGGCGGTCGCGGCGCCATTCGATGCCCTGCTCGAGCACCGGCACGACCTTGGCAACCTGCGAAAGCGGTACGAAGCCACCGAAGTCGGTCGGGATGTATATGGAGTCGACCGAACTCAGCAGCTTGCGGCTTTCAGCGGGCTCGCGGGCAACGATCGCCACCGTCTCCTCGCCATCGCGGAAATTGTCGAGCGGCGCACCCGTGACGCTTGCCTGCAGTATCTGGCGAATGCGCTGCGAGGTGACCCCGAGCGCGCGGGCGCGGTCCTGGTCGATCACCAGCTTCATGCCCGGCACCGGCTCCAGCCAGTCGTCGTGCACGGCGCCGAGCAGCGGGTTCTCGTGGAACTTCGCCTTGACGCGATCGGCAATACGCCTGACTTCGTCGCGATCCGGCCCCATGATGCGCATCTGCACCGGCCAGCCGGTTGGCGGGCCCAGGAACAGGCGATCGACCTTGGCGCGGATCGAGGGGAAGTCGGCAGCTAGAATTCCGCGCATCTTGGCGATCAACCGTTCGCGCGCCGGCTCGTCCTTGGCCATCACGAGAAGCTGGGCAAAGTTCGGATTGCGAAGCTGCTGGTCGAGCGGCAGGAAGAAGCGCGGCGCGCCCTCGCCAATATAGGTGGCGATGAAGCGCTTGTCCTCGTCGTCCATCATGCGGGCTTCGAGTGCCTTGGCCTGCTTCTCGACTTCCTTGATGCTGGTGCCCTCGGGCAGCCAGAGATCGACGAGGATCTCCGGCCGCGACGACTGCGGGAAGAAGTTCTTCGGAATGAACTGGAAGGCCCAGAGGCTGACGAAGAAGAGGGCGAGCGTCGTCGACAGCACGATGATGCGATGGCGCACGGCCCAGGTGACCGTCGTGCGCAGGCGACGGTAGAAGCGCGTGTCGAAGACGTCGTGATGATTGCCGGCGTGGCTGCGCTGCTTCAGGAGCATATTGCCGAGCCAGGGGGTGAAATAGACGGCAACGAACCACGAGACGACGAGCGCGATGCCGACCACGTAGAACAGCGAGCGCACATACTCCCCGGCGGTCGAAGCGGCAAAACCGACGGGAATGAAGCCGGCCGTGGTGATCAGCGTTCCGGTCAGCATCGGGAAGGCAGTGGAGGTATAGGCGAAGCTCGCAGCCTCGACCTTCACCAAGCCCTCTTCCAGCTTTCGTTCCATCATCTCGACCACGATCATGGCGTCGTCGACCAGAAGGCCGAGCGCAATGATCAGTGCGCCGAGCGAGATGCGCTGCAGGTCGATGCCGAGCTCGTACATGATGGCGAAGGTTGCAGCCAGCACCAGCGGAATGGTGATCGCGATCACCAGGCCCGAGCGCCAGCCGATCGACAGGAACGACACGACGAGCACGATCGCCAGCGCCTCGCCGAGCGCCTTCATGAATTCGCCGACGGCTTCCTTGACCACTTCAGGCTGGTTGGAGACCTGGTCGACCTTGACGCCATAGGGCAGCGACGCTTCGAAGTGCTGATAGGTCGCCTCCACCGCGTTGCCGACATCGGTCACCTTGAAGCCCTTGGCCATGACGACGCCGATCTGGACGCTGTCTTCACCGTTGAAACGGAATTTGCGCGAATAGGGATCTTCGAGACCGGAGCTGACCGTGGCGATATCGCCAAGTCGGGTGATCTGGCCGCCGGCGCGAAGCCTCAGGTTCTTCAGGTCCTCCACCTTGTCAAGACTGCCTTCGACCGAGATGCGCACCGAGCGCGTGCCGGTATCGACCGCGCCGGCCGGGTCGATGTTGTTCTGGCCGGCAATCGTGCTGCGCAGGTCGTTGAGCGTCAGCCCGCGCTCGGCCAGCGCATTGGATGAGACGTCGATATAGATCTTCTCCGGCTGGTCGCCGTTGATGACGGCCTTCTCGACGCCAGGCGTCGTCAAAAGCATGTCACGCGCCTGGATCGCGAACTTCTTCAGCTCCGGATAGCTGTAGCCTTCGCCGCTCAGCGAATGCAGCGTGATGAAGGTGTCGCCGAACTCGTCGTTGAAATAGGGACCGAGCAAACCTTCGGGCAGTTCGTTGGAGATGTCACCGACCTTCTTGCGGACCTGGTAGAAGGCATCCGCCACCTGTTCGGCATTGGTGTCGCCTTCGACCTGCAACGTGATGATCGCGCTGCCGGCACGCGTATAGGAGCGCACGAAATCGAGATGCGGCGTTTCCTGCAGCTTGCGCTCGATCTTGTTGACGACCTGGTCCTGCATCTCCTCGATCGAGGCCCCCGGCCAGAAGGCCTGCACGACCATCACGCGGAAGGTGAAGTCCGGGTCTTCCTTCTGCCCCATGCGCATCAGGCCGAAGACGCCGGCAAGGATGATGAGGCCGAACAGGAAGCGCGCCATGCTCGGGTGCGCGATCGCCCAGCGCGAAAGGTTGAAGGGCCGTTTTTCGTCGGAAGAGGAGGTGGTCATCGGCTCGGTTCCGCGGTTTTCGAGTGTCAGCGCAGGAGCGGGACTTCGGCCTGGGCCGAAGCGGAGTGCTGCGTCGTCGCGTTCGAGATCGTCACCTTGAGATCGTCGGCCATGAACTGCGTCCCGGCAGCAACGACAAGGTCGCCGACCTCAAGCCCATCGGTGACGCGCACGCCGTCAGCGGTGAAGTCGGAAAGCGTGACGGGACGGCTGCTGACGGTTTCGGTGCCGCGATCGACAACCCAGACGATGGTGTAGCCGTCCTTCTGTGCAAGCGCGCTCAAAGGGACCGAGACGTAAGGCTTGCCGTTGCCGGCCGACGCCTCGACGGTCGCGGTCATGCCGAGCAGAACCCGCGGATCGTTCGGCAGGCTTACCCGCACGGAAAAGGTCCGCGACTGCGGGTCGGCGCTGCCCGCCACCTCGCGTACCGTGCCGTCAAGCGACAACCCGGTGTCGGACCAGAGCCCGACCTTGACCGGCAGGCCGGTCTTGAAATTGGCGATCTCCGTCTCGGGCACGGCGACCTGCACTTCCTTTTCGCCTTCGACGGCGACAGTCGCGACAGGCGTGCCCGAACCGACGACCTGGCCGACATCGGCATTGATCGTGGTGACGATGCCCGGCCGGTCGGAGACGAGGTTCGTATAGGTCACCTGGTTCTCCACCTGCGACAGCGCCGACTTCGCAGCGTCGCGCGTCGCCACGGCCTGATTGTAGCTCAGCACCGACTGATCGAATTGGGCCTGCGAGGCAAATTTTCGGGCGAGCAGTTGTTCGGCGCGATCGCGCACCAGCTTGACTGTCTCGACCTGACGCTCGGCCGCTTCCAGATTGGCCGAAGCGCTGCGCACGGCGAGCTCATAATCGGTGGCGTCGACGCGGGCGAGCAGATCGCCGACCTTTACGCGGTCGCCGACATTGACGACCCGCTCGACGATCTTGCCGCTGACGCGGAAGCCGAGGTTCATTTCGGTCCGTGCCCGCACGGAGCCGGAATAGCTGAGCTGGCGGGCCGTGTCGGCCTCAGCAATCTCGACGACCTTGACCGGGCGCACCACCGCAGTGGCTTCGGTCTTTTCCTGCGAGCAGCCGGCCAGTGTCGCCGCGAGCATCGAGAGGAGTGCAGCAGTGGCAAAAAATGAAGTACGGCGGCGAAATTCTATGAGCTTAAACATGTTCGCACTCCCAAAACAGGCTGGCGCAGGCCGAAGCCGCGCCGGAAATATTTCTGCTAAATTTTCAATGCGTTGATCGCGAACTCGACCAGCTCTTCCGGGCTTGCGCGGTTCGTCTTGCTCAGACACTGGGCGACCATTTGCGGGTGGCAAAGCGTGACGGTCGCCGCCCCAAAGCAACGGGACGCGGCATCGGCGTCCTGGTCGCGAAACTCGCCCGCGGCAATTCCCTCGCGGATGACGTCGGCGAGGAGCGCGTCGATCCTGTCGATGTGCTTGTCGATGACGTGCCACTCGCGTTCGATGGCAACGATCACCATCTCGTGCACCTTCGTGTCGTCGAGCATCAGTTCGACCGTCATTTTGTGCTGTGCGTGGACGTAGCGGTGCAGGCGCTCGCTCGCGCTCAGCGGCAACTGGCAGATCTCCTGCGCCATCTGGTAGCTGGCCGCGAGCATGCGCGCGCAAAGCGCCTGGTGGATCTCGGTCTTCGAGGCAAAGAAACGGTAGATGTTTGCCGGCGACATGCCGAGCTCGCGGGCGATGTCGGCAACATTGGTCTTGCTGTAGCCGAAGTGCCGGAACAGCCCCTCCGCTGCATCGAGGATGCGCGTGATGTTGTCCTGCCGTGTCTGGTCGACGACGATATCGTTGCTCACCGGCATCGCTGGCCTTTCGATTTACGACTGACGAATTTCGTATTTCGTCAGTCGTAAATCGAAACGAGGTGTGCGTCAATGGCACAGTCGGGCGTGGTTGATCACGTTTTGAAGAACGAGCGAGACGCCCTCCTCTGGCACACGAGGGCCTCCGCGACGCAGACTGGGTGACGGGGTGCAACCGCGGCGCCGTTGACTCGACACGCTATGGTGGTTACTGGCGACTTAACTGCCGTGTTTTTCGGATTTCTCTCAAAGGGTTCAGCCATCGATGGCCACAGGTCTCATCGCCCTCCTCGACGACATCACTGCGATCGCCAAGATGGCTGCGGCCTCGCTTGACGACGTTGCCGCCCAGACGGTGAAGGCCAGCACCAAGGCCGCTGGCGTCGTGATCGACGATGCGGCCGTGACGCCACGCTATGTCGTTGGCCTGACGCCGGAACGGGAACTGCCGATCATCGCGCGGATCGCCTTCGGCTCGCTCAAGAACAAGCTGCTCTTCCTTCTGCCGGGAGCCCTTCTGCTCGGCTACTTCGCACCCTGGGCGATCACGCCGCTGCTCATGCTCGGCGGCATCTATCTCTGCTACGAGGGCGCCGAGAAGCTCTATGGTGCCCTCTTCCCCCATGCCGCCCACGCACATGAGGAAGCCGTGCTCGGCGCGACGAGCGATCCGGCAGCGCTCGAAAACGAGAAGGTTGCGGGCGCCATCCGAACCGACTTCATTCTTTCCGCCGAGATCATGGCACTGACGCTCTCGACCGTTGCCGACGCCAGCATCTACACACAGGCAGCAGTTCTGGCCGGGGTCGGCATCCTCATCACGCTTGCCGTCTACGGAGCGGTCGGCTTGATCGTGAAGGCCGACGACGCCGGCGTCGCGCTTGCCAAAAACCCCGTCGCGCTCCTGCGGCCGCTCGGCCGCGGACTGGTGCTCGGCATGCCCGTGTTCCTCAAGGCTCTCGCCGCCATCGGCACCGCCGCCATGCTGTGGGTCGGGGGCAGCATTCTCGTGCACGGCATGGCGCAACTTGGCGAGGCCGGGCCTGAACATTTCATCCACGACATCTCCGAGCATGTCGCGCAGGCGCTTCAGTTCGCGCCCGGGCTCGTCGGCTGGTTTGCGACCTCGGCACAGCAGGCACTGCTCGCCCTCGTCGTCGGCGCCATCACGATCGTCGTCTTGGGTAATGTCGTCGCGCCGATCTGGGGGCGTCTGCGCCCGGCAAAGCGCTAAAGGCGTTCGAAAGGTTTTCAGGAAAGGAGGCCGCCTCCGGCCTCCTGCCAATCCGCAATCAAGCTTGCCGGAGCCGTTACCGCTTGTACTTCACCCCCGGCAGCACGCAGAGCATTTCATAAAGCAGGTTCGCCGCGGTGATCGCGGTCGTTCCAGTCGTGTCGAAGGGCGGGCTCACCTCGACGAGATCGGCGCCGACCAGGTTGAGACCGCGGCAGCCGCGGATGATCTCGAGTGCCTGGATGACGGTAAGGCCCCCGATCTCGGGCGTGCCGGTGCCCGGCGCATAGGCCGGATCAAGGCTATCGATGTCGAAGGTCAGGTAGGTCTTGTGGTTGCCGATCTTCGCGCGGATGCCTTCGATCAGCGGCACCAGCGACTTGTGCCAGCATTCCTCGGCCGGGACGACGGTGAAGCCCCTGTCGCGCGACCAGTCGAAATCGTCGGAAGCATAGCCGGTGCCGCGCAGGCCGATCTGGAAGACGAGATTGGGATTGAGGCAGCCGTCCTCATAGGCGCGACGGAACGGCGTGCCGTGCGCGATCTTCTCGCCGAACATCGTGTCGTTGATATCCGCATGCGCATCGACATGGATGAGGGCGACCGGCCCGTGTTTTTCGGCAATCGCCTTCAGGATCGGGTAGCTGATCGTGTGATCGCCGCCGAGGGTCAGCGGGATACAGTCATGCTTAAGGATCTCGCGGATGCCGCGGGTGATGATCTCCATATTGGCCGGCAGGTTGAAGGTGTTGATGGCGATGTCGCCGATATCGGCGACCTGCAGGCTTTCGAACGGGGCGGCGCCGGTCGCCATGTTGTAGGGACGGATCATCACGGATTCCGCGCGGATCTGGCGCGGTCCGTAGCGCGTACCAGACCGGTTGGACGCGCCGATATCCATGGGGATGCCAACGAAGCAGGCGTCGAGGCCTTCAGCCGAGGTCGCGGTGGGAAGACGCATCATCGTGCCGGGGCCGCCGAAGCGGGGCATATCGTTGCCGCCCAGCGGCTGGTTGAATTTTTCGTCCATGGAAGTTCTCCCTTTCTGTCGCCGGAACCCTAGCAGCCATTGCCACCCGAGAAATGCCCTTCGATCGAACGTTACTTCGATCGCGGTCAAACAAACATGCCCGATGCGGCAAAGGCCGGCGTCGATTGCCGTTTACGACGCCGCCGCGTCTCCCACACCTAGCCAAAGGGAGTGTTGCCCTCAAAGGACCCGCCAATCACTTTGGCGAAAACAAAAATACGCTGTTCTTGGGAGGAACCATGCAAAAGTTAACCCGCACCGCCCTGCGCTCCATGTTCGCCGCGTCGCTCGCCGCCATTGCGGCCTCAACGACCGCCCAGGCGCAGGACAAGCTGTTCATCTACAATTTCTCCGACTACTTCGCCGAAGACACCGTTTCGAATTTCCAGGCGAAGACCAGCGTTGAAACTCGGGTGGACTTCTACGATTCCCTTGAAGTGCTTGAAACCCGGCTGCTTGCCGGCGGCAGCGGTTTCGACGTCGCCTTCCCGAGCGCCACGGTCGGCGAGCGCCTGATCCAGTCCGGCGCACTGAAGCCGATCGATGTCACAGCGCTCAAGAACTACGGCAATCTCGACAAGGACCTGTTGAAGCTTGTCGCCGAGCACGACCCGGAGAACAAGTATCTCGTTCCCTACATGTGGCTGACGACGGGCGTTGCCTACAACGCCAAGCTGGTCAACGAGCGCCTGCCCGAGGCACCGGTCAATAGCCTCGACATGTTCTTCAAGCCCGAGATCGCCCAGAAATTCCAGGACTGCGGCATCGGCATCGTCGATGCGCCGAACGAGGTGATCCCGATCGCGCTCAACTATCTCGGCCTCGATCCCTATTCCACACAGGCGGAGGATCTCGACAAAGCCAAGGAACTGCTGCTGAAGCTGCGCCCCTTTATCCGGCACATGCAAAGCGGCCAGCTCGTGGCCGACATGGCCTCCGGCCAGCTCTGCCTGGCGCTGATGTGGAGCGGCGACGCCGGCATTGCAGCGGCCCGCGCCGAAGAGGCGGAGACCGGTGTTGCGGTCGCCTACTCGATCCCGAAGGAAGGCACGATCATTTCCTTCGACACGATGGCGATCCCGGCCGACGCACCGGATCCGGAACAGGCGCTGGCTTTCATCGACTATATCCTCGAGCCGAAGACAGTCGCCGCGATCAGCAATCGCGTCTTTTACGCCAACGCCAATGCCGCGGCGACGGCAGAGGTCGACGCCGGCATCCGAGACAACCCGAACATCTATCCGCCTGCCGAGGTCCGTTCCAAGCTCTTCGTCGACAAGTCGCTGCCACCGCGCCAGACGCGCGAGCGCACCCGCGTCTGGTCAGCATTCCGGGCCGGCCAATAGGCCAACCGTCAACAGCAGGACCAGATCCCGTGCCATCCTATATTTCGATCGAAAACCTGGCGAAGTCCTATGGCGTCGTCACGGCCGTCAACAACATCAACCTCGGCATCGAGAGGGGCGAATTCTTCTCGCTCCTTGGGCCCTCCGGCTGCGGAAAGTCGACGCTGCTGCGGATGATCGCCGGCTTCGAGACGCCGACCTCGGGCGCGATCAGGTTGGAAGGCGCCGACGTCACCGACGTTCCGGCGCATCGGCGTCCGACCAACATGATGTTCCAATCCTACGCGCTCTTTCCGCATCTGACGGTCGGCAAGAACATCGCCTTCGGATTGCACCAGGACGGTCTCGACAAGAGCGAGATCAGGAAGCGGATCGACGAGGTCTCGGAAAAGCTGCAGCTGACCGCACTGCTCGATCGCAAGCCGGCGCAGCTTTCCGGCGGCCAGCGCCAGCGCGTGGCGCTCGCCCGCGCACTGGTCAAGCGGCCGAAGGTGTTGCTGCTTGACGAGCCCTTGGGCGCGCTCGACAAGAACCTGCGCACCGAAACCCAACTCGAACTCGTCCGCCTGCAACGCGAACTCGGCCTCACCTTCATCATCGTCACCCATGATCAGCACGAGGCGATGACCGTTTCCACCCGCATCGCCATCATGAAGCAGGGACAGGTGCTGCAGGTCGGCTCGCCGTCAGACGTCTACGAGGCGCCGCGGTCGCGCTACGTCGCGAAATTCCTTGGCGAAACCAATGTCTTTGCCGGCGGACGATCGGAACGCGATGGCGAAGAACTGCGGATCGAAAGCGATGAGGCCGGCGGCGGTGTCCGCGCCGCCTTCACCGACCGGGTGGCGCTCGACCGGCCGTTCTGGGTTTCGGTCCGCCCTGAACGGGTAGAGCTTACAACTTCGGGCAGCGGCCTCGAAGGCACCGTGGAACAGCTCACCTATACCGGTGTCGAGAGACACTACCGCGTGCGGCTGAAGTCGGGCGCGACGCTCGACGCGCGCCGGGTCAATCTCGGCGCCGAGAGCGATCTTCGCGTCGGCGACCGCGTGTTCGCAAACTGGCCGCCGCAGGCAAGCCGGCTGCTGGCCGAATAGGAGGTCGAACCTTGTCTTCCATCGCCCATTCTTCCGCAGCCGCCCCCTCCGCAAAGGCGAACTGGGGCAAGCGCCTGCTGATCGCCATCCCCTATGCCTGGCTGCTCGTGTTGTTCCTCGCGCCCTTCGCGCTGGTTGCCGGTATCAGCCTTTCGACCGTCCGCCTCGGCATGCCGCCATTCGAGCCGCTGACCGCCTGGGACGGCTCGATCCTGAACCTTAGGCTCAATTTCGAGAATTTCCTCTATGTGCTGACCGACGACACCTATCTTCTGGCGTATCTGACGAGCCTCAAGATCGCGGCGATCTCCACGGCTGCCATGCTCTTCATCGCCTATCCCCTCGCCTATGGCATCGCGTCCTGCTCGCCCTCCTCCAGGTCCCTGCTGGTCTTTCTGGTGATCGTGCCGTTCTGGAGCTCGATGCTGATCCGCGTCTATTCCTGGATGAGCATTCTCAGGAACGACGGTCTTTTGAACGCGCTGCTTTTAAAGATCGGGCTGATCAGCGAGCCGCTGCCAATCCTCAACACCGAGACGGCGATCTATATCGGCATCGTCTACACCTACCTGCCCTTCATGGTGCTGCCGATCTATTCGACCTTGAGCAGCGCCGATCGGACTTTGATCGAGGCGGCGCGCGATCTCGGCTGCTCGCGCATCTCCGCCTTCTGGCGGGTCACCTTCCCGTTGAGCCTGCCCGGCGTGCTCGCGGGCTGCGCGCTGGTCTTCATCCCGGTCGTCGGTGAATTCGTGATCCCGGATCTCTTGGGTGGCGCCGACACGCAGATGATCGGCCGCGCCATCTGGCTCGAATTCTTCAACAACCGCGACTGGCCGATGGCCGCTGCCGTGACCATCGTCTTGCTCGCTCTGCTGGTCGTACCGATCGTCTATTTCCAGTCGCGCCAATCGCGTGAACAAGGCTGAGGAGCAAGCCATGACAAAACCAAGCTGGTTCAATCGGCTGTCGATCCTGTTCGGTCTTGCCTTCCTCTATCTGCCTATCGTCGTGCTCGTCGTCTACAGCTTCAACGGCTCGAAGCTCGTGACGGTCTGGGGCGGCTTCTCCACCCAATGGTATGCGACTGTTCTCAACAATCCCTCGATCATCGAGGGCGCGAAAGTCAGCTTCCTGGTCGCGGCGGTCTCGGCCACCGCCGCCACCCTTCTCGGCACGCTTGCCGCCGTCGTCATGGTGCGGCTGCGTCGCTTCCGTGGCCGGGCACTGCTGAACGGCATGCTGCTCGCCCCGATGGTGATGCCCGAGGTGGTGATGGCCGTGTCGATGCTTCTGATGTTCGTGACGCTCGGGATCGACCGCGGGCCGCTCACCATCACGCTGGCGCACACCACCTTCACGCTCTGTTTTGCGACTGTCGTGCTGCAATCGCGGCTGGTCGAACTCGACCCGTCATTGGAGGAGGCGGCGCGCGATCTCGGCTGCCCTCCGGCAAAGGCGTTCGTCAGCGTCGCCTTACCGAACATGATCCCGGCGCTCGTCTCCGCCTGGCTGCTGTCCTTCACCCTGTCGCTGGACGACCTGGTCATCTCGAGCTTCACGACCGGGCCGGGTGCATCGACCCTGCCGATGAAGATCTATTCACAGATCAAGTTCGGCGTGACGCCGGAGATCAACGCGATCTCGACGATTATCCTCGGCATCGTCGTGTTTGGATTGGTGGCCGCTCAACTGGTCTCGCGGCGCTCCGAACAACGGGTGAGCGCCGCGGCTTGAGGTAACTCTGAGGAAGATAGACTTCCCCGGAATTCCCGACAAATGCGCCGGGTCAGTGCGGCCTCAGCGCGCCAGCCGGCGAAAGATACGTGGCCAGCGGATCCTCGAAGGCATTGCTTGCCGAAGACACGGCATCGATAAACAGCGAGAACAATGCCGTCTGCGAAGTGATGTCGAGCTTGGCGTAGAGGTTGCGGCGATGCAGCTTGACGGTCGCCGGCGAGATGCCGAGCTTTTCGGCAGCACCCTTGACCGAGTAACCGCGCAGGATCATCTGCGCCACCTGGCACTCGCGATCGGTCAGCAGGCTGCGGCCAAAATTGCGCACCGCCTGCGCCAGGGCGCTTTGAAGCGGCGAGCCGTCGTCGCCCAGGCCTTCGGGTCTGAGGTCGCGATAATGCCGAAGCACGGCCATGCTGATGAGCGGCGCCGCATTCTGCAGGAAATCCTGATCTTCGCCGCTGAAGGCCGCGTGCGCATGGCGGCGCGCCAGAGAGATTGCGATCTTCGTGTCGGCATCGATGCCGATGAAGACGTTGAATTCGTCGTGCAGGCCCGAATGCCGGTAGTAGTCGCGGTAGTACTGCGACCGGTCGAAGGACGGATCGATTTGCCGCAGGCGATAAAGCCCGTCGTCGCCATTGTCGAGCGCCAGCCGGTAGAACGGATCCATCCGGTACGGCCCCTGCAGATAGGCGCGAATATCCGACAGCCCCCTGTCCGTGCGCCAGTCGTTAAACAGGATCTTCGGCGCGGCGTCGCGTCGATAGAGGAGCATCAGACCGGCATCGATCGCAATGTGCCGCTTGAGCGAATGTGTCAGCCGGTCCTGGAAATCCGAACGGCCCACCCCCTCCATCAGCGACAGCGCCAGATCGCCTACACCGGACACCTGCTGCGCCGGCGCGCAGACTTTGATGATCGTATCGTCGTTCATATTGTTCTCCTCCAAGCGCAGACTAGGCGAAGGTTGGGTTGGTCGCAAGTAACGGAATTTCACTACGGGATTTCCAAAACTATCTTTTGGCGAACCAAAACAACGGCATAGGTGGCCGACATCCGGCGGGGCAAGGCCTTGCGGCGCGGCACGGATGGCCCGCCTCGGAGCGAACCTAGCCCTTTGGCGTATTCCGAGCAGCGATACCGACGCCTAGAAAAATGATGCAAGCCGCACAGTAGATCCGCGGCAGGCAAGGCGGCACGTGACTGTCGAGACGGCATATTGATCTCGGACATCCCATCGTTCCGTAGAAGAATGAAACAACGAAACCCTGGCGCGCGGCCGATCGACTTGGCGCTCGTCTTTCTGAACTGGAGTGAACATGTCGAAGGTCATCAAACTCGGGCGCGATGGTGTCGGCCTCAACGCGCTTGAAAAATGCAGCGTCGTGCCGCCGGAGGCGATCCTTTCGGGCTTTGCGGACGAGCTCGGCGACGTTCATTTCGAAAGCCCCGATAAGGCCGTCGTCATCGGCACGTGGCAGTCGACGCCCTATGCGGAAATGCTCTCCTATCCCGATGGCAATGAATACAGCGTCATCCTCTCTGGCAAGGTCGCGATCACCAACCCGGATGGCTCGGTCGAGACCTTTTCGGCGGGCGAAAGCTACGTGCTTCCAGCCGGCGTCGAAGTGCGTTTCGAAGTGCTGGAGACGATGCGCAAGGTCTACGTCCTCTACACCGCCCCTGCCGCGAAGTGATGTGAGCCGTCCTCATGACCCAGGTAAGAAACAAAGCCCTTGCAGACGTGACGATGACGCCCTTCTGGCTCGACCGGCCGGATGCGCCCGAGCCGCGAGAGCGACTGACGCGTCATCTGAAGGCCGACCTTCTCGTTGTGGGTGGCGGCTTTACCGGGTTGTGGGGCGCCATCCAGGCAAAGCAGCGCCAGCCCGAGATCGACGTCATTCTGATCGAGAAAGGCTCGGTCGCCAACGGCGCCTCGGGTCGGCCGGGCGGTGTCGTCTCAACCTCGGTCATGCACGGGCTGTCGAACGCCGTGCGCATTTTCCCGAAAGACATCGCAGCGCTCGAGAAGCTCGGCCAGGAGAACATGCACGGCTTTCTCAAGACGCTTGAGGAGCATGCGATCGACTGTCATGCCGAGTGGGGCGGGGAGCTAACGGTCGCGGTCGACGACGCCCATATCGAAGCGCTGCACGAGGAGCACGAGCTTCACCTGAAGTACGGCCACCAGGCGGTCTTCCTCGATCAGAGCGCCGTCCGCGCCGAAATCAATTCGCCGCGCTACAAGGCCGGCGTCTGGTCGAAGCATATCTGCGGCACGGTGCATCCGGCGCTGCTGGCGTTCGGACTGAAACGGGTCGCGCTCACGCTCGGCGTACGGATCTTCGAAAACACCGAACTGACAGGCCTTGAAGACCTCGGCGACCGGATGAAGGCACACGCGGCTTCCGGCAGCGTGACCGCGCCGAAGGTGCTGCTCGCCACCAACGCCTTTGCCGCCGGCCACAGGAAGATCAAAAACAGGGTCGTCGCCGTGCGCGATCGGGTGCTGGCGACAGAGCCCCTGTCAGCGGAGCAGATGGCAGCGATCGGCTGGAGCCATCGTCAGGGCGTTTACGACACTCGCACCCAGATGAACTACATGCGGCTCACCAAGGACAACCGGATCATCTTCGGCGGCCGCCTCGCCTATGCCTTCGCCGGCGATCCGTTTCCGTCGATCGACCGGGAACTCGATACCTATGAGCCCCTTGCCGCCGCTTTCTTCGACACCTTTCCACAGCTCGAAGGCCTGCGCTTCAGCCATGCCTGGAGCGGGCCGATCGACCTCAGCACCCGCATGGCCGTACACTTCCAGCGTTACCATGACGAAAAGGTCGTTTATGCCGGCGGCTATTCTGGCTTCGGCGTCTCGGCCTCACGTTTCGGCGCGCGCATAGCGCTCGATATCCTCGACGGCTCGAAGACCCCGGAGAGCCGGCTGGATTTCGCCACCAGCCTTCCGAATACGATCCCACCCGAGCCGTTCCGCTGGCTCGGCGCCCAGATCACCATGTATGCGCTCGACACCGCCGACAAGTCCGGTGGCTGGCGCAGGCCGTGGCTCAAGATGGTCTCGGCCATGGGCTTCCCGCTCAGTTGATCATGCGTTTCCCGGCGGCTTCAAAGGGCAAGCGGAGCCGAGACTTTCGGCTCTGCCACCGGGCGATGGCGGTGGCCCATCCGGCCCGGGAGCAACGGTGGTAGTAAATCGTTAACCATGATTAGATAGCCAAAGCTACCCATTCCGCTGGCTGATTCGCGAGCGTTCGTAGCACCGGCGGCACCCATGCGACAAACACCGCTCGCGGTCCTTTCCAAACGCCTCGGCCTTTTCACGGCACTAGCCTCTCTTGCCGTCTCGACACCGGCGCTTGCCCAGTCCGTTTGGACCGGGGGAGCCGACAACGAATTCGGCAACGGCGCGAACTGGGCGCCCGCCCTGCCCGGCGCGAGCGACGCAGCGGAGGTCAACACCGGCTCTCCGCAGGTCAACGACGGCCGTACGATCCGCCAGCTTGGCGTCGACGGCGGCAATGTCACCATCTCCAACACCGGCGCGCTGACCGTCACCAACGGTAGCACGATCAATTCCGGGAGCGTCAGCATCAACGCGGGCGGCGCACTCACCTCCAATGTCGAGCTGAACGGCGGCAGCCTGTCGATCGATGGGGACCTCAACGGAAGGCTGACGCTGAACAACGGCAACGTGTCGGTGAACGGAACGCTGGACAGCGCCAGCGTCGGCAGCGCCACGTCGCTTTCCAACAACGGCGAGGTTGGTGACGTCAAAGTCTCGGCTGGGGGCACTTTCGTGAACAACACCGGCGCCGTCGCCGGCGCGACGGTGAATGCCGGCACCGCCTCCAACGCCGGAACCATGGGCTCGCTGACGAACACCCAGGGGAACTTCACCAACAATACCGGCGGCACGATCACCGGGAAAACGACGGTGGCGGGCGGAACCGTCACCAACAACTTCGTCGTCACCGACGCGGATGTCGCGGCAGCGGCCGCCTTCGTCAACAACAATGGCGCAACTGCGGGCGCGATTACCAACGCCGGCACGGTCTCGAACGCTGGCACCATCGCATCGGTGCGCAACGACGCCGGAAGCTTCACGAACAATTTCGGCGGCGAAGTGACCGGCGAAACCACGGTCTCTGGCGGCGCCGTCACCAACAACGCGACCCTCGGTACGGTCACCGTCGGCGCGGGCGGCACCTTCACGAACACGTCGGGGGCAAGCGCCGGCGCGGTCACCAACAGCGGCGCCGCGTCGAATGCCGGCACGATCGCCGGACTTACCAACACAGCCGGAAACTTCGCCAACAATGCCGGTGGCACAGTCACCGGCAAGACGACGGTTACAGGCGGCACCGTGACGAACAATTTCGTCGTTAGCGACGCCGACGTCGCGGCCGCGGCAGCCTTCGTCAACAACAGCGGCGCCGTGGCCGCCAACGTCACCAACGCCGGCACCCTGTCCAATGCCGGAACCATCGCTTCCGTGCGCAACGATGGCGGATCCTTCACCAACAACGGCAACGGCACGGTGACCGGAAAGACAACCGTCGCCGGCGGCAGCGTCGTCAACAATGCGGCGCTCGCCGACGTCGAGATCGGTGCCAACGGCACTTTCACCAATAACAGCGGCGCGACTGCCGGGGCAGTTTCCAACGCCGGCACCGGGTCGAACGACGGAACCATCGCTTCGCTCGCAAACAGCGGCGGCCTCTTCCAAAACACCGGCACGATCAGCGGCGCGGCGAACATCACGGGCGGCGCTCTCGTCAACCAGGGCACAGTCGCCGGGACGGTCGAAATCTTCGACGGCGGTCTCTTGTCCGGCAGCGGCATCGTCGGCAGCCTGACGGTCAATGCCGGCGGCGTGGTCTCTCCCGGCCCGGGCATCGCGGTTGCCACCGTCAACGGCGACCTGACGTTCCGTTCGGGCTCGATCTATCAGGTGGATGTGGATGCGGCGGGGCAATCCGACCGCCTGGCCGTTTCGGGCGCGCTTTCGCTTGAGGGCGGCAGGCTAGCGGTCCTCGCCGGCAGCGGCGTCTATGACCCGTCGACGAGCTACACGATCGCTTCCGCCGGCACTGTCAGCGGCCGGTTCGATGCGGTGACAAGCAATCTTGCGTTCCTGTCGCCGACGCTGACCTATGGCGCCACCGGCATCGATCTGAGGCTCGACCGGAACGACGTTGCGTTCGCGGACCTCGCAGAAACCGCCAATGGGCGCGCAGCAGCAAGCGCTGTCGAAGCGCTGGGCGTCACGAGCCCGCTCACGCTGGCCGTGCTCTCGCTGGATGATGCAACGGCCGCAAGCGCCTTTTCCCAGCTGAGCGGCGAGGTACACGCCTCAGTCAAGAGCGCGCTGATGTGGGACAGCCGTTTTCCGCGGGACGCCATTCTGGAGCGCGCGGGCTCGGCCGTCTCGACCCTTCAGGAAACCGAGGACGCCGTCTTCTGGACGTCGGGTTTTGCAGGCGCGGGCCATTTGTCCGGTGACGGCAACGCAGCCGCTATCGGTAACCGCACGGCGGGTGTCCTCGTCGGCGCTGATACGGCGGTTTCCGACGATTGGCGCCTCGGTGGGATCCTCGGCTACAGCCATCTCACCGTTCAGCCGCAGGCGCGTGTCGATGCTTACCATGCGGGCCTCTACGGATATGGGAACATCGGGGCGCTGAACCTTGCAGGCGGCGCGATCTATAGCCACAACGAGGTTTCGTCGGAGCGTGACCTCGCCTTCGGCTCGTTCACAGACCGCCTGACCGCCGACTACGACAGCACTGTTGCCCAGGTGTTCGCCGACCTTTCCTTCACGCTCAGCGCAGACGACATCAGGCTTCAGCCGTTCGCAAACCTGGCCTATGTCTATCTCGATACCGATGCGTTCAAGGAAAACGGTGGTTCGGCGGCGCTCTCGGCAGAAGGTGCCACTGACGACGCCATGCTTACGACCATCGGCGTGCGCTGGTGGGCGAATCTGCCGATAGACCAAATGCCGATCTCAGCCTCCGGCATGCTCGGCTGGCGCCATGCGGAAGGCGACCTTTCGCCGTCCGCGCGCCTTGCCTTTGCCGGTGCCAGCCCCTTCACCATCGCAGGCGTGCCCATCGCGCGCGATGCGCTGGTGGTGGAAGCGGGCATTTCCGCCCGGCTCTCCAAATCCGCGCGGCTGGCAATCACCTATCTCGGCGAATTCGGCGACGGCGCGCGGTCGAGTGCCGGCCGCGCAAACCTGATCGTCGATTTTTGACGCGCATGTCTCCGACCAGGACGTTCAGCAGCCGGTCGCGCTAGCCTCACGGCTGGACCTTGGCGACCGATCCGGCTCCGGCGAAGAGGTCCGGATAGGAGCGTTCCAGCGTTCCGGCGATCGCGGCGGCGAAGCGCTCGTTGGCGATCCGGTTCGGGTGCGCATCCGATGGCGATACCCACAG
Organism: Ensifer sp. ENS07; assembly: GCF_014852185.1. Classification (NCBI taxonomy): domain Bacteria; kingdom Pseudomonadati; phylum Pseudomonadota; class Alphaproteobacteria; order Hyphomicrobiales; family Rhizobiaceae; genus Ensifer; species Ensifer sp. ENS07. Next base: position 116,587 of record NZ_JACVBE010000008.1, on the reverse strand, counting down.
CGTTTCGGGAACGAGATCCTCGACCGAGGGGCGAAGATCGAGGAAGGGAACCCCCTCGCTTTCGGCGATCTTCTCGACCGCGCCGGTGACTTCCGGGAACGGATACTGCTTGACTTCATGCAGTTCGGGATAGTTGACGAGCACGAGCTTGATGCCACGTTCGCGGCAGAAGCTGATCAGCCGCCGCATGGCATCCTGCCCTTCCGTCCAGCCGGGCTGGTCGTCTTCATAGAGGCCCCGGTAATAGGCCTTCCAGTCCGCCCGACCGAGGAAGATGCGCGAGATTTTGTCGACCGCCGAGGCGAGTACGACATAGGCCTGCGAATACTCGCCCCAGCCGACCTCGTGACGGCGCGGCGTCGGCTCGGCATCGTTGATGAAATAGTTGAGGACGACCACGTCCGGCTTGAGCTCGACGCCCTTGGTCATGAAATAGGCGACTTCCATCTGGGTGTTGTAGTTGCCGACACCGGTGTTGATCACCTCGTATTTCGGCGCCCCCTGGCTGCCGCCGTTGAGGACCGTTTCCAGCAGCCTGGAGGGCGTATCTTCCTCTTTGACGCCCCAGCCGAAGGTCAGCGAATCCCCGAGCATCATCACCCGCGTCGTCCCGGCGGCAACCGGGCCGATTTCGCGGTTGCGCAGGCCGATCGAGTTGATGCTGACCGGCACACCCATGAAGACGCCGCTCGAATTGGGAATATGCTCGTGGCCGATCGCCGGCTCGGCGCTGACCCGTTTCAGGTCGCGGGCGTATTTCCACATCTCGAGGTCGAAATCCATGCCGTTGTCGAAGACGGTGCGCGCCATGCCTTCGATCATGAGGCCGCAAAGGGCGAGGCTGAAAGCCGTCGCGAGAACCGCAAGCAGGGCTCGCTTGAGAATGGAGGATTTCCGGACGCTGTTTTGTTCCATTTGAACGACGCGTGTTACATTGGAATTCATCGGATCTTCCTTTCAGGTCCGCCGATTACTGTCCGACCTGAGAAAACTTCAGGCAATCTGGCTCCACCGGAGCGGTTTTTACGAACTGGTGCTCGCCGACCGTCAGGCCCTTGCCGCCGCTCCAATCATTGACCAGCCACTGGTCGATCGCCTCGGCCACAAGAAAATGTCCGAGCGGAGAAAGGTGCTTGTCGCCGATGCCATAGGTTTTCATCGGATCGTTGGCGGAGAGCTTTTCGGTCGGATCGACCACGTACACTCCGGGCGTCGCAGCGGCGAGCGCCTTGATCATTTCGCGCTGCTTTTCCGGCTGCAGGCCGTCGTCGCGACCAACCAGTTCCGCCCAGCCCGGGAGGATGACGACGAGCAGCTCGGCGCCGTTGGCGCGGGCATCGTCGGCAAGCCGGACGAACAGGCGCCGCGTCAGCTCGATCGCATGGCCGATGTCACGCCGGGACGCCCGGTCGCCAACATAGGGTCTGAGCAGGGTCGAGTAGAACCAGTTGTAGAGCTTGCTGTTCTGCCACAGGTACAGATGTGCCTGCAAAGCGAGGCTGGGCTTCTTGGTTCCGCTACCGGCCGGCTCGACCGTGATATCGATGGACGAGGGCGTCAGAACCGCACGCTCGGCATTGTCCTCAAGGTCGGTGCTGAGCGAGAGCCCGACGACGACGAGGTTATGAGGGATGCTGTGGCCCTTGTCCTCATAGACCCGGATCTCGTTCGGCTGGCCGTAGCCGCCGGTGCCGTAGTTCTTGAGCAGCAGTTGCGGGTGCCATGCGTTCAGGAGCGAGCTGAAGGTTTCGCTTTCCTTGACGAGCGAGCCGCGCACCATGGAATCGCCGAGGACGAACACCGGCGAACCCGTGCCCGTCGCATTGTCGCGGAAACCGTCGCGGTTGATCTGGACGCGGTTCCAAGGATCGAGCGGGCTGAAACGCTCGAAGTAGCTGTTGCCCGGTATTTCCGTATAGCCGTAGAGCGCGTGCGACTGATGCCGCCCCCGCGGCACGCCGCAATAGACATATTCGCCCTCGCCGACCGGAAGCTGCAGGCTCGGCACCAGACGCAGCAGCAGTTCGCACAGCAGAATGGCGACAAGTCCCGAAACGAGAATGATCAGCCCATCCATGACACCGCCGAAATTGCGCGAACGGCGCATGCGTTGCAGGATTCCGCTCGATTGAGGCTTGTTCTGATCGATGAAATCCGCAGGCGTCGCCGTCGGATTGTTGTTGTTGAGCGCATCCTGACGTTCGGCTTTTCGGGGCATGTCAGCTGACACCTTGATTGTGCGATCTGTGTTGAAGCATTTCGGATGATTGCCGCATCGCCCGGTTCAGGCGCTTCCGGCCTCGCGCCAATAGGACCGTGCCAGGCTGGCGAGATAGGTGGTCGTGCGCCTCGATGTCTTTGCGACGGAGGGACGCTTCGGTTCGTCGGAGCCTGCGTGTTCGCCAGTATCTGCGAGCCGGATGCGCTTGGAGGAATCCGGCCGCAGGAGCTCGATCGGTCGAAGCAGCCCGGGCAAAGTCCCGTAGCCGGTCAACTGATCGCGAAACAGGCTGGTCGCGGCATAGACGACATCCGCCGTCTCGACCGCTTCCCGCACGCGGGCATCATCCGAAATCTTGACGTAAAGCACGCCAGGAATGAAAAGAGGCAACGTCGGCACCACGGGATCCAGGATCCGGTTGACCGCGGCCGGCGTCACCTCGTTTAAAACGAAGACGGTAAGCCGCTTCTGGCTCAAACGATAACCCTTTATGATTATCTCGACCGGAAGCCGACCGTCTGTTTCAGCTATTTCAATAACACTTTGAACATGCATAGTGGCTCTCCGGAACAGAGAAGAACACCGTCAATATCTTCAGAATACGAAAACATGAACTTATTCGTTATATAGCGACATGAGCTTCGGAGGTTTCACTTCTCTGCCGGAGACGCCTTACAATTCCGAACTCTATCCTAGGATTTTCGTTCTGAATATATCCAGATGGATATACTCCGGCCCTGTTTCTTACAGTTCGCTTGCGGCAGAAAGCGCCGGTCGCGGCGTCTCGTCGCGGGCTGGATGTTTTCGAAAGGGGAGGCTCAGGCCAGAAGCAGGGGGCCTGCAAGCGCGGGCGACGCCGTCATAGTGGGCTCTTCGGGAGCCGGTTCGCCAGATTGGCCAGCTCGACGCGCGTCGAGATTCCGAGCTTGCTGTAGATGCTGTGGAGATGCAGCTTGACCGTGCCCGGCGATATGCCGAGCCGGGCACCGATCTCCTTGCTGCGGATCCCCGAGGCCGCCAGCCGCGAGACCTCGATCTCGCGCTGTGTCAGGAGGTCGACGCCCCGGGTCTCAACGGCCTCCTGCGCGCGTATCCGCTCGATCGCGGACTTCAGCGCCTGATCCTGGAAATAGGTCTTGCCGCTGGCCACGACATTCATGCAGTCGAGCAGGGTGTCCGGGGCCTGTTCCTTGAGGACGATGCCGTTCACTCCGAGCCGGATCGCTTCGGCAACCTGATCGTCACCGATATCAGCCGTCAGGATGACGATCGCGATCTGCTGTCGGTGGGCGCTGCGCACCCGGCGTATGAATTCGAGCCCGTCCATATGCGGCATGCGAAGATCTGCGACGACGATATCGGCGCCCCGCTCGGACAGAACCTGCAGCGCATCGGTCGCACGCTCGCAGGTCGCCACCACCTCCCAGCCGGGCACGGTCTCGATCAGCCGGCGAAGCCCGTCGAGCACGATCAGATGATCGTCGACGACGACCGCGCGCAACGCTATTGCGGCATTGGCAGCATGACGACCACTCGAGTCCATTCCGCTATCCTTTCGATCGCAAGTTTTCCGCCACGCGCTGCCGCCCGTTCACGCAGGCTCCGCGGTCCGATTTTTTCTCGTTCAAGCTCGGCATGGTCAAGACGCTCACCATAACCGAAGCCGACCCCGTCGTCGTCGATCGTCAGCACGATCGATCCGTTGTCGATGCTGAGCGTGATCCTGACCTTCTGCGCGCCGCCGTGCCTGACCGCGTTGGCGGTCGCTTCGGACGTCATGCGCGCAAGCTCGTAGGTCAGCGCCAGCGGCAGGTCGATGCCGGACGGCGGGTCGAAGGCGATCGAGACGTCGATCTGCCATTGCTGCCGCAGCCGTGCGGCCACCGCTTCCAGTTGACGCTCGAGCTGCATTTCGCCGGTAGCCTGGAGATTGCCACCCGGCTCGAGCGCGCGGATGAAGCCGCGAAGCTCCCGCTGTTCTTCGAGCAGCATCGCCTGGATGGCCTCGAGGCGTTCAGCAAGCACATCCGGCCCCGCATCCTTGAGCTTGCGCAGCGACTGAAGCTGCAGTGCTGTGCCCGCAAGCGCCTGAAGCACCCCGTCGTGCAGGTCGCGGCCGATGCGGATGCGCTCGTCGACGGCCGCCTCGTCACTCAGGCGTCTAACCAGGATCGCCTGTTCGAACAGCGCCTTGATCCTGTCGGCGATGATCTCCGCGATCGCCACGTCATCGAGCGTGAGCGCAGGCGGCTCCAGAACGAAGAGGCGCGCCTGCAGATCGTCGACCTGGAAGAAGGTCGAGACCGCGGCGTTGATGTTGAAAGCTTCCACAAGCGCTGGCGAGATCGGGGGATCGGGATCCGACCATTGATGAAACCGCCCCTCGCCGATATGCACGAGAACGCGACCACGCGCGGCCTCGGTGACAAGCAGGCTGCTGCGCAGCAATTTTTCGTCCGTCCAGGTACCGAAGGCATCGGGCGGCATCTGCATGACCTCGAGTTCGCCTTCGTTCCACAGGGCCGCATAGGTCCAGGGCTCCTCCGCATCGGTCCACAACAAGAGGGCCCGCGGAACCAGCATGACATGGGCGGCATAATCGAGGGCCGCGCGCGCCGGCCACTCGCGTCCCCGCGGCTGGCTCGGTGTTCGCTGCACCAGCCGAAGAAGCTCGGCCCGGACCGCCTCCTGGTGTGCGCCCAGCCAGACGAGCAGCGCAGCCGCAACGAAGATGAAGAGGATCCGCGAGGCGTTCGTCGTCGTATCGGCATCCGGATCGAGCATATCGCCGGCATCGAAGTAACCGAGGTAGAGCAGGGCCGCCAGGCAGACGAGACCGGTGTAGAGCGCCCCGCGCCAGCGCCAGTGCAGCGTCGCGGACAGCAAAGTGAACGGCATCAGCATGAAGAACGGGCTTGCCGGGCCGTCGGTCATCGACATGAAGATCGCAAACGCCGCGACATCGATGATGTGACGCACCAGCGTGCCGCGCACGCGCGAAATCTCCGTGCGCCAGACGAGGAAGGCGGCCGCGATGGCATAGAAGAGATGGCCGATCAGCAGGAAGTAGATGGGCTCTGGCGGCAGCGGCACGTGAACGGAATCGAGCCAGGCGATCCAGACGCTGCCGAGCGCCAGCAGAATGCGCCCGACGGCGATCACCTTGTCGGAACGAGCTCGGAAGGTGTTCGTCCAGACCTTGCGGCCGGACGCCTGGTCCAGATCCATCGGCGCGCCGGCACCGTGTGGTGGAGCGGCCGCCGTCGGGCTCACGCGGCGGGCGCTGAAACGGTTTGACGGCTCTAGCTTCATGCCAAGTCTCCGCTCTGCGCCGCCCCTTTGAAAACAACCCTGCGCGTGACGAGCGAGAATAAATCAAATCGCGGCCACCGACCGTCGCCGACCGCATCTTCGACGACGAGGACGGCACGGCCCTGGCAGCCGCTGCAATCAGCATATTCAAGTGTCGTCAGCATACGCTCGTCTCTTCCAGCGCTCAAATGCATTCGCCACCAGTATAGCCAAGGTTACGCGCGCGCGCCCGGACCACACGAACCTTGCACTGCTGCAGGCAAGCCCTGGAACAGGGCCGACCGGCGGACATCAACCCGAGTATCAGAAGATCGCGCCAAGAATCGTAAGCCGGATATGACCCTCTATATCCATTGGCATATTGACCTACCCCAGTATTTGCCGCTCATATTCTCCCAATATAAATGACTAAAGAGTTTTTCATTCGTCGGCACAATGAAAATTGTGCGTTTTTTAGCTAACCGCTTTGAGGTGGATAGCAATGAGCATTTCTCACGGACCACTGAACGAGAAGCCCCCGGAAGGACCGTCGAACAGAAGTTTCGGCTACACCGTCGGTGGCATCCTTACCCTGATCGCGCTCGTGAAATGGTGGCGGGCTTCCGAGATTACGACCGTAACGGCTGTGCTCGCCCTGATCGGCGTGGTTCTGGTCGTGCTGGCCCTGATCGCGCCTTCGACCCTGACACGCGCCAACCATCTCTGGATGCGGCTCGGCCTTGTGCTGTTCAAGATCGTCAATCCGGTCGTGATGTTCCTGATCTACGTCACGACCTTCGTGCCGATCGGCATTTATCTCAGGCTTCGCGGCAATGACGCGCTGACCGAACAGTTCGACAAGAACGCCAAGACCTACTGGATCGACAAGCCACAGGGCGAAGCAGCCCAGGCAACGATGAAAAACCAGTTCTGAAATTTGAAGAACCTATCCCTTATTGTATCGGACAGAGGACACGAAAATGGACCTTGCTAGGGAACTCCTGTCTTACATGGGCAACCGGAAGAAATACTGGTTGCTGCCGATCCTGGTCATGACGACCATCTTCGGAACCCTGGTGGTACTGACGCAGGGAACGGCCGTCGCCCCCTTCGTCTATACGCTGTTCTAGGCGGCACCATCGTGCGTATCCTCGGTATCTCGGCCTTTTACCACGATAGCGCGGCCGCGCTCGTCGAAGACGGGCGCATCGTAGCCGCTGCACAGGAAGAGCGCTTTACGCGCCGGAAACACGACCCCGATTTTCCGGCGCGGGCAATAGAGTACTGCTTGTCGGAAGCAGGCTGCACCATGAACGACATCGACCATGTCGTCTTCTACGAAAAGCCGTTCCTGAAGTTCGAGCGGCTTGTCGAGACCTATCTTGCGACAGTGCCGCACGGCTTCAGTTCGTTTCGCGTGGCGATGCCGGTCTGGATCAAGGAAAAGCTCTTCCAGAAGAAGATGCTGCGCAAGGATCTCGGCAAGCTTGTCGGCAAGAAGGAATGGGATGGCTCGCTGCTTTTCACCGAGCACCACCAGTCCCATGCAGCGAGCGCCTTCTTTCCCTCGCCCTTCGCCTCAGCCGCAGTCCTCACCATGGACGGCGTCGGCGAGTGGTGCACCACATCGCTTGCCCATGGCCATGACAATCGCCTCGACTTCCTGAAGGAGCTGCATTTCCCGCACTCCCTTGGCCTGCTTTATTCGGCCTTTACCTATTACACGGGCTTCAAGGTCAATTCGGGCGAGTACAAGGTGATGGGGCTTGCGCCCTACGGGCGGCCGCGTTTTGCGCAGACGATCCTCGACAACCTGATCGATCTCAAGGACGACGGCTCCTTCCGTCTGGACCAGCACTATTTCGGTTATTGCACGGGCCTGAAGATGACCTCGCCGGCCTTTCACGACCTCTTCGGAGGCGAACCCCGCAAGCCGGAATCGCCGCTGACCCAACGCGAGATGGACCTTGCGGCCTCCGTGCAGGTCGTGACCGAAGAGGCGGTCATGCGGCTCGCCCGCTATGCCCGGCGCCAGACAGGCGAAAAGAACCTCTGCCTTGCCGGTGGCGTCGCGCTCAACTGCGTGGCGAACGGCAAGTTGCTGAAGGCCGGGATCTTCGACGATATCTGGATCCAGCCCGCCGCAGGCGATGCGGGCGGCGCCCTCGGGGCGGCCCTCTCGGTCTGGCACGAATATCTTGGAAGCGCGCGTGTCGTGAAGGACAGCGATTCCATGTCGGGCGGCTATCTGGGACCGGCCTTCGCGCAAGGTGAAGTCGAGCAGCGGCTTGCCAACGCCGGGGCGAACTTCGAGGTCCTCTCGGACGAAGAGATCACCTCCTCCACCGTCTCGGCGCTGACCGAGGAAAAAGCGGTCGGCTGGATGCAGGGGCGGATGGAATTCGGACCGCGGGCTCTCGGCGGACGGTCGATCCTCGGCGACGCCCGTTCGCCGACGATGCAGAAGATGCTCAATCTCAAGGTCAAGTATCGCGAGAGCTTCCGTCCCTTCGCTCCGTCGATCCGGCGTGAAGACCTGTCGGACTGGTTCGATATCGACACCGACAGCCCTTACATGCTGCTTGTCGGCGACGTCCTGGAAAGCCGCCGCCTGCACGCCAATCACCCGCAGGAAAATCTGTTCGGCATCGATCTGCTCAACGTGCCGCGCTCGGAAATACCGGCGGTGACCCATGTCGATTACTCCGCCCGTATCCAGACGGTGCACCGCGAGACCAACCCGCGTTACTGGGAGCTGTTGACCCGGTTCAAGGCGCGCACCGGCTGCCCGGTGCTCGTCAACACCAGCTTCAACGTGCGTGGCGAGCCGATCGTCTGCAATCCCGAAGACGCCTATCGCTGCTTCATGGGAACGGAGATCGAGCGCCTCGTCGTCGGCAATTGCATCCTGAAGAAGGAAAACCAGCCGGAGCACCTGAAGCAGGACTACAAAGAGAACTTCGAGCTCGACTAGAACCGGTCACGTAATCTGTTCCTTCAGAACGCCGGGCCGCAGCAGCGACCCGGCGTTCTAACGTCCGGCACGCAGCCGCGAGGCGCTTCGGCCGGAGGGCGCGACGCCTACTCGCTCGTCAGCAGCTTGACGAAAAACGGCACCAGCCCCGATTTCGCCCGCGACTTGTCGAAGGCTGCCTGGAAAGGCGCCCTGTAGCTGAAGAGGTCCGGGCGGATCGGCCGCAGCAACCCTTCGCTGACATAACGGCTGGCGAAGTGATCGGGCAGATAGCCGAGATAGCGCCCGGAAAGGATCAGCCGCGCCTCCGCCTCCATGTCGCTGACCGTCGCGCGCGGATTGGCGATCGAGAAGATCTTGAGGTCGCGCGCATTCCAATAGGAGCGACCGATCAGATTGTAGGACCGGATGTCGTCGATTTCGATCGTGCTGTCATCGCGGGAAAACAGCGGGTGCTCGGCCCCACAATAGAAGCGCTGCGTCTCCTCGTAAAGATCGACATATTCGAGCCCCAGCGTCGTGCGCGGGAAGCTCGCGATCGCGATGTGGAGCTCGCCCGTTATCACGTCGCGCAACAGTTCATGCGGCGGTCGGGTGACGATCGAAAGCGCCACCTCGGGCGCTTCATCCGTCATCCGCGCAAAGACGCGGGTCAGACGGGAGGCCGGGTCGGACAGGGTGTTGTCGATCAGACCAACGGAAAGCGTGCCGTTCAGCCGGTGCTGCAGCCCCTTCATGCGGATATCGAACTGGTCGATCGTGCCGAACAGGCGCTTGGCCTCCTCGTAGACTGCACGCCCCTCCTCGGTAAGGCGGAAACCGGACCGGCCCCGCTGGCAGAGGATCAGACCCAGGCGACTTTCCAGCGCCGAGATATGGTTGGAGATCGTCGAGAGCGACAGGTTGAGCTCGCCCTGTGCAGCCGCGAAACCACCCGCCTCCACGATCGTCACGAAGATCCGCAGCAGCCGCACGTCCAACGAGTTCAACGCCATTCCATCGCGTCCTTAGCTTGATAAGCTCCAAAGTGAAGCGCAATTATTATGAATTTTCAGGCACTAAGCCAGTGCACCATGGCCCTGAACGGCAAATCGGCCGGCGCTGGTAGCGCCGGCCGAGCGTGATCTGGATCGGTGGGAAGGCTGCCGATCGACGTGTCCTCGCACGGCGACCGGCAAGAGAAGGACGCTGCCGCCCCCGATCAGGGCCGGCGATAGACCTCGTTTCCGGCGAGATAGGTCGCCTCCACCTTGCGCTCGCGGATCGAACGGTCGAGTGGATCGGACAGAGTGCCGTCGATCACGACGAAATCCGCCCACTTGCCGACGCTGATCGAGCCGATCTCACCGCCCCAAGGCGTCATGTCGGCACCCGCCTGGGTGAGACCATGCAGGGCCTGGTCGAAGGTGACCGCTTGCTCGGGGTGCCAGGGACCGTCACCCAAGCCAAAGGGGCTCTCGCGGAAGACGGCATCGTTGATCTGAGTCAGCGGGCTCAGCGGCGATGTCGGCCAGTCCGAACCGAACACCAGCGGTACGCCGGCGTCGAGCATCGAATGCCAGACATAGGCCCGCGGCTCGCGATCGGTACCGATGCGTTCGGTGATGTACTTACCGATCGTGCCGGTCGCATGGTTCGGCTGCATCGAGGCGACGACACCGAGATCCTTGAAGCGCTGGATGTCCTTGGTCTCGACCACCTCGATATGCTCGATACGGTTCGGCTGCGGCCGGGGCACGGAGGCTTCGGCGAAAGCGTCGAGAACGAGGCTGACGCCGCCATCGCCGATCGCATGCACCGCCGTCGGGAAGCCGTTTTCGTTGGAGGCCTTGATTGCCGCCGCCAGCTGCTCCTTGGTCTCGAAGGGCTTGCCCTTCCAGCCGTGCTGGTCGGAATAGTCCTCATGCATATAGGCGGTGCGGGTCGAGAGCACCCCGTCGATCACCGACTTGGTGTAGCCGAGCTTCAGCAGCGGTCCCTTCTTCTCAAGCTCGCCGGAATCCGCGGCAATCTTGTCGACCTCCTCGCGATCCTTGACCGCTGCGGCGATCTTCTTCGGGTCGCCCTCGAAGAACCCGTACCAGACGCGTAGCGGCAACTTCTTCTCGGCAAGGATTGCCGCGTAGTCGTGCACGGCCGCGAGATGGGACATGTCGTTGACACCGGTGATCCCCAGGCTGTTGGCAAACTTCATTGTTTGCAGCAGCCCCTCGCGCCGCTCGCCGTCGCTTGAGACCGGCCGGTGCTTCGTGACGAGATCGCCGGCCATTTCGAGCAGGATACCGCTCGGCTCGCCCTTGTCGTTCAAGAGCACCTGCCCGCCCTCTTCGACTTCCGACTTCGCGGTAACGCCGCCCACTTCGAGCGCCTTGGAATTGACCCAGTAGGAATGGAAATCGATATCTCGCAGGACCACCACGCGATCCGGCACCACGGCGTCGAGATCTTCCTTGGTCGGCAGTTTGCCTTCGCCGAGCGTGTAGTCCCAGCCGCCGCCCATCAGCCAGACGCCCTTTGGCAGCCTGGCGTCAGCCTCCTTGATCTTTTCGAGCCAGGTCTTCTTGTCAGGAATGTAGGAGAGGTCGACACCGGTCACCATGTCCATACCGTCTGTCAGATGGGTGTGACCGTCGATGAAGCCAGGGGTCACGGTCTTGCCGCCGGCATCGATCACCTTGGTCTCGGCATCGGCCAGTGCCTTGATCTCGTCGTTGCTGCCGACTGCGGTGAACTTGCCGTTCTCGATTGCGAAGGCCTGTGCCTTCGGCTTGCCTTGGTCCACCGTGCGCACGTCGCCGTTGAGCACGATCAGATCGGGTGCGGCCCAAACCGGCTGCGCCGTGCCGACCAGGATCGCCAGCGCGGACGTTGCACCCAGAGCCCGGGTTACTGCTGCCAATGTCATGAAATCCTCCTCCCGCGGCTGCATCCCTCCACCCCCGGCGAGCCGCGCGGCACCGGCGTTGAGGGGATGATGCTGCAAGTGGGGAGGATCGCGATATACTCCCTCGGGCTAGGTTTGCGCCATGCCGCGCGACGACCACACTGTGTCCGTTGCAACGCGGTGCGCATCGGTTCGGGCTGAACAAAACCAGGTTTGCCACCCAGCCGGGCGCAATATCCTTGCCCGGCGCGAAAGCGAGGCCGCGCCGCTCACAAGAAACAGGAGGTTAGGGAAGCTTCCGGCTGGCGCCCTGGCTTCCCCCGAGGCTGGCCGATGGGCTCAGCCCTCAGCTAAAGAGCGCCTTCAGACGCGGCCAGAGACCAATGGCCGCGCGAACCCGACGGGCGGCATAGGCAGCCCGCACCGAACTACCGAAATTGCAGTCGCAGACGATGTCGTGCAGCTGATGATCCGATATTTCGAAAAAGCGTTTTGCTTCGCCGTAGCTGTCGTCTGCGAGCCCCGCGAGGCGCAATTGCGTATCCTCGAAGGCGACGGTCATGGGCGAACCGTTGACCTGCATGGCCTGACGCACGGCAGCAGTCGCACGTTCAGTACCGGAAAGCGTGCCAAGCCGGCGATCGGGATTGCTTTCCAAGAGTTCGGCCCAACGCTGAAGCCGTTCCGTTCTCGTCATGACGGGATCGGGACGGATTTCGGCGAGCGCCTGCAACTGTTCTATTGTTTGATGCTTCATCGTCGTCTCTCCTAGTGCGAAGATGCGACCGCGATACGCGCCCCTGCACACCGGGGTCGCCGATCCTCAAACTCGCCAGAGGGAACCCCAGTTCCCTGGCCAGAGAAAAAAAGAGGGCTTGCCAATACCGCTGCGCGAACGGAGCCCCAAGACCCAACTTCCGCTGGCGAAAACACGCGAAATGCCGTTTCGTAGAGGCACGCTCGCGACTGGAAGCACGCCCCTGTCCCTATTTCGGTTGCCGCTATCGCGGCGTATGTTTTCTCGGGAACGTTTTTGCCCGATCCGCATCAAACGGTGGTTTGGAGGTGGATGATGAAAGATGCCGTGCAGACAAAACCCGCCACGGCGGAAGCGGACCATTTGACGGACGAGACTCTCGTCGAGCGTGCGCTTGCGAGGGATCCGGAAGCCTTCCGGATCATCATGACAAGGCACAACCAGCGGCTTTTTCGCATCGCGCGCGCCGTCGTGCGCAACGACAGCATCGCCGAGGATGTGGTGCAGGAAGCCTATCTGCGCGCGTTCGAACACCTCGAAACGTTTCGTGGCGATGCCAGCCTCGCCACCTGGCTGCATCGGGTCGTGTTGAACGAGGCGCTCGGACGCCTGCGCCGGTCGGCGACGCGACGGGAGGTTCCGCTTGCGACGGACAACGCCGGCGCCGAGATCGTACCCTTTCCCAATGCTGCGAACGCCGACGATCCGGAACGCAGTCTCGCGCAGCGTCAGATCCTGCGACTGGTGGAAGAGGCCGCCGACGGCTTGCCGGAAGCATTCCGCCTGGTCTTTACCGCCCGCGTCATCGAAGCGATGAGCGTCGAAGAAACCGCCGCCCTCCTCGGCATCAACCCAAAGACGGTCAGGAGCCGCCTCTACCGGGCTCGTCAGCTGGTGCGCCAGCAGATCGATCGCCAGGTCGGGCCGGTGCTCATGAATGCCTTTCCCTTCGCCGGACGTCGCTGCGCGCGATTGACGGAGGCGGTCATGCACCGGCTCGGGCTATCAGGCTGACATTTTCGGGAACCTTTGACTGCGGCGCGCATCCAACGGGTGTCATTCATCAAGACCGGTGCCACTTGCGGCCGGAAAAGGAGTTCCCGATGTATGCCCGTTTCACTTCAGCCCTCGCCGTCGTCTGTCTCATCAGTGGCGCTACCCATGCAGCCGACACGAAGGTCACAGATCCGCAAATCGCCCATATCGCCTATACCGCCGGCGTCATCGATATCGAGGCCGCCAAGCAGGCCCTGAAAGTCTCGAAGGACAAGGAGGTCATCGGCTTTGCCAACGACATGCTGCGCGACCACGAGGCCGTGAACAAGCAGGCCCTCGATCTCGTCAAGAAGCTCAAGGTGACGCCCGAAGACAACGACACCAGCCGCGCGCTGACGAAAGCGGCTACGCAAGAGCGTGAAAAGCTGGCGAAGCTGAGCGGCGCCGACTTCGACAAGGCCTATGTCGCCAACGAGGTGGCCTACCACAAGCAGGTCAATGGCGCGCTTGAAACCCTGCTTATTCCCTCCGCGAAGAATGCCGAGCTCAAGGACCTGCTGGAGACCGGGCTCAAGCTGTTCCAGGGGCACCAGCAACATGCCGAGCATGTCGCCGGGATGATGAAGTAGGCCGCGCCATGATCCGGAAGCGAAGCCTTGGCGCCCTTTCCGGCCTGGCTCTGATGCTGGCTGCGCCATCGGCGTGGGCGGAGACCATCCGGGTGACGATCGAAAAGCTCGTGTTTTCGCCCGCCGAAATCAGCGCCGCCATCGGCGACGTGATCGAGTGGGACAACAAGGACGTCATGGCGCACACGGCAACGGCCAAGGGTGATTTCGACGTGGTGATACCACCGAAAAAGATGGCGACACTCACCGTCACCAAGGCCGGAACCTTCGACTATACCTGCCGCTTTCACCCGAATATGAAAGCGCGCCTGCAGGTGCGATGAAAGACTTGAGGACGGCAGTGCGAGCGCATCCCCACGCGCCGCCGTTCACGGCGAAGTCACCGGACACCGGCTGTATCCGGAAACCGAATTATGCCATGGAAGCGGCTGGTTCCATCGAGGAGGCGGCACGGCCATGAAGAAGATCGGTTTTCTTTCCTTCGGACACTGGACGCCCTCGCCGCAGTCGCAGACGCGATCGGCGGGCGACGCCCTGCTGCAATCGATCGATCTCGCCGTTGCGGCCGAAGAACTCGGCGCAGACGGCGCCTATTTCCGCGTTCATCACTTCGCCCGCCAGCTCGCCTCGCCGTTTCCGCTTCTGGCGGCGGTCGGTGCAAAGACGAGCCGGATCGAGATCGGCACCGCCGTCATCGACATGCGCTACGAGAACCCGCTCTACATGGCCGAGGATGCGGGTGCGGCCGACCTCATCGCCGGTGGTCGGCTGCAGCTCGGCATCAGCCGCGGCTCGCCGGAACAGGTGATCGATGGCTGGCGCCACTTCGGCTACCAGCCGTCCGAGGGCGAGACTGAGAGCGACATGGCAAGAAGGCACGCGGAAGTGCTGCTCGACGTCCTGCGCGGCGACGGCTTCGCCGAACCCAATCCGCGGCCGATGTTCCCCAATCCTCCCGGCCTGCTGCGCCTCGAGCCGCATTCCGCGGGCCTCAGAGAACGCATCTGGTGGGGCGCAAGCTCGAACGCCACGGCCGTCTGGGCCGCCAAGCTCGGCATGAACTTGCAGAGCTCGACGCTGAAGGATGACGAGACCGGGCTGCCGTTCCATGTCCAGCAGGCCGACCAGATCCGCGCCTACCGGGAAGCCTGGAAGGCGGCGGGGCACATGCGCGAGCCGCGCGTCTCGGTCAGCCGCAGCATCTTTGCGTTGATGGACGATCGCGACCGCATGTATTTCGGTGGCGGAAACAAGCAGGAAGACCAGATCGGTTTCATCGACGACAAGACGCGGGCGATTTTCGGGCGCAGCTACGCCGCGGCACCCGACGTGCTGGTCGAGCAACTGGCAAAGGACGAGGCGATTGCCGAGGCCGACACGCTGCTCCTGACGGTCCCGAACCAGCTTGGCGTCGAGTACAACGCCCATGTGATCGAGGCGATCCTCAAGCATGTCGCGCCGGCACTTGGTTGGCGCTAGCGACAGGCGACGCCTCAAACTCCAGGCATCTGAAATAGGCATCTGAATTCAGGCACCCGGCCGAATCAGGGAGCGCGGCTGTGCGGCCAGCCCCTTCACTTAGCTGGTTCTTCAGGGAACCTGCGGCGGATGCGCGACGCCCAGATAGTAGTCGCCCTGTCCGCCGCTCTGATACTCGCCCATGTAGCGCTGGCGGGCATCACCCAGCGTGCGGGCCGGCGGGCGGTAGACATAACCCGGCGCCGGATCGACATACGGATCGACATAGATGCTGCCAGTCGGCATCGGATCGACATAGACTTGCGGCTCGACAGGCTCGACATAGACCGGGCCGGGCGCGGGTTCGACATAGTAGGGTTGCCCGTAGAGCACCCGGTTCTGGGTGCCCGGCGGATTGTGCGGATCGATGCCGGTGTAGAAGCCGTTGGCGAGCGCCGGTGCTGCCGTGCCAAGGGCAAAAACGATTGCGGCGAATGACATTCCGTTCGAAAGCTTCATGGCGTTGCTCCTGTCTCGGCTGAGCATCCGACCATCTGGCAGCATCGCCCCCGGTGGATGCGAACGTCGAGAGAGAATAACGCGTAATCGCTGCAACCGTTCCGCACGCGACCTTAGTGCAGTCCGAAGATGCCGAGCAGTTCCTCGCGCTGGCGCACGAAGGCGCTGGCGCTGCGGTCGCGCGGCCGCGGCAGGTCGATCTCGATCAGCCGAGGTTCGCCGCCCTTTTCGCGCGGCAGGATGAGGATACGGTCGGCGAGATAGATCGCCTCCTCGAGATCATGGGTGACGAGCACGGTTGTCACGTCCTCGTCGCGCCAAATCCGCGCCAACTCCTGCTGCATGCTGATCTTGGTCATGGCGTCCAGCGCGCCCAGCGGCTCGTCGAGCAGCAGGATTTCCGGCTGGACCGCAAGCGCCCGGGCAATGCCGACGCGTTGCGCCATACCGCCCGACAATTGCCGCGGATAGGCGTCTTCGAACTGTTGCAGGCCGACCAGTTGCACGTAGCGCCGCGCCCGGTCTCGTGCCTGCCCACGGGAAAGACCACGCGTCTCCAGCCCGAAGCCGACATTGTCGAGCACCGTCAGCCAGGGCAGGAGCCGCGGCTCCTGGAAGATCACGGCACGGTCGGTGCCGACACCTCTCGTCAGCTTTCCGTCGATCAGCACCTCTCCGGCATCCGGATCCTCAAGACCCGCCAGCACCCGAAGCAGGGTCGTCTTGCCCGAACCGCTGGCGCCGACGATAGCGAGCGTCTCGCCGGAGCGGATATTAAGGTTGATATCCCGAAGCACAGGCAAGGGCGTGCCGTTCAGGCGGTAGGACTTGGAGAGGTGACGGATCGTCACCTCTCCCCGGCGAGGGTTCTGGGTAACGCTCATGGAACGTCCTCAGTTGCTGGCCGTTGCGCCGTCGACGGCCAAGAGAACGTCCTTTGGCGCCAGTTGGCCCTGCTTGAGCTTGCCTTCGCGCACCAGCACGTCGATCCAGAATTGGAGGTCACGCTCGACCGGCAGGCCACCGGCCCGCACCCCATAGCCGCGGAAGTACTGGGCGATCTCAGGATTTTCCCCGCGGGCCTTCAGGGCCTTGGCAAGGATGTCCTTCGTTTCCTGCGAATGTTCGCGGGCATAGTCGAGCGCGCGGGCCGACTGCAGCACGAAGGTCTTTGCCGCCTCCGGATGCTCCTTCACGAAGTCGCGTCTGAGCACGACGAAGCCGCCGGCGATCTCGCCGAGCACGTCGGTGTCGTCGAAGATCGCGCGCAGACCACCATTCTTACGAGCCACGCCCTCGAAGGTCGTCTGCCAATAGCCGAAGGCCGAGATATCCACCTGGCCGGAGCGCAGGACCTGTTCCAGTTGCGGACCGGGCACGACCACCTGGTTGGCGGCATCTGTCGGCAGGCCGACAGAGTGCAAGGCCTCGCGGATCGTATAGTCGAGGTGCGCACCGAGCGTGTTCACCGCTATGCTCTTGCCGGCGATGTCCTTGATGCTTTTGATCGGGCTGTCTTCCAGCACGTAGAAAATCGACTGCACTTCGTCATTGATGCCGTTGGAGGGATAGGCGGCCACGAAATCGTTGCCGCTGATAATCGAGTTCAGCACGGCCGATGTCGCCGCGCTGCCGATCTCGACGTCGCCGGAGGCCAGCGCGATCAGTGATGCCGGGCCGCCGGTGGCGTAGCCGACGCTCTCGATCGTGATGCCGGTTCCATCAAAATAGCCGAGTTCCTGCGCGAGTTCATGTGCCGACAGGCCGCTTTGGCTGGCGAGATAGCGAAGCGTGACCGCGTCGGCAGCGGCCGCCGGTGAAACAAGGCCAAGTGTGACGGCTGCCGAGAGAAGAAGATTGCGGGGGTGGAAGGTCATCTCGATATCCTTTCGAAGGGGAACTGGTAAGGCGGTCAGGCGTTCGGCGCAGACCAGCGGCAGAGATTGCGTTGGATGAGAACGAGCAGCGCATTGGCGGCGAGACCGAGCAGGGCAAGCAGCAGGATCGATGCAAACATCAGCGGGATCTGGAAGTTGTATTGGGCGTTCATCACCTGGAAGCCGATGCCCTTGTTCGCTCCGATCATTTCGGCAGCGATCAGAAGCAGCAACGCGGTCGTGGCCGAGAGCCTGAGGCCGACGAAGATCGCAGGCACGGAGGCCGGCAGAACCACGCGGCGGAAGACGGCGAGCGAGCCGGCGCCGTAGGTGCGAGCCATCTCGATCAGCTTCCTGTCGACCTCCTTGACCCCACCGATCGTCGACAGGAGGATCGGAAAGAGCGTCGCCCAGAAGATCACGAAGACCTTCGACGTTTCGCCGAGACCGAGCAGCAGAATGAAGACCGGGTAGAGCGCCAGGGCCGAGGTCTGGCGGAAAAGCTGCAGGACGGGGTCGAGTGCCTGTTCGACAAGCCGGACCTGGCCCATGAACAGCCCGAGCGGGATTCCCACCGCGACGGCGGCTGCAAAGGCAATGCCCGACCGCTGCAGGCTGATGGCGATGTCGTCGAGCAGCGCGCCGCCGGCGATGCCGTCCCAAAGGGCCGACAGGATCACGTCGAGCGGCGGAAACACCGCCGCGTTGACCCAGCCCACGGTGCTTGCAACCTGCCAGAAGGCCAGAAACGCAAGCACGAGGCCGTAGCGGGCGACGATTGCGCCGAGCAGGCGGCGCCAGCGCGGCACGGAGTTCGGCCGGGAATGCGCGGCGGGCGAAGTGGAACTCTTGGCAAGAGCCTCACGGCGCGCCGTTGCAAAGCCTGCCGCAAGCGAGGGGTTGATGGTTTCATAGGACATGGCAACACCTCACTCTGCTGCCTGAACGACCGACCGGGCAGCAGTCCAGCGGTTGACGGGAACGGGCAGGCCGAGGTTTTCGCGCAGCGTCCTGCCCTCGTAGGCAGTGCGGAACAGGCCGCGACGCTGCAATTCCGGGATCACCAGCTCGACGAAGTCGTCGAGCGCCGTCGGGAACCATGGCGGCAGGATGTTGAAGCCATCGGCGGCTTCGTTCTCGAACCATTCCTGCAGGGTATCGGCGATCTGCCCCGCCGTACCGACAATCGTGTAGTGGCCGCGCGCCGACGCGATCCATTGGTAGAGCTGGCGAATGGTGAAGTTGTTCTCGTCGGCGATCTGGCGGATCAGCGCCTGGCGGCTCTTCATGCCCTCGGTCGGCGGCGCCGGCGGCAGCGGCCCGTCGAGGTCGTAACCACGGAGATCGAGCGTTCCGCCGGTCAGGCCGTTGAGCAGGCCGATGCCGTCCTCCTCGACGATGAGCGAGGTCAGCCGTTCGTATTTCTCCCGCGCCTCGGCTTCCGTACGGCCGACGAAGGGCGAGACACCGGGCATGACCAGGATGTGGTCCGGGTTGCGGCCCAGGCCCCGGGCGCGGGCCTTGATATCGCGATAGAATTCCTGCGCCGTTTCGATGTGCTGGTGCGCCGTGAAGATCACCTCCGCAGTGGCGGCGGCAAGGCCCCTGCCATCATCGGACTGGCCGGCCTGCACGATGACGGGATGTCCCTGCGGCGAGCGCGAAATGTTGAGCGGGCCGCGGACCTTGAAATGCTCGCCGCGGTGATCCGTGTCGTGCAGCTTCGCCGGATCGAAAAAGACGCCCGTTTGCTTGTCGCGGATGAAGGTATCGTCCTCGAAACTGTCCCAGAGCTTCTTGACCACATCGACATGCTCGGCGGCGCGCCGGTAACGCTCGGCATGCGGAAGCTGCGTGTCGCGGTTGAAATTCTGGGCGGTCGGATCACCCGTGGTCGTCACCACGTTCCATCCGGCGCGACCGCCGGAAATGAGGTCGAGCGACGCGAACTTGCGCGCTGTCGTATAGGGTTCCTCATAGGTCGTCGACGAGGTGGCTATGAAACCGAGATGGGTGGTGAGTGGCGCCAGCGCCGAAAACAGGGTCACCGGTTCGAAGCCGGCAACACGGGCATTGCCGCCCTCTCGCGCGCCACCGAAGCCGATCGCCAGCCCGTCGGCAAGAAAGTAGGCATCGAACAGACCACGTTCGGCGGTCAGCGCCAGCTGCTTGTGAAACTCGAAACTGGTCGCCCCGTCGGCTGGCTGGTCGGGGTGGCGCCAGGCGGCAATATGCTGCCCGCCGCCGGGAAGAAAGGCTCCAAGCCGGATCTTGCGTGTCATCTCAATCCTCTCCTGTCTCGCTTTAAACTCGAGGAGATCACCCTGCCGAGGGCGAAGCGCACAAGGCGCTCCGCAACACGCGGCGAACTCCGGCCACGACAGACAGGTTACATTATATACTAATTTTATATAGAAAAAGAGGATTTCAACGAGACGTGCCGGGATTGAAATGTTTTTCGTCAGTTCGCCCGGTTTAGAGATCGATGACCGCTTCGCCGCCCTCAGGCGCAATCCGGCCGGAGCGAGAGTGCGCGGTTGATCCGGGAAAATATTCCACTTGGAATAGTTTTCGAGCCAAAGGTTTTCTTATCTCGACCAGAATACTCGACTATTTTTCGGGCACTTGCGGCGGCCATTGCCTAAAAATGTGGCCGCCGCCACACAATGAGAGTGAAAGACGTGTCCCAAGCAACCACCCAATCCTCACCAAAGCCGATCTATGCTTCCTTCGGGTTCCAAGTCCTGGCGGCCATGGTCATCGGCCTGCTGCTCGGCCTCATCGCCCGCAATATGGGCGTCGATGCCAGCGGCAATGCCAACTGGCTGACGGTCACCCTGCAGACGATCGGCTCGATCTTCGTCCAGCTTCTGCGTGCGCTCGTACCGCCGCTCGTCTTTACCGCCATCGTCGCCTCGATCGCCAACCTGGCGACGCTGCAGAATGCCGCCAAGCTCGTGTGGCAGACGCTGCTCTGGTTCGCGATCACCTCTCTCATCGCCGTCGTCATCGCCATCGCACTCGGCCTGATCATTCAGCCGGGCATCGGTTCGGCCGTTTCGCAGGAAGCTGCCAAGGCCCCCTCCTATTCCGGCTCGTGGCTCGATTTCCTGAAGGGCCTCGTGCCCGCCAACATGCTCGGCCTTGAAGCCAGCACCAAGGTCACCGACACGGGTGCCACCACCTCGCTCAATTTCAACGTGCTGCAGATCCTCGTCGTTTCGATCGCCGTCGGCGCCGCGGCGCTGAAGGTGGGCGATGCTGCCAAGCCGTTCCTCGCCTTCAACCAGTCGCTTCTCGCGATTGTGCGCAAGGTCCTCTGGTGGGTTATCCGGCTGACGCCGATCGGCACGATCGGCCTGCTCGGTCGCGCCGTTGCCCAGTACGGCTGGGAAACGCTGGCGCAGCTCGGCTGGTACACCGCTGCCGTCTATATCGGCCTTGCGATCGTGCTCTTTGTCGTCTACCCGGCGCTGCTCGTCGGCCACGGCCTGAGGCCCTCGCGCTTCTTTGCCGGCGCCTGGCCGGCGATCCAGCTCGCCTTCGTTTCACGCTCCTCCGTCGGCACCCTGCCCGTTACCGAAACAGTGACCGAAAAGAGCCTCGGCGTGCCGCGCGAATATGCCGCCTTCGCCGTGCCGCTCGGCGCCACCACCAAGATGGACGGCTGCGCCGCGATCTACCCGGCCATCTCGGCGATCTTCATCGCGCAGTTCTTCGGCCTGCCGCTCGGCATCCAGGAATATGTGCTGATCGTCTTCGTCTCGGTGCTCGGCTCTGCCGCAACCGCCGGCCTCACCGGCGCGACTGTCATGCTGACGCTGACGCTTTCGACGCTCGGCCTGCCGCTCGAAGGGATCGGCCTGCTGCTCGCCATCGACCCGATCCTCGACATGGGCCGCACGGCGGTTAACGTCGCCGGTCAGGCGCTCGTGCCGACGATCGTCGCCAAGCGCGAAGGCATTCTCGACGAGACCGTCTACAACGGCGACAAGGTGCTCGACGACCTGGAACCGCTTGGCGCCGCTGCACGCGCTGCCTGACGGCGTGAAACGACGCATGCGGGCCGCAAGGTCCGCATGCCGTGTTATACTTCAGGCGTTCCGCCTGTTGAGGGATCGGCGATGTCGTCGACCAACTTTCATCTCGTCACCGAATGGACGATCGCCTCCCAGCTTGAAGACGTGTGGCGTGAACTCAGCACGCCGGAACGCTGGCCCGAGTGGTGGCCATCGGTGAAGCAGGTTACGCTGCTAAACGAGGGGGACGAACATGGTGTCGGCGCCGTCAGGCGCATGCGCTGGTCGACGGCACTCCCCTACGAACTGGTCTTCGACATGGAGACCACCAAAGTCGAGCCGCCTCTCTTCATCGAAGGCCGGGCCTTGGGCGAACTCGACGGCATCGGCCGCTGGACCCTGCAAGGCGAAGGCAGCGCTTGCCGCGTTCGCTATGACTGGATCGTGACAGTCACGAAGCCCTGGATGGTCCGTCTTTCCTTTATCCTCAGACCCGTCTTTCGCTGGAACCACGGGGTGGTGATGGAGCGCGGCCGCCGCGGCCTCTCGAAGAGGCTGGCCTAAAGCAACGGCGGGCACATTCCGGAAAGACGCGCAGACGGACGACTATTGCGCCAGGCGCGTGCCTCGTGCCTGATGATTTCGCCCAGGCGCTGGGCACCCGGTCCCGCCGCATCTGGATCCGGATAGACCAGATACATGGCGCCACAACGCCCGCCTTCGGACACCGCAGCAACCATCGAAAATCACTCCCTTGAAATATCCTATCCAGGGGGATAGGATATTGATATGAGCGAGCACAGACACGACACCCATCCCGAGATCGTCAAGCGGCTGAAACGCGCGGAGGGGCACCTGAAGAGCGTCATCACCATGATCGAAGGCGGCCGCTCCTGCCTCGACATCGCCCAGCAGCTCCACGCAGTGGAGAAGGCGATCAGCCAGGCGAAGCGAACCCTGATCCAGGATCACCTGGACCATTGCCTTGAAGACACGATCGGGGCGCTTCCGCACGAGCAGCGCCACTCCATCGACGAGTTCAAGGCGATCACGAAATACCTCTGAGCAGCAAATCCGCTGCCACAAACCGCCACCGAGCGAGGCCCAATCATCATGCTGCAGATCCTCGCAAACCGCACCTATCGCCACCTGTTCCTAGCGCAGGTGATCGCGCTGATCGGAACCGGCCTCGCAACCGTCGCGCTTGGCCTTCTCGCCTATGATCTGGCCGGCGCCGAAGCGGGCGCGGTGCTCGGGACGGCGCTCGCGATCAAGATGATCGCCTATGTCGGCGTGGCGCCGATCGCCGCCGCCTTCGCCGAACGGCTTCCACGCCGTGCCATGCTCGTCAGCCTCGATCTGGTGCGCGCCGCCGTCGCGCTGTTCCTGCCGTTCGTGACCGAGATCTGGCAGGTCTATGTGCTGATCTTCGTGCTGCAGTCGGCCTCGGCCGCCTTTACCCCCACCTTCCAGGCGACCATTCCCGACGTGCTGCCGGATGAAAAGGAATACACCCGCGCCCTGTCGCTCTCGCGGCTTGCCTATGATCTCGAAAGCGTCGCAAGCCCGATGCTCGCTGCGGCACTGCTTACCGTCGTCAGTTTCCATGACCTGTTTGCCGGCACGGTGATCGGCTTCCTCGCCTCGGCCGCCTTCGTCGTGTCCGTCGCGCTGCCAAGCCCGAAGGCTGCGGAACGGCGCGGTATCTACGACCGCACGACACGGGGTCTGCGCATTTATCTCTCGACGCCACGGCTGCGCGGCCTGCTCGCGCTCAATCTCGCGGTCTCGGCGGCGGGTTCGATGGTCATCGTCAACACGGTGGTGCTGGTTCAGGCCGGCTTCGACCTTACCCAGACCGACACGGCGATCGCGCTTGCCGCCTTTGGCTGCGGCTCGATGATTGCCGCGCTGATGCTGCCGCGCCTGCTCGACAGGACGCCTGACCGTTTCGCGATGTTTTCCGGGGCGACGATCCTCGTCGCCGGCCTGTTCATCGGGCCCCTCGTTCCAAATTTCGCTTCGCTGCTGCCGCTGTGGCTCGCCATCGGTCTCGGCTACTCGCTGACCCAGACGCCGTCCGGCCGGTTGCTGCGCCGCTCCGCCCAGCCCGAAGACCGGCCGGCGCTCTTTGCAGCGCAGTTCGCCCTTTCGCATGCCTGCTGGCTGATCACCTATCCGCTGGCCGGCTGGCTCGGCGCTACCGCCGGGCTCGGCACGACCTTCATCGCGCTTGGCCTCATCGCCATCGGCGCTGTCGCCGCGGCCGCCCGGCTCTGGCCCGCGCCCGACCCGGACGAAATCGAACACACCCATCATGCGCTGGCGGGCGATCACCCCCATCTTGCCGGTGCGACGCGCGTCGGCAGCGGCCACCGCCACACCCATGTGTTCGTGATCGACAGCCATCACCCGGACTGGCCAGCCCAGCGGTAGGCAACGGCCGCTACTTGGAGGCGGTGCTGTTGCCGGCAAAAGACAGGATCGCCGCATCGGCGATCTCGGCGAAACGAGCACTTGGCCCTTCGGCGCCGCTGCTCTGCTGCGCGGCGCGCGCGCCATCGATCAGCAGCAGCAGCGTGTCGCCGAGCAGCTCTGCGTCGGCGATGCCGGCCCGGCGGCACAGCTCGACGACCCGGTCGCGCTGCGCATCCTTGAAGAGGCGGATCACCTCGCGGCCAGGGTGATCCTCATCGGTCAGCTGCACGGCGGCGCTCATCATTTCGCATTGGCACTTGTCCTCGCCGAGGTGCTCGGCGATACGCCGGACCCAGGCCCTGAGCTGACCGAGACCGTCGCCCGGGTGCTGGTCTTCCAGTTCGCGCCAGAAGCCATCCATCTCCATTCCCGCATGGCGCAGGCATTCGACGATCAGCTCGTCCTTCGAACTGAAGTGGCGGTAGAGCGTCATCTTGTTGCTCTCGGCAGCATCGGCAATCGCATCGACGCCGGTTCCGCGAATGCCGCGGCGGCGAAAGAGATCACGCGCAGCCTCGACGATGCGATCGCGCGGCGAACGACGGGATGGTTTGCAGAAATCCGTTGTCATCGCAGTGGCCCGGCGTGAACGGCGCGGAAAATCTTGCCCCTTGACGCCCTGTCATTGGTCGATAACATGCGACGATGTTACCGACCAGTAACATTTTCGCCACCGTGGTAAATCGAGGAGCATCCGCTTGCGGCAAAGAGCTCTTCCGGAAACGGCGGCGGTAACTGCAGAAAAATTTCATGCGCAGTGTCGGTGAGCGCGGTCGCCAGGCGTCTTTTAGCCAGAGCGCACACCGCAGAGACTTTTTAGATTCGATAACGCTCGTGATTTGGTCGTCGTGATTAGGACCGGACCGGCCCGTCATGATCTCGTGCTGGAGCCTTATGATGCGCATGCTGGATGGGCTGAAGGCTGGGGAGACCGTCGCTGACCGCAAGGTCCGCGCGGCGGGCGTGCCGGTGCCGAGTTTCCGCCACGCCGCCTGCTGCGATGGTGGCGCTCCCAAAGGATCGGCCCCATGATCGACTTCTTCATCCACCGGCCGATCTTCGCATCGGCGATCGCCATCATCATGACGCTCGCCGGCGGCATCTGCTATTTCCTGCTGCCGATTTCGCAATTTCCCGACGTGACGCCGCCGCAGATCGTCGTTGCCGCGAACTATCCGGGCGCCAGCGCCCAGGTGGTCGCCGACACGGTGACAACGCCGCTCGAGCAGCAGATCAACGGCGTGCCCGGCATGCTCTACATGACCTCGACCAGCTCGAACGACGGCTCGTCGCGCATCATCATTTCCTTCGAAGTCGGCTATCCGATCGACGTCGCCGCACTCGACGTGCAGAACCGCGTCTCGCAGGCCGCCTCCTCGCTTCCAGCCCTCGTCAACCAGACCGGCGTGACCATCGCCAAGCAGATCCCGAACTTCACCGTGCTCGTCAGCCTGGATTCGCCTGACAATTCGGTCGATTTCGCCGCGGTCAGCAACTACGCCTATCTGCAGATCCTCGATCCCTTGAAGCGCCTGCCGGGCGTTGGCGACGTCCAGCTTTTCGGCGAGCGCCGCTATTCGATGCGCGTCTGGCTCGATCCGGATCGCATGGCCAATCTCGGCATCACCGCCGTCGACGTCCAGAACGTCATTGCCGAGCAGAACATCCAGGTCGCCGGCGGCAAGATCGGGCAATCGCCGGCACCGGCCGGCACGCCCTTCGAGATGCAGATCAACGCGCTCGGACGCTTGAGCGACCCGTCCCAGTTCGGCGACATCGTGCTGCGCGCCGACCAGACGACGGGGGCAACGACGCGGCTGCGCGATGTGGCGCGCATAGAGCTCGGCGCGCTGCTCTATTCCTCGTCGGTCACCTTCAACGGCAAGGAAAGCGTCGTGCTTGCCGTCTTCCAGGCACCGGGCTCCAACGCGCTCGACCTGCAGGCCCGCGTGCAGGCGAAGATGGACGAGCTGTCGCAGCGCTTCCCCGCGGGCATCGCCTACCACATGTTCTACGACACCACGCGTTTCGTCTCGGCGGCGATGAAGGATGTCGTGTTCACGCTGCTCGAGGCGCTCGCCCTCGTCGTCTTCGTCGTCTTCATCTTCCTGCAAAACCTGCGCACGACGATCATCCCTACGATCGCCATTCCGGTTTCGTTGATCGCGACGCTGGTCGTCATGTATCTCTTCGGCTTCTCGCTCAACATGCTGAGCCTGCTCGGCATGGTGCTTGCCATCGGGCTTGTGGTCGACGACGCGATCGTCGTCGTCGAGAACGTCGAACGCCAGCTGGAGGCCGGGCTGCCGCCGCTCGAGGCCACCAAAAAGGCGATGCAGGAGGTGACCGGCCCGATCATCGCGACGACCGCGGTGCTGCTGGCCGTCTTCATCCCCGTCGCCTTCATTCCGGGCGTCGCCGGCAGCCTCTACAACCAGTTTGCGCTGACGGTCGCAATCTCCGTCGCTTTTTCCGCCTTCAACTCGCTGACCCTCAGTCCGGCGCTGAGCGCCGCGTTCCTGCGCTATCGCGGCGAGCCGCGTTTTGCCCTCTTCCGCTGGTTCAACAGCGGTTTTCACGCCCTGTCGCACGGTTATGCGCGCAGCGTCGCCGGGCTCGTGCGCTGGCGCTGGGCGCTGTTTGCCGTCTTCCTCGCCGCGATCGCCTCGACCTATGCGCTATGGCAGCGCATCCCCTCGACCTTCCTGCCGGTCGAGGACCAGGGCTATTTCTTCGTCGTCATCCAGTTGCCCGATGGTGCCTCGCTCGAACGCACCGAGGCGGTCGCGCGGCGATCCGAAGAGATCCTGCGCGGCACCGCCGGCGTCGATTTCGTCGGTTCGGTCGTCGGCTTCAACTTCCTGTCCTTCGCCGCCCAGTCAAACTCGGCCGTGCAATTCGCCGTATTGAAGCCATGGGACGAGCGGCCGCCCGAACAAGGCGCCTCGGCGCTGCGTGAGGCCGTCATGCCGCAACTGCTGCAGATCCCGGACGCGCTGGTGCTCGCCTTCGACCCGCCGTCGATCCAGGGGCTGGGTGCTACCGGTGGCTTCGAGTTCCAGGTGGAGGACCTTGCCGGCCGCAGCGCCGAGGCGCTGAACGACGCGACGCAGGCGCTGATCGCCGAGGCGCGCAAGCAGCCGGAAATCAATCCCTACCAGCTGTTCACCACCTTCAGCACCTCGAGCCCACAGTTCGACTACGACCTCGACCGCGACAAGGCAAAGCTGCTGGGCCTGAGCCTGCCGGATATCTTCAGCACGCTGCAGATCTATTTCGGCTCGCTCTATGTCAACGACTTCAACATCTTCGGCCGCACCTTCCGCGTGACGCTGCAGGCCGATCAGGGCGCACGCGCCTCGGCCACCGATCTCTCTCGTCTCTACGTGCGCAACACTGAGGGGGAAATGGTGCCGCTCAATACGCTAGGAACCTTCAAGCCGACAGTCGGCCCGGAGACCATCACCCACTACAACAATTACCCCTCGGCGCTGATCAACGGTGCGGCAGCACCCGGCTTCAGCTCGAGCCAGGCGGTGGCGGCGATGGAGCGGGTGGCAAAAACGACGCTGCCCAGGGACTACACATTCGAGTGGACCGGCATTACCTATCAGGAGATCCGGGCAGGCTCGATCGCCGCGCTCGTCTTTGCGCTCGCCCTCGTCTTCTGCTTCCTGATCCTGGCCGCCCAGTATGAAAGCTGGTCGATGCCTTTCATGGTGCTGCTTTCAGTGCCGCTCGCGCTTTTGGGCGCGCTCTCGGCGCTGTGGCTGCGCGGTATGCAGATCGACGTCTATTCGCAGATCGGTTTCGTGATGCTGGTCGGACTTGCCGCCAAGAACGCCATCCTGATCGTCGAGTTCGCAAGACGCCGACGCGAGGAAGGGCTCGACGTCGTCGCAGCCGCCGCGGAAGCGGCGCGTCTCCGGCTGCGGCCGATCCTGATGACGGCCTTCGCCTTCATTCTCGGCGTGCTGCCGCTGATGTATGCCAGGGGCGCAGGTGCTGCCAGCCGCCAGTCAATCGGCACCACCGTCTTCGGCGGCATGCTGGCGGCGACGATCCTCACACTCATTTTCGTCCCGGTCTTCTACGCGGTCATCGAAAAATGGCGCGAGGGCGCGTCCTCGCAGCCGATCGGCCAGCGTCACGAGCCGGAGGCGGCGGAATAGGAATTGGAGCCTGGCATGCGTGGTTCGAGACTGGTCCTTGCCGCAGCGGTCGTGGTCGCCGCCCTTGCTGCGGCCTATCACTACAAGAACGGCGGCTTCGAGCTGAAGGGCGGCGACGCCGGTGCGGCGGTGGGTCCGCCGCAACAGGCCATGCCCGTGCCGGTCGCCTCGGTCGTCAAGAAAACCATTCCGATCTATCTCGACTATTCGGCGCGCACCGAAGCGATCCGCAACGTGACGCTCCGCGCCAAGATCACGGGCTATATCGAGTCGCAGGCGGTGCCCGACGGTTCGGATGTAAAGGAAGGTGATCTGCTCTATCGGATCGACCCGCGCGATTATCGGGCAGCGCTCGATCAGGCAAAGGCCCAGGTCGAGCGCGACCAGGCGTCGCTCGCCTATCTCCGCTCCAATCTCAACCGCGGCAACGAACTGGCCACGACGGGTTACCTCGACAAGGACAGCTTCGATCAGCGCCAGAGTGCTGTGCACCAGGCCGAAGCGGCACTGGAGATGTCGCGGGCGGCGGTGCGCACCGCCGAGATCAATTTCGACTACACCGAAATCCACGCGCCCTTTGCCGGCCGGCTCGGCCGCGACCAGGCGCCGGAGGGAACGCTTGTCAGCAACACCGCCGGGACACCGCTCAACAACCTCGTGCAGCTTTCGCCGATCTATGTCTCCTTCAACCCGAGCGAAACAGAACTCGCCGACATCCAGAAGGCCCGGGCGAAGGGGAAAGTGCAGGCGGAAGTGCTTCTGCCTGGCGACAAGGAACCGCGCTATCGCGGCGACCTCACCTTCATCAACAACACGGTCGAGGGAAATACCGGAACGGTGGTGGCGCGCGTGACGATCGACAATACTGATCTTTCCTTGCTGCCCGGCCAATATGTCCGCGTCCGGCTGAAGATCCGCGACGAGCCGAACGTGCTGATGGTGCCGGAAACGGCGCTCGGCTCGAGCCAGCTCGGCAAATACATCTATGTCGTCGGCAAGGGGGAAACGGTCGAACAAAGGCTGGTCACTCTTGGCCCGACGAGCGGTGATCTCATCGGCCTGACCTCAGGCGTTGCGGAAGGCGACCAGGTGATCGCGGGAAACCTGCAGAAGATTTTCCCGGGCGCACCGGTCAAACCGATGCCGGCAGAGCAGGCGCAGAAATAGGCCGGTCGCCGGCCCGGCCTACGCCCTTTTCAGGATCGGGAAGACCATGCCGAACGTGATGACGGCAATGGCAACGACCTGAAGCAGCGTCGGAACTTCACCGAGAACGACGACCCCCGCCGCGGTCGTCGTCACCGGGACGCACGGCATGAACAGCGACGCAGGCTGCGGACCCAATTGACGGATGACATAGGTGTAGAGAACGCTCGCGAGCGCTCCGGCGAGAAAGCCTTGGATGACGAATTGCGTGGCAATTTCGGTGAAAGAGGCGGCAGCGAGCCCGCTGGGCGCCAGAATGTGCAGCAAGGGCAACGGCAGACAGGAGAAGAACACCACTGCGATCGTCGCCGTCACGGCGTCGACGGACCATAGCCGCACCAGCACCGCAAAGGTGGCAAACATCAACCCCGAAACGGCGAACAACAGATCACCGCGCAATGTCTCGGCGTCGGCGACGCCCGATTGGAGCACGAACAGCAAAAGGCCGGCAATGACCGTGGCAACGCCAGCAAGGCGCGTGCCGGAGGCCTTGTCCTTGAAGACGAGACGGGAAAACAGGAACGAGAAGAAGACGATTACGGCGGGAGAGAGTGCTGCCGCATGGGCGACCGGTGCCAGCGAAAGTCCCTGGTTGATGATGAGCGGATAGGGCAGCCCCGTCAGCAGCGCCAGCACGGTTGCCTTGCGCCAGCCAAGCTGCATCAACTTCGGCAAGCCGACGCTGAGGAACACCGGCAGGAAGGCCAGGGCGGCGCCAGAGAACCGCAAGGTGACGATGTCGGCGGCGGTCAGATGCTCGCGCAGACTGAACCGGGCGGCCACGAACTGTAAGGTGGTGATTGCGACGACCGCCACCCCTGCCCATATCGCCAGCCGCCGGCTGCGGTCGCCCTCCCCCATCGTAACACTTTGCACGCCCGTCTCTCCACATTGCGGAAGCCTTACCCGGCGGCTTCGACAGAAGCACCGTATTGCGCGAACGGCCGCGTCAAAATACACTTATTTCAATGAATCTAAGCGATTATCACTCTTTCATGGACAAAATAGCGTGAAGAACGAAATTGCAGGCCTCGACACCATCGATCGCACCTTGTTGAGATTGCTGCAGGAAGATGGCCGGCGGACCACACTGGAGTTGGCAGAGCGTGTCGGCCTGTCGCCAACGGGCACGAGCCAGCGCGTGAAGCGCCTCTTCCGCGAGGGTTATGTGAAGGCCGTGCGAGCGATCCTCGATCCGAAGAAGATCGGCCGGGGCACCGTCGTCTTCATCCAGGTGCGCCTCGACCATACCGCCCCGCATATCTTCGAGCGCTTCTCCGACGCGGTTGCAAAGGCGCCGGAAGTTCTGGAATGCCACATGGTGATCGGCGGCTTCGACTATCTGGTGAAGGCGCGCATTGCCGACATGTCGCTGTTCCAGGATTTTCTCGAACGGGTGATTTTGCCCCTGCCCGGCGTCAGGGAGACGCACACCTACGCCTCGGTCGGCGACGTCAAGCCGGACGCGCTGCTGCCGATCTGATGCTCAGGCGGGCTCCGGCCACTGCCAGGTTCGCCCCAGCAAAGCGGCGCAACCTCAAATCGGACGTGAAGTAGCAGGCCGCGGCGAGTCATTGGGGTGCCGGGCGTTATTATTCCTCGAGCGACTGGCGACCTAACGCGCGCGGGCTGCAATCTTCGCCCGGCAACGCTGCCCGGAAACCAAGGAGCACGCCGAGCGTCGAGCGTTTTTCGACGAGATCCGCGAGCGTGTACTTGTCGAAGACCGCGACGAAGGCGGCCGTGGCTTCCGAAAGGACGGACGGCAGGCTGCAGGCCGGAGCGATGCGGCAACCTCGGCAATCGATCAGATCGGACAACTCCTCCGTGTGCCGGAGGAGAGCGCCGAGATTGATTTCGTTCGCAGCCCTAGCGAGCCTGATACCGCCGTTCCGGCCGCGTACAGCCTCCAGAAACCCCGCATTCGCGAGGTCTTGAACCACTTTCATCATATGGTTCTGCGAGACCGAGAAGGTATCGGATATCTCCCGGATGGAGCTGAGCCCAGTGGGCTGGGAGCCCAGATAGATCATCAGGCGCATCGCATAGTCGGTGTATTTCGTGAGCCTCATCGCGGGATCTGCGTCAAAAAGTCCGTTCAAAAAACATGCATTTGATTAGCATCTTTGATCGCAAGCGAATAGATGCATTTTAGATACATCTTTAAGGGTCATTTGCGATGAACGCGCGAACGGTAGCCGGAGCTGAGATCAGGATGATCGTCGAATGCTTCCAGGGCGAAGTCCGCATTAACAGGATTTTTTGAGCGCGGGATTCGCGGCCGCGAGAGATTGGGACACAGTTCCCGATCACCGGGCCCGGTGAATTGCCGGCTGCATTTCCAGGATCACCAACCTGCCCCCACTGATACGTCCCACCGAAAGGAAAAATCATGCCGAAACCACTCTCCCCCGAGACTGTCCAGATCGTGAAAGCCAGCGCTCCGGCGCTCGCGGCCCACGGAACGGAAATCACGAAGAGCATGTATGCCCGCCTCTTCCGTGACGATCATATCCGCGCGCTGTTCAACCACGCCAATCAGGGCGAAGGCGGTTCACAGGTTAACGCGCTTGCCGCCGCCATTCTGGCCTATGCGCAGAACATCGATAATCTCGGCGTGCTTGGCCCGGTGGTCGAACGGATCGCCCACAAGCACATCGGCTACCATATCCTTCCAGAGCACTATCCCTTTGTAGCCAAGGCTCTTCTCGCCGCCGTCGAGGATGTGCTCGGGAGTGCGGCGACCCCTGAGCTCCTCAACGCATGGGGCGAGGCCTATTGGTTCCTGGCCGATATTCTCAAGGAGCGCGAGACCGCCATACGCGGCGAACTGATGGAGCGCTCGGGCGGTTGGAACGGCTGGAGAGATTTCGTCATCGCCTCAAAAGTTCGCGAGAGCGACGTCGTCACCTCGTTTATCCTGAAACCCAAGGACGGCGGTCGCGTTGCGCGCCACAGACCCGGCCAATATCTGACGTTTCGCTTCCAACTGGACAATGGCCTGGAGATGAAGCGCAACTACTCGATCTCCAGCGGGCCGAACGACAGCTTCTACCGCATCTCGGTAAAGCGCGAGGCGCAGGGGCAAGGCGGATCCCGATATCTCCACGATCAGGCGACCGTCGGCACGGTCTTGAGCGCGACCCCGCCGGCCGGCGACTTCTTCCTCCCTGAAGCGCCGGAAGCACCTATCGTATTGCTGTCGGGTGGCGTCGGCCTGACCCCCATGGTCAGTATTCTCGAGACGATCGCCGAGGAACATCCGAACCTCGAGGCGCACTTCGTCCACGGCGCGCTGAACAGCGGCACGCATGCCATGGATCGGCATGTTCGCGAACTCGCCGATGCACATGGCAAGATCACGATCAGCAGCTTCTATAGCGCGCCGGCGAACGGGGATGCCGTGGGGCTGTCGCACGACTTCGATGGCTTCATCACCGCGGAATGGCTTCGCAAGCACACGCCGATCGCCAATGCCGAATTCTATCTCTGTGGCCCCAAACCGTTCCTTCGTGCGCTCGTCCCGGCTCTTGCCAGGGAAGGCGTTTCCAGCGAGCGGGTCCACTACGAGTTCTTCGGCCCAGCCGACGAACTCATTGCAGCCTGAAACGCCTTCGGTCGGCACTTTCACGGACCGTGGAAGAGCTTGATCTCCTCATTGCCGCGGCGCTGCCTTCGCGCCGCGGCAAGCCGACCTGCGCCGAGGATTGCGGCAGTCTCGACGGTGCGTGAACGCCATCCGAAAGATCGCCCTTGATTTCGGACCGGTCATGCTGCATTGCAAAAAGAGCCGACACGGCAGGTCAAGATTGGTCAGAATGCGGTCGTGGCATGCAGCACAGCAGACTAAACGTCCTGGTCATCGACGAGAATCGCATCCGCGCCGCCATCATCGAGGACGGGCTGCGCGACGCGGGCTATGACCATGTCACCGTCATCGACAATATGCACGGCCTGGCGCGACGCATCGCGGACCTCAATCCCGACGTCATCGTGATTGATCTCGAAAACCCGAACCGAGACATGCTGGAAAGCATCTTCCAGCTTTCGCGCGCGGTGAAGCGCCCGATCGCGATGTTCGTCGACAAGTCCGACGAGGCCTCCATCGAGGCGGCTGTCGAGGCCGGGGTCTCGGCCTATATCGTCGACGGTCTGAAGCAGGAACGGGTGCGCCCCATCCTGAAGATGGCGATCAGCCGCTTCAACGCATTCTCCCGCCTCAACCGCGAGCTGGAAGAAACCCGCGGCGAGTTGGAAAACCGCAAGGTGATCGACCGCGCCAAGGGCCTCCTGATGCGCTCGCGCGGGCTCTCCGAGGAAGAGGCCTATGCGCTGCTGCGCCGCACGGCGATGAACCAGAACCGCAAGATCGTCGACATCGCCCAAAGCCTCGTCACGGCTGCAAGCCTGCTCGATCCGGGAGGAAAGGAATGACGACGCGCCACGCCATCACCGCCGGTTTCGTGCCGCTCCTCGACAGCGCCTTGCTCGTTGTCGCCCGCGAGATGGGCTTTGCTGAAGAACAGGGGATCGACCTGACCCTGCTGCGTGAGCGCTCCTGGGCGAGCATCCGCGATCGGCTTGCGGTTCGCCATGTCGATGTGGCGCATATTCTCGGGCCGATGCCGATCGCCGGCAATTTCGGCCTCAATGTGCCTGCCCCGGAAATGATCGTGCCGATGTCGCTGGGTCTCGGCGGCAATGCGGTGACGGTGTCTCCGGCGCTCTGGCAAAGGATGGCGGAAAACGGCGCGACCACGGATCTCGATGCGCGCGCGAACGGTGCAGCCCTGCGCAAGGCGATCGATACGCAGGCGGGCGCGCCGCTGCGTTTTGCCGTCGTGCATCCCTATTCCGGGCACAATTACGAACTGCGCTACTGGCTGGCGGCGAGTGGCATCGATCCGGACCGTGATATCGAGATCGTCGTGCTGCCGCCGCCCGACATGGGTGATGCGCTCGCCGAAGGCGTGATCGACGGCTATTGCGCCGGCGAGCCCTGGAACACCTTCGGCGTGCTTCGCCGCGGCGCACATCTCGCCACCGTCAAGGCGGCGATCTGGCGGTCGAGCCCCGAGAAGGTGCTTGGCGTCAACGCAAAGTGGGGGGAGGCCAACCCGGAGGCGATGGCCGCCTTGCTCGTAGCGCTTCATCAGGCGTCAATTTGGTGCGCCCGCCCGGATAACCACGAGGCACTCGCGACCCTTCTGGCAAAGCCTGCCTATGTGGGGCGCGACGCCGAACTGCTTCTTCCCGCCCTCAAAGGCACCCTGCCGGTCGGCGGCGGTGAGGTCCGGGTGGTCAGAGATTTCTTCGTTCCGAATGCCAAGGCGGCGACCTTCCCCTGGAAGAGCCATGCCCTCTGGTTCTACACCCAGATGGTGCGCTGGCGGCAGATCGAGCACACGGCAGAGCGCCAGCGTATCGCCGCGGAAACCTACCGGCCGGACATCTACCGCGCCGCATTGAAGCACCTTGGTATCGCCATGCCGTCGGCAAGCGCCAAGGTGGAAGGCGCCTTGACCGTCGAAACCCCAGTCGGCTCATCGGGCGCGCTGACGCTCGGGCCGGATGGTTTCTTCGATGGCGGACGCTTCGATCCCGACGACCTCGATGCCTACATCGCTGCCCAGTCTGCAGGCTGAATGCGCGACGCCTAATTTATGCGCATTGCACAAAAAATGGCTTCGCACTGCACCAAGGAATGTCACCCACCGGGATGACGCCAGGCCGACGATTTCACTTTTTCTTTTAGATCAATAGCTTGCCAAAACTGGCACGCTGATTGCTTTTATATTCTCAGGCCCTCGGGCCAAGAGATCGGTGTCCAACGACGGGCGCCCTACCAGCAAAGCCGCTGATCAGGACTGCGCACACGGAGCGAACCGTGTCGGGCATACCTGGCCAGCGGCTTTTTGTTTTTCACCCCCAAGATGGAGCGGCACGACCTTGTCGGGCCTCGGAGAAGCCATGTCTGAGAACAAGCAGCCATTATCCGCCAGCGAACCCGCCACGGCTTTGTGGATGTCCACTTTTGCCTTCACGATCTGTTTCGCCGTCTGGACGATCTTCGCCATCATCGGCATCCGCATCAAGCAGGACCTCGCGCTCACCGAAGCGCAGTTCGGCCTGCTGGTTGGCACGCCCATCCTCACCGGTTCACTGGTGCGCATCCTGCTCGGCGTCTGGACCGGGCGCTACGGCGGGCGCCTCGTCTATACGCTGACGATGCTGGCCGCAGCCCTTGCGACTTTTCTGCTCACCTACGCCACCACCTATCCGCAGATGCTGCTCGCCGGCCTCGGCATCGGTCTTGCCGGCGGCTCTTTCGCGGTCGGCGTCGCCTATGTCTCGCCCTTCTTTCCGCCGGAAAAGCAGGGCACGGCGCTTGGCATCTTCGGCGCCGGCAATGTCGGCGCGGCGGTGACGAAATTCCTGGCGCCCTTCGTCCTCATTGCCTGGGGCTGGCAGACGGTTGCCGAGATCTGGGCGGCCGCACTCGTCGTCACGGCACTCGTCTTCTGGTTCACGACAAGCGACGATCCGGCCTTCCGCAGCCGCCGCGAGCGCCAGCTGCCAAAGCGCAGCCTGCTCCAGGAGTTCGCACCGCTGAAGAACGCCCAGGTCTGGCGTTTCTCGCTCTACTATTTCTTCGCCTTCGGCGGTTTCGTCGCCCTCTCGCTCTGGCTGCCGCGTTATCTCGTCGGCGTCTACGGCTTCGATATCGCCGTGGCGGGCATGGTCGCAGCCGCCTACTCCATCCCCGGCAGCGTCTTCCGTGCCTTCGGCGGCGTGCTTTCCGACCGCAAGGGCGCGCGTAGCGTCATGTACTGGATGCTCGGCATCTCGGCGGTGGCAACACTGATCCTGTCGCTGCCGGCCGCCGGCGAGGGCCACGGCTTCGGCATTACGCCTGCCGTCTTCATCGTCACGGTCTTCGTGCTCGGCTTCGTCATGAGCCTTGGCAAGGCCGCCGTCTACAAGCACATCCCGGCCTATTACCCGGAAAACGTCGGGGCGGTCGGCGGCATCGTCGGCATGGTCGGCGGGCTCGGGGGCTTCGTGCTGCCGATCGCCTTCGGCCTGCTCAAGGACGCGACCGGCCTGTGGTCGAGCTGCTTCCTGCTTCTCTTTGCCGTCGTCGTCGCATCGCTCCTGTGGATGCATCTTTCGATCCGCCAGATGGAACGCCGCGCGCTCACCCTGCCGACGGCTGCTGCCGCGTAAACAGACAAGGACAGACCATGACCGAGAAACTCGTCATCATCGGCAATGGCATGGCGCCGGGGCGCATGCTGGAGCACCTGCTGGAAAAGGCGCCCGGGCACTACGACGTGACCATTTTCAACGCCGAACCACGCGTCAACTACGACCGCATCATGCTGTCGCCGGTGCTGTCGGGCGAAAAGGATTACGAAGAGATCATCATCCACGGCGACGGCTGGTACATCAAACACGGCATCACGCTTTACAAGGGTCATCGCATCGTCGCGATCGACCGCGATGCCCAAACCGTGACCTCCGACCATGGCGTGACCGAAAGCTATGACAAGCTGGTGATCGCGACCGGTTCGGTGCCCTTCATCCTGCCGGTGCCCGGCAAGGACCTGCCCGGTGTCATCACCTATCGCGATCTCGATGACGTGCAGGCCATGCTGCTCGCCGCCCAGTCGCGCGAAAAAGCCGTCGTCATCGGCGGCGGCCTGCTCGGCCTTGAAGCGGCCGCCGGCCTTGCCGGTCGCGGCATGGACGTCACCGTTCTTCACGTGATGCCGACGCTGATGGACCGCCAGCTCGACCCGGCCGCCGGCTATCTCCTTGAGAAGGAGCTGGAAGGCCGCGGCATCAAGATCATCTGCAAGGCCAACACCAAGGCGATCGTCGGCAACGGCAGGGTCGAAGGCATCGAGCTCGACGACGGCCGCATCATTCCGGCGACGCTCGTCGTCATGGCCGTCGGCATTCGGCCGAGTGTCGGCCTTGCGAAGGAGGCCGGCCTTGCGATCAACCGCGGCATCGTCGTCGACCAGGGCATGCAGACCTCGGATGGCCGCATCTGGGCGCTCGGCGAATGTGCGGAAGTGGGCGGCATGGTCTATGGCCTCGTCGCGCCGCTTTACGAGATGGCCCGTGTCGCCGCCTCGCATCTGGCTGGCGACCGCTCCGCCGCCTTTGTCCATTCCGACACGCCGACCAAGCTCAAGGTCACCGGCATCGAACTTTTCTCGCTCGGCGACTTTGCCGATGGCGACGACCGCGAGGAGATCGTCCTGCGCGACGCCACGGCCGGCGTCTACAAGCGGCTGGTGCTGAAGGGCAACCGCATCATCGGCACCGTGCTCTATGGCGAAACATCCGACGGCGCCTGGTTCAACGATCTGAAGAAGAAGGAGACCGACGTCTCCGAGATGCGCCAGACCCTGATTTTCGGCCAGGCCTTCCAGGGAGGCGCTCCGCTGGACCCTATGGCGGCCGTTGCAGCCTTGCCGGATGATGCGGAAATCTGCGGCTGCAACGGCGTTTGCAAGGGTAAGATCGTTTCCACGATTGCCGAGAAGGGCCTGACGTCGCTCGACGAGGTGCGCGCCCATACCAAGGCATCGGCCTCCTGCGGCTCCTGTACCGGCCTTGTCGAACAGCTGATGACGCTGACGCTCGGCGAGAGCTACAGACCGGCCGCCGTCCAGCCGATGTGCGGCTGCACCGATCTCGGCCACGACGACGTACGTCGGCTGATCAAGGCCAAGGGCCTGAAGACCATTCCCGCGGTCATGCAGGAGCTGGAATGGAAGACCTCCTGCGGCTGCGCCAAGTGCCGCCCGGCGCTCAACTACTACCTCGTCTGCGATTTCCCGGACGAATATGCCGACGACTACCAATCGCGCTTCATCAACGAGCGCGTTCACGCCAACATCCAGAAGGACGGCACCTATTCCGTCGTGCCGCGCATGTGGGGTGGGGTCACCAATTCCGGCGAGCTGCGGGCCATCGCCGACGTGGTCGACAAGTTCGAAATTCCGCTGGTGAAGGTGACCGGCGGCCAGCGCATCGACCTGCTCGGGATCGAAAAAGAAGATCTACCGGCCGTCTGGGCCGATCTCGGCAAGGCCGGTTTCATCTCGGGCCAGGCCTATGCCAAGGGTCTGCGCACGGTGAAGACCTGCGTCGGCTCGGACTGGTGCCGCTTCGGCACGCAGGATTCCACCGGGCTTGGCATCCGGATCGAAAAGTTCATGTGGGGTTCCTGGACGCCCGCCAAGCTGAAGATGGCGGTTTCCGGCTGTCCGCGCAATTGCGCGGAGGCCACCTGCAAGGACATCGGCGTCATCTGCGTCGACTCGGGCTTCGAGATCCATTTCGCCGGTGCTGCCGGGCTCGACATCAAGGGCACCGAGGTACTTGGCCTGGTGAACAGCGAGGACGAGGCGCTGGAACACATCGTGGCGCTGACGCAGATGTACCGCGAGCAGGCCCGCTATCTCGAGCGCATCTACAAGTGGGCGAAACGAGTCGGGCTGGACGAGATCCGCCGCCAGATCATGGAGGATACGGACAAGCGCAAGGCCTACTACGACCGCTTCGTCTTCAGCCAGAAATTCGCCCAGGTCGACCCCTGGTCGGAGCGCGTCTCCGGCAAGGACAAACACGAGTTCCGGCCGATGGCGACGGTCGGCTTCCCCCAAGCTGCGGAGTGAGATGATGAACATGACCTGGCACCCGATCGGCGACATCTCGGACATTCCGCTGCGAGGCGCGCGCTGCGTGAAGACGCCTCAGGGCAAGATCGCCGTCTTCCGCACAGCCGAAAACGAGGTCTTCGCCATCGAGGACCATTGCCCGCACAAGGGCGGGCCGCTGTCACAAGGCATCGTCCACGCGAAGGCGGTCACCTGCCCCTTGCACAATTGGGCGATCTCGCTCGAAACCGGCAAGGCGCTCGGGGCCGACGAAGGCGCGGTGCGCACCATTCCGGTGCGTATTGACGGCGGCGCGCTGTTCATTGCGCTCGAAAGCCTGCTGATTGCGGCGGAATGACCATGGAAAAGGAGGTCAAGACCACCTGTCCCTATTGCGGCGTCGGCTGCGGGGTCATCGCGACGGTCGATGACAACGGCGCCGTCGCCGTGCGCGGCGATGCCGACCATCCCGCCAATTTCGGCAGGCTGTGCTCCAAGGGGTCCGCACTCGCCGAGACCCTCGACCTCGACGGTCGGCTGCTGCATCCGGAGATCGACGGATGCCAGGCTGGCTGGGACGAAGCGCTCGACCTCGTCGCCGCACGCTTTGCGGAAACGATTGCCGAACACGGCCCGGATTCGGTCGCCTTCTACGTCTCCGGCCAGCTGCTCACCGAAGACTACTACGTCGCCAACAAGCTGATGAAGGGTTTTGTCGGTTCCGCCAACATCGATACCAATTCACGTCTCTGCATGTCCTCGTCGGTTGCCGGTCATCGCCGTGCCTTCGGTTCGGATACGGTACCCGGGACCTATGAGGATCTGGAGCTGGCCGATCTGGTCGTACTCACCGGATCGAACCTTGCCTGGTGCCACCCCGTCCTCTACCAGCGCCTTGCCGCCGCCAAGGCGAAACGGCCGGGCCTCAAAATCGTTCTCATCGATCCGCGCCGCACCATGACGGCCGATATCGCAGACCTGCATCTCGCGATCCGGCCCGACGCCGATGTGGCGCTCTTCGTCGGGCTGTTCTCACATCTGGTTTCCAGCAATGCCGTCGACCAGAACTATGTCGCGGCGCATACGGCCGGCTTCGGTGATACCTTGCTCGCAGCGGGCGGTGTTTCGTTCGACGACGTGCTCGAGCGGACCGGTCTTCCGGCGATGCAGTTGCGCGAATTCTACCGGCTGTTTTCGACAACCGAGAAGGTCGTGACCTGCTACAGCCAAGGCGTCAACCAGTCGTCTTCGGGCACCGACAAGGTCAACGCGATCCTCAACTGTCACCTTGCGACCGGCCGCATCGGCCGGCCGGGCATGGGGCCGTTCTCGCTGACGGGGCAGCCGAATGCGATGGGCGGCCGCGAGGTCGGCGGGCTTGCGAACATGCTCGCCGCACACATGGCGATCGAAGATGCCGGTGATCGCGATCGCGTCCAGCGCTTCTGGCGTTCGCCAAAGATTGCCGAAAATCCCGGGCTCAAGGCCGTCGATCTCTTCCGGGCGGTGGCAGACGGTCGCGTCAAGGCGCTCTGGATCATGGCAACGAACCCCGTCGTCTCGATGCCGGATGCCGACGCCGTCGAGGCCGCGATCAGGGCCTGTCCCTTCGTCGTGGTTTCCGACATCCTGAAAGAAACTGATACCGCCCGCCACGCGCATGTGCTGCTGCCGTCGCTCGGTTGGGGGGAAAAGAGCGGCACGGTCACCAATTCCGAACGCCGCATCTCGCGCCAGCGGGCGTTCCTCGCCGCACCGGGAGAAGCCCGGGCGGACTGGTGGCAACTGGCCGAGGTCGGTCGCCGCCTGGGCCATACCGATGCTTTCGCCTACGAAGCGCCCGCCGCGATCTTCCGCGAACATGCCGCGCTCTCGGCCTTCGAAAATGCCGGCAGCCGCGATTTCGACATTGGAGCCTATGCCGATCTTGCGCTTGAGGACTACGACGGGCTGACGCCCTTCCAGTGGCCCCAACGGGAAGGCCAGAAGCGCGCCGAAAGCCGTTTCTTTGCGGCGGGCAACTTCTATCACGCTGACGGCAGAGGCCGGTTCGTGGCCGTTCGCCCGGCAGAGACCGACCGCACCAATGCCGATTACCCGTTCACGCTCAACACCGGCCGCATCCGCGACCAGTGGCACACGATGACCCGCACAGGCAAAAGCGCGCGCCTCTCGGCCCATATCGCCGAACCGTTTGCGGAACTGCACCCGCGTGATGCGATGGAGATCGGCGTCGGCAACGCCGACCT
Source organism: Ensifer sp. ENS07 (assembly GCF_014852185.1). Lineage (NCBI taxonomy): Bacteria > Pseudomonadati > Pseudomonadota > Alphaproteobacteria > Hyphomicrobiales > Rhizobiaceae > Ensifer > Ensifer sp. ENS07. Next base: position 75,180 of record NZ_JACVBE010000008.1, on the reverse strand, counting down.
TATCGAGATTGAAAGCCCTGAGGGCAAGGCGTTCGTGCGTGCGCTCATCACCGAGCGCCAGGCGCGCGGCAGCATCTTCGCGCCGATGCACTGGAACGACCAGTTTGCGGCGAAGGCACGCATCGATGTCCTCGTGCCGCCGATCACCGATCGTCTTTCCGGCCAGCCGGCATCGAAGAACATTGCGGTCGCCGCGCGAAAGTTCAAGGCGACGCACTACGCCTTCGCTGTCTCGCTGGCAAAGCCGGTCGATCCAGATGCTGCCTATTGGGCGCTGGCGAAGGCAGCTGGCGGCTGGCGATTGGAACTGGCTTTTGCCGAGCCGGTGGACGACTGGGCCGGCTGGTGCCGCCGCGTTCTTGCGATCCCGCAAGGCGTAGAGCCGCTCGGCTATGCGGATGCACAGACCGGCGACATCAGGCTCGCCTTCTTCGATGGTCCGCAGCTTCTCGCGGCCTTCTTCCTAGCGCGCGAACCGGTCGCCGTCGCGCGCAACTGGGCGATCGCACAACTCGGCGCTGACCACGCCAATCTGCGCAAGCGCTTCGCGCTCGTCGCGGGCCGTCCGGGGGCGGACAAGCCGGATCCCGGCGCCACCGTCTGCTCCTGCTTCGGTGTTGGCGTCAACCAGATCGTCGCGGCCGTACGCGGCGGTTGCCACAGCGTCGAGGCCGTCGGCGTGGCGCTCAATGCCGGAACCAATTGCGGCTCATGCCGCGCCGAAATCAGGGGGATCATCGATGGATGTCTTGCAGCAGCCGCAGAGTGACGGACCCGCCCGCATGGAGGCGCTCGCCAAGCTGCCCGTCTTCTGGGCGCTGGAGGGCCGGCGCGTCGTGGTGGCCGGTGCAACGGACGGAGCGATGTGGAAGGTCGAGCTTCTGGCCGCCTGCGGCGCCCGCGTCGACCTTTACGCTGAAGGGAACGACGAGGCGCTCGCGGCATTTGCCGGCCGTACCCCGCAACACCCCACCGCCAGCGTCACGCTAAACCGCCGGCACTGGGCGCCCGCCGATCTTGACGGTGCCGCGCTCGCCGTCGGCGATTGCGAGGACCAGGCGGAGGCGCGGGCATTCTTCGCCGCCGCCCGCGCGGCGGGCGTTCCGGTCAACGTCATCGACCAGCCGGACTTCTGCGAGTTCCAGTTCGGCTCGATCGTCAACCGCTCGCCCGTCATCGTTGCAATCTCGACCGATGGCGCCGCCCCGATCCTCGCCCAGACGATCCGCCGCAAGATCGAGACGCTGCTGCCGAAAAGCCTGAAGGCCTGGGCAGCGCTGGCCCAGTCTCTTCGTGGAGCGGTGAACCGCCGGATCGAACCCGGTCCCCGGCGGCGCCTCTTCTGGGAACGTTTTGCCGATCGCGTCTTTTCGACCATGGATACGCCGGAGGAGGGCGTAGGCGGGGTGCTTTTTGCTGATGCCGAAAGGCTCGCGGGAGCCCCCGCCATCGGTCACGTGACTTTGGTCGGCGCGGGACCGGGCGATGCCGAACTCCTGACGCTGAAGGCCGTGCGCGCGCTGCAAGCGGCCGATGTCATCCTTTTCGACGACCTCGTTTCTTCAGACGTGCTCGAACTCGCCCGGCGGGAGGCAAAGCGCATGCTCGTCGGAAAGCGCGGCGGCCGCGAAAGCTGCCGGCAGGAAGACATCAACGCCATGATGGTCAAGCTCGCCAAGGCTGGGAAACGCGTGGTGCGGCTGAAATCCGGCGACCCCATGGTTTTCGGCCGGGCCGGCGAGGAAATCGCCCATCTCGACCGCGAGAACATTCCCGTCGATGTTATCCCCGGCATCACTGCCGCAAGCGCCATGGCCTCCCGTCTCGGTCTGTCGCTGACCCATCGCGACTATGCCCAGTCGCTTCGGCTGGTGACCGGTCATTCCCGCCACGGCGGCCTGCCCGATGATGTCGACTGGGGAGGCATTGCCGATCCGCGCAGCACGGCGGTCTTTTACATGGGTGGCCGAACGGCGAGGCTGATTGCCGAAAAGCTTATCGGCGAAGGCCGTTCACCTGAAACACCGGCCGTGATCATGAGCGATGTCAGCCGTCCGACGGAACGCAGCTGGCGCGGCGCGCTCGCGACAATCCCCTTGGGCATAGCGGAGATCGGCTACGACAACCCGGTCCTCATCGCTGTCGGCGACGTGTTTTCGGCCCGAGACAAGCAGGCCGGATCGATCGAGTGCACTCTCGCAGGAGCATGCTGATGGGCATCTCCCTGGTGTTCATCGTTCTCGCCATCGGCCTCAGCTGGCCGCGTTTCAGGCTCATCTTCCTGGCTCAATCGAACGCTGCGCTGGCCGCAGCGCCCCTCACCATGGTTGCGAGTGCCGTGAACCTCTGCGCCATCGGCCTCGCTGTTGCAGAACACGGTCTGCTTTTCGGCGGATTGCTCATCGCCGGCGGTATGTTCTTCGCGAAAATAATGCAAGCCGTGCCTTCAACGCCGGGCATCTTGGCTTCAGCCCTGTGCCTTGCCGCCTACATCGAAATGACGATGACGGTCGTAGCGTGACGAGCTCAATGCTGCCCCTGAACAGACACCAGCGTCTGCTGACGCGCCAAGGGATATTCGAAGGCGTCGCCTCGTATCGACGTCCCGAATATCCCAAGGTCGCCACCGTAGGCTGGTTCTAAGCGCGCAGGCAGATCACGGCCATCCCCCAATTGAGGAATGAATGCCTGTACCGAACAAGTAAAGCCGCTGCCCCGCGGCCGACATCAGTCGACTGCCGTTTCCGATCCATCGCCGCTTTCGTCGAGTACGACCGTCTCGCCGAGCGGGGTCGCTGCAATTGACCTGATCTCTTGGGCGAGCGACGCCAGCTTGCGCGCAATCTCCTGCAATTCGGCGGTCGAGCCGGTGGCCTCGCAGGTATTTTCAACGCTCCGTTCGTCCATGTGCTCTTCCTCTTTCGAGTGGACGCAGGAGCGGAGCATATTTCTAATCTACTATATAAGGCCACAAGCCGTCGCGCGTTCTTCGTGCGGCGCACAGCCATAGGTATAGGCCGATCGATAAGCCGGCGATCACCCGCGACAGATCTCGATCCACGGCCGATTGGCCTTACCTGCAGCAATCAAGCCCATCGGCGATCTCGCAGGTCATCAAAACCTTGGAAGAGTGACATTCCGACGTTGCAGGAGCGAAAACTCGGCGACGTCAGGGTTTTCATCTGGATGCTAAATTGCTAGTTCTTTCTTTGTTCCTGCCCGTCTCTTGGATGCAAATCGATGCGGGCAGTGACTGAGTGCGACGAAAACGAACGGGAACGCATGAGCGCCGCCTATCTCGAAAAACTCAATGACCGCCAGCGTGAGGCGGTCGAGCACGGTATCGGCTTGCCGGAAGGACAGGTCGGCGGCCCGCTTCTCATCATCGCCGGTGCCGGCTCCGGCAAGACGAATACCCTCGCCCACCGCGTCGCGCATCTCATCGTCAACGGTGCCGATCCGCGCCGCATTCTGCTGATGACCTTTTCTCGACGCGCAGCAGCCGAGATGACCCGCCGGGTCGCGCGCATCTGCCGCCAGGTCCTTGGCGACAACGCTTCAGTCATGACGGACGCGCTCTCCTGGGCCGGCACCTTCCATGGCATCGGTGCCCGGATCCTGCGCATCTATGCCGAACAAATCGGTCTCGGCCTGGATTTTACGATCCACGACCGGGAGGACAGTGCCGACCTGATGAACCTCGTGCGCCACGAGCTCGGCTTCTCGAAGACGGAAAGCCGGTTTCCGACAAAGGGAACGTGCCTTTCGATCTATTCGCGCGTCGTGAACTCCGAAAGCTCGATTGGCGACGTATTGAAGTCGGCCTATCCCTGGGTCACCGGCTGGGACGAACAGCTCAAGGCGCTGTTTGCGGCTTACGTCGATGCCAAACAGGCGCAGAACGTGCTCGATTATGACGATCTCCTGCTCTACTGGGCGCAGATGGTTTCCGATCCGGAGCTTGCCGAAGATATCGGCGGACGCTTCGATCATGTTCTTGTCGACGAGTATCAGGACACCAACAGGCTGCAGGCGTCGATCCTGATGTCGCTCAGACCCGGCGGCCACGGATTGACGGTCGTTGGCGACGACGCCCAGTCGATCTATTCTTTCAGGGCTGCGACGGTTCGCAATATTCTCGATTTCCCGAACGCCTTTTCGCCCGAGCCTGCCGACGTCATCACCCTCGACCGGAACTACCGCTCGACGCAGCCGATCCTCGCCGCTGCGAACGGCGTGATCGGCCTGGCGCGGGAGCGATTTACCAAGAACCTCTGGACGGACAGGCAATCGGAGCAGCGCCCGTTGCTCGTCGCCGTCAAGGACGAAGCGGATCAGGCCGCCTACATCGTGGAGCAGGTTCTCGCTGGCCGCGAGATCGGTATCGCCTTGAAGCAGCAGGCGGTGCTTTTTCGCTCGTCCAATCACAGCGGAACGCTCGAAGTCGAACTCACCCGCCGCAACATTCCGTTCGTGAAATTCGGTGGCCTGAAGTTTCTCGACAGCGCCCATGTGAAGGACCTGCTCGCAGTCCTGCGCTTCGCGCAGAACCCGCGTGATCGCGTCGCAGGTTTCCGGTTGCTGCAGATGCTGCCCGGTATTGGCCCGCAGACCGCTGGAAAGATCCTCGATGCGATCGCCGCCGATCCGGAACCGCTCGCGGCTCTTGCTGAGATCCCGCCTCCCGCCAAGACCGGCGAGAACTGGACCGGCTTCGTCGACCTGGTGTCCGGTCTGCGACGGGCCGAGCCCGGATGGCCGCAGGAGATTGGCGCTGCGCGCGCCTGGTATGAGCCCCATCTTGACCGGATCCATGAAGACGCCGACACGCGCAAGGCCGACCTGCTGCAGCTCGAGCAGATTGCCGGCGGCTACCAGAACCGCGAACGTTTCCTGACCGAGCTGACCCTTGACCCGCCCGATGCCACGAGCGACCAGGCGGGCGTGCCGCTGCTCGACGAGGACTATCTGATCCTGTCGACCATCCATTCGGCGAAGGGCCAGGAATGGCGCTCGGTCTTCATGCTCAACGTCGTCGACGGCTGCATTCCGTCCGATCTCGGCGTGGGCACAACTGCCGAACTCGAAGAGGAGCGGCGGCTGCTCTATGTCGGCATGACACGGGCACGCGATCATCTCTCCCTGGTGACGCCGCAGCGCTTCTTCACCCACGGCCAGAACGCCCAGGGCGACCGGCATGTCTACGCCTCGCGAACCCGCTTCATCCCGGCGACATTGCTTCAGTTTTTCGAGACGACGAGCTGGCCGAAGATCTCGGCAAGCGCCAGCGAGCGAAGCGCCAAGCAGATCCGCATCGACGTCGGCGCCCGCATGCGCTCCATGTGGAAGTGAGCGAAGGCGGTGGCGAGCTCGCGAATTGTGCGCTCGTGTCTGCAGACAGACCAAGCGAGGAGCGCGTGCCGCTCGCCAACCGCCGGTCTGTAGCGTTGTTAGCCTGGCAAGCTCGGCGGCGCGATAAACTGATAGTACGACCACACCGCAACCAAGGCGGCTATCAGTGCCAGCCAAATCAACGCCTTCCGCGGCACAGGGCTGGCCTCCTTCTTCGGCTTTGGTCGTTCAAATTTGATGATGTTGTTGTCGTCCATTCGCTCCCATCCCGACTAAACTCATACATGTCCCGGTGCGTTCAGCCAGCGCACCGCAACGACATATGCCGCCTAACGTCCTGATTTGGCATCAATAAGATGTGAACGCAGGTTCGCGCCAATCCCAAGCAACATGGCATTCCAGCGCCGTCGTCAAGCCTTCAGGACCAGTCGTGGCAAGCAAGGGACGTCTGCATCAAGCCGCGCCGTCGCGGCCGAGCCAGGGATCGGGGCCTGGATCGCGGCCCGACGCAACCTGGCCCAGCCGCTCCAGATAATGCGCCCAGCCTTCCGCATGGCCGGCGCATTGTTCGGCGCTGGGCAGACCCGTTTGCGTAAGGCGCAGCAATGTTCCGGGCGGCTGCTCGATCAGGTCGCTCTCGATCAGGCTCGAGCCGGGCGGGACAATGTCGCTGCCTTCCCAGCCGAAGCTATAGGCGAGCCGATGCACCGGCACGACCTCGCGGAAAGACCCGCGGGCAAAACGGGCCCCGGTCACGTTGACGAGATAGAGACCGCCGGGCTCCGCCTTGGTGTCGGCCTCCGTTCCCATCCAGCGCAGGATCTTTTCCGGGTCGGTCAAAAGAGCGAACACTGCGGCGGGTGGCGCCGGAATATGCGCTTCGCGGCGGACGACGAGGGCTTCTGGCATCGGTCTTCCCTTTGCTGATTGGCCTGCCTGCGGCTTGAGAGTCCTTCTGCAGGCTGCCGCAATCATAGACCGCCGGGGCGGACGGCGCCACCGTCCGCCCCTGACTTGCGCGCAGCGCGGCGGCGGGAAAGGGCTTGTCCATAGGGCGCTCGACCCTATCCTCTTCGGCATGGATTTGTCCGCCTCCCTTGCCTGGCTCGTGGACGAGGCAAGCGCCTCGCAGGAGCCAGACCGATTCCTGTCCGACCTTGGCCGCCAGCTCGTCGCCGACGGTCTGCCGCTCTCGGGCGGCGCGCTTACGCTCGCCGTGCCGCATCCGATCATCGCCCGCCGCACCTGGCTTTGGCGAGCCGAGACCGGCGTGGTGATCGAGAGCCTGGGCTTTGCCGGCGCCGTCTCCGACCGGGCGGGAGAGGAGTGGCTGGCCGGGCTCGGGCCACTGCTGCAACAATCGACCGGTTCGGGGAATGAACGCGCGTCGCTCGGCTGGGCCGGGACGCGCCCGTTCGGCCCGGAAGAGACGGCGCGGCTTGGTGATGTCGCGCGCTTTGCCGTCGCGCCCTTGGCGGTTCTTGCCGAGCGGGCCGCGCTCACCGCTCTGCTCGACGCCTATCTCGGCCGCCGCAGCGCCGCCCGTGTCCGCGCCGGAGCGCTCACCCGCGGCACCGGCGAAACCCTTCGCGCGGCCCTACTCTATGCCGATTTGCGCAACTTCACGGCGCTGTCCGAAACATCGGAACCCGCCGTGGTGATCGCGGCCCTCGACGCCTGGTTCGATCGCCTCGCCGGCGCGATCCATGCCTTTGGCGGCGAGGTGCTGAAATTCATCGGCGACGGCGTTCTGGCGATCTTTCCGGTGAGCGGCTCGCCGAGCGAAGCCTGCGACGCAGCCTTGCGCGCGGTCACCGCCGCGCGCGCCGGCATGGCGCATCTCGACCAGGCCCGGCAGGCCGAGGGGCTACCGCCGCTCTCCTTCGGCGTCGCCCTGCACCTCGGCGACATTCTCTGGGGCAATATAGGTGCCGCCGATAGGCTCGACTTCACAGCCATCGGCCCGGCGGTCAATCTCGTCAGCCGCCTGGAGGGTGGCCTGTGCCGGCAGTGCTCGACAAGCCCTACATGACGATGCCGGTTGACGAGATCGATACCATCCGATCGGTATTGACCCTGCTTGGCGGCAAGGTCGTGTACGATGCCGGCGCGCTCCGGTCTGCCGAGCAATAGCCGGGGTCAGAAGCGCACCCCAACCGTCACGCCGTGGCGAGATCGTGCCTCCGCATCCATCTTGTTGCGGCCGACACAGCCCGGCCGCAATACAACGATCATCGCCGGGACCAACCCGTCCCGACGAAAGACGTTGCGACCACTCTGGTCGACGCGAGATTTGGCTTAGAGAGACGCAGCCAAGCTCGGCAGGGCCGGGTAAGCGCCAAAGGCTACGCGATCACCAATCCCGCCGGCGCGGCCACAGTTTCCCCGATCACCGCCGCGCCGAAACCGTGCTTGTCGAACAGGTCGAGCACCGCCTGCGCGGACGACCGGTCACAGGCGACGAGCAAGCCGCCGCTCGTTTGTGGATCGCAAAGCAGCGCCTTGTCGATCGCGCCCATCTCGCGGGCAAAGGCCACGTCCTGCCCATAGCTTGCCCAGTTCCGCCCGGAGGCGCCGGTGACAAACCCGGCGGCAGCCAGATCGAAAGCACCTTCCAGAAGGGGAACGGCGGACCAGTCGACCCGGACCTGGCAGTTCGACCCGCGCGCCATTTCGAGCGCGTGGCCGGCAAGGCCAAAACCCGTCACGTCCGTCATGGCATGCACGCCGGAAAGCCGCGCGAGATCGGGTCCGGCCGTGTTGAGGCGCGTGGTGCTTTCGATCATCCTGATATAGCCGGCTTCATCGAGCGCGCCCTTTTTCAACGCCGCGGAAAAGATGCCGACGCCGAGCGGCTTGCCGAGGATCAGCACGTCACCCGGCTCGGCTCCGCTGTTGCGCTTGAGATGGGCCGGATCGACGAGCCCGATCGCGACGAGACCGTAGATCGGCTCGACGGAATCGATCGTGTGGCCGCCGGCGATCGGAATGCCGGCCGCCCGACAGGCCGCCGCCCCGCCGTCGAGGATGGCGCCAATGGTTTCCGTCGAGAGCACGTTGACCGGCATGCCGACCAGCGCCAGTGCGAAGATCGGCGTTCCGCCCATGGCGTAGATGTCGCTGATGGCATTCGTCGCGGCGATCCGGCCGAAATCGTGGGGGTCGTCGACAACAGGCATAAAGAAGTCCGTGGTGGCGACCACCGCCTGGTGATCGTTTAGGCGATAGACCGCTGCATCGTCCGAGGTCTCAATGCCGACCAGAAGTTCCGGCGGGACCGGCAGTTGTACCCGTCCGCGCAAAATGTCCTGAAGCACGCCCGGGGCGATCTTGCAGCCGCAGCCGCCGCCATGGGCAAGCGAGGTCAGGCGCGGTTCGGCAGAAGCGGAAATACTGCTCACGGTTGGAACTCCCTTCATACGGTTGCGTCAAAGGCGGCCCTGTCGCAGCTCGCGATCATGACCGATGATCCCGGGCAAGACCATGACTTTTCGGGGCAAATGCCATTCAATTCCTTCTTGACACCAGGGCCTTGAGGTTCAACCATCCCGGTAAGACCGATACGCATGGAAGAGGATGACCTCCAATGAACATCGATCTTTCCCGCCGCAGTTTCCTGAAGCTCGCTGGCGCAGGAGCCGCGGCCACCACGATCGGCGCCATGGGCTTCGGAGCAGCCGAGGCCGCAACAGCCGCCCATGTGCGTGCCTTCAAACTCGCAAGCACCACCGAGACCCGCAACGTCTGCACTTACTGTTCGGTCGCCTGCGGCATCCTGATGTATTCGAAGGGTGATCTTTCCGCCGGCGAGAAGGCGGAGCTCATCCATATCGAGGGCGATGCCGATCATCCGACCAACCGCGGGACGCTCTGTCCCAAGGGCGCGGCGCTCAAGGACTTCGTGAAGTCCGAGACCCGCGCCACGAAGCCGCGTCACCGCGCTCCGGGCGCCGACACCTGGCAGGACATCTCCTGGGAAGATGCCTTCGACAAGATCGCCCGAGCGATCAAGGACGACCGCGACAAGAACTTCATCGAGAAGAACGCGGCCGGCGTGACCGTCAACCGCTGGACGACGATGGGCTTCCTTGCGGCGTCGGGCGGCACCAACGAGACGGGATGGCTGACCTACAAGACCGTCCGGTCTATGGGAGTCGTCGGCTTCGACAACCAGGCACGCGTCTGACACGGCCCCACGGTAGCCAGTTTGGCTCCAACATTTGGCCGCGGCGCAATGACGAACGCCTGGACCGACATCAAGAACACCGACCTCGTCATCGTCATGGGTGGCAACGCGGCCGAAGCTCATCCCTGCGGCTTCAAATGGGTGACGGAAGCCAAGCATCATCGCGGCGCCCGGCTGATCGTGGTCGATCCGCGCTTCAACCGCACGGCCTCGGTCGCCGATGTCTATGCGCCGATCCGCCCCGGCTCCGACATCGCCTTCCTGATGGGCGCGATCCGCTACTGCATCGAGAACGACAAGGTGCAGTGGGACTACGTCAAGAACTATACCAACGCCACCTATCTGGTGAACTCGGAGTTCGGCTGGGCCGATGGTCTCTTCACCGGCTATGACGAGGAGAAGCGCGACTACGATCGTACCGCCTGGGACTACCAACTCAACGAGGACGGAACGGTCAAAACCGATCCGACTCTCACGGACCCGCGCTGTGTCTGGAACCTCCTGAAAGAGCATGTCGCAGTCTACACACCGGAATTCGTGGAAAATATCTGCGGCACGCCCAAGGATCGCTATCTGAAGATCTGCGAGATGATCGGCGCGACGTCGGCGCGCGACAAGGTGATGACCTCGCTCTACGCGCTCGGTTGGACGCAGCATTCGAAAGGCGCCCAGAACATCCGCGGCATGGCGATGCTGCAGCTCATCCTCGGCAATGTCGGCCTGCCGGGCGGTGGCGTCAACGCGCTGCGCGGTCACTCCAACATCCAAGGATTGACCGACATCGGCCTGCTTTCCAACTCCCTGCCGGGTTACATGAACCTCGCGACGGAAAAGGAGACGGACTACACCACCTACATGTCGACGCGCGGCAACAAGCCGCTCGTTCCCGGCCAGACAAGCTATTGGCAGAACACCCCCAAATTCATGGTCAGTTTCCTGAAGGCCATGTGGGGCAGCGCTGCCACGAAGGAAAACGACTGGGGCTTCGACTGGTTGCCGAAGCTCGATGTCCCCTACTACGACATCCTCAGGATGTTCGACATGATGAGCCGCGGCGAAGTGAACCTCTACTTCTGCCAGGGCTTCAACCCGCTTCTGTCCTTCCCCAATCGGGCGAAGCTGACCGAGGGTCTGTCGAAGCTGAAACTGCTCGTGACAATCGACCCGCTGCAGACCGAGACGGCGCATTTCTGGGAAAACCACGGTATCTACAACCAGGTGGACTCCGCCAAGATCATGACGGCGGTCTTGCAACTCCCGGCGACCTGCTTTGCCGAGGACGAGGGCGCCACTGTCAATTCGGGCCGCTGGCTGCAATGGCACTGGCCGGGGGCGACACCGCCTGGTGACGCCAAGCACGACACCTGGATCATGGCCAACATCTTCCTGCGGGTGCGTGAACTCTACCGCAAGGAAGGCGGGGTCTGTCCCGAGCCTATCCTGAACCTTGCCTGGGATTACAAGGACCCTTACGAGCCGGAACCGGCCGAGCTTGCCCAGGAGATGAACGGACGGGCGCTGCAGACGCTCTATGACCCGACCGATCCGACGAAGGTGCTGGTCGAGGCGGGCAAGCTCCTGCCGAACTTCGGCGTGATGCGTGACGACGGATCCACCATGTCGGGCTGCTGGATTTACGCCGGCTCCTGGACGGAAGAAGGCAACATGATGGCCCGGCGCGACAACAGCGATCCGGGCGATGTCGGCACCTTCCTCAAATGGACCTTCGCCTGGCCGGCCAATCGCCGCATCCTCTACAATCGCGCGTCCTGCGATCTCCAGGGCAAACCCTGGGATCCGGCGCGTAAACTGATCGAATGGAACGGCGAGCGTTGGGCCGGCTTCGACGTTCCCGACATAGCGGTGACGGCAAAGCCCGAGGCGGTGATGCCGTTCATCATGACGCCGGAGGGCACCGCCCGCCTCTTTGCCCGCAAGCTGATGCGGGACGGGCCGTTCCCAACACATATGGAGCCGTTCGAAAGCCCGGTCGAAAATCCGTTCAACGCCAAACTTCGCGGCAATCCCGTCGCGCGCATCTTCCCCGGCGACCTGCAACAGCTGGGCACGAGCACCGACTTCCCCTTCGTTGCCACATCCTACCGCCTCACCGAGCATTTCCACTTCTGGACCAAGCACAGCCGGGTCAACGCCGTGCTGCAGCCGGAATTCTTCGTGGAGATCAGCGAGGAGCTGGCGGCTGAACGCGGCATCACCAAGGGCGGGCGGGTGCGCGTGTGGAGCGCACGTGGCGAGGTCTGGGCGAAGGCAGTGGTGACGAAGCGAATTCGTCCGCTGATCTGCAACGGCAAGCCGGTCCATGTGGTCGGCATTCCCTTGCACTGGGGCTTCATGGGTGCGGCCCGCAAGGGCTTCGGCCCGAACAGCCTCACCCCCTTCGTCGGCGACGCCAATATCGACACGCCGGAGTTCAAGGCCTTCCTGGTCAACATCGAACCGGCGGCGGAAGAAGGAGCTTCGGCATGAGCGAACGCGCACCGGAACCGGTAACGGCCGCCGCCAACCCGCCGCTGCAACCGCTGGCGTCGAACCTGTTGCCGAGCGACGTCGTCAAGGCTTCGGCAACAAGCAACGTGCCGGCACCCGAACGACAGCTGACCCCGGTCGCCAAGCTGATCGACGTGTCGAAATGCATCGGCTGCAAGGCCTGCCAGTCCGCCTGCATCGAATGGAACGACACCCATCCGGACCTGGAGGAAAATGTCGGCGTCTACGAGAACCCGCATGACCTGACGGCTGATATGTTCACGCTGATGCGGTTTGCTGAATACGAGAACCCGGTTACCAACGAGTTCGAGTGGTTGATCCGCAAGGACGGCTGCATGCACTGCGCCGATCCCGGCTGTCTCAAGGCCTGCCCGGCACCGGGCGCCATCGTGCAATATTCCAACGGCATCGTCGATTTCATCTCCGACAACTGCATCGGCTGCGGCTATTGCATCGCCGGCTGTCCCTTCAACATTCCGCGTATCTCGAAGACCGCGCATGTGTCGAAGAAATGCACGCTTTGCTCGGACCGCGTGGCGGTTGGACAAGGACCGGCCTGCGCCAAGGCCTGCCCGACCAAGGCGATTTCCTTCGGCACGAAGGAAGACATGGTCACGCTTGCCAACGAGCGTGTCGAGGACCTGAAGTCGCGCGGCTACGATCATGCCGGCCTCTATGACCCGCAAGGCGTCGGCGGAACGCATGTGATGTATGTGCTGCACCATGCCGATCAACCGTCGCTCTATTCCGGGCTGCCGGAGGATCCGCAGATTTCGCCGGTGGTGCGCGGCTGGAAGGGTCCGGCCAAAACCGTTGGTCTCGCCGTTGCCGGACTTGCCGCCGCCGGCGCCGTGCTGCACGGCATCTTCGCCCGGCCGAACGAGGTGACCGCCCATGAGGAAGGCGAGGCGGAGGAACTCGTCGAGGATCGCAACCGCCCGCAAGGCGGCAGGGAGGCGTGATGGCTGACAAACGTATCTATTCGGCCCCCGGCGACAGGATCGAGACGAAGCATCCGGTCACCGTCAATCGCTATCGTGGTTATACCCGTCTCAACCATTGGGTCACCGCCGCCTGCATGATCGTGCTTCTGATCTCCGGACTTTCCTTCTTCCACCCGTCGCTGTTTTTCTTGACCGGCCTCTTCGGCGGCGGCCAGACCACGCGATGGCTGCATCCGATCGTCGGACTTATCCTCGTCGCAAGCTTCCTCCTCCTGTTTGCGCAGATGTGGAAGCTCAATCTGCCGCGGCGCGAGGATGTGGAATGGAGCCGCAAGTTCGGTGATCTACTCCAGGGCAACGAAGAGAGCCTGCCCGAACTCGGAAAATACAATGCCGGCCAGAAGATGGTCTTCTGGGGCATGTCCGGTCTGATCGTCGTGCTCGTGACGACCGGCATCATGATCTGGGAGCAGTACTTCCCGGACCTCGTTTCCATCCCCGTTCGCCGCATCGCGGTCGCGGTGCATTCGCTGGCGGCGCTTTTCACGATCCTGATCTTCATCGTCCATGTCTATGCGGCAATCTGGACGCGCGGCACGATAAGGGCCATGACCCGCGGCACCGTCACCGGCGGCTGGGCCTTTCGGCATCATCGCAAATGGCTGCGCGAACTGGCTGGACGCCAGGGCTCCGACCCGTCAAAATGAAGGTCTCCTACAGCGCCGCGCGTCCTGTCAGGCGCGCAAAGGTCGCTGTAGCACCGTGAATGCTGCTTGATCCGGCGTCTCTGTCGGATCGCCGGAGATGCGATGGCAGAAGACGTACAACCCGATCCCTCCCTCATTGGCGGCGTGCCGAAACCGCCGCTGGCTTTCCTGCCCGAGCCGGTCAAACTGTTCCAGACACGCGCGCGCCGCTTCGCGTTTCTCGCCGAAAGCAACGCGCTTGCGCCGTATCTCGCCTTCCTCGCGGCGCTCTCCAAACTTCAGGCTCGCTTGGTCGTGACCCTTCCGCCCGTCGCGGCGCCCACATCGGCGCGCCTCGCCGAGGCCGCACGCGCCGCCATGCCGCCGTTCGACCGAATGGCGCTTGTCGATGACCCCGGCCTTTCCGCAACCCTCGACGCGCTTCTCGAAGGCGCTGCCGATCTCGCCATGCCCGACCCGGCCCGCCTGGCGCTCGATGCGGTACGCGCAGCAGAGGACGGCGACCGGCACTGGTTGCTCGCCAACATCCTATCGGATCGGGTTCCGGAAGACAGCGCCGCTCCCCATCTCTTCGTCGCGGCCGCGGTGCAGGTGCACATGGCGCGGCTCGCCGCGACGCTCGATGCGGAAGCGCTCGTCCCTGTCAGCCTCGGCGTCTGTCCCGCCTGCGGCGGCCGGCCGGCGACGTCGTCGGTCGTGGGTACGCAGGGCGTCGAGAACGTGCGCTATGCCGCCTGCGCCTGCTGCGCCACGCAATGGAACGAGGTGCGGGTGAAGTGTCTCTGTTGCGGTTCGACCAAGGGCATCAGCTATCGTTCGGTCGAGACCTCGGAGGCGACGGTAAAGGCTGAGACCTGTCGGGAATGCCATGCCTGGGTCAAGATCTTCTACCAGGTGAAAAACCCGAGCCTGGAGCCGATCGCCGACGACGTCGGCAGCCTTGGCCTCGATATCCTGATGAAGGAGACCGAGTTTCGTCGCGGTGGCTTCAACCCCTATCTCGCGGGGTATTGATGCAGGATTTTCGCGTGCTTCCCTCGGTCGACCAGATGCTGACCTCGCCAGAGGGACTGGCGCTGACGGAAGAACATGGCCGTCTCGCCGTCGTCACCGCCGTCCGCGCCGGGCTTGAGATCGCGCGGGAAAAAATCCGTGCGGGCGACGATGGGGCAACGCTTGCGGCCGACCTGCCGCGCCGCGTCGGCGAGGAGCTGGCGGCCGCCGCCCGCTCCGCCCTTCGCCCGCTCATCAACCTCACCGGCACCGTGCTGCACACCAATCTCGGCCGCGCCATCCTGGCCGAAGAAGCCGTCAGCGCCGCAACCGCCGCGATGGCCAACCCGCTGGCGCTGGAGTTCGACCTTGACGGCGGCGGGCGTGGTCAGCGCGACGATCATCTGCGTGGCCTGCTCTGCGAACTGACCGGCGCCGAGGACGCCACAATCGTCAACAACAATGCCGCCGCCGTGCTGATTGCGCTCAATACCCTGGCCGACGGACGCGAGGCGATCGTCTCGCGCGGCGAACTGATCGAAATCGGCGGCGCCTTCCGCATGCCCGACATCATGGCCCGCGCCGGCGCCAGGCTGGTGGAGGTCGGCACCACCAACCGCACCCATCCGCGTGACTATGAGGGCGCGATCGGGCCTGAGACCGGCGTCATCCTCAAGGTCCATACCTCCAACTACCGGATCGAAGGGTTTACCGCCGAGGTGCCGGCGCCAAGACTGGCCGAGATTGCCCGCAGGGCCGGTGTCCCCCTCTTGAACGACCTCGGCTCGGGCTCACTCATCGATCTCTCCATCTTCGGATTGCGACGCGAGCCCACGGTGGCGGAAGCCGTCGCCGAAGGCGCGGATCTCGTCACGTTTTCGGGCGACAAGCTGCTCGGCGGGCCCCAGGCAGGCTTCGTGGTCGGTCGGCGCGATCTCATCGCCGCCATCAACCGCAATCCGCTCAAACGCGCCGTTCGTCTCGACAAGATCCGCATCGCCGCGCTCGAAGCGACACTGAAGCTCTATCGCGATTCCGATCGGCTGAAGGAGCGGCTGCCGACGCTGCGCTTTCTTTCCCGACCGGAGGCCGACATCGGCGCACAGGCGGCCCGTCTCGCTCCGGCAATCGATGCGCTGCTCAAGCCGCACAGCTATTCGGCAGCAGCTTGCGCGTGCCAGAGCCAGGTCGGCTCCGGCGCCTTGCCGGTCGATACGATCCCGAGCGCCGGCCTGCGGCTGACAGGCAGCGGCGGCGACGCGCCGGAACGGCTTTCCGCACGGCTTCGCGCCCTGCCCATCCCGGTCGTCGGCCATATCCGTGATGGCGCGCTGGTCCTCGATCTGCGTTGCCTGGAAAGCGACGAGATGCTCATCGCGGCCCTGGCAGCACTATGATCGTCGGGACGGCAGGGCATATCGACCACGGCAAGACGGCGTTGGTGAAGGCCCTGACCGGCACGGACGCCGACCGCCTTGCCGAGGAAAAAGCCCGCGGCATCACCATCGACCTCGGTTTTGCCTATACCGACCTCGGCGGCGGGACGGTCACCGGCTTCGTTGACGTGCCGGGTCACGAGCGGCTGATCCATACGATGCTTGCCGGCGCTGGCGGTATCGATTTCGCGCTGCTGGTGGTCGCAGCCGACGACGGCGTCATGCCGCAGACGCGCGAGCATCTCGCGATCCTCGACCTGCTCGGCATCACCAGAGGTTTCGTTGCGCTCACCAAGGCCGATCTGGCCGGGCCTGAGCGGCGCGCGGAGGTAACCGCGGAGATCCAGACCGCCCTCGCCGGCACCGGTCTGGAAAACGCGCCCATCCTTGCCGTCTCCGCCCTTACCGGCGAAGGCATCGAGGTCCTGCGCGCGGGGCTCGCCGCCGCCGAAGCGGAAACCGCCGCACGCAACGATGCCGGCCTGCTGCGCTTTGCCGTCGATCGCAGTTTCACGCTTGCGGGCGCCGGCACGGTCGTGACCGGCATGGTGCTCGGCGGCCGTGCGAAGCTCGACGATAGCGTCACGGTCAGCCCGTCCGGCCTGACCGCCCGTATACGCGGGATCCATGCGCAGAACCGGAAAGCAGCAGAGGGGCTTGCCGGCCAACGCTGCGCGATGAATATCGCCGGCGAACGGGTGACGAAGGACGCGATCCGGCGCGGCGACGTGGTCCTCGCCCCGGCACTGCATGCACCGACGGACCGGATCGACGCGGAGGTCCGCGTGCTTGCCTCGGAGGCCAAGCCGATCGGCACCTGGTTTCCCGCACGCTTGCACACCCATGCGACAGAGGTCGGTGTGCGGATCGTGCCTCTTGCCGGCCCGCTCGATCCCGGGACACAAGGCCTCGTGCAACTGGTCCTCGACCGCCCGATCGCCGCGACCATCGGCGACCGCTTCATCCTGCGCGACACCTCGGCCATCCGGACCATCGGCGGTGGCCGTTTTCTCGATCTGCGCCCGCCGGCGCGAAAGCGTGGCACGCCGGAGCGCCTGGCCTTCCTTACCGCTTCTGGCAACGAGGACCCGGCAGCGGCCCTTTCCGACCTGTCCGACCTGGCACCGATCGAGCTTGCGGCCTTCCAGCGCGACCGTGGCCTGGGCGAGGACACGCTTTCCCGGCTGCTGATTGCCGCCGGGGCGAGGGCCATCGGCGACCACGCGCTCTCGTCCGCAGCAGCGGACGGATTGCGGGCGAACCTGACTGACACACTCACAGCCTTCCACGCAGAAAACCCGGAGCTTGCCGGGATCGGTCGCGAACGGTTGCGGCTCCTGCTCAAACCGCGCCTGCCGACGACAAGCTTCCTCGCGTTCCTCCGAGACGAAGCCGCGGCAGGTCGAATCGTGCTTGACGGCGCCTTCCTGCGCCTGCCGGGCCACGAGGTTCGGCTGTCGCCGGCGGACGAGGACCTGTGGCAGCGGATCCATCCGCACCTCGTCGGCGATAGCCGCTTCCGGCCACCGCGTGTGCGCGATTTCGCGGCCCTTCTCAATGCCGACGAGCGCGACATACGGCGCGTGCTGAAGCTCGCCCAGAGGCTCGGGCAGACCCACGAGATCGCGCACGACCATTTTTTCGCCCGCGCCGTCGTTGAGGAGATGGCGGCCATCGTGCTCGATGTGGCGGCACAGGCGGAAGACGGCTGGTTCACCGCGCCCAGCTTTCGCGACCGGGTCCACAACGGCCGCAAGGTCGCCATCGAGGTCCTCGATTTCTACGACCGGCTCGGCCTGACCTTGCGCAGGGGAGATCTGCGTCGCATAAATCCCCATCGCAGCGACCTGTTTGCGCGCTGAGGAAGGGAATCGTCTCCGGTGGGACGGCCGGACTTCAAATCCGGTTGGGGCAGCGAGCCTGTCCTGGGTGGGTTCGACCCCCACTCCCCTCCGCCAGCGCTCACGCATTGGAGCTCAGGCTGCGGGATGCGCGGACGTTCAGGGATCGCTTCGCCTTCAATGCGCGATTGCACGCCCCGTCCCCGCCGTACAGCGACTGTCCGCCGAAGTGAGAAGCGCAAGCGCGGCTGGGCTAGTTGCCCAGCCCCTGGATGGCTAGATCGACCTGCTCAGCTGTTGGAAGAGCCACGTCGACGACGACGCCATCCTCGTCCGGACCGAGCGGCTCGAGGGTCGCAAGCTGAGTGTCGAGCAGGGAAGCCGGGAAGAAGTGTCCCGCCCGATGCGAGAGCCGGTCGGCCAGCACGGTGCGGTCGCCGTGCACATGCACGAAGCAGACGCGCGGCGCGCCCGTGCGCAGGATGTCGCGATAGGACCGTTTCAGGGCCGAGCACCCGACCACCGAAGGGCTGCCAGCCGCCTCGTCCTTGGCAATTTCTGCGGCCAGCGCCCGCAGCCAGGGTTCACGGTCATTGTCGTCGAGCGGAATGCCCGCGGACATCTTGGCGACGTTCTCCGGCGGGTGAAAGCTGTCGCCCTCGACAAAACGCCAGCCGAGCCTTGTGGCCAGCGCCTCGCCGACAGTGGTCTTCCCGCTGCCGGATACGCCCATCACCACGACATGCTGAAGGTCCTCACTCATAGCAGCCACCATCCCACAAGCGCGAAGGCGAAACCAATCACCCCGAGCAGGGTTTCCATTACCGTCCAGGTCTTGAGCGTCGTCCGCTCATCCATCTGAAGGAAGCGGCCGACGAGCCAGAAGCCGGAATCGTTCACATGGCTCAGCACCGTCGCGCCGCAAGCGATGGCGATCACGAGGAAGCACAGGTCGAAGGGGCTGAGCCCCGTCGTTGCCGCGACCGTTGGAGCGAGAAGGCCCGCCGTCGTCGTCAGTGCCACGGTCGCCGAACCCTGCGCCACGCGCAGGGCCGTGGAGATGAGGAAGGCGGCGACGATCAGCGGCATGCCGATCGCCTCGAGGCTGCCGGCGAGCGCCTGGCCGATGCCGCTTGCTCGCAGCACGCCGCCGAACATGCCGCCGGCTCCGGTAACGAGAATGATGCCGCAGATCGGGCCTAGCGCCCCGTCCATCAGCTTTTCCATGTCCTTGAGCGTACGCTCGCCGCTGAGGACCCACATGCCGACGAGCACAGTGATCAGCAGGGCGACGGGCGTCTGCCCGGCCATGCGCAGGATGCTGACCCACAATGCGCCGCCGTCGATCATCTTGGCGGCGGCCAGCGTCGATAGGCCGGTATTGAGGAAGATCAGCACGAGCGGCAGCAGCAGCACCAGCATCACCGTGCCGAAAGACGGGGGCACTTCGTCGTGCGCCGCCTCGTTCGGCGACCCGAGAAGGGTTGGCACCGGCAGTTCGAAGCGTTTGCCTGCCCATAGGCCGAAGAGATAGCCGCCGAGATACCATGTGGGCAGCGCCACGACGAGGCCGACGAGCACGAGCAGGCCGATATCCGCCCCCAGCAATTCGCTGGCGGCCACCGGGCCTGGATGGGGCGGGAGGAATGCGTGCATGACCGCAAAGGCGCCTGCCGAAGGCAGCGCATAAAGCAGAACCGAGCCGCCGAAGCGGCTTGCGACGCTGAAAATGATCGGCAGCATGACCACGAGGCCGGCGTCGAAGAAGATCGGAAAGCCGAACAGCAGCGAGGCGACGCCGAGCGCGAGAGGCGCGCGCTCAGGTCCGAACTGGCCGATCAGCCGATCCGCGAGCACCTGCGCGCCACCGGAGACCTCCAGCATCCGCCCGATCATCGCGCCAAAACCGACGAGCAGCGCCACCGAGGCAAGCGTCGAGCCAAAGCCCTGCAGGAGGGTCGGGACCACGTCCGCGAAGGAGATGCCGGTCACCAGCGCCGTCAAGAGGCTGACCAAAACCAGAGCGACGAAGGCATGCAGGCGCAACCGGAGGATAAGAAAAAGAAGCAGGCCAACGGCTGCCGCCGCGATCAGCAGGAGCGTCGCGGTTCCGTAGGCGGGTTCGATCGAAGTCATGTGTCCTCCTTGTTCCGGAAGTGAGGTCAAGGGCCATATAGTCTATGGCCCTTCACAGCAACCTACCTGAAAGAGGTGGGCACAGAGATACGGCCGTATGAAGAAGGGCTTGTGGCCTGGCGCTAACGATCGCCTTCGACAGGCGATCGCGCGCTTGAGGCGCGGCGCATTGCCATAGGCACACATCGCCACACGCGCTCGATCATACTCCACCGGGCGTGTTAGGTATGGCAGCAACTCGGCAGCCTCTGTCGTGATCATTCAACTGAAAGGTAGAATAAATGCGCGCTACAATCCTGTTGGCAATGGTTCTCGCCCTCGCCGGATGCTCCCAGACCGGCGGCGGCGGCGGTGGCGGTGGCGGCTACGCCGCCGATTATGAAGCTGGTGACGGCGACTACTATCACGGGATCGTAGCGCCGAGATAAGGCCCGACCTTCTGCACGAAAGACCACCTTTCGTGTTCCAGCAGGATGGACGCTCGTTCAAGTCCATCCCGGCAATACCCCCTAGGCACACGCGCAGCCGCCTCGGCTATGATCAATCGAGGGCCTGCCGACTCATCCACCCGAAATCGCGAGTGCTGCGACGCGACGTCCGGACCCGTTTCATCGCCGCGGAGCATGCCGATTTGTGCAATCAGAGCCAGCGCCTGACGCGCGCCTTGTAGACCCGATAGACGTCGCCGAACTTGCGCTCAAGATAGGCCTCCTCGCGCGCCACGACGCCATAGCGGATGACGAAGTAGAAGGGCACCAGCAGGATCAGCAGCCACAGGCTGTCGAAGATGATGGAAAAGCCGATCAGGCCGAGAAACATGCCAGTATAGATCGGGTTGCGGGTGAAGCGGTAGGGACCGGCTTCGACAATCGCCGATGTCGGGCGATGGATCTGGATTTCGGTTCCCGCACGCCTGAAGCTCACCGCCGCCCAGATCAAAAGCGCGATACCGGCGAGAAAAATGATGCCGCCGACGAGGGCGTCCGGCACGGTCGCGGGCACGAACGGCAACGGGTAGAGCCGGTCGAGCACGAGGCCACCGCCCACCGACATCACCCAGGCGATCGGCGGATGGATCACGGCGCCGGAACGGTCAGGCGCATTTCCCGTCGTCTCGTTCATCAAAACACCTTTGGTCTGGTTTCCGCGCCGTCCGTCCCCGCACCGATGGCGCTGGCTGCCATTTTAGAGGATGCGGGCCATTTGCGAAAACCCTCCAAGACGCTATGTGAACGGAGGATCATCGGCTCTGTCTGGGTCCGTGATCATGCCATGGCTACAACAGGACGAGACACATGAAAGCACGCGTCAAATGGGTGGAAGACCGGACCTTCGTCGGAGAGTCTGGTAGCGGCCACAAAGTCGTATTGGGAACCGCCTTCGGCGAAGAGGGGCGCACCCCGGGACCGAGCCCGATGGAACTGGTGCTGATCGGCACCGGTGGCTGCTCGGCCTATGACGTCGTGCACATTCTGGAGAAGGGCCGCGAGCCGGTGGAAGACTGCGTCGTCGAACTCGACGCCGACCGCGCCGAGACGGAACCGCGCGTCTTCACCCGCATCCACATGCACTTCATCGTCAAGGGACGCGGACTTGCGGTCAACAAGGTCGAGCGCGCCGTTTCGCTCTCGATCGAGAAATACTGCTCGGCCTCGGCCATGCTCGCCAAGACCGCGACGATCACCCACGATTTCGAAGTGGTCGACACCAGCGCTGGCTGAGAGCCCGACCTGGCGCTCGCATCCCCAGCGGTGCGAGCGCATCGACGACCCGCGGGCGCGCGGGTCGCTATCGTCGCGCGGGCTGAAACAGTTCGACAACATTTCCGGAGGGATCGATCAAAAGGATCTGCGCCCCTCCGGGACCGGTGACAATGTCATTGCGGAACATGACGCCGGCACGGCGCAGCCGCTCCACTTCGGCGTTGAGGTCATCGACGAGGAGATGGACGCGGTTCCAGCCGCCCGGCCCCGGCTTCTCGCCGTCCGGCATCGGCCGGCCGGCCGAACTCGTCGGTCCGCTCAGCAGCAGCCGCAGCGCACCGCGCTGCACATCTGCGAAAGCCGGTGCATAGCTCGACAGAAGCGAAAAGCCGAGGTGGGTCGTGTACCAGGCGATCGCCGCCTCGACGTCGTCGACCATGTAGCGGACATTGACTGTTTCCGACATTGCTTTTCCTCCAAGTAAACCCGGCCGGCCGATGCGGCTCCCTCACGCCGTTCCGAACTCACTCCGGCAGTCCGGCCAGCCGCAATCCTTCAACGTAACGCGCAAGCAAGGCCTTATCCCGGTAGGGTGCACGGGAACCGTATCGCTCGATCGAGAATTCCGGATTGAGTTTCAGGAGCTCCGCCGCGGCGCGACGTGCATCCTCAAGGCGCCCGAGTTGCGCGTAGGTCGCCGCCAGCAAACGGTAGGCCGAACCAAGATCGGCCATCTTCTCCAGCAGAGCCAACGCTTCGGTGTACTGGCCGGAGAGATACCTGGCAGCGGCGATGTTCCAGAAATACCAGTCCGGACGACTGGGGTTCAGCCGCAAGGCCAGTTCCCCGATCCTGATCGCGTCCTCCAACAGACCGAGATACCCCAGGGCATCGCAATATTCCGCAAGAAGATCGCAATTGTTCGGCGCCAGTTCGCGCCCACGCTCGTAACAACCGATGGCGCGTTCTGCCTCTCCCCTCCACAAATGGACGACGCCGAGCGCCCAGTGAACATCGGCGTCACAGGGACTGAGCTCCAAAGCCTTGCTTGCCGATGCGAAGGCACTGGCAAGCGTCGCTTCCATGTCGGCACGCTCGTTCCATTTCAGTTTGCGTATATCCAGCCAGGCCAGCCCGAGATATCCGCGGGCGTAGGCTGGATCAGCGTCGACCGCGGCCAGGAACATCTCCTTTGCCCGCCTGACCTCATCCGGTTTCAGGCTTTTTTCAATGTGCCGGCCACGCAGATAGAAATCGTAGGCGCTTGATCCTTTGAGCGGCTCGGCGAGAATCCGGTATCGTTCGGCCTCTTCGATTTTGACATTCAAGGCAGCCGGAATGGAACGGGACAACTCGTCCTGGACATCGAACATGTCGACAAGGTCGAAATCGTATTTCTCCGCCCAGATGTGTTCGCCAGTGGCATTGGTCAGACTGGCATTGACCCTGACCCGGTCGGCAGCGCGCCTGACGCTGCCTTCGAGCGTGTAGTAGGTTGTGCGTGCCTGAGGTTGCGGCTCGGGACGCGGCAACCGAACGATCACGTTCAAACCGGAGAACCGCGACAATGCCGCGACGACGTCCTGCGTGATGCCGGCCGCGAAATAATCCTCATCGGGATTGCCGCTCAAATTCGCAAAGCGCGACACATAGAGATGCGTCCGGCTCGACTTGACGGGGGGATTTTCCCGTATCTCCTGTGTCGGTGGCGCCATCAGCGCCGCCCCCTCCGATCCGCCGTCGTCGATGACGATATTGTAGATGTGGACGGGGCGGCCGATGTTCTTCAACGCCTGCGCGCCCGTGTCTTCGAAGCGGATGTCCAGGCGACCGCCCAGCGTGTCGTGAACCGAGGCGGAGACGGATATGCCACCCGGCTTGGCGAGGCTCTCGATGCGCGCCGCCACGTTGACGCCGTCACCGTAAACGTCACCGTCTTCAAACAGGATATCGCCGAGATTGATCCCAATGCGAAATTCGATCCGGCGATCCCGCTGCGTACCCGCGTTCCTCGTCTGCATTCCCCGCTGGATCTCGACCGCGCAGAGAACTGCGTCTTCCACGGCACGGAACTCCATCAGCATGCCGTCACCGATGAGCTTGACGATGCGCCCGTGATGCGCGGCGACCGCGACGTCCCACAGCTCCTGCCGATGAGCCATGAGGGTCGCAAGCGTGCCCTTCTCGTCGAGCTCCATCAGCCGACTATAGCCGACCACGTCCGCGGCCATGATGACGGAGAGCTTTTGTTCCATCGGCGCCCCCAGGCTCCAGCACCCCTATGGATAGCATATCCGGACGGGCGAGGCACTGAAGACGCGGCCACGCAGCCGACAGATCCCTGGGAGCGTCGATGACAGGCGGCGAAACGGCGGCTTCAATCCCGATAGAAGTTGCGCCGCCAGCGGTGGGCGGTCAGTTTCGCCCGCTGCGCATCCGGCAGGCCGGCACCGTCGCCGATGGCGCAGTTGCGCTCGACGTTGCGCACCGAACGCATGCCGGGAATGACCGTCGATACGGCCGGGTGGCTGAGAACGAAGCGCAGCGCCGTCTCGGCCAGTGCGTCGGGCTTGATTTCCAGATCCTCGACGATCTTCTGCGTTCGTTCCTCGACCTCGCGCTTGCGCTCGCCCCGGAAGTAGGTTTCCCGGAAGTCACCCTCGGGAAAGACGGTATCGGCGCGGATCTGGCCGGTCAGACCACCTTCGTCGAGCGCCACGCGGACGATGACGCCGACATTGTGCTTCAGGCACGCGGGCAGCAGTTTTTCTTCCGGCGCCTGCTCGAAGATGTTGTAGATCACCTGCACGCTGTCGACGACGCCGGTCTCGATCAGCCGGAGCGCATTGTCCGGCTCGTAGTCGTTGATCGAAACGCCGAAGAAGCGGATCTTGCCGTCGCGCTTCAGCCGCTCGACAGCCTCCAGCCAGTCGCCGCGGCCTACCCACTCGTCCGACCACACATGGAACTGCTGCACGTCGATCGTCTCGACACCGAGATTGCGCAGGCTCGTCTCGGTGCAGGCGATCACGTGGTCGGCCGGGAAGGTCTGCTCGGCCGGGGTGCCGGCGTGCGCCGGCCATTGCATGTTCTTAGGTGGGATCTTGGTGGCGACATGGATCGTCTCCGACCGCTCGCGCAGCAAGGCGCCGATCAGCTTCTCGCTGTGGCCCTGGCCGTAGCCGAGTGCGGTGTCGATGAAATTGAGGCCGAGGTCGACTGCGCGGTTGAGGGCGCGGGCGGACTCGTCGTCGCGCGCGCCCTGCCAATGGCTCTTGCCGATGCCCCAGGCACCGTAACCGATTTCGGAAATGCGCAGGCCCGTACGGCCGAAGGTTCTGTAGTGCATGGCGCTCTCGCTGGCATTGGGGAAGGAGGACGGGATACCGCCGGTTATCTAGGCTTCAGCGATCGACCGTCAACCGGGAAAATGTCACGGCCACGGCGGCTTTGTTGCCTCATACGTCCTAGGCAAGAAACCAGAAGAAAACGGCCGACAGGAAGATGAAGGCGAGCACGAGCCCCATGAACTGCCGCATGCCCTCGCTCGTATTGTCGCCGAGCAAGGCGACCCAGATCGGCCCGCCGCTGCAGTCTTCGTCGCGCATGTCGCGGATGGAAGCCAGCGCATCGCGACCGACCGCCGGACGGCTGTAGTCGTGCGGCGGCGGCTGCCGGTTGCGATGAGGGGCGAGAGATCCCGAAAGATCCGGCGCCACCAGGCCGCCGTCGCCGGCGTCGACCACGGGAGACAACCGTTCCTGCGTCGTCGACCCGTCGCGGGTCGCGTCTCCTGCCCGCAGGCGCCCTGCGCCATGGTGAAACGCCCAGCGCTGTGGTTTCGACTGCGGATCGGATTTCACGTGCCGGATAGACATCACGCACCTCCACAGGCGTAACCGCTAACCGGGCACTTTGGTTCCGTGCGCGGGCATGCATTGTTGATCACGGGGGCGTGGCGTCGACGAATTCGACACTTGAAGGACGCAATTGCCGGCAGCGTCTGCCGAAAAACAAAAGAGCCCGCCGCGGGAGGAGCGGCAGGCTCTCTAAAAATCGATCAGCAGCCTGGGAGGAGGAGTGGCGCTGATCTCGTGAACGATCCATGGGAGGAGGAGATCGTTCACCGCATCGAAGCTCTGCGGGAGGAGATGCATTGCTTTGATGAGGTGAATATACAGGGTTTCTGCCCAAATCGTAGGCGGATTTTGCGCAAGCCAGCTATGCGCTATGCGCGCAGCGCAATACCGGTCCAGAGCCGCCGTAAATGCGATCGAACGGCCGGTGATGCCGGCGAAACGCGGGCAGGCGGAAACGGGTTTCACGCCGCCCGTATTCCGACGTCGTAGGCGCTTCTGCCGCGCGAAACCGTCAGTTTTCCATGAAGGCGCGCGCCATGCTGTCGCGGATCGGCTTGGTGAGATAGTCGAAAAAGGTCCGCTCCGCCGTCTGGATCAGAATTTCCGCCGGCATGCCGGGGGTCACGACGAAATTGTGAACTCTTGCAAGCTCGCTTGCCGGAAGGCTGACGCGCGCCAGGTAGACCTCGCGCGTGCCCTCATGCGTCTGCACCGGCAGGGCGTCCGCCGACACGTAGAAGACCTGCCCATTGAGGACCGGCGTCGTGCGCTGGTTCAGCGCGGTCAGCCGCACCGTCGCCTTCTCGCCGACCCGGATATTGTCGACGTCGGTGCGCAGCACCTGCGCCTCGATGATGAGCGGTACATCGGCCGGCAGGATTTCCATGATCGGCTTGCCGCTCTCGATGACGCCGCCGGACGTATGAAAATGCATCCTGATGACCGTGCCGGTCACCGGCGCGTTGATCGTCGCGCGGCGGAGCACATTGGTGGCGCCGCGCAATTGTTCACGCACTGTGTCCAGTTCACCCTCGGCCTTCTGCAATTCGTCGAGCGCAGCCTCTTGGTAGCTCTGTTCGGTCTGGTTGACCTGCTGCTGCTGCTTGAGGATCTGGGACCCGGTCTCCGAGACTTCGGACATCAGACGGCCAATCTGGCCCTCTGCATCGGCGATCGCGCGCTGGATGGTCTTGATCTCCGTCTTGCGGATCAGGTCCTTGGCCAAAAGCGTCTTCTTGCCGATGTATTCCTCCTCGAGCAGGACTCGTTGCTCGCGCACCGATTTCAGCTGCTCCTGAAAACCTTGCGAGCGGAACTCCAGGCTCTCGATATTCCGCTTCAACAGTCCGATATCGCTGTCGAGCTTGCTCCTCCAGGTCTGAAAATTGAGCTCCTGGCTCTGCACGATCGGGACAATCTCAGGATCTTTCTTGACGTGCTCCGTGAGAACCGCGGGCAGCACGATCTGCTTCAAACCGTGCGCCTGCGCGGTCAGCCGGGCGACGATCGCCTCCAGCCGCGCCCAGCGCAGAAAATACTGCCTCTCATTCGCTTGTGCGGCCGTTTCGTCCAGCCGCACCAACGGCTGATCCACGGTTACGCGGTCGCCCTCGCTCACCAGAATATCCTTGATGATCCCGCCTTCGAAGTGCTGGACCACCTTGTTCTGCCCGGTTGCGACAAAGCTGCCCTGGGCGATGATGGCAGCCGCCAGAGGCGCGGTGAAGGCCCAAAGGCCAAAGCCGCCGAAGGTCACGACGATCAGCACCAGGCCGATCATCGTATGCTGCCAGATTGAACGCGGAACCTCTGCGTACCAGGTCAGATCCTGTACTTTGGCCATGTCGCTCATGATCGCCTACGGAAGCTGGTTTTGTTCGAGCGGGTTGCCTTCGGTATTCACCCCACGCGAAGCGAGTGCCTTGAGAACGTCCTGGCGCATGCCGAAGAGCGCCACCGTGCCGTTGACGAGCAGCAGAACCTTGTCGACGCTGTTCAAAAGCGCCGGTCGCTGAGTGATGGTGACAACCGTGATCTTCTCACGCTTGGCATGCGTCAGCGCCCGCGTCAGCGCCGCCTCGCCGGCGGTATCGAGATTGGAGTTGGGCTCGTCGAGCACAACCATGCGCGGGTTGCCGAAGAAGGCGCGGGCAAGGGCGACGCGCTGCTTCTGGCCGCCCGATAGAGGCGAGCCGTCGGCGGCCACCACGGTCTCGTATCCGTGCGGCAGCATGGCGATCATGTCGTGAACATCGGCAAGCTTGGCAGCGGCGTAGATGTCGGCGTCGGTGGCATCCTCGCGCATGCGGGCGATGTTGGCCTTGATCGTGCCGGGAAACAGCTGCACGTCCTGCGGCAGGTAGCCGATGCTTTCGCCGAACTGCCGCTGGTCCCAGTTCCTCAGGTCCATGAGATCCAGCCGGACGTTGCCCGACGTCGGCAGGATGGATCCAACCAGCATCTTGCCGAGCGTCGTCTTGCCGGCACCGGAACTGCCGATCACGGCAAGCGAATCGCCGGGCTCCAGCGCAAAGGTAATTCCGTTGAGCACCACGCGCTTGGTGCCCTGCGGAACGAAAAGCAGGCGCTCGACATCAAGGCGCCCTTCGGGCCGCGGCAGCTTCAACCGTTCGAAATTGAGCGGTGACGTCTTCAGCAGCGCGGAAATGCGCCCATAGGCAGCACGCGACTGGATGACCTGGCTCCATCCCTCGATCGCGCCCTCGATAGGTCCAAGCGCGCGGCCCGCGATGATGGAGGCCGCAATCACCATGCCACCGGTGAGCGAGCCATTGAGGGCGAGATGGGCGCCCCAACCGAGCATCGTCACCTGCGTCAGGAGGCGCACCGCCTTGGACAGCGACGCAAAGGCGATGTTGCGGTCCTGCGCCATCACCTGGGCCTTGAGCGAACCGGCCATGTCCTTGCCCCAGATGTGCACGGCCTCCGGGATCATCGCCAGTGCGTTGATGATCTGGGAGTTGCGCGACATCGAATCGAGGTGAAGGTTGGCCTTGGTCTGGAAATTGGTCGCTTCGCCGAACGCCGCAGCCGTCGCTTTCTGGTTCAACAGCGTAACGATGAGGAGGAGAACGGCTGAGGTGACGACGATTATCCCGAGATGCGGATGGATGAGGAAGACCGCCACCAGAAAGAGCGGCGCGATCGGCGCATCGAGAAACGAAAGCAGCGTGCCGGAGACGAGGAAGGAGCGAAGCTGCTGCAGGTCGCCAAGCGTCTGGTACTCGCGCCCGTTGCTATGCAGGGCGGCTCTCGCTGCCGCGCTCAGGATCGGCGCGCCGAGTTGCGCGGCCACCTCCACGGCGGTGCGCATCAGGATCATGCGGCGAATGGCGTCGAAAACCGACTGCAGCAGCACCGCGCCGACGATGATCGCCGTCAGCATCACCAGCGTGTCGACCGAGCGGCTGGTCAGCACCCGGTCCGAAATCTGGAACAGATAGACAGGGATCGAAAGCACGAGGATGTTGGTGACGATCGTAAACAGCATGACGATCATCAGGTTCTGCCGGATCGCCTTGAGACCAGCGCTGAGGCTCGCCGAAAAATCGACCGGGCCAAGGCGCTTGTGGAACACGCCCCCTCCACCGCCTCCGCCGCCGCCCTTGTCGGACGATCCGCCACCCTTGTCGGGCGACCGCGGCTCGGCCTTGATCGGCCCACGGTCGGCTTCGATCACCACCATGCCCGAAGGCGAATATCTCTCCTTCATCTCCGCGGTCGGCCAGGCAACCGGTTTTCCGACCGGCTTTTCGATGCAGGGTTCCGGCTTTGGTTCCTCCTGCAACGGGCGGCGCTCGACCGTCGCCTCGCCGCGCAGAGCCGGCTCGGGTCTGGCCACGGGCTCGGTCTTTGGAGGCCACGGCCGCGACGTGACGTTGACCGTCTCAGCGGCATCCGCCCGTGGCGTCCCCATCTGTGCGCGTGACGCCTGCGCGACCCCGATCGGTGCGGCCGGTGCAGCAGCGCGCGCCGGTGCGAGGCCGGGTGTCGGACCGGTGATCTGTACCGGCCTTGCGGCAACGCCCGATCCGGGAAGAGGCGAAACGGGTGAAGGGGTCCAGTTGCCATCCTCGCCGGCGCCGTTTGCCGCCACTCTTCTTATTTGGTCCGCCACCCCGTCGATCTCCCTAACAGCACGGTCCAGAACGTGTTCCTGATGATTGAGCTTGCGCAGAAACTGCCGTCGCGCGGCGTCGGCGCCGGATGCTTCCGGCCGTGTTCCGTTTTCCTCCGCACGCGAAGCGGCATCGGCGCCGGTTTCGGCAGACACTGGCCGAGACGGATTGGTGCGGTCGGTCATGACTATCCTCCCGCACTCCCATCAGGCGACCATGCTGTGCATGGGGTCGGCACTGGCCGTATCGATGCCGTGCCCATGGCTCGGCGAGATCTGATCCTGCGGCTGGTGGCCGAAATCCGGAGTGAGCATGTCGTCGCCGAGAAAGACGACCGCTTCGCTGACCAGCGCATCCGGGTTCTGACTACCGAGATAGGGATCGTTCTTGACCAGCTCCGCCTGGATGAGCACCTCGTCCGAATAGGCGCCGCCGCCGGCATAGATCGTCTTGCCCGTATCGACATCGACGATCCCGGCATAGTTCAGCAGAGCATTCGAGCCCGTGGAAATGGTCCAGTCCGCGTCCGGGCGCGCCTCGAGCGCGTTCATCGCCAGCGTCACCTGATCGCTGTCGCCGAGAATGTTGGTCTGCTGGATGTAGTTGAGGCTGATGAGGTCGCCGGAAATGTAGAGCACCCTCAGGCCATTCAGCCCGGCAAAGGCGGGATCATGCAGAAAGTCGTCGCCCGACGGCTTCTTGCCTTCCGACAGATCCTGCAGCGCGGACAGGTAACCGTCCGACATCGGATTGACCGGGCCTGCACTGCCAGCTTCGACGATTCCGGCATAGTTCCAAAGCAGGTTTCCGCCGGTCGAGACCGAACCGGCGCCGCTGGTGTGAAAGCCGCCGACGGCACCGATCAGATCGTTGTCGAGCAGGATGTTCGTCTGCTGGATGATGTTGGCGTCGAAGACGCTGCCGCCGACGAAGATCAGGTCAAAGCGGTATCCGAGCTCCAGCAGCGATATCTGGTTGGCCGCCGTGTTGTCGCCACCGACGATCGAAAGCTTCGAGCCCGAAGCCGCGAGGATCGCAGTGTCCTCATCCGACATGAAAGTGAACTGCTGGAGCCAGTTGACCATCATCAGGTCGCCCTTGACCTCGGTGATGGCCCAGACCTTGGGGAAGTCGGCGGTGTCGGCATGCGTCGTCTGCGCCGGCTCGACATGTTTGAACATGGCGATGTTGAACGCCTGGGTAGCATGCTGCTCAATATTGTTGCCGCTCAGCGCGGAACTGACGAGGTCGCTGTCATAGTGGGTGTTGACCTGAACGATCGCGTTGAGTTCGACGTGGTCGCCGGCCACCGCCAGCACTTCGGCCTGCAGCCAGTCGCTGGTGATGACGACGGAGTTGACCAGCGTGTTGCTGCCCGCTTCCAGCTCGACCGAAGTGTCGACCGCGACGGCACCCTCGCCATAGGCGATGCCGCCCTCGACTTCGACCCCGTCGTTCGACAGTTCGGGCTCGTCCGGCGCATCGGAAGCCTCGTCCGGGTCCGGCAGGTGATCCTTGAGAACCGGCGCTTCCTCAACGATCACGCCGTTCACATAGATGCCTTCGAGCGTGCTGGCCCTGGCTGAAAAATGGGTGACGCTCAGCCCCCCGGCCTCCGCTTCGCCGCCGGTGGAGAATGCCTCAAGCCTCTCGGCCGTGCCGACAACGAGGCTGGCGATCGCGTCACTGGAGCCGGCGACATCCGTCTCGCCGAGCAGCGAAATACTCTGCGTCGCGTCGATGAGCTCGGCCATCGTCGCGCTGTTGTCGATCTGCAGGCCGGACTTCAGGCCATGCCCGCCGACACTGACGAAATCATTGTCCGAAAGCTCGGCGGTCTGGTTGCTGTAGACCACCACCGAGCCCGGCGGGTTGATGTGCGGCTCGACCACCTGCGAGGCCGATCTCGGCGATGCGCCCTGCAGGGAGGCTTCCGAGCTGGCGCGGCCAAGGGAGCCGCCAAAAATCGGGTATTCGGGGAAGGACACCCCAGCATAGCCGTCCGGTATCGGCATGAAGATGTCCGGTCCGACCGGCTTGTACGGGACGTCGGGGTTGAAGTCGTCGAGATCGTAAGGTGCGTGCACCTTGACCGGCGCAGAAACGAGCTCCTTCGGATCCTTGTGGACGTCGCGATCCGGGTCGAACTTCTCATGGATTTCACGCAGACGCGCCTCTTCGGTAGAGAGTTCGAAGAGACCGATGAAATGGGCAATGGCCTCGGTGATCTTTGCGGAATACAAGGTCAGGCCCTCCTCTTGTCGTCGGCAGTCCCCGCCGGCTTGGCGGGTCGTGCCTGACTGCGCGGGAGCTTCCCGCGCAGTCATTCTCGGGTCGATCCCGCGAGACGCGGATCGACGCCCCCTCACCGATCAGGTGTTGTCGTCGTCGCCGACGGCAGTGGTCGTGTAATCACCACCGACGACCGTCATGTCGATCGTGTTGCCCTGCAGGTTCGCGCCGAGCACGATCTGCTGGTTGAAGGCGTTGGTGTCGATAACTGCGTCTGCCGAAGCCGAGGAGAGCCCTTCGACGAAGCTGTCGTCACCATTGTACGAGCCCCACATGCCGGCGCTGCCACCCGCACCGCCATCACCGTTCGTCGCGAAGCCACCCGCGCCACCCGCGCCGCCGGCACCACCGAGTGCATGGCCACCGTAGGCATCGCCACCGTCGCCGCCGGCTGCCCACGAACCCGTGAGCGCGAGGCCGCCGAGGCCGTGACCACCGGTCGCTGCACCACCGGTACCGTCACCACCGGTCGAGTCACCCGTAGAGCCGCCACCGGCATAGGCATCGCCACCACCGCCGCCGGCACCGCCGACGCCTGCACCGGCGCCGAAGCCAGCACCCGCGCCAAGACCAGCACCCAAAGCGCCGCCGCCGTCGCCGGCATCGCCGGCATCACCACCGTCAGCACTGCCGGTATCGCCAACCGCTACGCTGTTGCCACCGTTGCTGTCGCCACCGTCGCCACCGAGGTTCAGGATTGGCAGGATGAAGCCGCCGGCATCGCCGCCGTCACCTGCATCCGAAGATCCTGCCGGGCCGCTCGTGACGTCGCCACTTGTGCCACCGTTGCCGGCACCATTGCTGCCGCCGTCGCCGCCGGCTGCCGCGCCGACACCAAGGCCGACACCGAGACCGAGGCCGACGCCGAGGCCGGCACCACCGGCACCACCGGCACCGGCTGTCGCCGTACCGCCATTTGCGTCACCGCTGGAGCTGCCGCCGCCAACGCCAACACTGGCTGCAATGCCGCCAAGGCCGGCACCGCCGGTCGCATCGGCATTGTTGTCTGCGTCGCCGCCATCGCCGTCGCCAGCGCCCGCGAAGCCACCAACGCTATGGCCGCCATCGCCGCCGTCGCCACCGTTGGCATAGGCCTTGCTTCCGCCTTCACCACCGTCTGCGCCGGCCTGAATGCCGTCGCCCGAGCGGGCGTCGCCGGCATTGGCGTTGCCGTTCTGGTTAAGCGTGCCGCTGTTGTTGATGTCAGAGGCGCTGTCGTCATCCGACATGATGGCGTTCTGGCTGAACACGTTGGCAACGTTGCTGTTGCCGTTCATCGAGCCGTTCAGGATGTCCTTGAAGCTCGTGTTCGCCATGCCGTGGATCGAGGAGTTGTCGATATCGGCAAAGTCGTCGTCGGACGGCTTGTAGCCGCTCAGATCGAGATCGACGTCCACGTCAACGGTCGTCTTGCTGTCGACGTCGACATGGGTGCTGTTTTCGTTGAGGTTGGCATTGAGGTTGGCGTTGCCATTGCCGTTCAGGTTGGCGTTGCCATTTCCGTTCAGGTTGGCATTGCCGTTGCCGTTCAGGTTGCCGTTCCCGTTGGCATTGGCGTTGCCGTTACCATTGAGGTTGCCGTTGCCGTTGAGATTGCCGTTGTAGGACTCGCTGTACTGCGATTGTCCCTGATCCTGGCCCTGACCTTGGTCCTGGCCCTGTCCCTGGTCTTGCCCCTGGCCCTGGCCTTGTCCCTGTCCCTGAAGCTGGCCCTGCAGCTCCGCCTGCAATTGTCCCTGACCCTGGCCCTGTCCTTGTCCCTGGTCTTGATCTTGAGACTGGCTGTCATCCCATGGCCACAGGATATTCTTGTCCTTACTCATGACGATTACCTCGAGTTGAGGCCGCGACAGCCGAGCCGCATTCTTCTCTTACGCGGATTTGGGCCATGCGCGGGCTACGTGTTGGACTTGTTGAACTCAGTAACGGTGTTTTCCTCCGGGCGCCTAGTCGCCCATCTGTCGATACTTTGATCGCTTTTGTTGCCTCTCCCCTTACTTGGTCGAGAGGACCGGAACAGGTTCCCAACTGGGTATTCCATTCGATGCAGAGCTTGCCCAAAGGGGGCCTGAGTGCGTCCTGCTCGCCGGTTGCAGAGGAGACTCTGTCTAAAACCGACACGCATTGTAAGTTGTCAGTTCGGGCTAACCTTCGCGGGCTAGCGACGAGACGCAGAAACCTTCACCCGTGAGCTAGGCAAAATATGGCCGTCACCCGACGGCTGGCCACGCGCCGGAGAGGGCCCGAGCGCCGCATTTCCGGGCCTGCGCGACCATCGTCAGAACGAATTTACTGGACGCAGGAATGCAGTATTCTGACGAGCAGTGGTGTGGCATTTGGCAACCGGCGAGCACTGGAAGGCCCATGGCAAGATTTCACGAAATCCTCCTCTTAATCGGACAACTCAACTACACGTGGACGAATACGGAGAGTTTGCTCATCTACCTCATCGCCGGCCTCGCCCGGGTCGACAAGGAAACCGCGATCGTCATCTTCCTGACGCTGAACACGACGCGGGCCCGCATCGAACTCGTCGAGCGGCTGACCAAGATGGGAAAGACGCCTGCCGCGCAGCGGCAAGAAATTCTTTCGATTACCCAACAGCTTGGCCGGCAGGCAAAACTCCGCAACAAATACAGCCACTGCATCTATTCCTTCGACGAAACCGGCGACCAGGCGAGCACGCAACTGATGGCGATCTTCGACAGCAAGGACACGATCAAGTACGGCAAGATCGAGCAGATCAACGAGGCGGAGATCGCGCGGATCAACGAGGTGATCGAGCAGCTGCAGGAGGTCAACCGGGAAATCTGGGCGATCGTCGACCGCTACGCCTTCCCGCGCTGATCACCCGCCACGAGCGCAGACGACGGCATGCCGCAATCCTGCTGCCGCCGCTGGTGGCGGATGCGCGGCAGCCACCTCCACACGGCCCGGTTTCCAGCCATCCACAATTCAACCGCATTGTCAGGCCATCGCAGCAGCGACGGCAAAAGGAGGCGATGCGGATGGTTGGACAACCCGAGGAGAGGCGGTTTACGAGCATTGAGGCGCGCATCGACGCTGCGGCGCATGGCGTGCTCGACCGGCTTCCGGCAAGCGGCTTCCTTGGCGGCCTGACCGAATTTCTGGTGTTCGGCATCAAGCAGGCCTTCGCCTGCCTCTTCGGCGGCGCGATGCTGGCCCTGATGCTGGCAACGAAATTCTACTGGCCCGAAGGCAGTGGTCTCGCCCGCTACGACTTCCTGTTCCTGAGCGCCATCGCCATCCAGATCTCACTGCTCGTCTTCAAGCTCGAGACCATCGCCGAGGCCAAGGTCATCCTGATCTTCCACGTCGTCGGCACGCTGATGGAAATCTTCAAGACCTCCGTCGGCTCGTGGATCTATCCGGAGCCAAGCTTCTTCCGCATCGGCGGCGTGCCTTTGTTTTCGGGTTTCATGTATGCCGCCGTCGGCTCCTATCTGGCGCGCGTGACCCGCATTCTCGACATGCGCTACAGCAACTATCCGCCGCTCATCGCGACCCTGCTTTTGGCCCTTGCCATCTATGTCAACTTCTTCAGCCACCACTACATCATCGACCTTCGCTACGCGCTGTTCGGATTGACCGCGATCCTCTTCCTTCGCACCACGGTGCATTATCGCGTCTTCCGCTTTCGCCACCGCATGTCGCTGCTCGTGGGCTTCCTGCTGGTCGCCCTCTTCATCTGGTTCGCCGAAAACATCGGCACTTGGTCGCGGGCCTGGATCTATCCCTCGCAGCATGCCGGCTGGACGCTGGTCTCCGTGCAAAAGCTCGGCGCCTGGTATCTGCTGATGATCCTGTCGTTCGTGCTGGTCACGCTCGTGCATCGTCCGCGCGCGGTTGCCGCTCCGGCAGCCGTGGCCGAGAGTACAGCCGTCGAGATGGGCGATGCAGCCGTCGCCGGAAAGGGTGTCGGCGCGCGATAGCGCAACCGTACGACGAGAAGGCAGATCGCCCCAGGAGTTGCAAAACGGCGCGCGCTGGAAAACGATACCGAATCAATCGCTTTCGCAACGAGGGGAAACATGCGGCGTTTCTTTCTTTGCCTGCTGGCGCTCGGCGTCCTCGCTGTCGTTTCAGTCATGATCCTGCCCAGCTTCGTTTCGAGCGACTGGATGCGCGCCGAACTGGGACGGCAACTCTCGAACGCGACCGGCAGCGCGATCGCGCTCAACGGCCCGGTCAGACTTTCCGTCGTCCCGCATCTGGCGGTGGTGGCCGAAAACGTCTCGCTCGATGCCGACGGCATGACCGCCGAGATCGGCGAAGTCGCGGGCTCCGTGACGCTCTCCTCGCTATGGTCCGACCGCCTGCACGTGAGGGAAGTAAGGCTTGTACGCCCTGTCGTGGCGCTGCGGCCGAAGGCAGAGGCCGCAGCGGTTGCGCAAGACGGGGGGGCTGAGGCGGGACAGGCGAGCACGGGCGAAACGCGCGATCCGCTCGCCGCCCTCGTCGCCTTCCTCGAGAAAAGCGCCATCGACAAGATCTCGATCAGCGAGGGAACGCTGCGGCAGGAAGGCGCCGGCGGTTCGGTCGACGTCGTCAGCGATCTCGATCTTACGCTCGCCGTTCCGGATATCGATGGCGAATTGTCGCTCTCGGCCGGCGCCGGCGTCGATGGCCGGCGCTACGATGTCACGCTTGCCGTTTCGCCTTTGCGTCCGCTGCTCGAGCACAAGCCTGCCGAACTCAGCCTTTCCCTGGAGGCCGAGCACCAGCTTGCGGCCGGGCTCACCGAACTGACTGCCAGCGGCCAGGTAGCGCTGAATGCCAATGGCGGTTACCAGATCCGCGGCGGCAAGCTTACGATCGGCGACGAAGCGCTCGGACTCGACGCGCTGTTCGTGCCGGGCAGCCGCCCGCGGTTCCTCGCCGACCTCAACGCCGAGCGGCTGGATCTGAGCGCATTTCTCGATGACGGCGAGACGGCCGCATCCTCCTCCCAGCCCGAGGAACCGGCAGGCCGGACGGACAAGGCCAAGGCAGCTGCAGGCCTGCAGGCGCTGGCCGGTTTTGACGCCGATATCAGCGTCAATGTCGGCGCCCTTGCCGTTGGTGACATTTCCGCATCCGACGTCGCGCTGACGGCGACCCTCAAGGACGGGCAGTTGACCGGGCGGCTCGAGCATCTCGGCATCGACGCCGGCAGTGTTGCCGCCGATCTCGCCGCCGACGTCGGCGCCGCCGAGCCGATTTTCCAGGGCCGCGTCGTCAGCAACGGGCTCGACGTTTCCAAACTCGCGGCTCTGGTCGGCCAATCGGTACCGCTGTCGGGAACCGTGACGATGGACACGGCCTTCGCGTTTCGCGGACTGAGCGCGAACTCTGTGCGCAAGACGATCAACGTGACCGGCGGCGCAAGCCTGCGTGACGCGACCATCGTCATTCCCGGCATCGCCGATCCGGCCATGGCCGAGGTGAAGGCAAAGAAACTCGCCCTCAAGATCGAGGGCCTGGCCAAGCCAATGCGTCTTGCGGGCAGCCTCGTGTGGCGGGGCAAACCGGCCGAGATCGATCTTACCCTACCGGTCCGCGACCTGCTCATGGACGCCAATGCCCGTGCGGGCGACATCCCGCTGAAGCTCGACCTGCGCACGAAGGAAGCGACGCTTGCGCTGGATGGCAAGGCGGCGCTTGCGGGCAGCTACGCCGGCAAGCTGAACTTCGCGGCCGCAGACCTGCGAGCGCTTCTTGCCTGGATCGGTCAGGCCGACGCGGGCGGCATCACGCAATTCGCCTTCAATGGCGACGTGAAGGCAAGCGCTGCGGGCGTCGCATTCCAGAAGGCCACGCTCTCGGTCAACGGGGTCGAAGGAAGCGGCAATGGCGCGGTCGAACTCGGGACACCGCTCAAAATTTCGAGCGCGCTCCATTTCAAGGAACTAGACCTCGCGCGGTTGGCCGGCGCGCCTTCGGCCGCGCCGCAGGCGAAGGCCAAAAGCAAAGCGAGTGGTGGCCCTGCCCCGGATGGTCCGCTGGATCTGTCCGCACTTCGCTCCATCGATGCCTCCATCAAGGTCGATGCCGAAAAACTCGCCTACGGCCGCGTCGTCGTCGGGCCGGTCGCAACTTCCCTGAAGATCTCCGAGGGCATCGCGAACCTCGACATTCCGGATAGCCCCTTCTATGGCGGCCAGGTGGCCGCGAGCCTGACCGCCGACGGATCCGGCACGGAGCCGTCTATCGCCGTGAAGGCCTCGATATCGGGCGCCTCGGCCGCACCACTGCTCACCGACCTTGCAAACTTCAAGCATCTCGAAGGCGCGCTGCAGACGACGTTCGACATTGCAGGCGCCGGCGGCACGACCAGCACGCTCAAGCGATCGCTCAAGGGCACGGCTGAGGTCCGTTTCTCCGACGGCGCCATTCGCGGGATCGACGTTGCCGACGTCTACAACAATCTCGTCGGCCTGATGTCCTCCGGCTTCAAGCAGAACGACAACAAGGCGACCGGCTTTACCGAACTCGGGGCATCCTTTGCCATCGAGAACGGCGTTGCGCGCACCGACGACATCAAGCTCGTCGGCCCCCTCGTGCGGATGAGCGGCAAAGGCGAGGCAAACCTGCCGGAGGACCAGTTGAACTTCCGCCTCGATCCCCGCGTGGTCGCATCCTTGCAGGGCCAGGGTGCCGACATCGCCACCGAAGGCATCGGCGTGCCCGTCGTCATCGAAGGGTCGTTTGCCGCTCCGCGCATCTATCCCGACCTTTCGGGCCTTCTGAAAAACCCCGATGCCGCGCTTTCGACCTTGAAGAAGCTCGGATTGCCGACCGGCAAGCTGGGGCTCGATGAGCTTCTGTCCGGGGACGGCAAGGGAGGAAAGCTTCGCGACATCCTCAGCGGTGCGATCGGCAAGCAGCCGAAGGACGAAGGCAGCGAGCTCTCCATCGAGCAGATCATCGGCGGTGGCGGCACCGAGCCCGAGGCGGCACCGCCCGTCGATGGGCAAGCTCCGCCCGACACGGCTGCCGAACAGCCGGCGCCGGAAACGCCGCAGCCGGAGCAGCAACCCGCTGCAGAAGCCGAGCAACCGGCACAGGACAGCGGCACTTTGGGAAAGCTGTTCAAGCTTCTTCAATGAGCGAGCGTCTCAGATGATGCAGCCCAAAACCTGAGGCATGTCCACAAGACCACACGTGCCGGCTTCCAACCACGGCCGGCAATGCTAAAGCTGTCGGCGATTGCTTCGAGGACAGAAAGACCATGAGACACGACCCGTTGTTCGAGCGTCTGTGGGACGGCACGGCTCAGATGGAAGAATGGACCGCCGCGGTCTCGCACGGCGCCATCACCCATGTCGCCGACAACATCATCACCGTCCACACGACCTACTTCTGCGGCAGCGTGACGGCCATCCGTACCAGCGAAGGTCTGGTCCTGATCGACACCGCGAAGCCGGAAACGGCAAAGCAGACCCTCGACGTCATACGCTCCTGGGACGACAGCCCCATACACACCGTCATCTTCACGCATGGCCATATCGACCATACCAGCGGGATCACGGTCATCGACCAGGAAGCGGATGCGCGTGGGCTAGCGCGCCCGCGGATCGTCGCCCACCGCAACGTGAAGCGGCGGATGGAGCGCTACGAGGCTTCGCATGGCTACAACAGCATCGCGCAGAGCCAGCAGTTCAACAAACCGGGCTACATCTACCCAATCGGTCAGCGGCGACCGGACGCGGTCTATGACGATACC
The DNA here is from genome assembly GCF_014852185.1 of Ensifer sp. ENS07. Lineage (NCBI taxonomy): Bacteria > Pseudomonadati > Pseudomonadota > Alphaproteobacteria > Hyphomicrobiales > Rhizobiaceae > Ensifer > Ensifer sp. ENS07. The sequence goes on along the minus strand of NZ_JACVBE010000008.1, from coordinate 35,357 downwards.
CTGTCACTGTCCGTCGGTGGCGAGCGGATCGAACTTTTTCACGGCAGAGGCGAAACCGACGATGCCACGTTCGTCTGGCTACCGGAACGACGTGTCCTTGCGAGCGGCGATTTCGTCATCTGGGTGTTTCCGAACGCCGGCAATCCGCGCAAGGTGCAGCGTTATGCAGCCGATTGGGCGACGGCACTTCGGCGGATGGAGGCGCTCGCTCCGGCGGTCCTCATTCCCGGTCACGGTCCGGTCGTCTTTGGCGAAGAGCGCGCGGCCGAGATGCTGCGCCACGGGGCAGAGGCGCTCGAGCATCTCGTGCGTGAAACGCTCGCGCTCCTCAACAGGGGCGCCAGCCTCGACGCGGTTCTGCATGCGGTGAAGGTGCCCGAGGCATATCTGGGCAAGCCCTATCTGGCAGCGAAGTACGACGACCCGGAATTCCTCGTCCGCGGCATCTATCACTTCTATGCCGGCTGGTTCGATGGTGACGCGGCCCATCTCATGCCGCCGAGGACTGCCGATCTCGCATCGGAACTGGCCGCTCTTGCCGGCGGCGCCGAAAAACTTGCGGAGCGGGCCACGCAGCTATCGGAGGCTGGGAATTTCCGCCTCGCGATGCAACTCGTGGAATTCGCCAGCATGGCCGCACCCGACGACCGGGCCATTCAGGCAATTCGGGCCGCGGTCCTGCGAAAGAGCATCGAGAACGAGAATTCGCTGATGGGGAAGGCCTTCCTCGCGGTTTACGCACGCGAGGCCGAGCAGCGCTCCAAAGGCTAATGCATGTCGCGCAAAACTGTGCATCGGTCTTGCGGCAACGAGACGCATAAAAACAAGAGCTTACAGTCTGGCGTGTGAATCCTTTGTCACGCAACAGGCTTTAGGCGCCACGCGCTGGAGCAGCCTCACCTCAGAAGCCGAAAGACTGCTGTGCGGGCTTGGCCTGTTGCTCCTCCAAATGGACGCCTTCCAGTTCGAGCATGCGCGTCTTGGTGGTCGAACCGCCCGGCGCTGAAAACCCGCCGATCTTGCCGCCGGCGGCCAGCACCCTGTGGCAGGGGATGATCAGCGATACCGGGTTCTTCGCCATGGCCTGGCCAACATCGCGTGCTGCTTCCGGCCCGACGCCCAATTCCTTGGCAAGCGCGCCATAGGTCGTGGTCTGGCCCCAGCGCAACGCCCGCGCGGCCGCATAGATGCGCAGGAAAAATTCATCCTGGCCTTGCAGATCCACCGCGAAGCCGGAGAAATCGACCTCCCTGCCCTCGAAGTAGTGCCGCACGGCTTCCACCGCCGCCCGGATTACCGGCGTCGGCTCCGACGCCTCGCCGGAAGGCAGCCGCCGCAGCAACAGCCGCTCGGTCGCCTCTAGCGTGCCGGTCGGCAGTTGAAAGCGCGTGATACCGACATCGTTCCAGGCGATGCCGCAGAAACCGGCCGCGGTCTCAAAGATGAAATAACGATGCATCGCCTGACCCATCGGCCTCGCCTCCACTTGTACGCCTCCCTCAAAAATCGTGCAGGACGCCGCCGAATTCAACCCGTTTCCTGCCTACGCGACCGCCGTTTTGGCACAGATTGCCCGGAGCCGCGCACGCCACCAAATGCCGTCATTTGCGAAAGCTTTACGCTTGTCGGGCATGGTTTCGCGCGAACATCAGGAGACGATGGTGGACATCCTGCATACCCCGACGATCATGTTCAGTTCGTTCGTAACGCTGGTGATCTTCGCCGCTTTCTTCGGTTTTGCCTGGCGGCAGGAGCGCAAAAGCCTCGAACTGCTTCTGTGGTCCTTGGCCTTCGCCATCGGCGCAGTCGGCTTCGTCCTGTTGACGCTGCGCGGCGACGGCTACAACTTCATCACCATCTCGCTCGGCAACGCGCTCGCGGTGCTGGGGCTCGCGATGATCTGGCTGGGCTTGCGCGCCTTTGACAATCAGCCGCTCAAGATCGCCTCCGCGCTCGTCGGGCCGCTCCTGTGGATCGTCGTCACCTATTCTTCAGACTATGTTCGCGAGAGCGTTACAAGCCGGATCGTGCTCTACTCGATCCTGATCTTCGCCTATTCGGCGCTGATCGCGCACGAGATCTTCCGCTCGGAGAATTTCCGCAAGCTCCCGAGCTCCTACATCGTCGCCTTCGTGTTCGCCACCCATGGCCTGCTCTATCTCGCCCGCATCCCGCTGATCCTGATCTGGCCGCTCGCCGGCAACACGGCCGCGGGAACTTCGCAGCCGCTCTGGTACCAGTTGCTGACCTTCGAGCTGTTTTTTCACAGCCTCGCCGGTGGCTTCGCCTTCTTCGCCATGGTCAAGGAGCGAACCCAGCAACGCTACAAGCTCGCCTCGGAGACCGACGCGCTGACGGGTGTGCCGAACCGCCGTTCGTTCCTTGCGCAGCTGGAGACCCATCTCGCCACGCAACCGGCCAAGGGAGCACTGCTCTATCTCGACATAGACCACTTCAAGGTGATCAACGATCGCTACGGCCATGCGGTGGGCGACCAGGTGCTCGTGGAATTTGCCGGGATCCTCTCGAAGGCCGTGCCGCGTGACGCCCTGATCGCGCGCATGGGCGGGGAAGAATTCGCCGCCTGCCTCCCGCAGGCGGATCGCGCCGACGCGATCGCCATTGCCGACAGCGTTCGCACCGCGCTCGAAGCGCGCCGGCTGAGCACGACCAAGGGCGTGCTGTCGGCAACGGTCAGCATCGGCATTGCCTTTGCCGACCGGCAAAAGGATGTGCACGCGATCATTTCCGCCGCCGACGCCGCGCTTTATGCCGCGAAGGCCGCCGGCAGAAACAGCGTTTGGTCGGAAGATCCGTCGGGCGTGCCGCAGTTTGCAGCGGGCTCGATCGCACCCGCCGAAACGGCGGCGACGCTTCTATCATTAAGCCCTGCCAGAAGCAGTGCTGCGACACGGCGGCCCACCGGCTCCTGAACCTTCCGCATCCCGAAAACGAACGATCGGCCGGGCACCCCGTTATCGCGACCCGCCGCCTATCCGTTGACGCGCTTTACCAGCGCGAGCGAGGCAGCCGAGACAAGCAAGGCGCCGCCGCAGCCTCGTTCCATCCAGCGCCGCATCGACGAGGCGGCAAATTGCGTCGTCTTGAAGCCGACAAGGGCGTAACCGAACATGACGGCAAACTCGACGACGGTGAACACGGCGGTAAGCGCCAGGAACTGCGGCAGTTGCGGCGCGGCCGGGTTGATGAACTGCGGCAGCAGTGCGGAGAAGAACAGGTAGGCCTTGGGGTTGGTGATGGCCACGATCATGCTGTGGCGGCAGATCGCAAGCGCGGATTCCGTGCGAACGAGATCGCCGTTTTCGGCGCCTTGCGTTTCCGCTTTCTCGGCTCTACCGGGCCGAAGCATCTTGTAGCCGAGCCAGGCTAGATAGCCGGCACCCGCATATTTGACGACCGAGAACCAGAACTCCGACGCGGCAAGGATGGCGCCGAGGCCGGCTGCCACGGCGGCGATCAGGAAGAAGTCGGAAAGAAGCACGCCGATCATCCCGGCAACTGCCTTTTTCATGCCGAAACGAGAGCCATTGGCCATCGCCAGGATCACGTCCGGGCCGGGCGTAACCACCGCGATGAAGGTGACGGCCGCAAAGGCAGCCATGGTGCTGATGTCCATGAACGAGCTCCTCCCGTGAGCGGCCTATCTTTGGCCGTTCAGATCGAACGTGTAAAGCACCGCCCGCTCAACCTCGCATCGGCTTTCATCTGACGAATTGCACGTTGCGTGAAGGAACACGCCCGTCGAAGGACAGTTGAACAGCCTTTCCGGATCCGGCATCGACGGCATGAATGTGCAGATGCGGCTCCGTGCTGTTGCCAGAGTTGCCGACAGCGCCGATCGGATCGCCGGCGAGAACCCGCGCCCCGATCAAGGCGGTCACGCTCCCCTTGCGCAGATGCGCCAGTTCCACCCGCATGCCGTCGCAGGCAACGATCACGTGGTTTCCAGCCAGGTTGCCCCGATCCGCCTCGGGCGGGGGCAGGTCGGGCAGCCCATCCGCTGCCGCGACGATCTCTCCCTCGCACGGGCTGACGACGGTCTTGCCGAAGATGGCGTAGTCGGCGGGATCCCTAGGCAACAGTCCGAACGCCCGGAAGCCGGTCTCGCCGATCGCCGTGATGTCGAGGGCATGCCGTTGCGCCGGGTGATCGCTGTGATGATTGAGCACGCCGATGCCGCCGCCCTGCGCGACGACGAAGCGACCACCGACCAGCGGAAACGATAGCCCGCGCGGATCGTGCTGCGCGCCGATGCCCCAGGCGACATAGGCGAGTGCTGCACCGAAGACGAAAAGAGAGGCTACGGTCGGCACCAGGCTGCGCGCCAATGCTCCGCGATCCAGCGACAGCCAGGGCCGGCGCCAATGTCGGGGCAACGACACCAAAGACGCCGCGACCGCGAGCGCGGCCAGCGCCGCCCGGGTCCAGAAGCCGGCGATGTCCCAGCGGTTGAGAAGCCCGATCAGGGTGAGCAGCACGACGGTCTCTGCAAGCGCCAGCAGCCAGCCAAGCCGCGTCGGTTCATTCAGCCGCCATAGTCGCCAGTTGAACGCAAGCGGCAGCAGGATGCTGAGAACAAGCAGAAAACCGACGACAACGACCATGATCCCTCCTGTTGCACATGACGGCGCTGTTTACACAGGGAAAAAATAGGGATATTTTTTGTCCTTAATAGATGCGGACGGCATCTGCCGGACGAAAAAGATCGTTAGAGCGTATGATCCTTAAGAGCCAAGTCGAATGGGCGTTGCACTGTTGCGCCATTCTCGCCGGCCTGCCCGAGGGCCGCTACCTATCGACCAAGGCGCTGGCCGAATTCCACGGACTTCCGAAGGAGTATCTGTCGAAGGCGCTGCAGAGCCTGTCACAGGCGGGCCTCGTCCACACGACCCTCGGTCCTTCGGGAGGCTACCGGCTGGCGAAAGCGCCGGCGGAACTGAGTTTCCTCGATATCGTCGAGGCGGTCGAAGGCCGGTCGCGCACCTTCGTCTGCACCAATATCCGGGCCAACAATCCCTGCCGGGCGCCCGGTTACTGCGACGAGACCCCCTGTGCAGTGGCGCGCATCATGTGGGAGGCGGACGAAGCCTGGCGCGACAAGCTGCGAAGCGTGCGCCTGTCCGACCTGATGGAAATCCTCTCGAAGGAAATTCCCGCCGATCTCTCGAAGCGAAGCTTTGCCTGGGTTCTAGAACGCGCCGGATGAGCGGCGCCGGCCGCGGTTTCAGCAGGCGAAGCGTAAAGATAGGCCTGCGCCGGCAGATGCTCGGCAAACTTGGCTGGCCCCAACGGTTGGGCCGAAAGAAGGGCCGGCTGCGCGATCGGCAGTCGGCCCTTGGCTGGCGTCACTTCGTCATCGGAAAGGTCAGTTCCTTTTCGGCGGTGTCGACGACGAAGACCGCCAGCAGCTTGGCGGGCGCGGTCTTGCTGCCGTTGGCGCTGACGCCGTGACGGTCGCCCGGCATCTCGGAGAAGCTCTCGCCGGCCTTGTATTCCTTGACTGGACCATCATTGACCTGGCTGAGGATCGAGCCTTCGAGCACCGTCGCATAGATGAAGGCCGTGCTCGCATGGGTGTGCGCATCGGACGAGCCGCCAGGCCCGTATTCCACCAGAACGCCCTTAATGCTCTTGCCCGGAACGTTCGGCAATTCATGCTCATAGACGAGCGTCACCTTGGCAGCGTCACCGGCGACGGCGGTCCCGAACAGGGTTGCGGTAACGGCGAGGGTGGTGAGGAGAGACTTGATCATGTCGAAAATCCTTTCAGATGAGGGAGATGCGCGACGCGCGCGCCTCCGGTTCGGTTACTTGCGGGGTGCCGTTGCGAACCACTCTTCGAAGGTGATGCGGCCGAGGCGGGGATTGTTGTCGGAAACAAGCGAGCCATCCTCGAGCAGAGCGCCGAAATAGCGCGCCTCCCGGTCCGGCTCGACCTTGCGATTGTCGCCCATCGCCCTGAGATAGCGGGCGACGAGATCGCTGAGGCGCGAGCGCTCCGGACCCGCAATCTCGATCGTGCCGTTGACGGGATCGGCAAGCGCCACGTCGGTCATGGCATCGGCAACATCGTCTGACGCGATCGGCTGCACATAGGCCGGCGACAGGCGCACGAGGTCGCCGACGGTTCCCGATTGCGCGATCCCTCTCAGGAACTCCATGAACTGGGTCGAGTGCACGATCGTGTAGGGGATGCCACCGGCCTCGATCAGCTTTTCCTGCGCAAGCTTGCCGCGGAAGTAGCCGCTTTCCTGCAGCCGCTCGGTTCCGACCACGGAAAGCGCGATATGGTGTTTGACGCCGGCAGCCTTTTCGGCGGCAAGCAGATTGCGGCCCGACGTCTCGAAGAATTCGAGCACCGCCCTGTCCTCGAACGAGGGGGAGTTGGCGAGGTCGACGACGACGTCGCAGCCGCTGAGCGCTTCGGCGAGCCCCTCTTCCGTGATCGTATTGACGCCGGTGTTCGGGGAGGCGGCAATCACCTCGTGTCCGCGCTTGCGCAGGCGTTCGACCGTCTTCGAACCGATGAGGCCGGTTCCGCCGATGATGACGATTTTCATGGGATCCTCCATCGGCGGCGCCCATCGCGCCGCCGTGCATGACGGTTGCTGCGGGCTCAGTTGAGCCCGGCCTTGTCGAGCCCATAGAGCTTGTCGGCCGAACCGGGCACGGACTTGAACGCGACGCTGACGCGGTTCCAGGCGTTGATGGCCATGATGAAAAAGGTCAGATCGGAGATCTCCTTTTCCGAAAGCTGGCCGCGCACGCGCTCATAGAGTTCGTCCGGAACGCCGCCCTCGGGCAATTTCGTCAGCACCTCGGTCCAGGCAAGTGCTGCGCGTTCGCGCGGCGCAAACAGGTTCGATTCCCGCCAGATTGCCACGTGGTAGAGGCGCAATTCGCTCTCGCCGTGGATCTTCGCCTCCTTCACATGCATGTCGACGCAGAACGCGCAGCCGTTGATCTGCGAAGCCCGCAGATTAACGAGATCGCGGATTGTCTGCTCGATGACGCTGTCCTTCAGGCTGAGGCTGAAGTCGGAGATTTTCTTGAAGAACTCGGGTGACTGCTGGGCGTAGTTGAGGCGCTGGGTCATGGCTTTGCTCCTAATTAAGGACATCTATTATCCTTATGGATACAAGATATCCTTAATCGATGGACAGTAAAGCGCGCCGGGGGTAAACTCGGCGCATAAGGCTTATGTCGAAACGTTTGGGGGAAGCCGGATGGACATCGTTTCTGCGCTCAGAGCCTTCCTGCGGGTGGCGGAGACCGGCTCGTTTTCCGCGGCTGCCAACGATCTCGGCCTGACCCAGCCGGCGGTATCACGCCAGGTCTCGGCACTCGAGGAGCACCTGAGCATGCGTCTTCTGCACCGGACGACGAATGCGCTGGCGCTGACCGCCGAGGGGGAACACATGATCCCGATGGCGCTCAAAGTTGTCGAGGCGGTCGATGCTCTGAACGAGGCTTCCTGCGGCGAGGCCGGCCTCGTGGCGGGCCGCGTGCGGCTCACCGTGCCCGCGCCGCTCGGCCTCTATCTGAGCGATCGCCTGGCCGCCCTGCTCGCCCGTCATCCGGGGCTTTCCGTAGAGATGTTGTTTCGCGAGGAACCATCGGAACTGATTGGAGAGGGCATCGATCTGGAGGTTCGCTTGGGTCCGGTGTCGGAGGCAGGCCTGATCTGCCGGCGGATCGGCTGGACGACCGCGTTTCTGGTGGCGGCACCCGACTATCTGAACCGGCGCCCCGCGCCAAAGATTCCCGACGACGTCGGGAAGCATGAATGCATCTGCTACAGCCGCGCCGGCGACGGCCGCCAGTGGACGTTTTCCGACGGGTCCGGCGACGTTTTCGTGCGCATCGCGCCCCGGCTCGTCGCCAACAGTGCCGTGGCCGTGCATCGCGCGGTGCTCGCCGGCAACGGCCTTGCGATCCTCTCCCATATCCTGGCCTGCCCGGACATTGAGGCTGGCCGCTTGGTCAACGTGATGCCGGCATTCCCGCCGGCGCGCCTGCCGATCAGCGTCGTCTATCCCTCGCGCAGAAACGTGCCGCTACGCGTGCGCACCGTTCTCGATTTCCTTGTCCAGGTGGTCCGGGAAGACCCGCTGATGGCCTCCGCCTCCTGACCGTCGTTTGGGTCAGCGCTGGCCGGCCGAGGCGCGCAGGGGCAGCCCGCCATAGGCCTTGATCTCCTTCAGCACGAAGGTCGTCTGCATCTCCTTGATGCACGGCAGGCGCCGCACGACCTTCATGGCAAAATCCGAATAGGAATCGAGATCGGCAGAGACGACCTGGAGGAGAAAATCCGCATCGCCGGCAATGCTGTAGCAGGCAACGACGCTGTCGAGTTTCATCACCTCCTCGGCGAAGGCGTCCGCCTCCGCCTCCGTATGGCTGTCGATCTTTACCCGGATGAAGGCGAGCACCCCAAGGCCGATTTCCCGGCGATTGAGTACCGCCATGTAGCCCTGGATGACACCGTCGTCCTCCAGTTGCCGTACCCGCCGCCAGCAGGGCGAGGTCGACATGCCAACCTCCTCCGAAAGCGCCTGGTTGCTCAGGCGCCCGTCACTTTGCAGCGCGGTCAGGATCTTTACATCGGCGGGTGTCAGGGTGGCGGGCATCTTCTATCTCATTTTCTGCTCTATCGGGATGAATCTACCCCATCTTGGCAATTTCTCGCAACATCAGAAAGATACTGCCTCGCCACACGGTCTATTCTCCCGGCCGACCCAGCCTTTGAGAAACAGAGAGGAAACAGACCACGTGCTTCAGGACACCCGCCTCGCCATCATCGTCAATCCCGAACTGACACCCGGTCATCTCGCCAACACGATCGCCGCGATCTGCATCGGCATCGGCTCGGCGATGCCCGGTCTCGGTAACCAGCGGCTGACGGACAGCAGGCAGAACACCATCGACATCAGCTCCAACCGGCCCGTGCCGATCCTCCAGGCCGATGGCGCGACGATCCGTGCACTGCTCCTGAAGGCACTGCCGAAAGAAGACGATCGTGTCGTCGTGCCGTTTCCAGCCTTCGCGCGTTCGCTGCACAGCTATGCCGACTACGAGACGCAATTTCCGGAACGGGATCTCGCGCAGGAGACGATCGACGGCATCGGTCTTGCCGGCGACGTGAAGTGGGTCAGATCGCTGACGGGATCGCTGAAATTGCTGCGATAGGACAAAAGCACGCGCAACGGCACGGCGGGTCGGAGCCCGCCGCTTCCGGTATGTACATTTTTTTCACCGGAACCAGACCAATGCCAGGATTGGTGGCGACACATTCGCAACACCAACAGCCATTCGCTCGGAAAGGCCGCGCTTTCCGACTTGACGGCCTCTTCTCGCCTTGACGGGACCCGCCCCGCGCGACAAGCTCTGAAAACAATTTTCAGAATATCAGAATTCCTTCACATACCGCATCGGCTCGACGGCTCCCGCCCGCTGCCGAGGGTGCATCGCGCGACACGCTATCCGGGGAACAATGCGCATGACCAACCAACGGCTCATCATGCTGATCTTCTTCCTGCAACCGATCGCCTTCGGCGCCTGGCTGCCGCGTATTCCCGACGTGCAGCAAAGGCTCGGCCTCGGCCCGGCGGAACTGGCGATCGCGCTGCTCGGCATGCCCGTCGGCATTCTGCTGACCCTGCCGTTTGCCGGCCGTTTTGTCGCCTGGATCGGCGGCCGTGCGACCATCCTCTACGGCTTCGTCGTCTTTCTGGCGCTCGTCTGGCTACCGACATGGGCCCCGAACATCGAGGTGCTCTTCGTGGCGCTCGCCATCGTCGGCGCAGCGTTGACGACGCTCGAACTCGGCCTCAATGTCGAGGCCGACGCGATCGAGAAGCACTCCGGGCAGCTGATCATGAGCACCTGCCACGGCTTCTGGAGCCTCGGCATCATGACCGGCAGCCTGGTTGGCGTCGGCTTCGCGGCGCTGCACGTGGCACCGGAATGGGCGGTGCCGCTGACGGCGGCAGGCATGTTGCCGATCAGCGTCTACTTCGCCCGGAAGCTGCCGCTCCTGAAGACCGGCGAGGCCGCGGCTGCCGAAGCGGCGCCCTCCAGACGCAAGCTGCCGGGCTGGGCATTGCTTGGCGTCTGCTTCTTCGTCTTTGGCATCACCATGACCGAAGGCGCCGTCGCCGACTGGTCGGCGGTCTTCCTGCGCGACATCTTCGGGCTTTCCAGCGCCAGCGCCGGTTTCGGCTACTCGATCTTCGCCTTCATGGTGGCTGCCGGGCGCTTTGCCGGCGACCGGCTGAAGGCGAGCTACGGCCCGGTTGCGGTGGCACGTGCCTGCGGTATCGCCAGCATTAGCGGGCTCATTCTCGTGGTGGTAAGCCCCGCCGCCTGGGCAGCGCTTCTCGGCTTTTCTGCCATGGGCTTCGGCGTATCCGTCGGCTTTCCCTTCGCCGTCACCGCCGCTGCCGACCAGAAGGACCGGCCGGCGGCCGCGAGTGTCGCCATTCTGTCCTTCATCGCGCTGCTCGGCTTCCTGCTCGGGCCGCCGCTGATCGGCCTGATCGCCGAATACAGCGACATGCGCTTCGGTCTTGGCGTGCTCGTGCCCTTCCTCGCCGTCAGCCTGCTCTTGACCGGCCGGCTCAAGCCCGCGGCCCGTCTGGACGTGCAAGACGACGCCCAGCAGGCCGCCAGCCGCGCATAAAGGCCACGGCAACAGACAACACGAAAAGCCCCGGCCATCCCAGGCCGGGGCTTTCGTCGTTCATCGTCTGGCGTGTCTTACTTGCGCGCCGCCATGGTGTTGTAGCTGGTGATGAGGTTGCGGTAGTCCGGGATGTGGTTCGAAAATAGCGTGCCGAGACCCTCGATGTCGTTGCGCCAGTCGCGATGCAGCTCACAGGCAACGCCGAACCAGGTCATCAGCTGAACGCCGGCGGCGGTCATGCGCGACCAGGCGGAATCGCGGGTCACCTCGTTGAAGGTGCCGGAAGCATCCGTCACCACGAAGACCTCGAAGCCTTCCTCGATCGCCGAAAGCGCCGGAAACGCCACGCAGACCTCGGTCACGACGCCGGCGATCAGCAGCTGCTTCTTGCCGGTGGCCTTCACCGCCTTGACGAAGTCCTCATTGTCCCAGGCGTTGATCTGGCCCGGACGGGGAATGAAGGGCGCATCGGGAAACTGTTCCTTCAGCTCCGGAACCAGCGGGCCGTTCGGGCCATCCTCGAAGCTGGTTGTGAGAACCGTCGGCAGCTTGAAGTACTTGGCGAGATCACCGAGCGCCAGGACATTGTTCTTGAACTTGTCCGGGTCGAAGTCGCGCACCAGCGACAACAGGCCGGTCTGATGGTCGACGAGCAGGACGGCAACATCATCCTTGTTGAGGCGTACGTAGGGCTTGGTCATCGGAAGTCCTTTCCTTCGTTTTGTTTTCATCACCGCCAGCGGCCTTCGTTGCCGATCTGCTGTGATTGAACGTAAGCTACTGCAGGACCGTTGCCGCCAAAAGATTGTGAATTTCGACGCAGCGTCCTATGAATAGAACGATGCAGGACCTGAACGACCTCTATTATTTTGTCCAAGTCGTGGATCATGGCGGCTTTGCGGCTGCGGCACGGGCAACCGGTACGCAGAAATCCCGGCTGAGCCGGCGCATTGCGATGCTGGAAGACCGGATCGGGGTTCGGCTGATCCAGCGTTCGCCGCGCCGGTTCTTCGTTACCGATGTCGGCCGCGAATATTACCAGCGCTGCGTCGCGGTGTTAATCGAGGCGGAAGCGGCCGATGCCTTCATCGCGCAGCATCAGGGAGAGCCGCAGGGCATCATCCGGGTGAGCTGCCCGACCGCATTGATCTCGTTCCAGTTCGGCCGGCTCTTTGCCCGGTTCATGACCGCCCATCCGCGGATCGGCCTGCAGCTGGAAAGCACCAACCGGCGCGTGGATGTGATCGCCGAAGGTTTCGACGTTTCGATCCGTGTCCGGTTCCCGCCGCTCGAAAAAAGCGAGCTGGTGATGCGCAAGCTCGACGACAGTTCGCAATATCTCGTCGCCAGGCCCGGATTTCTGAAGGCGCCGATCGCTGAGCCCGCGCAACTGACGGGATTGCCGAGTCTTGCCTGGACTTCGGCCACGCACACCTATGAATGGCGGCTGGAAAGCGCCGATGGAGAACGGGCCGTCATCCGCCACGAGCCACGTTTCCTGACCGACGATATGGCGGCGCTACGCGAAGCGGCGCTCGACGGCGCCGGCATCGTGCAACTGCCGACGATGATGATCTGGAAGGACCTGGCAGCCGGCACGCTGGTGCCCGTGCTGCCGCAATGGCGCCCGGCGTCCGGCGTCGTGCACGCCGTCTTTCCTTCGCGGCGCGGGCTACTGCCCTCCGTTCGCACCTTCATCGACTTTCTTGCCCAGGAATGCGCCGCCGATCGCCTGGCGATCGACGAAAGCCTGGCATGGCCGGCAAGGCCACCCCATATCACGGCCTAACGCATCCGGCGGTCAACGGGCTCCCTTGACGCGCTACCCCGGCGGCCGCCCTCCGCGGACCCATGCGCTGGCCGCATAGTAGCCATTCCTTGCATATCGCGCCGCAACGCACGATCTTATTGGAGAAGCCGCGTTCGACGCCGGCTCCCCTCCTGGACTCACCCCAGTCGTAGACTTTTCCCCCGGCTTCGGCCGGCGCGGCCATTTCGGCTTGAACAATAGGGAAGGTAATCATGCAGACAACTGCCAAAACTCCCGACGCCAAGACACTGGATGCCATGACGCTGGATGAACGCTCGAACATGATGGCGCTGGTAGCGGAAGCGCTCGAGGCAACGGCCGAGAAGGCCTACGAGATCGGCGACGACCGGTTCGCCGAGAACTCGATCAGCCTCGCCAACATCATCATCGGCTGTGCGGACGACCTGGTGGTCGGCGACTTGCCAGCCGCCGAACTGCTTTTGCAGCAGGGCATAGCACTTCTCAGCCTGTTTCCGGGCGAACCCCGGGAATTCACCTTGCACTAGCCCTTGCAACCACGGCCGACGGCCAGTCGGCCGTGGTCAGGCGTCCCCGAGCGCGAGGTCGACCGCAGCAAGCGCGTGGATCTCGGTCGTATCGAACACCGGGACCGGGCTATCAGCCTGTGAAATCAAAAGCATGATCTCGGTGCAGCCCATGATGATCGCTTCCGCGCCCGCATCGACAAGCCGCGCGATGATAGCGCGATAGGCGTCGCGCGAGCTGTCTTTGACGATACCGGCAACGAGTTCGCGGTAGATGATCTCGTGCACCTTCGCCCGGTCTTCCACCTCCGGCACCAGCACATCGAGACCGAATTTTTCCGCCAAGCGACCTTTGTAGAAGTCCTGTTCCATGGTGAAGGCCGTTCCGAGCAGGCCGACTTTGCGAAGGCCCGCCGCCTTGATCTTCTCCGCCGTCGGGTCGGCGATATGCAGCAGCGGAATGGAGACGGCTGCCGAAAGGTCCGCCGCCATCTTGTGCATGGTGTTGGTGCAGATCATCAGGAAATCGGCGCCGCCTGCCTCGAGACGTCGCGCTGCGGCGATCATCTCTCCCGTCAGGGCCGGCCAGTCGCCGTGATGCTGCAGGCGCTCGATCTCGCCGAAGTCCATCGACCACATCAGCGATTTCGCCGAGTGCACGCCGCCCAGGCGCGCGCGAACCGTCTCGTTGATGATGCGGTAATACTCCGCCGAGCTCTCCCAGCTCATGCCGCCGATCAGGCCGATGACCTTCATTCTCTTCTCCCTTTTCAATCCGGACTCCGGGCTAACAAATCCCGCGCCTTCGCGATAGCTCCCGTCCACTTATGCACCCTCCAGGACAAGGGTTCCGGCCCGCCGCTGCCGGCGGTTGTGACACGACGACGACAGCCGGTTGACATTTCCGGCTTTGTGCCTTTTTATATTCCAAAATAAAGAACGACATAGCATAACTATGGAATATGAGGAGGAGCAAATATGAAATCGACTAAACTCGCATTGCTTATTGGAACCGCATTGGTGGCATCGGCAACTCTCGCCTTTGCGCAGGAAAAGGGCGGCGTGATCAACGTCGCGACCGTCGGTGAGCCGCCGACCCTCGACCCGATGGCATCGACGGCCGACCTGGTCGGCATAGTCTCGCAACACATCTTCGAGACGCTCTACACCTTCGACAAGGACTGGAAGCCGACCCCGCTTCTGGCGGCAGCACTTCCGGAGATCAGCGCCGACGGCAAGACCTACACGATCAAGCTGCGCTCGGGCGTCAAGTTCCACGACGGCACCGATCTCGACTCGAAGGACGTCGTCGCCTCGCTCGAGCGCTGGACCAAGGTCGCCTCGCGCGGCAAGCAGACGGCAACGACGATTTCCGGCATCGAAGCGATCGACCCGCTGACGGTGAAGATCTCGCTCACCACCCCTTACGCGCCGCTCGTTTCGCTGCTCGCCTTCAACAACTCCGCGGCGATCGTGCTTCCTTCCGAAAAGCAGGCCGAGCCGATGACTGATTTCGTCGGCACCGGCCCCTACCAGCTGAAGGAACGCAAGGCGGACCAGTACATCCAGCTCACCCGCTACGATGCCTACAAGTCGCCGGAAGGCGAAGCCAACGGCTATGGCGGCGCCCGCCACCAATATGCCGACGAAATCCGCTTCGTGCCGGTTCCGGACCCGAACACCCGCGTCGAAGCGGCCGTTTCCGGCCAGTATGACTATGTCGATTCTCTGCCGGTCGAATCCTTCGAACGCGTCAAGGGTTCGAGCGCTTCCGAACCCGTCATGCTGCAGCCCTTCGGCTGGCCAGTCTTTGTCTTGAACTCCGGCAACGGCATGACCAAGAACCTCGACCTGCGCAAGGCGATCCGCGCTTCGCTCAGCATGGAAGACATGATGGCGGCAGCCTTCGGCACCACAGACTTCTATGCGCTCGACGCCGCTCTCTACCCGTCGCAGTTTACCTGGCGGACCGATGCCGGCACCGAAGGCGCCTACAACATCGCCGATGCGGAAAAGGCTGGCGAACTCCTGAAGGCCGCCGGCTACAAGGGCGAGCCGCTGCGCATCCTGACGAGCCGCCAGTACGAGTTCCACTACAAGATGGCGCAGGTCGCGGCCGAATATCTGAAGCTCGCCGGCTTTACCGTCGATCTGCAGGTGGTCGACTGGGCGACGCTGACCCAGCGCCGCGCCGACCCGACGCTCTGGGACATCTACATCACCCACAGCCCCTTCCTGCCGGAACCGGCCCTCATCGGCATGATGTCGACCAAGGCGCCCGGCAACTGGGATACGCCTGCGCGCGCCAAGGCGGTCGATGCCTTCAACGCCGAATCCGACCCGGCCAAGCGCGTGGCGCTGTGGGCAGACGTGCAGAAGGTGATCTTCGAGGAAGTGCCGTTCATCAAGATCGGCGACTTCAACGCGCTTTCGGCGAAGTCGAAGTCGCTCGACGGCGTCTCGCCGGCCCCGTGGCCGTACTTCTGGAACGCTTCGATCAAGAAGTAAGCTCCCCCTCCCAAGGGACTTCGGCGGGCAGCCGGGCCATGCGCCTGGCGCCCGCTCGAAGGGGCGCGTCACTCCACCCTTGCGGCGGAGCGCACAGGAAAGGTTCGAGGCCACCATGTTACGCTACATCTTCCAACGGCTGATGGGCATGATCGTCGTCATGGCGATTGTCGTCACGATCGTCTTCGTCATCGTCCGCGTGACGCCCGGCGATCCCGCCGCCGTCATGCTCGGTCCGGAAGCAACCCAGGAAGACATTACGGCGCTGCGCAGCCGGCTTGGCCTCGACCAGTCGCTCGGCCTGCAATATGTTTACTATATCGGACAACTGCTGCAGGGCGATCTCGGTCAGTCGATCTTCCTCAACCAGCCGGTCACGTCAGCACTGGCGGAGCGTGCCGAGCCGACCTTCTTCCTGACCCTGTTTTCCATCGTGATTGCCTGCGCCATCGCGCTGCCGATCGGCATCTATGCCGCCTACAGGCGCGGCTCCTTCGTCGACCAGGCGGCAACAACGCTTGCCATGCTCGCCGCCAGCATACCGAGTTTCTGGCTTGGCCTGATCCTGATCCAGGTCTTTGCCGTGCGTTTCGGCTGGTTCCCGGTCTCCGGCTATGGCGGCCCCGGATCCTCCTTCACCGAGCGCATGTATCACCTGACCTTGCCGGCGGTCGCGCTCGGCGTCGTCTCCTCGGCGCTGATCCTGCGCTTTACCCGTGCATCGATGCTCGACGTGCTCGGCGACGATTTCATCCGCACCGCCCGCGCCAAAGGCCTCGGCGAACGCAAGGTGGTGATGAAGCACGCACTGAAAAACGCGCTGATCCCGATCCTGACGATCATTGGCCTCACCGCCGCCGTGCTGATCTCGGGTGCGGTTGTCACGGAAACCGTCTTTGGCCTGCCCGGCGTCGGCAATCTCGTCGTCTCCGCCGTGCTTCGCCGCGACTATCCCGTCATCCAGGGCGCGCTGCTCGTCATTGCCGCGCTCTACGTGCTGATCAATTTCGTGATCGACATGCTCTATCTCCTCGTTGATCCAAGGGTGCGCTACTGATGTCTATCACCGTATCTGCCCCCACCGAGAGCGAAGGCCGCAAGTTCGTCCGCCGGCTGTTGAAGCGCAAAACCGTTGCCTTCGGCCTGATCGTGCTCACCGTCTTCGTGCTGCTTGCCGTCTTCGCGCCGCTGATCGCACCCTATGCGCCCGGCAAGCTGTCGATCGTCAACCGGCTGCAGCCGCCGAGCCTGCAATGGTTCTTCGGCACCGACGAGTTCGGCCGCGATGTCTTCTCCCGCACCATCTATGCCGGCCGATTGTCGCTGCTTGTCGGTGCGGCGGTCGTCACGCTTGCAACCGTGATCGGCGTCGTGCTCGGTCTGCTCGCCGGCTTCTTTCCGAAGCTCGACACGCCGATCGCCCGCGTCATCGACGCGATGATGGCCTTCCCGGACATCCTGCTTGCGATCGCGCTGGTCGCGGCCTTGGGCCCCTCGCTGACGACCGTCATCATCGCGCTCAGCATCGTCTATGCGCCGCGGCTCGCCCGCGTGGTGCGCGCCTCGACACTGGTCATCCGCGAGCTTCCTTATGTCGAGGCGGCCCGCGCGCTCGGGATCTCGACGCCACACATCATGACGCGTCACGTGCTGCGCAATCTGCTTTCGCCCGTCCTCGTGCAGGGCACCTTCCTCTTCGCCCATGCGATGCTTGCCGAAGCCGGGCTTTCCTTCCTCGGCGTCGGCGTCAGCCCGGAAATCCCGACCTGGGGCACGATGATCGCCTCCGGGCGTCAATATATCGGCCAGGCCGACTGGGTAACGCTCTTCCCCGGCATCGCCATCGTGCTTTCGGTCTTGTCGCTGCAGATGGTCGGTGACGGCCTGCGCGATATGCTCGATCCCCGCCTCAGAAAGGACCTGTAAGTCATGACGAACGCAACATCGAACGCCGGTCCGGTGCTGATCCGGCAGGTGAAGCCCGTCGCCTTCGGCATGGCCGCACCGGCTGAAACCACCGACATCCTGGTCGACGGCGAAGGCCGCATCGCAGCCCTCGGCCCGAACCTGGAGGCATCAGGCGACGTGCGTCGCATAGAGGGCAAGGGCGCCTGGATCTCGCCCGGCTGGATCGACCTGCACGCCCACGTCTGGCACGGCGGCACCGACATTTCTGTGCGCCCGCAGCTTTGCGGCATGGAGCGCGGCGTCACCACTATCGTCGACGCGGGTTCGGCCGGTGAAGCCAATTTCCACGGCTTTCGCGAATACATCATCGAGCCGTCGCGCGAGCGCATCAAGGCGTTCCTCAATCTCGGCTCGATCGGGCTTGTCGCCTGCAACCGCGTCAGCGAACTCTCCGACATCCGCTCGATCGACATCGACCGTATCATCGCCTGCTACCAGGAAAACCGCGAGCACATCGTCGGCCTGAAGGTGCGCGCCAGCCACGTCATCACCGGTTCCTGGGGCGTGACGCCGGTGAAGCTCGGCAAGAAGATCGCCAAAATCCTGAAGATCCCTGTCATGGTGCATGTCGGCGAGCCGCCGGCGCTCTATGACGAGGTTCTGGAAATCCTCGGGCCCGGCGACATCGTCACCCATTGCTTCAACGGCAAGGCCGGTTCCAGCATCATCGAGGACGAGGACCTGTTTGAGCTTGCCGAACGCTGCGCCGGCGAAGGCATCCGCCTCGACATCGGCCACGGCGGCGCCTCGTTCTCCTTCCGCGTGGCGGAAGTGGCGATCGCCCGCGGTCTGCTCCCCTTCTCGATCTCCACCGACGTGCACCTGCGCAGCATGAACCAGTCCGTCTGGGACCTGGGCACCACCATGTCGAAGCTCTTGAGCGTCGGCATGCCTTTCGAAAAGGTGGTCGAGGCCGTGACTCAAGCGCCCGCCTCGGTCATCCGCCTGCCGATGGACAATCTGCTTACCGTCGGCGCCCGCGCCGAATTCACCCTCTTCGACCTCGTCGATAGCGAGCTTCGGGTCTTCGATTCACTCGGCGCCGAAGCGCACCTCAACCGCCTCTTCGAGCCGCGCTACGCGGTCATGGGCACCCACGTGGTTGCCGCCAATCGTTACCAGCCGCAGCATATCGAGTGCCCGGACCACAGCCACGGCTTCAGCTACCGCTAAGCCAGGGCGACAGAATACAGAAATGACAGGACAACGCGTGAACAGTATGGACCCGAAAAACGACAGCCCCGTCGCTGTCTCACCCTACGAACGCCTTCAGGCCCTCGGCATCAACCTGCCGCCTGCGCCGCCGCCGATCGCCAATTTCGTGACGCATGTGCGCGAAGGCAACATCCTGTATCTCTCCGGCCAGGGCCCACGCGAGCCCGACGGTCATCTCTACGCCGGCAAGGTCGGCGGCGATGTAGATATCGACAGCGCCTATGACCACGCACGGTTAACCGGCATCAACCTGCTTGCGGTCATGCATGATGCGCTCGGAGACCTCGGAAAGGTCAAGCGCATCGTCAAGATCCTGGGCATGGTCAATGCCGTTCCGGATTTTGCCGAACATCCGCGCGTCATCAACGGCTGCTCGGACCTGATGATGGACGTTTTTGGAGCGGCCGGCAGCCATGCGCGCTCGGCGGTGGGTTTCGGGTCGTTACCCGGCAACATCACCGTCGAGATCGAGGCGATCGTCGCTCTGCACGAGTGACGACGGGAGGTCGGATCAGTGGCTGCGCCAGCCCATCATTTTTTCGATCCGCTCGGCGGAAACCCTGACGTGATCGGCGTAGAACGCCCGGTCGTCGAGGATTTTCTGCTCGGGCAGGACGATCGAGATCGTGGCAGCGCAATTGCCCTTATCGTCGAGGATCGGGGCTGCGACGCAGGCGACGGCATAGTCGGATTCGCCCGCCTGGATCGACAGCCTTGCGGAAAGCGCGCTTTCAGCCTGGGCGGAGAGCGCGGCCGGATCGATATCGGCGCGGCCGGTCGGCGAGGTTCGTGCGCAGCGGCGGAACAGCTCCAGCCGTTCGTCGGCGGGCAGATGCCCCACCAGAAGACGGCCCGACGCCGTCCAGTTGAGCGGCACGCGGGTACCGACGCGCGAGGTCACCTGGAAATGGCCGGGACCATCGGCCATGGCGAGCACCTGCATGTAGTCGCCGTCGCGGCCGCAAAGCTGGATCGTCTCGGCAACTTCACGGCCGAGGTCGTGCATCTCGCGGGTGGCGACGCCGAGGAAATCGAGCGAGCGGGCATAGGCAAGGCCATAGTGATAGAGCCGGTCGCCGAGCCAGACGAGCCCATCGGCATCGCGGCTAAGCAGGTTCTTTTCGACCATGTCGTCGACGATGACATAAGCGGTCGACAGCGGCGCGCCGACAGCCTTGGCAATCGCGTAGACGCCACTCGGGGAACCCGTCTCATAAAGGAAATCGAGCACCTGCAAGGCGCGATCCATGCCGCTCACGCGCGAGCGGCGCGGCTTGCCGGTCGTTTCCATATCGTCGGTCGGCTCGACGCCGGTCATCGTCTTGTCCACTGCTTCACTCCTGCACCGCTCGAAGGGCGTGCTGCCGGTAAAATCTCGGCTTCCGCTGCCGCCGCGCCGCCGATGGCGGCCGCGTCAGATAGCGCAAAGCCTCACTCATACTTCATTACTATGGTAGATATTCCGCGAAGACGGAATAGTCTACCCGCTTCGACCGCCAGAAAATCATATGGAGACCACTATGCCTGACCGTGACATTCGCGAAGCTCTCGGACTTCGTCCCGTTATCAACGTCTCCGGCACGATGACCAGCCTCGGCGCATCGATCGTGGTCCCGGAAGCGATCGCGGCCATGACAGGCATACTGCCGCAGTTCGTCGAGATCAACGACCTGCAGCGCAAGGTGAGCCCGGTGATTGCTCGGCTGACGGGTGCCGAGGCCGGCTTCATCACGGCGTCCTGCTCCGCCGGCATCAGCCTCGCCATTGCCGGCACCATGACCGGAAGCGACCTTGCCGCCATCGAGCGCCTGCCGGATACGACCGGCCTCAAGAATGAAGTCATTCTGCAGATGGGCCATGTGGTCAGCTACGGCGCGCCCGTCGACCAGGCGATCCGGCTTGCCGGCGCCAAGCCGGTGATCGTCGGCCAGGCGACGTCGGCCTATCGCTACCATATCGAAGGCGCGATCAACGAGCGCACCGCTTGCGCCGTCTACGTCGTCTCGCATCACGTGGTGCAATACGGTCTCGTCGGCCTCAGGGAATTTGCCGAGGTCTGCCATTCGAAGGGTGTGCCGGTCATCGTCGACGCCGCTTCCGAATACGACCTGCGCATCTTCCTCGATGAGGGCGCCGACATCGTGCTCTATTCCGGCCACAAGTTCCTGGGCGGCCCGACCTCCGGCATCGTCGCCGGCAAAAAGGAAATGGTGCGCAACACCTTCCTGCAGAACCTCGGCATCGGCCGCGGCATGAAGGTGGGCAAGGAAAGCATGCTCGGCGTGATGGCGGCACTTCAAGCCTGGGAAACCCGCGACCATGCCGGCATCCGCGAGCGCGAAACCGGTTACCTGAACCTCTGGCGCGAGACGCTCGACGGCCGTCCCGGCATCAAGCCGGTGATCGAGGCCGACCCGACCAACAACCCGCTCGACCGGCTGCGCGTCAACATCGACCCGCAGGAAGCCCATATCACCGCCTGGGATCTCGCCGATGCGCTGGCCCGCGGCGCGCCGCCGATCATCGTGCGAGACCACGAGGCCGAGCACAATTACTTCTACCTCGACCCCTGCAACCTGCATCCGGGCCAGGAGAAGATCGTCGCCAGCCGCCTCGCCGAGGAGCTCGACAAGGGGAGAGCCTCGAACGAGATCATCGCCACGTCGCTCGCCGAACGCAACGCACGCCGCTTCGCCGGCCTGCTGCGCTGGCCCGACTGACCCGACGACCAACTACGATACGCGCAGCATCTGACGGAGGAAACGAGATGACCGAGACCAAAGCCCAGCCGGACCGTTCGACGGCGCCCGTTCTCTCCGTCGAGAACCTGACGACCTCGTTCCTGGTCGACGGCGCCTGGAAGCCTGTCGTTCGGGACATATCGTTTACCGTCGCGCCCGGCGAAACCGTGGCGATCGTCGGCGAATCCGGCTCGGGCAAGAGCGTCACTTCGCTCTCGATCATGCGGCTCCTGCAGAAGGAGACGAGCCGCGTCGAAGGACGGGTGATGATGGGCGGTCGCAACATCCTCGACCTGCCCGAGAGCGAGATGCGACGCGTGCGCGGCAACGATGTCGCGATGATCTTCCAGGAGCCGATGACCAGCCTCAATCCGCTGTTCACGATCGGTGACCAGATCTCCGAGGCCCTTCTCTGCCACAGGCCAATGTCGAAGGCCGACGCCCGGGCGGAAACCATCCGATTGCTCGAAAAGGTCCGCATTCCCTCCGCCGCCTCGCGCTTCGACGAATACCCGCACCGCTTCTCCGGCGGCATGCGCCAGCGCGTGATGATCGCCATGGCGCTCGCGAGCCGGCCGAAGCTCCTGATCGCCGACGAGCCGACGACGGCGCTCGACGTCACCATCCAGGGCCAGATCCTCGACCTGATCAAGGTGTTGCAGGAGGAGGAAGGCACCTCGGTGCTCTTCATTACCCACGACATGGGCGTGGTCGCCGAAATCGCCGACCGCACGGTGGTGATGTTCCGCGGTGACGCGGTCGAGACCGGCAACACCGAGGACATCTTCCTTCGGGCGAAACACCCCTATACCCGCGCACTGCTCTCGGCCGTGCCGATGCTCGGCTCGATGAAGGGCGAAAGCCAGCCGATGCGTTTTCCCGTGATCGACGCCGCGACCGGGCTGCCTTCGGCGACGGCGGAAGCCACCGATACGGTCCAGGCCGGCCGCAAGCCGATCCTCGAGGTCAAGAACCTCGTCAAGCGCTTCGACATCCACGCCGGCTTGCTCGGCAAGCTCAAAGGCCGCGTCCACGCCATCGAGAACGTCTCCTTCAGTCTGCAGCCGGGCGAGACGCTGTCGCTCGTCGGCGAATCCGGCTGCGGCAAGTCGACGACCGGCCGGGCCATCATGCGGCTGATCGAGCCGGAAAGCGGCTCCGTGGCGCTCGACGGCCAGGACGTCCTCAAAATGGATCGCAGGCAGCTGCGCGAAATGCGCCGCACCATGCAGATGATCTTTCAGGATCCTTTCGCGAGCCTCAATCCGCGCATGACGGTGGGCGCCGCGATCGCCGAACCCTATCTCGAACACAAGCTCGGCACGGCACGGCAGGCGCGTGAGAAGGTCGCCGACCTGCTCGAACGCGTCGGACTGCAGGCCGACATGGCCGCCCGCTACCCGCACGAGTTCTCCGGCGGCCAGCGCCAGCGCGTCTGCATCGCACGCGCCTTGGCGCTCGACCCGAAGCTGATCGTCGCCGACGAGTCTGTTTCGGCACTCGACGTCTCGATCAAGGCACAGGTCATCAACCTCTTGCTCGACCTGCAGGCGAGCCTCGGCCTTGCCTATCTTTTCATCTCGCACGACATGGCCGTCGTCGAGCGCGTCAGCCACCGGGTCGCCGTGATGCATCTCGGCGAGATCGTCGAAATCGGCTCGCGTGCGCAGGTTTTCGAGAATCCGCAGCATCCCTATACGAAGAAGCTGATGGCCGCCGTCCCAATCGCCGATCCGACCCGTCGCCATGCGCGCCGCAATGTCGCGAGCGACGAGCTGAAGAGCCCCTTGCGCGCGCCCAACTACGTTCCGGAAACGCGGCGCTATCAGCAGGTCGCAGACGATCACTTCGTCCAGGTCTGACCGGGTTGCACCTATCGGGCCGCATCCGGCACGCTGAAGACGTACCGGGTCTCGCGTGCCCTTCGATGCGAAAGGCCAATCGTTCGACGACCGTCAGAACGGCAGCCGGGCGTTCTCCTTGACTTCCTTCATCACAAAGAAGGTGCGCGTCTGGCGTACCCCCGGTAGCGCAATCAGCTTCTGACCGTGCAGTTTGTTGAAGTCCGCCATGTCTCGGACCCGGATTTTCAAAAGATAGTCGAAGTCGCCAGCAACGAGATTGCAGTCGAGCACTTCCTTCATCTCCAGCACCGCGCCCTCGAAGGCCGCAAAGCTCTCGGGCGTCGAACGATCGAGCACAACGCCGACCATCACCAACGCTCCGAGACCGACCGCTGCCGGCGCGACCTCCGCCCTCACACCGGTGATATGACCCTCTTCGAACAACCTCTGTGTTCGCCGATGACAGGTCGCCGGACTGACGTTTACCCGCTCGGCAAGGTCGGCGTTGGTCAGCCGTCCTTCGGATTGCAGGGCACGCAGGATCTTGAGATCGATCCGGTCAAAATCATCATCGGAAGAATCTTTCATTATGCATCCCGTTTATTGAAGAAAATCAAAACTTGATCGGAACTCTATTCTATCCAGCGAAATTTGAACAGCAATTTAGAGAGCACCTTTCACGAGACTTCGCCTATCCTTTTCCTACAATTTCCACACGGAGGCCTGGATCATGTCACTGCTTGAGAAGTTCGAACGCTACCCCCTCACCTTCGGCCCGACGCCGATCGAGCATCTGCCGCGACTGACGGCGGCGCTCGGCGGAAAGGTCGCGATTTACGCCAAACGCGACGACTGCAATTCCGGCCTCGCCATGGGCGGCAACAAGCTCCGGAAGCTTGAGTATATCGTGCCCGACGCAATCGCTTCGGGCGCCGATACGCTGGTCTCGATCGGCGGCGTGCAGTCGAACCACACCCGCATGGTCGCCGCCACTGCTGCCAAGATCGGCATGAAATGCGTCGTCATCCAGGAAAAATGGGTGCCGCACTATGATGCGGTCTATGACCGCGTCGGCAACATCCTGATGACACGGCTGATGGGGGCGGACAGTCGACTCGTCGACGACGGTTTCGACATCGGTATTCGGAAGAGCTGGGAAGATGCGATCCAGTCGGTTAAGGATGCCGGCGGCAAGCCCTACCCGATCCCGGCCGGCGCCTCGGTGCACAAGTATGGCGCACTCGGCTACGTCGGCTTTGCCGAAGAGGTGGCGGCACAGGAAAAGGAGCTCGGCTTCACCTTCGACTACATCGTCGTCTGCGTCGTCACCGGCTCCACCCAGGGCGGCATGATCGTCGGCTTTGCCGCACAGGACCGCGCCGATCGGGTGATCGGCATCGATGCATCGGGCACGCTCGAGCAGACCCGCTCCCAGGTTCGAAGGATCGTCGACTCGACGGCCGAACTGGTTCGCCTCGGCAGGGCGATCCGCGAAGACGAGATCGTGATCAATCCCGATTACGCCTATCCCGCCTATGGCGTACCATCCGAGGAAACCAACGAGGCGATCCGGCTCGCGGCTCGCACCGAAGCGATGATTACCGACCCTGTCTATGAGGGCAAATCCATGCAGGGGATGATCGACCTTACCCGCAAGGGATTCTTCCCGGAGGGGTCTCGCGTTCTCTACGCCCACCTCGGCGGCGCACCGGCGCTCAACGGCTACAGCTACTACTACAAGGACGGCTGAGTCCTTGGCCTAGACTGTCACCTTACGTCCTTCTCCATCGGAACCTGGCGATGACCGACACGACCCATCTGAAGACCATTGAAAAGCGCCTGCTCTGGCTCTCCCACTGGATGATCCATCACGCCAACCACATCCGGCCGAAGGTCGACGGCATCAAGACTGGGGGGCATCAGGCCAGCTGCGCCTCGGTCGTCTCGATCATGACCGCGCTCTATTTCTCGGCGCTCAGGCCGGAGGATCGTGTTGCCGTCAAGCCGCATGCGGCGCCGGTCTTCCACGCGATGCACTATCTGATGGGCCGACAGACGCGCGAGAAACTTGAGAACTTCCGCGGCTTTGGCGGGGCGCAGAGCTATCCGAGCCGGACCAAGGATGTCGACGATGTCGATTTTTCGACCGGCTCCGTCGGACTCGGCGTCGGCATCACCGCGCTCGCCTCGATCGTCCAGGATTTCGTCCGTGCCAAACAATGGGGCGAGGGCAAGATCGGCCGCATGGTCGCGCTCGTCGGCGATGCCGAGCTTGACGAAGGCAACGTCTACGAGACGCTGCAGGAGGGCTGGAAGAACGACCTCAGGAACTGCTGGTGGATCATCGACTATAACAGGCAGTCGCTCGACGGGATCGTGCGCGAGGGCCTGTTCGAGCGCGTCGAGAAAATCTTCGACGCCTTCGGCTGGGACGTGGTGCGGGTGAAATATGGCGTGCTACAGCGCGCGGCCTTTGCCGAACCGGGCGGCCAGAAGCTGCGCGACTGGATCGACGGTTGCTCCAATCAGGACTATGCGGCGCTGACTTTCATGGGCGGTGCCGTCTGGCGCAAGCGGCTTGCCGACGATCTTGGCGACCAGGGTGACGTCTCGGCGCTCATCGAGCGGCGCAGCGATGCCGAGCTTTCAGCGCTGATGGAGAACCTCGGTGGCAACTGCGTCGAGACGATGGCCGAAACCTTCGCAGCGATCGACCATGATCGGCCGACCTGCTTCCTTGCCTATACCATCAAGGGCTGGAGCACGCCGATTGCCGGCCACAAGGACAATCACGGTGGCCTGATGACGACGACCCAGTTCGCCGAATGGCAGGCGCATATGGGTGTCGGGCGCGGCGAGGAATGGGAGCCTTTCGCCGGAGTGGCGGATCGTCAAGCGCTCCAGGCGTTCCTCGCCGCGGTCCCTTTCTTTGCCGAAGGCATACGCCGCCACGCCGAGCACCGGCTCGAGGTGCCGCCGATCGCGTTTGAGACCCAGCGCGAGGTGTCGACGCAGATGGCCTTCGGCAAGATCCTCGACGATCTCGCCAAGGGCAAGTCGGACCTGGCCGAACGCATCCTCACGACGTCGCCCGATGTCACCGGCACCACCAGTCTTGGCGCCTGGGTCAACCGGCGCAAGCTCTTTGCCCGCCAGCCGCTCGCCGACGCCTTCATCGAGCACCGCATTCCATCGACGGCAAAGTGGGAGTTCACTCCGGAGGGCCAGCATGTGGAACTCGGCATCGCCGAGATGAATCTGTTCCTATTGCTCGGCGCCGCCGGCCTCAGCCATTCGCTCTTCGGGAAAAGGCTGATCCCGATCGGCACTGTCTATGACCCCTTCGTCTGCCGCGGCCTCGATGCGCTCAACTATGCCTGCTACCAGGACGCCCGCTTCATGATCGTCGGCACGCCCTCGGGCGTGACGCTGGCGCCCGAAGGGGGCGCGCACCAGTCGATCGGCACGCCGCTGATTGGGATCAGCCAGGACGGACTGGCAGCGTTCGAACCAGCCTTTGCAGACGAACTCGCCGTCATCATGGAATGGGCCTTCGACTACATGCAGCGCGATGGCGACAACGATCCGGACGAGCGCACCTGGCTGCGCGACGAGACCGGCGGCTCCGTCTATCTGAGGCTCACCACCAAGCCGCTCGAACAGCCGCTGAAGCGCGTCGACGATGATTTTGGCCAGGGTGCAATCGACGGCGCCTATTGGCTGCGCAAGCCAGGGCCAAACTGCGATGTCGTCATTGCCTACCAGGGTGCGGTGGCCGACGAGGCGATTGCCGCTGCCGGACTTATAGGCGAGGTCCGCCGCGACATTGGCGTGCTCGCCGTCACCTCGGCTGACCGTCTCAATGCCGGTTGGACGGCCGCCCAGCGCGAACGGGCCCGTGGCAACCCCCGTGCGAAAAGCCATATCGAGCGGCTGCTCGATCCGCTGCCCGGCCACTGCGCGATCGTCACCGTGCTCGATGGCCATCCGGCAGCGCTCTCGTGGCTCGGTGCCGTCGCCGGCCACCGCACCATCGCGCACGGCGTGGAACATTTCGGCCAGACCGGCACGATCGGCGATCTCTACCGCCACTTCCGGCTCGACCGCAACGCGCTCGCGGCATCCGCAATGGCGCTGACGGCAGGCCGGCGAACCGCTGCCGGACAAGCGGCTCTCCTCTTCCCATAGTTCAGCAATCGCCGTCCGAACTATCGAAGACGCACCATCATGCGCCGCGGACCCCGCGGCCAGAGCATGCGTGCGCCTCTCAAAATCCAGAAGCGTCACCCGAAGAAGGCGCCGCTTGTCGGGGAACAATCACTCCGCTCTCAAGGAAAGGAAACCTAAGAATGCGAAAGATGAGAATCCTGGCTGCCACACTCCTGGCTTTGGCGGCGGCCCCGCTTGGGCATGCCCTGGCCGAACCCGTCAAGAATGTCGTCATCGTGCACGGCGCACTCGCCGACGGCTCGAGCTGGCGCAAGGTCTTCGACCTTTTGACCACCAAAGGCTTCACCGTCACGGTCGTCCAACCGCCGATGACCTCGCTTGGCGACGATGTCGCGGCAACCAAACGCATCCTCGACCTGCAGGACGGCCCATCGGTCCTCGTTGGCCACAGCTATGGCGGCATGATCGTCACCGAAGCCGGGACTTCCGAAAACGTCGCCGGCCTCGTCTATGTCGCAGCCTTTCAGCCGGATGCTGGCGAAACTCTGCTTGACCTGGCAGCCAGGAAGCCGGCTGCAACCAAGGGCATCGCGGCAACGGACGACGGATATCTCTATCTCGATCCGGAAGTCTTCGCCGCGGACTTCGCCGCCGACGTTCCCGAGGTAGAAGCCCGTTTCATGGCTCATTCCCAGGTCTTCCCGGCAAAATCTGCCTTCGAGACGAAGATCACGGTACCGGCCTGGAAGGGCAAGAAGAGCTGGGCGCTGATTGCGACCGAAGACCGGGCCATTCATCCGGACTTGATGCGGACGATGGCCAAGCGTGCCGGCAGCGATACGGTCGAGGTCAAGGCAAGTCATGCGGTCTTTCTGTCCCAGCCGGCCGCCGTCGCCGAACTGATTGAGAAGGCGGCGACAGCGCTTTCCGACTGATCGCGAAGATATCCAGGCAAGCGGGCCTCGCAGCGGATCACTGATCCGCTGCGAGGCCTTTTTCTCGCGAAGAACGAAACCGCTAGGCATCAGTCACCGCCAATGGGTTTCGCAAACTCGCTTTGAACCCTGACGCTGTTCCCCAGGGAACTTCAGCGAAACGATCCGCCGGTAGGTTGGCCGCGCCAAACCAAGAGCCGCGAAGGCCAAGAACTCCAGAAGGACCGACCGAATGCGCCTGATTGCCTCCGCCCTCCTCGCTTGCAGCCTTGCGGGCTCCGCCAGTGCCGCCGATCTCATCACCTTCTGGGATAAGCCGCAGCATGGCGGCAACAGCTTCAACCGGCTGCCTCCGGACGACGCCTATTTCAGGGCCTTGGCCGGCTACGGCGCCACCTGGGTGCGCCTGTCCTACGACAAGTGGGAGCCGGCCAAGCGCGACTATCTGATCGGCGACGCCGACAAATACGAAGGCATACCGGCGGCAGACCTCAAGACGCTGAAGGAGACCCTCGACCGGGCCGACAAGGCGGGCCTCAAGGTCGTCATCGCGCCGCTGTCGCTGCCCGGCATGCGCTGGGCGCAGAACAACGGCAACCGGTTCGACGGCCGTCTCTGGCAGGACAAGATCTGGTGGGGCCAGGCAGCAGCCTTCTGGCAGGATCTGGCCCGCGCGCTGAAGGATCATCCCGCGGTCGCCGCCTACAACATCGTCAACGAGCCGGCGCCTGAAAAGAGGAACGGCCTTGCCGAACATGCCGACCGAAAGACGATGCAAGCCTGGTACGGCGACCAGGCGGGCAGCGCCTCGGACCTCAGGGCCTTCTACAAGACGGTGATCGCCGCCATCCGGGCGGTCGACCCGGCAACGCCCATCATGGCGGATGCCGGCTGGTATGCGGCTGCCGACGCCTTTTCCTATTGGCCGGCAGCGCTCACCGACCAGAAGGTGCTCTACAGCTTCCACATGTATGAGCCCTATGCCGCGACCAGCGCACCGAACATGAAGCGCGACAAGCCCTACGCCTACCCCGGCAAGGTGCCCTTCGGCGACGGCGAGGAGACGTGGGACAGGGCCCGGGTCGAAGCCTATCTTGCAGAGCCGGTGCGATGGGCAAAAGACAAGGGCGTGCCGCTCAATCGGCTGGTTGCCGGCGAGTTCGGCTGCATGCGCCTGTGGTCCGGCTGCAAGACCTATCTCGAGGACGTGTTGACCGCGCTCGACAGGGACGATCTGCACTGGGCCTTCTACAGTTTCCGCGAGGATGCCTGGGACGGCATGGACTACGAGCTCGGCGCGAAAAAGGTCGGCTGGAAATACTGGCAGCAGATGGAGGCCAACGAGCGCGACACGACGCCGCGCAAGGCGACCCCGGAGTTCGAGCCGATCAGCCGGCGGCTGCAAGGGACAGATTGACGCAGAACGGGAAAGGCCGGCGCACGCTTGGAAAAAAGCCCAAAACAGCTAGAAGAGGGTGCATTCCTTGCGGGGCCGCGCGAATGGCGAGCACCTGCTGCAACATGAGGCATGCTGGTGCAGACGACCAAGGCGACTAACGCCGAAACACCCAACCGAACCATCTCCCTGTCGCGCACCCTGGCGATCGTGATGGCAGCCCTGGTCGCCCTGACCGCAGCCGTTATCCTCTCGGTCGTCTGGTTCATGTCAGCGGGCACGACCCGCGACCTGCTCGTGCAATCGGCGCATCTCGGCCTGGAGGCGGTGCAGACGCAAATCGGCAGCCGCTTCTCGCCTGTGGAGGATCAGCTCGCCTTTCTGGCGCGAGAGGTCGGTGCCGGCCGCCTCGACCCGAAGGATTCGCCGAAGTTCGAACGCGTGATGACGGGCGCTCTGGCGGCAACGCCGCAAGTTCGAGTACTCTCTTTCGTGAAGCCCAACGGCGATATCATCGGCGTTACGCAGGGTCCAAAGGGTGTCTTTTCCTATACCGACCAGGTCACGAGCGACAACGAGCGCGCGGAGATCGAGGAAGCGCGGCGCAGCGGCACGCCTCACTGGGGGCCCGTCTATTTCGTACCCGATCCGGCGATACGCACGTCAGTCACGAATTTGCAGCAACCGGCAAACCACAACGGTGAATTTGCCGGCGTTTTCCGTGCCACGATAACGGTCGACACCATGTCCGACTTCCTGCGCCAGATTGCCGTCTCGAACCCGGGGGCGACGCCCTTCGTCCTCTACGGCCGCGACCAGGTTCTCGCCCATCCGCTGATGGCCGCGGGACATCCGCTCCTTTCGGCGGAGCATCGGTTGCCGAAGCTCGACGAACTGGGCGACCCTTTTCTCGCCGCACTGTGGAAAGAACCGGCCGAGACCTTCGACGATTCGGACATGGAGATACGCGCGGTCAAGCTCGGGGACGACGGACGGGTCGTCCTGACGCGCGAGATCCGCGGCTACGCTCCCTCTCCGCTCATTATCGGTGTCGAGGTTCCGATCGAAGCGGTCGAGAAGCCGGTGTGGGACCTGCTGCGGGCCGGCATTGCCGGCCTCGCGGTGCTGTTCGTCGCGATCGTCATCGCGTGGGTTGTCGGTCGCCTGATCGTTCGCCCGGTCACCAGCATGGCGCGTGAGGTCCGTGCCGTCGGCATGCTCGATTTTGCCGCTCTGCGGCCGCTTCCCGGCAGCCTCTTCACCGAACTCGACGAGCAGGCTAAGGCCTACAACACGATGCTGACTGGGCTGCGCTGGCTTGAGACCTATGTGCCGAAGAAGCTCGTGCGCCACCTGATCGGTCGTGAGGACCTGGCATCCACCCAGCGCACCGTCACCATCATGTTCACCGATGTGGTCGATTTCACCGCGACGGCAGAAAAGACCAGCGCCGGCGACGTGGCGGCACTGCTCAACAGCCACTTCGATCTGCTCGGCCACTGCATCGAAAGCGAAGGCGGCACCATCGACAAGTTCATCGGTGATTGCGTCATGGCCTTCTGGGGCGCACCCGACGCGCAAATGGACCATGCAGATCGGGCAATCCGGGCAGCGCGGGCGATCGCCAAATCGATCGCCAGCGACAACGCCGAGCGACGCCTAAAGGGCCTGCCGCCCCTCAGGGTGCGCATCGGTATCCATTCCGGGTCGGTCGTTGCCGGCAATATCGGCATGACCGGTCGGTCGGCCTATACGATCGTCGGCGACACGGTGAACGCCTGCAACCGGCTGGAGCAGCTCGGCAAATCGATCGCGCCAAGTGAAGAGGTAATGATCCTCCTGAGCGGCGAAACCTTCGGTCTGGTGGCTGATGACGATCGCTCCGATCTCGCCCAGCTCGGCAAACATTGTCTGGCCGGCCGAAGCGAAGAGACCGAGATCTACAGGCTTCAGACACAATAGGCCCCGCGCCGACACGAGCCGGCGCGCAGACCTCCGGGCCATCATGATGCGTAACGCCTATTGGCCGGCGGCCCGGCGGTTCGGCTCGGTCCCGTCAACCGCCTCGCGGACCTGCCTGCGATCGCGACGCAGGGTCTCGAAACAATCGTTGCCGAACCATTCAAGCGACGCGTCGACCGACGGCTCATCGGCGATCTCCGTCAGGAACCGTTCGTAGTCGACAACCCCTTCGAAGAGCGGCGTCATCCCGCGCCGGCTGCCGGCCGCGGCATAGACATTGGCCGGCTCGAAGACGGAAAGTTCTGCCCGGCCGACGATGTTCTTCAGGTGGTAGTGGCGAATGTGCGGTTTCATCGCACGGTGCACGGCGACCGGGTCGTCGCCGCCTTCCCAAACATGCAGCGTGTCGAAATTGATGGCGAAGGAGGGATGGTCCACCTCTTCGATGAGCCGCATCGTCGAGGCCGCCGTGTCGGCGAGCGTCTTCGGATGCGTTTCGACAAGCAGCTGGATGCCGTAGCTTGCGGTAATGGTGCAGATCTCCTTCAGGCGCTCGACAATCTCCCGCCGCTCGTCAGCGCTGACGTCAAGGCTGCCACGGCTTCCCGCGAAGGTGCGGATCTTGCGGGTGCGCCACCGGCGCGCCAGTCGGCAAAGCTCGACCGCCTTGTGCCGCAGCGCTTCCACGTCGCCGTCGAGCGGCAGGTAATCGCTGATCATCGGCACCGAGAGGCCGTAGCCGTCGAGCCATTCGGCGTTGCGATCCGCGCGCGGCGAGAGGTTGCGCGCATGCGCGCCCCAGAGTTCGATACCCTGGAAGTCGTTGGCCTCGGCCCAGGCGGCGATCTCGTCGAGCGAGATCAGATGGTGGCGGAAAGTGATGGTGCAGAGCGAAACTCTCATCGCGCAATTCTCTTCAAGGGACGGATTTCCTGGGGGATGGCAAGATCGCACCAGAGATCGAAGACCTCTGCGAGCTTGACCTTCAGCTTCGTCTCCAGCCGGTCGGCTTCGTCGAGACGCTCGATGACGGCGCCCAACAGCGAGCGATCGCCTGTCTGGGCGAGCTTCATGCAGGCGTAGTGCAGCGTCTTCAGCGACTGAACCAGCGCCTCGATCTCCCCGCACCAGCCCTCGAACTCGGCGGCCGGCAACTTCAGCGCCCGCCAGTAGAAGGCAAAGCCGTGCTCATAGGCGTATTTTCGGATGGTGATAACAGGCAGTTCCCGCACCGCGGCGCCGAGATCAGTGAGTGCGACACCGTTCGTCCCGTCGAGATGCGCGGCGACTATCGCTCTGACGGCATCGACCAGCGGATTGCGGTCCCGGACGAAGCAGGCCTCGAAATAGGCCCTCAGATCTTCGGCAAACGGCGCGCGCGCCTCGGCATTGTCGAAGACATAACCGCCGCCGACAGTCGGCTGCATGATGGCGTGAACGACCTTCTCGCGGGCAATCTCGCCCTCCCAGCGATAGTCGGGATCGTGCACGAACCATGTGTCGGGATCGGCCGTTTCCTGCAGCATCAGATAGTGCGGGAAGGGGTTCTGGTTGAACTTGTTCTCCCGCTCCGGCAGGTGGAACATGTCGAGCATGACCATGACCGAGCCGGTTTCGCCGCGCTGTTTCATCAGCCCGAGCAGCACTGCGAGGTTGTCGAGCTTGGTGCGCTGCGGATCGTACCACTCGACGACGGAAACGCCGTAAAGCCGCTCGAACCAGCCACGGAAGAATTCCTGGGTGATATCGGGCGCATGATAGAGAAGCTCGAAACGCTCGCTGACCGCGAACTTCGCGTCCCAGACACCGAAATAGAACGGCCGCTGATCGAGCCCGTTTCGCTTCAGGCCGTCCGAGACGCAACTGACGAAGCAATGGACCTTGATGTCGTAATAGGCCTCGCCGTGCACCCCCTCGTCGGTCGTCCCGCCGGTGAGCGGAAAGGCGGGCACGATGGCGGCGGTCGGCTTCGGCACATAGAGCGCGACGAGATCGGCGACCGTTTCGATCTCCTGTTTTGCGATCGCCTCTTCCGGCACCGACAACCCGTATTCGAGCTCGAGATTGAGGAAGATTTCGAGGATCAGCACGGAGTCGAGATAGAGATCTTCGTTGAGACGGGCATCGAGGCCGAAGCCGTCCATATGTCCATGCGCCATTTTGTCGGTCAGGACGGCCTCGATCGCCGCCAGAACTTCGCTTTCGGTCATGATGCGGCTCCCGCAATCGGTTTGTTGAATTCGCCTGCCAGATGACGGGCCGCGACATCGCGGCGGCTGATTTTGCCGTTCGCCTGGCGCGGAACTGCATCGATCTGCAGGATTTCCATCGGCAACTGGTGAGATGCGAGGTGTCGGCTGCACCATTCGCGCACGGCCTGCGGCGCCACCGGCGCCTCGGCGCTAAAGAGCAGCGCCACGCGCTCGCCGGCAAAACGATCGGCCTTGCGGAAGGCCACGGCGTCGGTGACCGCCGGCATCGCCATGACGGCATCCTCCACGTCCTTCGGATAGACGTTGAGGCCGGAGACGTTGATCATGTCGTCCAGGCGGGAAACGAAGACCAGCATGCCGTCGGCGCGCCGGTAGCCGAGGTCACGCGTGTGGATCGGCGCGCCGTCGCCGTTGCTAACGACGATCTCACCCGCGTCCTCGGCGCTGTTGCCGGTGGCGGCGATCAGATGCGGCAGGACGAAGCCCATGTCACCGGCGGAAGTCACATCCGGATTGATGGCGATGCAGCCGGATTCCGAGCAGCCATATTGCTGGAACATGAACCGGCTCTTGGTGCGAATGTCGGCAAACCACGGATCGGGAAGCAGCGTGCCCGACGTCATCGTCGCGTGGATCTGTTCGCCCGCGGGCGTCAGCCGCGCCAGCGTGTGCAGGATCGCCGGCGAGGAATAGAGCAGCGGCCGTTCGATCTCGCGCAGCACCTTCAGGAGATATTTCGGGTTCGCGGTGTTGACGATGACCGGCGTCTGCCCACGCTTCAGCGCCACCAGGATGCCGCAGATCAGCCCGTAGGAATGGGTGGTCGGGCAGGCGACGACCGGCGTCATGTCCTCCGGTTCGCGGAAGGTGGCGACATAGCTTTCGATCTCGGCATCGATTTCCGTCCAGTTGCGCGCCACGCATTTCGGCGCGCCCGTCGTTCCGGAGCTCATCTGCAACAGCGTGCCCTCAGCCGAAAGCAGGTCGGATGGTTCGAGAACTTCGGCCGTCAGGCTGTTGTAGAACAGCCGGTCGCAGCCGGCGCCGATCGCGAGCTTGCGCGCGGCCGGATAGGGTGTGCCCGGATGGATCGGCAGCACGCTCGCGCCCGCCTTGCGGATGGCAAAGAACAGAGCCAGCCAATCGACCGTCTCCGAGAAGCAGACGGCGTAGCGGCCGGTGTCCTGTGCGCCAAGGCCGATCTCGGCTGCGAGTTCGGCCGATCTGGCGCTGAAATAGGCCTCGTCATAGAGCCTGTCATCGATACGGATCATGGCTTTCTCCA
This sequence comes from Ensifer sp. ENS07, assembly GCF_014852185.1. Classification (NCBI taxonomy): domain Bacteria; kingdom Pseudomonadati; phylum Pseudomonadota; class Alphaproteobacteria; order Hyphomicrobiales; family Rhizobiaceae; genus Ensifer; species Ensifer sp. ENS07. The sequence goes on along the minus strand of NZ_JACVBE010000008.1, from coordinate 120 downwards.
ATGAAAGAACGCAAGGGGCAGAACGCCTTGAGTTGGCGGCTTTCCTTGGGTTCGGTTTTGTTCTGACCGGCCTTTTTGCCGATCGGCTCAATGGTCTTCGTTCCGCTGGACAGGGCCGTC
>NZ_JACVBE010000089.1:0-255 GCF_014852185.1 Ensifer sp. ENS07 | reverse complement strand
AGTTACGCGTGCAATTTGCCGAGTTCCTTCAGCATAGTTCTCTCAAGCGCCTTGGTATACTCTACCTGACCACCTGTGTCGGTTTCGGGTACGGTCTATACGGTGGAGCTATTTCCTGGAACCGCGTTCCCGCCCACACAATCCAATAAGTGTGAACAAGTTAAGCGATCCGTCACTACCACCAGGCCCACGAATATTAACGTGGTTCCCATCGACTACGCGTGTCCGCCTCGTCTTAGGGGCCGGCTAACCCTG
>NZ_JACVBE010000088.1:0-256 GCF_014852185.1 Ensifer sp. ENS07 | reverse complement strand
ACCGAGACGGCGCCGAACTCGCCCATGGCGCGGGCGTTGCACAAAAGCACGCCGTAAAGCAGCCCCCATTTGATGTTGGGCAGCGTCACATGCCAGAAGGTCTGCCAGCCCGATGCCCCGAGAGACAAGGCTGCCTCCTCGTCGCTACTGCCCTGTTCCTGCATCAACGGGATCAGCTCGCGGGCGACGAAGGGGAAGGTGACGAAGACGGTGGCGAGCACCAGGCCCGGCACGGCAAAGAGGATCTGGATGCCGT
>NZ_JACVBE010000087.1:0-258 GCF_014852185.1 Ensifer sp. ENS07 | reverse complement strand
TGCGCTCGAACTCGTCCCACGAGATGTAGCCTTCATGGGCCTGAGGGATGAGCACCTGCCAGTCGGACCTCGGCATCTTCTGCTGTACGGACTTAAGCTTGGCATTATAGACCGTGCGGGTGCGTCCGTATGCGAAAGCACCAGCGTATCGTGGATTGTGCAAAATCTGGATCACGCGAGAATGGTCGATCGCGCTCCACAGCACGTCGCCCTTGCCGATGCCGCGACGGACACGCCGGGGAAACAGGATCTTCTCGC
>NZ_JACVBE010000086.1:0-260 GCF_014852185.1 Ensifer sp. ENS07 | reverse complement strand
CGGTTTTTTGACAATTGAATATAGAGAAAGAGAAACGTGGGCGGCGGAGCTCGTGGGGAACTTTAAGTTCCTTATGAAAGAGACTTTGGCGGTCACGTTTTAACAAGAGACTACACCTGTTTTCTCGGTGGCGATCTTTGGATTGTTGTTGATTGAAGACAAAGTGTGAGTTCTCGGCGATTCAGAACGTGACGTAATGCCAAGGATTGAATTCTCAACGTGAGAGTTTGATCCTGGCTCAGAACGAACGCTGGCGGCAG
>NZ_JACVBE010000085.1:0-264 GCF_014852185.1 Ensifer sp. ENS07 | reverse complement strand
CGGTCGATCAGGCAGCTGACAGGATCGGCTGGAACTTCAAGGTCGCCGACGGCGTGCTGGACTCGCTGCAGGCCGGCCAGACGCTGACGCAGAAGTACACCGTGTTCGTCAATGACGGCCATGGCGGTATCGTGGCGCAGACCGTTACGATCGCGATCACCGGGACGAACGATGCACCGGTCATCACCTCCGGCACGCAGAGCGCCGTGGTGACAGAGCGCGGCGACGGTGCGGCCGGCGAGAACTCAGTGGTGCACGTCAACG
>NZ_JACVBE010000084.1:0-270 GCF_014852185.1 Ensifer sp. ENS07 | reverse complement strand
CTTATTGACGTCAATACGGACAGTGCGGAATGGAACGACTTGAGATTATCGATGGCGGCCGGCGGCGACGCTTCAGCAAAGAGATGAAGCTGCAGATTGTCGCGGAGAGCTATTCGGAACCTGGCTTGTGTGCGACGACGGCCCGGCGACATGGAATATCGCGTTCGCAGTTATATGAATGGCGCCGGCTCGCACGAGCGTGGCAACTGGATGTTGCGTCGCCTGTGGGCGACTTTGTCCCGGCGCTGCTTGTTCCAGAGGTAGAGCCGG
>NZ_JACVBE010000083.1:0-271 GCF_014852185.1 Ensifer sp. ENS07 | reverse complement strand
TGTTGAAATCTGCAATGAACTCAGGCGCATAGACATTGGCAGCTTCGATCGTATCGATACCGCGAAGTCGCATCTCCTTGACCAGCCGATCCTGCAATGTCTGGTTGGCACGCTCCACTCGACCCTTGGCCTGCGGGGTGTTGGCACAGATGATGTCGATATTGAGTTCATAGAGCGCCCGTCCGAACTGCGTCAGGCCGCTTGTCCGGTCTTTCTTCGACGCATGGAGCGAGCGGAAAACGCCGTGCTTGTCGCTGTAGAAGGCCAGCGG
>NZ_JACVBE010000082.1:0-285 GCF_014852185.1 Ensifer sp. ENS07 | reverse complement strand
CATGCGTCATGATCCTGCCAGCGCGGCCGTCGTCATCATGCTGCGCAGCCTGAAGATGTATGGCATGGCCCAGGCCGTCACGGACCTGATCGAGCAAGGGGCTCCGGCCTTCGACGCGGCCGTGCCGGTCCTGTCCCAGTTGCTGAAAGCCGAAATGGCCGAGCGCGAGGTTCGATCCATCGCCTATCACATGAAGGCTGCCCGCTTCCCGGCCTACAAGGACCTCTCCGGCTTCGACTTCGCCGCCAGCGAGATCAACGAAGCGACCGTGCGCCAGTTGCACCG
>NZ_JACVBE010000081.1:0-288 GCF_014852185.1 Ensifer sp. ENS07 | reverse complement strand
CGGTTTTTTGACAATTGAATATAGAGAAAGAGAAACGTGGGCGGCGGAGCTCGTGGGGAACTTTAAGTTCCTTATGAAAGAGACTTTGGCGGTCACGTTTTAACAAGAGACTACACCTGTTTTCTCGATGGCGATCTTTGGATTGCTGTTGATTGAAGACGAGGTGTGAGTTCTCGTCGATTCAGAACGTGACGTAATGCCAATGATTGAATTCTCAACTTGAGAGTTTGATCCTGGCTCAGAACGAACGCTGGCGGCAGGCTTAACACATGCAAGTCGAGCGCCCCG
>NZ_JACVBE010000080.1:0-297 GCF_014852185.1 Ensifer sp. ENS07 | reverse complement strand
TCCCGGCCTACAAGGACCTCTCCGGCTTCGACTTCGCCGCCAGCGAGATCAACGAAGCGACCGTGCGCCAGTTGCACCGATGCGAGTTCATGGACGGAGCGCAGAATATCGTGCTCGTCGGCGGGCCGGGCACAGGCAAAACACATGTCGCGACAGCACTCGGCATTCAAGCGATCGAGCATCATCGCCGAAAGGTCCGCTTCTTCTCGACCATCGAATTGGTCAACGCGCTCGAGCAGGAAAAGGCCAAGGGCAAGGCGGGCCAGATCGCAGAGACGTTGGTCAGGCTCGACGTGC
>NZ_JACVBE010000007.1:0-340772 GCF_014852185.1 Ensifer sp. ENS07 | reverse complement strand
CCCTCAATCAGCACCAAGCCAACCAGGAAACTCTAGAGCGAAGGTCGTCGTCGCCAGCAGCGCCGCCGCCCTCGTCAGTGATCGGGCTTATAGACCCCCATCCTCACAGACGTCAACAGGGATTTTCATGGGCCCGACATAAATCTCACAACCAATTGAAATTAAACGGTATTTCTATCCACAGGCAGCAGCAGCCACTTTCCACCCGCTGAAACGGGCGGAAATCGATCGTCCCAAGAGGTTCGGCAAGCGCCGGCGATTATTCAGCAACCGGGCCCACGCCCCCGGCAAGCAGCTCCGCTCAAATACGGGGTACTGATCCTGGTGGTGAGCCGCCTCCCATTTGCCTGCCTCTCCAGCAGGCGGCCGATGTGAATGTTGCCGATATGCCAGAACCTCGGCCTGTAGCCAGCCCATTTCTCAGAGATGTTCGAGACCCATGCTAGGAGAAGGTGATCATGTTCTGCGAGCGAAGTTGCTCGATCTCGCCTCGAAGGGCTGATGGCACGGCGACCGACGTTCCGAAGAAGGTCGATTTCGCTAAGGAGTCGCGCAAAAGAAGCGGTCACCGCGTCAGAGACGATAAACTGCATCAAACGATGCGAGCATCCCAACCGCAAGCCGCCCGCTTCACCATGACGTTATACACGCGGGCGAAAGTGTGGGCGGCGCTGATGATGTGGGAGCCGTGCTCCCCCACCCAATGGTGGCTCCCGAAAAGAGCCCCTTCCCTTTCTAAACGCGCCCTCTCGTCAGCGTCGATTGCTCGCCTGATCTGATCGAGAACATGCGACTAGTCGATGCCTGGGTATGTGGCGGCGTCAGCGAGACGCCTAGGCCCCGCTCGGTGCGCGACGCAACTGAGGTCGCGGCCGCAGAGGGCGGGGCCGCCTTCAAGCTCGGGGATCGCATGATCATCGAACGGCCGCGAAAGATCCTTCAAAAGGTCTACGAGCCAGCGGTCGACGTCAGCCGAGCATGGCCATCTTCAACTCCGCCTCGCGACCGAGGGAGGTCATCCATTCGGTGAACTCGGGGCGGCTTTTGATCTGTCGTCCGTAATGGCGGCGCAGCGCCGTGGTGAGGTCGCTTCCGCGGCCGAGCTGTTCATCGGCAAAGCCGATCATCTGCGAGTTCGGCCAGGCCTGCGGACGGATGGCGACAAGACGGGCAAACAGGCTCTCGCCCGGCTCGTCCGGGTTTGCCTGCGCCATCAGGGTCAGCATCGCGGCGGTCGATCGCGACACGCCCATATGGCAATGCACCAGAACGTGGCTCGACGCCTGCTTATCTGCGCGCTCCAGGAAGTCGTTGCCGAAGCGAAGGATCGCCTCGACATGGTCGGGGCGCGGCATCACCCGGTTAGGTACGGCTGCAATGATGTCGTGGAAGCGCAAGGTCGTGCGGTGATGGGCGCCGTAACCTCCAAACGCCTCAAGTTCCGGCAGCTCCGGATCGACGATCGACAGGACGTGGGTCACCTTCCTGTCGCTCTGGCCCGGTAGTTCGTCGATCCCGCAAACGGTCAGCACTGGCGAAAAGGTCGTTTCCATGTCGATTGTCCTTGCATCCGGTTCATAGCGTGTCTGCCTCGCACTTGCGCGCGAGCAGGGCAAAAAGCACGTCGAGCATCACATACATCGGGGCGCGGCCGGTCGGCACGATGAGGGGATGGGTCGAGGCGCGGTAGGCGTTGAGATTGATGTTTTCATCGGCGAGGGAGGCGACGACGGAGCCGCCGGGAGAGATGGAAATTATACGTGCGCCGGCCTTCTTGGCAATCTCGATGTTCGAAATAAGATAGCTCGTGCGGCCCGAGAAGGAGAGCACGAAGAGCACGTCTTCTCCCGTCAGGCGTGGTGCCGAAACCATCTGCAAGGTTGGATCGGAATAGGCAACGCTTGCGATACCGAGCGAGGCGAGGCGGTGCTGCGTTTCGCCGGCGAGGAAGCCGGAACCGCCATAACCGTAGACGTCGATGCGGCGGGCCCCGGCAAGCAGATCGACGACGCGGCGCAGCGTCTCGAGGTCGAGGTCGTGCCGGGCTTCGCGCAAGGATTCTGCGGCCCGGTTGAAAACATCGTCGACGAGGCCTGTAAGTGGGTCGCCGTCGCCCTCCACCGGACTTGGCGGCGCCTGGCGCACGGCGAGCTGCTGGGCAAGCTTCAGACGGAAATCGGGAAAGCCGTCGCAATCGAGTCGCCGGCAGAATCGGATGATCGAGGGCTCGCTGACACTGGCGATGCGCGCCGCGTCGGTGATCGACCAGGTGATCGCCGTGCTCGGAGTGTCGAGGATCGCCTCGGCGATCCTGCGCTCGGCGGGGGTGAACTGGGAGAGAGACTGCCTGATCAGATCGAGCATGGAACCCTTCGTTCCGGCGTGGAGGGATTGTTGAACATGAGGATCACAATGTCCCATCAGCCATGAGCTTCGACAGGCAGGACGATTGATAGTCAAAACCGGCCTGCGCCACAACGAGCCTCTTCACCGATCCGAGCGCCTCTTCGTGCGCAGTAAGCGACCGGCCTTCGTCGTCCTGAGCTATGACGAGGCCTCCGGCCGCCGCGACGAGCTGGATGCCGGCTGCAATGTCCCAGGCGCTGAACTTCGATTCGTAGGCGACCGCCACCCGGCCGCAAGCGACATAGGCGAGGTGCAGCGCGCAGGAGCCGAGACGGCGCACGGCACGGAAGGAATTGACAAGATCGGCATGAGCCTCCTGTGCTGCACGCGACGGGCGCTCACCCTCATAGGGAGCGTTGCTCAAAAGCTCGACTTCACGGTCGGTGCACCCACGCAGGAAAGGCTTTACCTCAGTCCCGTTCAATGACAGCTGCCCGCCGGTGGCCAGGAAGAGCTCCTCGCGGATCGGATCATAGACGATGCCGCAGATCGGCTCGCCGAAATGGTAGGCCGCGATCGAGACGCAGAAGAAGGGCAGGCCGGAGGCGAAATTGCTGGTGCCGTCGATCGGGTCGATGATCCAGGTCGTATCGCCTTCGCCTTGCAGGCCACCTTCTTCGCCGAGGATCCGTGATGCCGGTAGCCGCGACCGGATGATCTCGCAGGCCGCAGCTTCCGCCGCCTTGTCTGAGGCAGTAACGATGTCGAAAAACCCGGCCTTCTGCTGGGTTTGCAGCGTCTCCGGACTAGCCTCGAGGAAGCCCTTGCGGGCAACGGCGCCGGCAGCAAGCGCGGCTTCGTGAGCGACGTCCACGATTACCCGGTGCAGATCATGGCGGATGGCTTGGTTAAGGGTCATGCGGCTTTTCCCATGGCGTCGGCTTCATTTTCCGGCAGGATCCAGACAGGCCTGCTATCGACGGAAAGGCGCAGCGTCTGGCCGACTTCGGCAACGCCCGTCCGGTAGTATTCGGTATCGAGGAAGACGCATTCCTGGCCTTCGAGGTCGGTCAGATATTCGACATAGGCGCCCTGGAAGACGACGCGGCGCACCTTTGCCGCCATTATGCCCTCGGGTTCGACCCGGATGTGCTCCGGCCGCACCACGCAGCGCACCTCCTGGCCGGGTCTGAAGACGCGACCATCGCTCGACAGATCAAAGGTCATTGTGGATGTGATCTGCACGCGAACGACCGCAGCGTCTGCGGTCTCGACCTTGCCGCGCAGAATATTTGCCTTGCCCATGAACTCGGCGACAAAGCCGGTTCCGGGGCGGGAGTAGACGTTGAGCGGCGTGTCGCCCTGCTCGATGACGCCGTTGCGCATCACCACCACGCGGTCGGAGATCGCCATGGCCTCGCTCTGGTCATGGGTGACATAAAGGCTCGTAATGCCGAGACGCAACTGAATGGCGCGCAGCTCGTCGCGCATGCGCTCGCGCAACTGTGCGTCGAGGTTGGAGAGCGGTTCGTCGAACAGCAGCACCTTCGGCTGCGTGACGACGGCGCGGGCAAGCGCCACACGCTGCTGCTGGCCGCCGGAAAGCCGCGAAGGCGAGCGATCGGCATATTGCGCCAGCGCCATGGTATCCAGAATGGACGCGACACGGTCCTTCATTTCGGCGCGCTGCAGGTTGAGCAGGCGCACCCCGTACTCGACGTTTTCGCGCACGCTCATGTGCGGGAAGAGTGCATAGCTCTGGAACACCATGCCGACATTGCGCGCATTGACGGGAACGTTGGTGACGTCACGCCCGCCGACCGTGATTGTCCCGTCGCTCGGCGTCTCGAAGCCGGCAAGCATTCTGAGCGTCGTGGTCTTACCGCAGCCGGAGGGGCCGAGCAGCGTGACGAGCGTGCCTTCCTCGATCGTGAGGTTCAGCCGGTCGACGGCCGTCGCACCGGTGATACCCGGGAAGCGCTTGGTGATGTTGGAGAAGATGACTTTCGACATGGGCTTACCTCTTCGAGGTCGAAGTGAGAAGGAACTGCATGACCGCAAGAATGGCGAGCACGACGAAGACAAGGATGCTGCAATAGGCGGCGGCGACACCGAGCTTCAGCGTCTCAACCTGCGACAGAATGGTGACGGTGATCAGCGTCCAGTTGGCCGAGACGAGGAAGATCACCGCCGACAGCGTCGTCAACGAGCGGGTGAAGGCGTAGGACAGAGACGTGAAAAGCGCCGGTTTCAGAAGCGGAAGCGTGATCTCGAAGAAGGTCCGTGTGTTGGACGCCCCGAGGACGGTGGACGCCTCCTCGATCGACTTGTCGATCTGGCGAAGCTGGTTAGAGCCGGCCTCGATCCCGACCTGCAGGTTCTTCACCACCATCGCCGCAACGACGATGAAGGCGGTTCCGGTCAGAAGCATGGGCGGCGCGTTGAAGGTGCTGACATAGCCGATGCCGAGAATGGTCCCCGGTGCTGCGAACGACAACAGCGTCCCCCAACGCAGCAGGAAGCTGCCCGGGAAAGCCTTGCGGACGAGCAGATAGGCGATCAGCATGCCGGCAATCGCGGTCACCGGCGTCGCAACACCCGCAAGCAGCAGCGAGTTGCTGAGCGTCTCGAAGCCCGCCGTGAAGACGGTCTTGTAGTGGGCGAGCGTCAGCGTGTTGTCGACGCCGGGCAGTTTCGTGAACGAGACGTAGATCACCGTCAGATAGAAGGTGAGAATGGTGAAAGCGACCGCGTAACACAGGATCGTCAGCGGGATCACAACGGCGCCGGAGATACGGATCGTCTGGGCTGTCGGCTTGCCGGTGACGGTCACATAGCTGCGCTTGCTCACCCAGTAACGATGGATGAGGAAGGCCGTCATGGACGGGACCAGCATGAGGCTCGCAAGCAGCGCACCCGCCTGCAGATTGAAGTAGCCCACCATCTGCGAATAGGCCTCGACGGCAAGCGTGTTGAAGTTGCCGCCGATCAGCATCGGATTGCCGAAGTCTTCAACCGACTTGACGAAGACGAGCAGGGTTGAACTGAGAATCGCCGGCGTGACGAGCGGAAGCGTCACCCGCGAAAAGGTCGTCCAGCGTGAAGCCCCCAGAGATGCGGAGGCGTCCTCCAATGCGCTGTCGATCGACTGCAGCATGCCGCGAATGTTGAGATAGGCGATCGGTGTGAAGGCGAGCGACTGGATCAGTACCAGGCTATGGAAGCCATAGACATTGGCATTGCGGATGCCGAGCAGTTCGCGGGTGACGAGGCCCGAGCGACCGAAAAGAATAACGACCGCCAGTGCCATCACGAACGGCGGCGAGATAATCGGAAGCAGCGCCACGCCATGAATGAAGGTCTTGCCGGGCATGGTCGTTCGCGTCGCCGAAAAGGCGAGAAGGAAGCCGGCAGCGGTGGCGATGACCGCCGAGGTGGCGCCGAGCAGCAGCGTGTTGACCAGTGCCTCCCAGACGAACGACTGGGAAAGCGTATCGGCGAGCGCCGCGAAATCGAAGCCATGGTCGGTGACGACCGCCTGCTTCATGACGGTAAAGATGGGCAGGACGGCGAAGACCAGCACCGAAAGCGTGACGAGGGCGAAGAGGCCGAACAGCCACGGGTCGACGGTGATCTTGCGCAGGAAGGCCGGCGATGCCCCCGTCCGGCCGGACGGGGTCGCTTGCGAGACGAGGGTCATGTCGGGGCTCCTTGCCGGCTTTACTTGGCGTCGGCCTTGTGGCGCACGTCGCTTTCGTAGCGCTGCAGGAGCCGCGCGCGGTTCTCACCGGCCCAGGTAAAGTCGTAGTCGATCATCTTCACGTTGGAGAGGTCGATCTTCGCTTCCGGGTTCTTGTAGCCGGGCACGATCGGGCCGCGGAACGTTGCACCGATGGCCGCCTGACCCTTGTCCGTCAGAACCCAGTCCAGAAACGCCGCGGCACTCTTTGCCTGTTCTTCCGGCGCGTTGGCGATCGCGGCTGCAGCATTCACCTCGAAGCCCGTACCCTCTTCAGGAAATGAATAGCCGACCGGATAGCCCTGGGCGAGTGCTGCCTCGATGTCCTGGGTGTAGGCCATGGCCAGCGCAATCTCGTTGTTGGCGACCATGCGTGATGGCGCCACGCCCGAGCGGGTGTATTGCACGACGTTCTTGTCGATGTCCTTCATCAACGAGAAGGCCGGCTCCTCGCCGAGAAGCTGGACCATCGAAGCAAGAGCGACATAGGCCGTTCCCGACGATGCCGGGTGGGCAAGCGCTACACTTTGCTGGAAGGCTGCGTCCGCGAACGACTTCCAGCTGGTCGGCGGCTTGGCCCCGATTTCATCGAGAACCGGTTGGCTGTAGGCAAAAACGATCGGTGACAGCGAGATCGGCGTCCAGCGGCCTTCCTTGTCGGTGAAGCGCTGGTCGACTTTTTCGACCCCCGCCGCCTTATGCGCAGCGAGCAAGCCTTCGCTGGCCGCCTGGATGAAATTGTCGGCTGCTCCTGCAAGCCAGAGACCCGCCTGCGGATTGTTCTTTTCCGCCCTGATGCGGGCGAGGATCTCGCCGGCGCCGATGCGCACGAACTGCGCTTCGATCCCGGTGTCGTCCTTGAAGGCTTTCAGCACCGCACCGCAGTCGTCTTCCGACATCGGGCAGTAGACGGTCATGGCCGCAGCACTGGCGCTGCCGGCGGAAAAGATGTGCGAGCACAGGACTGCGAGCGCTGAAGCCAGCGCGAAACGGCGTGACATTTTGATTTCCTCCAAATGAACGCTCGGCCTCCCGTGAAAGCCTTTCCGGGCTCTCAGATCTCACTCGCCGCGCGTGATTGTTGGTATAGTGAGGAAATCTACATCTGTCAAAGAGAATGTAAGAAAGCTACATTTTATCTTGTGCCATGTAGCCCACCAACCTTGGCGGACGCAGTAGGCGACATCGTCCCGGCGACGCGCGATAGCTGTGACAGCATTGCCAACGAGCTGGGGATGAAGCGCATCAGAGCGTTCAGCATAGCGCAGCGCCTGTGGGGGAAAGTGGGAATTCGCGTCACGCGAAGCGCAACGATCTGCCGTGGCAAACTCCTGCGAGTTGAGACCTACACCTCTGCGGAGGTCTCGCACTGCGTCCGGGAAATGCAAGCCGCCGCACCGCAATCCTGCAGAGTTCGACACCGTCTGCGGTGAGATGCTGGGAGCGCTGTGCTTCCCGTCGCCTAGCGCCGCTTCGCAATCAAGGACCGCGACACAACCACAACGAGCCCGATCAAAACCGTCCCCGCTATGAAGAGAAAGGCCGCTGCAGCAATCGCAGGGCTGATGTTTTCACGGATGCTGGAAAACATCTGCCGCGCCAACGTCCGCTGGTTCGGGCCTGCGACGAAGAGCGTGAGGACGACTTCGTCCAACGACGTTGCAAAGGCGAGCACCGCGCCAGAGAGTACGCCCGGCATGGCGAGCGGCAGGGTGACCCGGCGGAACACCGTCGTTGGCGAAGCACCGAGGCTCTGGGCCGCAAGCTCGACGCGCTGGTCGATGCCGGCAAGCGCGCCGGTGACGCTCACGACCACAAAGGGCACCGCAACGACCGTGTGGGCGATGATCACGCCCATGTAACTGTTGGTAAGGCCAAAACCCGCCAGCAGCACTTGCATGCCGACCCCCAGCACGACGGCCGGCACCACCATGGGCAGCAGGAAAAGTGTGCGCATCGAACCGCGAAAGAGAAGAAGGCGGTTGCGCAGGCCGAGCGACGCGGCCGTACCAAGCGCGGTTGCGAGCAAGGTCGTGCCCGTGCCGATGATCAGGCTGTTGACGATTGCCCGCCGCCAGGCGTCCGCGAAGAAGAGTTCCTCAAACCAGCGTAGAGACCACGACGGGATCGGATAGGTGAGGATCACGCTCGAGGTGAAGGCGAGCGGCAGGATGGCAATGAGTGGCGCGACGAGGAAGAGGATCGTCAGCGTGGCGAAGGTGGCCTTGGCGATTTTCATCGGCATGGTCACCGCCCCCCAACTTCGTCGCTGGAGAGCCGTGAGTAGACGCTGTAGAGCAGCAGAGTTGCGACCAGGAGTACGACCCCGAGCGCACCGGCCATGCCCCAATTCGCCGATCCCGTAGCGTAAAAGGCGATGATCGAGGAGATCATCTGGTCGCCCGGTCCGCCAATCAGCGCCGGCGTTATGTAATAGCCAATCGCAGAGATGAAAACTAGCAGAGCGCCGGACGCCACACCCCTGAGGCTTAGCGGCAGCAGCACTCGCAGGAAAGCGCGCAGCGGGCGCGCGCCGAGCGAGGCGGCGGCCGGCATCAAGTTCTTCGGGATGGTGATGAGCACGGAATAGATCGGCAGCACCATGAAGGGCAACAACACATGGGTCATGGCGATGATGACGCCGGTGCGGTTGAAGATCAGCGTCAGCGGCGCATCTATGAGGCCGATGGCGCGCAGGAGATCATTGATGAGACCCTGCTCCTGCAACAGGATGAACCAGGCCGCGGTGCGCACCAGAAGCGACGTCCACAGCGGCAACAACACGGCGCCAAGCATCAGATCACGCTTCCAACCGTCGAGCGAAGCGGCGATGATTGCGTACGGAAAGCCGATACAGGCGCATGCGAAGGTGACGAGCGCGGCTATCCAGAAGGTGCGCATGAGGATCACGGCGTTGACGGACTGGTCTGGCGGCAGATGCTCGATATCACCAGCCGCATTGCGACCAAGATCGACGGCGGCAAGCAGGTTGCGGTCGGTATAGGGCGAGAGCGCATCTGCGATCGCCAGCCAGAACTCCGGCTTCTCCCAGCGTTTGTCGATGGAAACGAGGTCGGCGGGTGGGTTCGCCGTATCTTTCAATGCACTCGTCGTCTTGCCCATCAGCGTGCGAAAACCGGAGCGGGCGCTGTTGAGACGCCGCACCATGTCACCAAGCGCCTGATCGTCGTCGACGGACTTCAGGTCCTCCATCAGCGCCATCTGCATGGGTGTGGTGGGTGGAGACTTACGGTCCCAATCGGCCAGAACTTCCGCGCTGCGTGGCAGCAGGCGCAACACGGCCGGATCCGACACGGACTGCGCCATCATGCTGAAGAGCGGCCAAACGAAGAAGCCTATGAGGAAAAAGAGCAGCGGCGCCAGAAGAAGCAGCGATCGTCCTGTGCGGGAGGAGACTCCACTCATGGCGCAATGACCCGACAATCGCCGGCCGAAAACGCCGCAAAGACTTTGGTGCCTGGCGGAAACTCGCGCGACCTTCTGCCGAGTTTGGCGATCAGCGGGTGAGTGGCGTTCTGCAACTGCACGCGCAAATGATCGCCCTGATAAACGGAATCCGTAACTTCCGTTTCCAAGACGTTTCGACCCTCACTGCGCGTCTCGCTGAGATCTACCCGTTCCGGACGGATGGAGAGAAAGACGGATTGGCCGGAAGCGACGCTGCCGGAAACCGCCGACACAATTTGTGCCCCCGAACGAGTACGCACAGTCGCTTCCGCGCCTTGCACGGTTTCCACGACACCTTCGACGAGATTGGTCTCGCCGATGAATTCGGCGACGAAGCGCGTCGCCGGCTCGTCGTAGACCTGGCGGGGTGTCCCGATCTGCTCGATCTTGCCCTTGTTGAAGACGGCGACGCGATCCGACATCGTAAGCGCTTCGGACTGGTCATGCGTAACGAAAACGATTGTTAGGCCGAGGCGGCGGTGCAGATCGCGGATGTCGAGTTGCATCTGCTCGCGCAACTGCTTGTCAAGCGCGCCGAGTGGCTCGTCCATCAGCACGACACGCGGTTCGAAGACAAGCGCCCGGGCAAGCGCCACGCGCTGCTGCTGGCCACCCGAGAGCTGCGAGGGCCGTCGGTCGGAAAGGGTTGAAAGCTGCACCATGTCGAGTGCACGTTTGACGCGCTCATCGATCCCCGCCTTGCCAATGCCCCGCATCTGGAGCGGAAAAGCGATGTTTTCGCCGACTGACATGTGCGGGAAGAGCGCGTAGCTCTGGAAGACAACACCCATGTCCCGCTTGTAGGTGGGCACCTTATTGATGGCAGTTCCGTCGAGAAGGATCTCGCCCGCGGTCGGCTGCTCGAAGCCAGCGAGCATCATAAGAAGCGTCGTTTTGCCCGAGCCGGACGGGCCGAGCAGGCTGACGAACTCCCCCTTCCCGATGCCGAGATCGAGATGTTCAACCACGCAAAGCGGGCCGTAGAATTTCGTAATGCGGTCAAATCGAATGTATTCGGCCACGGAAGACTCCATCGCTAAAGGCGAAGGATGCGTCCTCAAGAAACGCACCCAGCCATCCAGGAACGGGCGCTCCCGGTGGAGCGCCCTTCACCACGGATGTTCTTACTGGGCGAGCCAGGCGTTGAAGCGCTGCGTCAGCGTCTCGGCATTGTCGATCCAGAAATCGACATTGAGCGAGATGGCATCTGTCATGTTGGCAGGATCGGTTGGCAGGTCCTTGGAGAATTCCGCCGGTACTTTGGACGCAGCCTCCTTGTTCGGCAGACCGTATGCCACGAATTCCGGCAGTTTCGCCTGGTTTTCCGGCAGGCTCGCAAAAGCGATGAAGTCCTGCGCAGCCTCCTTGTTCTCAGCATCCTTCAACACGACCCAGCTATCCACGGCATAAATGCTGCCGGGAAAGACGACCTTGAAGTTCTTGCCTTCCGACCGATTGATGCCGGTGATGCGGCCGTTGTATGCCGAAGTCATGGCGACTTCGCCCGATGCGAGAAACTGCAACGGCTGTGCGCCCGATTCCCACCAGACGATGTTAGGCTTCAATTCGTCGAGTTTCTTGAAGGCGCGGGCGACCCCCTCCTCTGTACCGAGAACGTCATAGATCTCATCCTTGGAGACACCATCGGCGAGCAGCGCGAATTCCAGCGTGTATTTTGGGCCCTTGCGCAGCGAGCGCTTGCCGGGGAACTTTTCGACGTTCCAGAAGTCCGCCCAGGAAGTCGGGCCTTCCTTCAGCTTGTCGCCGTCATAGGCGATGGCCGTCGACCAGACGATGGCGCCGACACCACAGTCATTGACCGCAGATTCGAGGAATTTGTCCTTACCGCCCATCTTGTCCCAGTCGATCTTTTCATAAAGACCGTCGGCACAACCGAGCGCCAGTTCTTCGGCTTCCACCTGCACCGCATCCCAGTTCGGTGCGCCGGCCTTGACCTTCGACTGGATGACGCCGATCCCGCCGTCCCAGGCTTCGTCGAGCACTGGCTTGCCGGACTTTTCGGAGAACGGTTTGAAGTAGATGTTGCGCTGGGCATCCTGATAGTTTCCACCCCATGAAACGACTGTTAGATCTCGCGCGAAAACCGGCACAGCAAGGCCCGCCGACAGAACGACGGCAGCCGCCGCCAGGACACCCGATTGAAAGATTGTCTTCATGGCATTCCCCTTTTCTTCGTTGGTGAAAGAGCCGCTGCGGCTCCGATGACGATCCCATGCAGACCGTTGTCCCCGTCCTGTTTGCGGCGGTGGCTGCGGCCTCACCGGTCTTTGCGCCCATTCTCCCTTGGACGTTTCAACCGATGGATGCATTCTAGTCATTGCAGGCCAACGGGTTTTTCCCGATTTGACCGTTGTCAGACGTGCTGCCCTCCGTTGATGTGGATTTCCGCGCCGTTGATGTAGGACGATGGCTCGGTGCAAAGGAAGTAGATGGTCTCCGCGACTTCGCGCGGTTCGCCCAGTCTTCGCATCGGCACTTCCGCCGCCACCAGTTCATCGGTTCCGGGCGACAGGATAGACGTTTCGATCTCGCCCGGCGCGATGGCGTTCGCCCTGACGCCGCGTTGGCCGAATTCGTGCGCCATTTCGCGGGTCAGTGAGGCCAGCGCCGCTTTGGACGCCGCATAGGCAACGCCTGCAAAAGGGTGGACGCGAGAGCCTGCGATGGACGTAACATTGACGATCGAGCCCTTCGCCGCTTCCAGTTCCGGCATGAGCGCGCGGGCGATCAAAGCGGTCGACACAAGATTTACGTTGAGCACCTGCGTCCAGACATCGGCATCGGTATCCAGCACACCGAGGCGACTCTTGCCCGGTCCCTTCGGCGAAATGCCCGCATTGTTCACGAGTGCATGCAGTCGGCCGTTCGGTAGGCGCTCGCGCACGGTCGCAGCCAGGCGGTCAATCTGCGTGAGGTCGGCAAGGTCGGCCTGGATATGGCTCTCGCGTGCGGACGGCCAGGCACATTCCTCGGAAAAGGACTGCCGAGAAACGGTGAGAATGCGCCAGCCCTTCGACTGAAAGAGCTTGACCGTTGCGTGCCCGATCCCGCGGCTCGCCCCCGTCAGCAACATGTACCGGCAATCATCGGTCATCGGAGCGCTTCCTTTTGATGTTTGATGCATCGTAATAGGCTGCCCATGAATTGCAAGTCTCCTATTCCAAGCGACGTTAAGCCCGGCGCGCCTCCGGCTCGCTGCCCCGTTCGATGCGCTCGAGGATCGGCTTGCCGCCGAGCAGGATGTCGTCGACGATTGCCATCGAAGCGGCGGCGGGATCGTGCCGCTTCAGGGCTTCGACGACCGGGTAGTGGTGGTCAATCATCGCCCGTCCGCCCTCTATGTAAGCATCGGAAATATGTGGTCCCATCCGCAGCCAGAGCCGCCGCAGGATGCTGTTCAGCACCGGCAGCCCGGCGATCTGCGGCAGCAGGAAGTGGAAGGCTTGGTTGAGTTGCGTACCCTTCAGTCGGTCGCCGGCCTCGATTGCTTGTTCGTTTTCGCGCAAGATCCGCTCCAACGCTTCGATATCCGCGCTCGTCGCCACCTGGGCCGCAGTCTCTGCGGCCAGTCCCTCCAGGCGCACCCGGATTGCGCGGATCTCGCGGTAGCGGTTTTCGCTCAAGCCCGGGATGCGGATGTCGCGCGGCGAGCGGAAGATAATCGCCTCGTCATTGGCAAGCCGAAGGATTGCGTCGCGGATCGGCGTAACGCTTGTGCCGAATTGCTCTGCCAGATCCCGGATCTTCAGCCGATCGCCGGGTTGGAACCGTCCCTGGATCAGCGCATCGCACAACGCACCATAGACGACGCTGTTGAGGTTCTCATGATCCAGTGACGTGAATTGAGGCATGGAATTCGTCCGAAAAATGGAATAACAAGATACTTGATGCATCTTTTTCGCTGTGTTTCAAGTATGGCGTGTCGCAGACATCATTCACCGAACGGCTTGGCGCGACAATGTCGTCGTCGTCGTGGTCAGCTGGCGGGCAGAGATTGACGGAAATGCGGGCGACCGCGCCAACGGAGCAAGCATGACGGAGCCATCGCCCACCGCCAAGAACGCCGATTCCATGTCGGCAACATGGAGCGCGACATCGCTTTCCGATGCGGAGGCGGCGGTGAAGCAGGTCTATGACGCGAGCGGCTCGATCAGGCGGCTCTCAAGCGAAAGAGACGAGACCTTTCTTTTTACCCGCTCGGACGGAAAGGACTTCATCCTCAAGATTGCCAATCCCGCCGAAGACCCGGCCTCGCTTGAGTTCCAGGATGGTGCGCTAATGCATCTGGAGGCTGCGGCCCCCAATGTACCGGTGCCAAGGCTCATGCTCACGAAAACCGGAGCGCCGAGCCATACGCTTTCCACCTCCGATGGCCCCCGCGTCATGCGCCTGTTGACCTTCCTCGGCGGCGAACTGCAATACCGCACCTCGGCCTCAGAGACGCAGAGCCGCAACGTCGGCCGGGCGCTCGCACAACTTGGGCTGGGTCTCGAAGACTACAAAGGGCGCCCGCCCGCCGGAAAGTTGATGTGGGACATTTCTCATACACTCGACCTTGTCGCCCTGCTCGACCATGTCGGCATCGAGCGCCGAGCGCAGGTGGAGGCCATACTCGCCGAGTTCGAACGCTCGATGCCGGCGATCGCCGCGATCAAGCGCCGGCAGATCATCCATAACGATTTCAATCCGCACAACATCCTGCTTGATCCGGCAGAGCCGACCAAAGTTGTTGGTATCATCGACTTCGGCGACATGGTGCATGCGCCCTTGGTCAATGACCTTGCCGTCGCCCTCTCCTATCACCTTGCGACCGACAACTGGGCCGCCCGCACCGGCGCCTTCCTCGAAGGCTTCCTGTCGGCGCGCGCGCTGGAGCCGGCCGAAATCGAGCTGCTACCGCTTCTCGCCCGTTCCCGCCTCGCCATGTCCATCATCATCGCGGAGTGGCGTTCCGCACGTTTTCCTGAGAACCGGGCCTATATCATGCGTAACCACGCGACCGCATGCCGCGGCCTGCAGAACATAGTCGATCTCACTCCGGCCGGGCTGAAACGGCTCGCGCCCAACCTTTCCGAGGCTTGATCATGTCGATGGTGAATGCTTTTTCGCGTGCAGATTTCGACCGACTAGACGAGAGCGAGAGGGCGCTTATCGCGCGCCGAGAAAAAGTGCTCGGTCCCGCCTACCGCCTGTTTTACGAAAAACCGCTGCATCTTGTCCGCGGCGAAGGCGTTTTTCTGTACGACACGGCCGGCGAGCGGTATCTCGACGCTTACAACAACGTCGCCTCGCTCGGCCATTGCCATCCGCGCGTGGTGGAGGCAATCACGAAGCAGACGGCCGTGCTTAACACTCACACACGCTACCTGCACGAAGGTATCGTCGCCTATGCCGAGGCGCTGACGGCCACCTTCCCCAAGGCGCTCAGCCAGGCCATGTTCACCTGCACCGGCAGTGAAGCGAACGATCTCGCCGTTCGCATCGCCCGCTTCGTCACTGGGGGTACCGGCATCATCGCGACGGACCTCGCCTATCACGGCCTGACGAGCGCGGTTGCCGAATTCTCGCCCTCGCTCGGCGAATCCGTGACGCTCGGCCCGCATGTGCGCACGGTGCCCGCGCCGGACAGCTACCGTCACTCGCCCGAACAGATGGCGGTAAAATTCGGCCACGACGTGCGCGCCGCAATCGCCGATCTCAAACGTCACGGCATCAAGCCGGCCATGCTGATCACCGATACGATCTTTTCCAGCGACGGCATCTTCGAAGGGCCGAGAGGTTTTCTCAAGCCTGCGGTGGACGCGATCCACGAGGCTGGCGGCCTCTTCATCGCCGACGAGGTGCAGCCCGGGTTCGGTCGAACGGGCGAAACGATGTGGGGTTTTGAACGCCACGGCGTTGCACCCGACATGGTGACGATCGGCAAACCAATGGGTAACGGCTATCCGATGGCGGGTATAGTGCTGCGCCCCGAGGTTATCGCTGAGTTCGGCCCAAAGGCGCGCTATTTCAACACGTTCGGCGGCAATCCGGTCGCCGCCGCGGCCGGCAAGGCAGTGCTCGACACTATCCGCATTGAGGGGCTGCAGCAAAATGCGCTGGAGGTCGGCTCCTACCTGATGGGTGGCCTCAAGAGCCTTTCGGATCGATACCACGCTCTCGGGGACGTGCGCGGTTCCGGTCTCTTCATCGGCGTCGAGATCGTTGCCGACCCTGCCGCCAAGAGCCCTGATGCCGCGCTAACGACCCGGATCGTAAATGGTCTGCGAGATCGCCGCATCCTCATCAGCGCCTCCGGTCCCAATGCCAATGTTCTGAAAATCCGGCCACCTCTCGTCTTTTCTCGCGAGAATGCGGACATGCTGTTGGATGCATTTGGCGACGTGTTGCGGTCTCTCTGAATAGGAGGCTTCGCGCCGCAGTCGATACATTTGCGCAGCGTCGCGAGCCGGGGCCACATTTACAACGTCGCAGAAATGCCACGTCGACGGTGCCCCTCTTGGTTGGCGACAGGCGTGACAAATGACACCCACGCATCAACATTGCTGGAGCGGGAATATCGCGCCTGGAAGGCCTATTCGCCGAACCGTCGTCGTAAAAGGTTGGAGGGCCCCTTGTCACGGTTTCAAGCGACGCCGGCTGTTGGTTGTCGTCTGCTCGCGACACAGAACGACACCAGCACCTCCCCGCCCCCTCTCGCTGAAGGTCGAAAAGTCGAGTGGGCATCGCCCGCGCAAAGCCCCCAGGCGCCACGACAAGGCCAAACCTAGCAATCAGCGCTGCCGCAATCGGGCACTGTAGTCGGACGATCTTCTTCGTGAGGGGCTGTCGTTCGAGGTTGGCGTCAGGGCCCAGTCGAGTGCTTCCGAAGGCGCTACCAATGCGCCGCAGCAGTCCGACACGCTTTGAAAAGGAATTCTAATTGGTCGGTAAGATTTAGTCGTTGGACCGCGTTCGCGCCCTTTCATATCGTTCCCTCAACAAGCAAGGCCACAAGGCAAAAAGGGGAACATCAATGAATCAGATCTCCAAGTGTACTCTTTCGATGGCGCTTTTCGCGGTTACGATGACGGCGGGAGGTTATGCAGCCAATGCCAGCGATATTACCGTTATGGGCTACCGCGGCCCATTTGAAGAAAATTACGTCAAGAGTGTCATCGAGCCCTTCATGAAGGGGCACCCCGACATAAAAGTGACCTACTTCGGCGTCCAGAACGCAGCTACCTCGCTCGGAAACATGCGTGCACAGCGGGACGCTCCGCAGGTCAATGCCGTCATCTATGATCTTTCGGTGGCGAAGATCGCCCAGGAAGAGGGCCTCGTCGCGGATCTCAACACCGACAAGATCCCGAATTACGCCGACATCTCCGAAATCGGCAAGGACCTTGGTGGGGCGGCGATCCCCGTCACATATGATACGCTCTCCCTAATTTATAACCGTGACGCATTTCCCAATCCGCCCACGAGCTGGGAGGCACTTTGGGACCAAAAGCAGGACGGCAAGATTGTTCTGCCGGCACAGGGCGGCGGCGACATCCAGGCAATCCTTCTAACGATCATTGCAAACCGTCTTGCCGGCGAGGACGATTACAAGAAGACAATCGAGCCCGGCGTGGACAAACTGGTTGAACTTGCACCAAGGGTGCAGACCTGGGAGCCGAAACCAGACGCATATACGCTCGTTGGCAACGGTACTGCCACGGTCTCGATCGGTTACAATGCAAGGTCGCAGTTCTTCTTTGATCACACAGAAGGCAGATTGCAGTCCGTCGGTCCAGTCGAGGGCACGGCCTCTCAGATCAACGTTATCAGCGCAATCAAGAATGCTTCCGAGCAGGAGGCAACAGAAACCTTCATCGACTATGCACTGAGCCCCGAGGCCCAGACCGCTTTTGCCAAGGCGATGTTCTATGCCCCGACCAACACCAAGGCCGAGGTCGATGAAGCGACAAGGAAGCGCATTCCTCTCATGGACCCGGCGCAACGCGCAAAGTTGATCAACGTCGACTGGATGAGCATCGGCGACATGCGCGAGAGCATCCTCCAACCATGGCGGCGCCAGATTATTCCGGCTGGGCGATAGTCGAGGAGCGGCTCTGCGAACGCACGCGGGTCGCAGAGGCCTCCACCACACCAACAAACGACGCATCGGCACGCCGCAGAGCACCTGCGATGGCGGCAATCCCGACTTTGCGTCACACGACGACCTCAAATCCTGACGGTGATGATATGCAGATTCAACAGCTGCGCCAGAATGCGCAGGCCGCGGCCGTGCCCGCCGCTACCACGGGTGACCCGGCCTTCCTGAAGCTTAAGGGTGTGACCAAACGCTATGGCGTCGACTACATGGCAGTCGACGATCTCGACATCGATCTCCCGAAAGGGAAGCTCCTTGGGCTGCTCGGACCTTCCGGCTGCGGCAAGACAACGACGCTGAGGATGATCGCCGGCCTTTTGGACATCACCAAAGGCAACATCCTGATCGATGGCGACGACATTTCCCACAGGCCACCGCACAGGCGCGACATCGGCCTGGTCTTCCAGAACTATGCGCTCTTCCCGCACATGACTGTCGCCGAAAACATAGCCTTTGGCCTTGATATGCGGGGTGTGTCCCGCTCTGAAGCCAGGGGCCGCGTTGAAGAGGCGTTGGAAATGGTAAGGCTGCCCGGTTATGGCAGCCGCAAGCCGAAGGAAATGTCGGGTGGCCAGCAGCAGCGCGTGGCATTGGCGCGCGCGCTCGTAATCCGTCCGCGCATTCTTCTTCTCGATGAACCCTTGTCCAACCTCGATGCCAAGCTGCGCGACGATATGCGGATCGAGATCCGTGAAATTCAGCAGCGGCTGCAGATCACGACCGTCTTTGTGACACACGACCAGGTCGAGGCCCTGACCATGTGCGACCTCGTCGGCGTTATGAATCGCGGCAAACTTGCCCAACTCGGCTCGCCCGAAGATATCTACGAGCGCCCTGCCAATCTGTTCGTCGCCGAATTTGTCGGCCGCACTAACGTGATGGACTGCGAGATCGAAGCAGCGGATCGGGTAAGCATCTGCGGCGCTACATTTTTATGTGACACCAAAGGCTTGGTGCAGGGCAAGGCAAAGGCGGCCATCCGTCCGCATCGCGTCAACTTGACCCCGAGCAGGGATCGCAGCCTTGTCAGCATCGCGACCAATTCGACCCACGGCAAGGTCGTCCGTGTGACCTATGTCGGCGATGTCGTGCAATACGACATCGATATTGGCGGAAGCATCCTGACAACGGAAGTCCATACGCGCAGCGCCGGCCACAGCTTCCAAACGGGCGAGAAACTTCTCTGTGAATGGATGCCACAGGATATGCAGGTTTTCGGAGGCTGAACCATGGTAGCGATTACTGCAACGGCGCCCCCCTCGCCCTATCCGCGGATCGGCAAATTCCCATTTGTCTTGATCCTCCTACTTGTCCCAATGGCTGCAATCAATCTGGTTGCCTTCATCTTGCCGGTTGCACGCCTGGCAATGATCTCGTTCATCGAAAGCCGCAGCGGAGGCGTGCTCACCGAAAACTATACGCTGGCGAACTACATCGACTTTTTTACCGACAAGTTCAGCTTCGAACTGATTGCCAACTCGCTCCTGCTCGGGTTTGTGGTGACGTTGGCGACCCTCTTCTGCGCCTACCCGATCGCGCTGTTCCTGCACCGTGTCTCGCCGAAATGGCGCAACCTCCTTTTCGTCATCACCGTCTCGCCGTTGCTCGTCAGCAGTGTCGTTCGCACCTACGGCTGGATGGTGCTTCTCGGTGATCAAGGTGTGGTCAACGGCGTTCTCATGTCGACTGGCATCATCCAGACACCAATTCGGCTCGTGAACAATTCGCTCGGCGTCTACATCGGCATGGTCGAGGTGCTCATTCCGTATATGGCGCTTTCGCTGATATCCGGCTTTGGACGCCTCGACGTGGCGCTTGAGGAAGCTGCGGCCTCGCTTGGCGCCAATAGTTGGACCCGTTTTCGACGCATCATCGTGCCGCTCACCATGCCCGGTGTCGCGCTTGGTTGCCTGCTTTGTTTCGTGCTTGCCATCAGTTCCTTTATCACTCCGAAGCTGCTCGGCGGCGGACGTGTCTTCCTGCTTGCAACCGAGATTTTCGACCAGGCCGTCATCCAACTGGAATGGCCTTCCGCAGCGGCAACTTCCGTAATCGTGCTGATTATCTTCGGGCTGGCGCTCGCGCTCTATTCCCGCGTCGTCAAGCGCTTCGATTGAGAGAAGGGACACTGATCATGATTGGCAGACTGACCTTTCCGTTCAAAGCCCTTGTGGCATGCCTCTATCTGTTCTTGCTGGCACCGATCCTCATCGTCTTGCCCCTGTCGTTCAGCAATGACAGTTTTCTGACCTTTCCGCCGCAGAGCTGGGGACTGCGGTGGTATGCGGCGATGTTTAGCCATCGCGGCCTCATCGACGCACTCTGGGTCAGCCTCGGGGTCGCGACCACGGTGACAATCCTCGGCCTCATCGCCGGCGTTCCGGCCGCATTTGCGATCCGTCGCTATCAGTTCATCGGCCGCGACCTCGTCCTGAACATTTTCACTGCACCGCTTCTTCTGCCTTCAATAGTGCTCGGACTTGCGATCCTGCTCGTCTTCGTTCAGGCCCGCCTGCTTGGCACCTATACAGGGCTCGTCATCGCCCACCTGATCGTCACCACACCCTATGTGATCCGCATCATGCTGACGGCTTTCTCGACCCTGCCGCCATCCGTCGAAGAAGCCGCGACCATGCTTGGTGCATCTCCCTTCACGGTGTTCCGACGTATCACCCTGCCCCTGATGATGCCCGGCTTCGTCGCCAGCGCAGCACTCTCCTTCCTCCTCTCCTTCGATGAGGTGGTGATCTCGCTGTTCATTACCGGACCGCGGATGCGCACTCTGCCTGTCGAAATCTTTGACTATGTCGAAAGCCAGACTGACCCGATGACCGCCGCTGTGTCGGTCGTTCTCGTCGCCGCCACGCTCCTCATCATTTTTCTCATCGAACGCACGCTCGGCCTCTCAAAGACGATCGGCAAAAGCTAACTTCTGCATCGGAGACTATCTGACATGGACAACATCGCGCTCTGGATGTCCCAGCCGCATTTCGGCTTTCTCGAAATCGCGAAGGCCTGCGGCGTCAAGCAGCTCGTCATCGAACTCGAGCACGGAACTTTCGATCTCGGTACGCTCGACCAGTTCCTGGCCTTCAGCAAATCGCTTGGAATTCCAGCCCTTACCAAGGTCATCGCCCCAACGACCGAAGCCATCCAACAGGCGCTTGATTTCGGCTCCGACGGGGTGATCCTGCCGCATATTCTGGGCGTCGATCATGCCCGCGAAGTATCCAAGGCCGCGAAGTATCCGTTGCTCGGTATCCGCTCTTACGCCGGCGGTCGGGTCTTCGGTTACGCCCGCCCGTCGAGCGACGCCTTCGACCGAGAGAACAGACGCACAAAGTGCTATGCGATGATCGAAACCGCCGAAAGCCTTGCGGATGTCGAGAAAATCATCGCGCTCGACACAGTTGATGGCCTATTCCCCGGCCCATCGGACCTGGCCCTTGCCCGCGGCCGTGGCGCCTATGCATTCAACGATGGCGACCGCAGCGACCTCGCCCGTATCGCACGGGCCGCCCGTGAAGCGGGCAAGAGTTGGGTGATGCCCGCCTGGACGCCGGCAGAACGAATATTCGCTCTGGAGCATGGCGCCGAAATGCTCGTCGTCGCGACGCAAACGATGACGCTGCGCGCCGGCATCATGTCCACAATCAATGCACTCAAGCACGAAAAAATCGTCGCCTGACGCGGGTGACGAGAGCCTTATTGGAGGAAGACCATGAAAATCAGCCTGATACAGACCAACCCCCAGGACAACCGCGACGTCAATCTCAAGATTACCCGTGATCTGATGGTCGAGGCTATGAGGGTCGATCAGCCCGACCTGATCGTGTTGCCGGAATATTTCGAGGTCTATGGCACCACCACCGAACAAAAGCTCGCGCTGGCAGAACCAGCAGGGGGCGCTGCTTACAGGATGGCGCAAGACTTTGCCCGGGAAAACAACGTGTTCGTGCATGCCGGCACCATCATGGAAAAGGTCGAGGGCGAGAACCGCATCTACAACACCAGCTTCGTGTTCAACCGCCAGGGCAAGGAAGTGGCGGCCTACAGAAAAATCCACATGTTCGATATCGTTGCGCCGGACGGCACAGCCTATAAGGAATCGGCAACCGTCAAGCCGGGCGAAGACATCGTCACATACGATCTGGACGGCCTCAAAGTAGGATGCGCGATCTGC
This sequence comes from Ensifer sp. ENS07, assembly GCF_014852185.1. Taxonomy (NCBI): domain Bacteria; kingdom Pseudomonadati; phylum Pseudomonadota; class Alphaproteobacteria; order Hyphomicrobiales; family Rhizobiaceae; genus Ensifer; species Ensifer sp. ENS07. Next base: position 318,878 of record NZ_JACVBE010000007.1, on the reverse strand, counting down.
TACGACATCCGCTTCTTCGAACTGTTCCTGCAACTCGAAAAGGCTGGCTGCGACGTTATCGTACTGCCTGCAGCGTTTACGCTCCAGACCGGCAAGGATCACTGGGAAGTCCTTGCGCGCGCCCGCGCCATCGAAACGCAAACCTACTTCGTCGCCTGCGGCCAAACCGGCAGCGTCACGGTCAATGGTGAAAAGCGTGCCTGCTACGGGCATTCGCTTGTCTGCGATCCATGGGGGCACACGATCGCGCGCGCTTCGGACCCCGTCGGCTTCGTCACCGCCCGCATCGACACGAAAGAGATCAGCCGGGTGCGCAATCTCATTCCGATGACCCAGCACCGCCGCCTGGCCTGCGCGTAGGAAGGAGGGTTGCCATGTACGTCATCGAGAAAATGCCGGAGCAGATCGCACAAGCCGATCTTGACCTCCTAAGCGGCGTCGAAACTGCAACCGTTGGCCATTGGCGGCTAATGGGCTTTATGGACCGCGCAATCCAGCCGCTCCTGCCCGGTAAACGTGTCGTCGGGACCGCGGTTACGCTTGCCATCGCCGGCCCGGACTCCACGCTACTGCACCACGCAACGGGGTTGTTGCGGCCAGGAGACATTCTCGTCGTCGATAGGCTCGGTGACGACAAATACGCCTGCTGGGGCGGCGGCGTTACGGTTGCCGCAAAGGCTGCGGGCGCCGTGGCCGGTATTGTCGACGGACCATGCACGGACCTGGCTGAAATCCAGGACTCGGATTTTCCGATGTGGTCGCGCGGCCTTTCGCCGATTACCACTCGTCTCTACGATCTCGGCGGTGGATTGAACATTCCCGTTAGCTGCGGTGGCGCAGTCGTGATGCCCGGCGATGCAATCCTAGCCGACGAAAGCGGTGTTCTGGTCATCCCGCGTGACGAGGTGCGCGCTGTGTCGGAAGAGGCGTTGCGGCGGCAGGAAACCGGCAAGAAGCGCGAGGCCAGCGTTCGCGACAAGCAGCAGAAACTCGGCGAAATGACAGGGGCAAGCACCAAGGTTCTGGCAAAACTTTCGTGATGACATCGGTAAACCGACGCCCCAGAAGTTGCTCGGGTGTCGGTTTATCAATCATCATGCGCAACGCATGCCTCCTCGAATGTTTCTTCCCATTGAAGCCTCGGAAGGCTACGCTTATTCTGTGTAAATTCAACGCGTTGTGACAATTTCTACGTTCATGATGCTGGGCATACCGTAAAACGGGTGGGGCGCTGTCATGCAATGAATATTCGTTTCCTGGAAACCGTCGTTTGGCTTTCGGAGCTGCGGAGCTTCCGTGTTACGGCCGACCGCATGAACATTACCCCGGCTGCCATCTCCAATCGTATTTCCGCCATTGAGCAGGAACTCGGAATTCGTCTCTTTGAACGCGATACCCGCGACGTGCGCCTGACAAGCGAAGGGCAAACCTTCGTTTCTGGAGCTCGAGACATCATTGATCGCTACAACCGTCTCGTCAGCGACGTCGTCCCTGCCGAGACCATAGAGGGCACAGTGCGGATCGGTATTCTGCCGAGCATCGCTTTGACAATCCTCCCCGGTGTCATTGAGACGCTTCGGGTGCGCTATCCGCGCGTCCGTGTTTCTGTCACGACGGATTCCTCGCAGGCGATTGCCAGCAAACTGGAGCAGCGGGCCTTAGACGTCGTATTGGGCTTCCCGACCGGAGACGTGGATAAGTATTTCGTCAAAGACCTTTGCTCCTTCGGAATGTTTTGGGTCGCAAACGGCGGATTTGAATGCGATGAGGGTCCCATGGCGATTAGTGACCTCTCCATGCATCCAATAATTTCCTACGAGACCGGCACCTACAACCATGGAAGACTATTCAAGTATTTGTCGGGCCATCTAATAGAAGACAGCATTATTCACTATTCAAACTCACTATCCACCACGATTAATATGGTAACCGCAGGGATTGGCATCGCTGTTCTGCCCCCAATCGTGATTCAGAATGAACTTAGATCAGGTACCTTGAGGGTCTTGAAAGTTTCACCTGCTTTTCCGCCGACAAACTACTTTGCGCTGTTTATGCGAAATCCCTCTTCCCGCCTATCTTCTCTCGTAGCATCGATCGCATGCGATGTTGCCAATGACTTTTGCGCGCTTTACAGCGACGCCCTCGCATCGAGCGTGCTGAAGCAAGTTGATAACTATTGAGCCGAATATCATTTGAGGCGACCGCACCTCGCCACGAGCAAACTCCGCAGCAACAATGGGAGCGTCCAGCAGGCGCCATCAAGAATGTCGAGGAAGCGCATTTTGCTGCGCCGATGGAAGCGAATGAACTTCGCGAGCACCAATACGTTCCGTCATATCGCAGCCTAACACTTTTCCGAGCAGACCGCTCTCAAACTACCGATTGACGCTTAGGCGAAGACACAGGTAGAACGATCTCTCGAGTTTGCTCGCTAGCTTTGATTGTTGCGCGATTGGCATCGCGCTCTAACGAACCTTCCTTTCAAAATCGCGGTCAGCACCCATGTCTAGGACCGGGGCTTCAATTTTGCTTTGAAAGGAACCGTCACGGCCACCGGCACATTTAAATGCATCCAACGAGGGCATGGTTTCATCCAACCTGATAAGCAGGGTGCCGATGGAGCGATCCCGTCGAAAGAAAAGCGCCTTACCAACGCGCGATAAGCGCGGCTAACCATTCCCCACAGCCAAGGAACCGCAGCACGCGGGTGACCGCAGGTGAGTCCAATGCCATCCTCTAGTGGTCGTCATTGCCGCCTCCATCACAAAGATAGATTGAAGGTAGACAATGAAGAGCTTGGACGAAAAACTTCTTATTATCCTGGGCGCCTTCCACAGTGTTCGATATGGCGTGTCGCCATCCGTCTCACGCGGCGCTGCTGAAAACCACTCCAAAAAGCATGGTCTCGCAGGGGGTGAATACAGCCAGACCCTCGAAGCGGCCATTGGCGCTGGACTTATCGGACTTTCCTCTGACTCATCTCTCTCAATTCGTGCCGCCGGGCGAACGAGACTAGGCAAACGTTAGCCAAGTCTGGGTGCTACACAGAGGAACCGCCCCAACTGGGGCGATACCTCATCCCACGCCATGCTGACATAACCAATGAGATTCACGTTGAGCGTCGGTGCCCAGTCATCGCCCGAGACTTCTAGAAAAACTGGGACCTCGCGGGGCGAATGCAAACGCATAAGCGGGCAGATCACGCCCATGAAAGGCTAATATCTGTACCAGTCTGGTTTCAGAGGGCCGTTCGGATCGACACCCAAGTATCGCGCTTGTTCCTCCGACAAAGTCATCAGAGTGCCCCCCAGTTTGCCCAGATGCAGGCGGGCGACCTTTTCGTCGAGCTGCTTGGGTAGCACGTAGACTTCGTTGTTATAGCTCGCGCCCTTGGTGAAGAGCTCGATCTGTGCCATCACATGGTTGGAGAACGAAGCCGACATCACGAAGGGCGGGTGACCGGTGGCGTTGCCGAGGTTCAAGAGGCGGCCTTCCGAAAGCAGGGTGATGCGCCTGCCCGTCGGGAACTCGATCATGTCGACCTGCGACTTGATGTTCGTCCACTTCAGGTTACGCAGAGCCGAGACCTGGATCTCATCGTCGAATTGGCCGATGTTGCCGACAATCGCCATGTCCTTCATCTCGCGCATATGCTCGATGCGGATAACATCCTTATTCCCAGTTGCCGTGATAAAGATGTCGGCCGAGGTTTAGCCAGAAGACGATCTTTTCGGTCAATAGCCACTTCGTCGGCTGGCTAGATCCTACTTTATGAGCGTACCTGGCGTCGGCCGCGGCACGTGACCAGAGCCCCATTCGCGTGCGTCTTGACCGGCGTGGGTCGCCGCAGGAGGTTCAGTATAGCGACGGCCAAAGGCCGGGAACCGGTACCGACTCCCCCCGGCAAGGCGCTCCGCTCGATCGAGGGGTGTGGAGCAGTCGCGATAGAGCACCCTCCTCCCCTCACTTTCCCGGCCGCGCCAGAGACCGGGCAATATCGACAATGTCGTCCCGTGATGCGGTTGGGTCCTCCTTGTTCCAAGCGACGCCGAGCCCGATCTTCAGATCGACGTCGCGCACTGGCCGAAGCTCGAAACCACGGTTCGGAAGGCCCTTCGTCCACTCCGGCGCAAAGCCGATGCCAAGGCCGGCGGAGACGAGCGATACCAGCGAGAAGGTATCGTCGCAGCTGTACGCGATGTTGCCGGTCAGACCATGGGTCTCGAACATCTCGGAGAAATAGCGCTCCGAGTAGGAGAGGTTCTGACGGGAAAAGGCGATGATCTTCTCTCCCCTCAGATCCTCGAGGTCGATCTCGCTTCGAAGGGCCAGCGGGCTCGTCTTTTCGACTGCCAGCAGATAGCGCTCATGGGCAATTGAGAAGAAGCGCAAAGAGCCGATGTTTTCGACCGGACGGATGAAGCCGAGATTGATCTGGCCGTTTTCCAGTCCGCGGATGATGTCTGAAGTCGAGCCGCTTCTGACATGCAGTGCCACTTCCGGGAATTTCCGACCGATGCGCGAAAGAAACGCTGGCAGGACGCCAATAGTCGCAGGATAGACGGTCCCGATCTTGATTGTCCGCGCCGCCTTGCCGGCAACCGAGCGCGCCACGTCCATCGACAGCCCGACATCGCCGATGATCCGCACGGCCCGATCGTAGAACGCCTCCCCCGCCGGCGTCAGCTCGACCCGGCGGGTAGACCGCTCCAGCAGCCGCACACCGAGTTCCTTCTCCAGCGCCTGGATGTGCGCACTGAGCGCAGGCTGGGCGATACACATCCGCGCCGCTGCCCGATTGAAGTGCAGTTCTTCGGCGACCGCAACGAAATACGAGAGTTGGCGGAATTCCATGCAGGCTCCGATTTGTTCGCCACGTAGTTTCTCAACCGCAGATTTATTGCGGGAATGCGTCTTGTTCGGTTTAGACATGCACGAACGTAAGTCGCGCAATTGTTGCAACCGCTCGGTGTCGAAGATAGGTTGAGCAACAATAGCCGACATAACTTTTGATTTCAATACTCAACTTTCGAAAAAAGAAAGTTTTATGCTCAAACCACCCCAATGCCGAGCTGCACGAGCTCTACTCAATTGGACGCAAGCGGAACTTGCTGAGCACACGGCGATTAGCGCGGTCTCAATTCGAGCGTTCGAAAGAGGTGGCGAAATGCGCGAAAGCAACTTGCGCCTGATCAAACTCACGTTTGAAGCTGCCGGCATCCTCTTCCAGCACGAGGGCGAAGTGACGAGCGGCGGTTTTGGCGTCCGATTTCGGTCTGCTTCCGCAGCAGGCGGCCAGACCGAATAGCCAAGGCTGTTGGCGGGAATAGTTGCAACGGGCCGAGCGTAGTTCCGACCGTCCTAAGCCAGTTCGGTGCAAACGAAATCGCTGAATTGATCCGCGGGATAGGCCGCGGCCAGCGCCAGCCGGATTGTCTGTGAATCTTTGCCGGGCGCATCGAGGACAGCCACGCCCAACTCCAGGGCTTGGTCGAAAGGCAACCGGCCGCGGATCAGTTCCTCCGCCGCGGCTTGCGACAGGACGAGAATGTTGTCGCGCCCATTGTTCTCGTCCGGCTCGACGCGCGGCGGTAACGGATTGGCGTTGGCGTCGAACCCGCTTGTCGTCGGATGGAAATAGCCCCAGGTCCGGCTTTCGATCATCAGCACGTAGAAATCCGGAAGGCTTGCAAGCCTTGATGGCGGCAGCACCTGTTCGAGGCGCTGCTGCACCGTCGTCAGAAGCACGGTCGCGTTGTGGCGCGACTGCGTCATGTCGATTTCCACATGCGGATCGAGCTCCGGCAGCAGTCCGGTCTCGATCGCCTGCCTCGTCGACACGGCGACGGCCAGCGCTTCGGGATGCTCGACGGCAAACTCGATCGTCAGTGCGCAAATGGTGCACATGGTGCCCTACCCTCCAAAACCGCCGCGCGTCGATAGGGACCGCGCAATGGTCGCTGCAACATTCTCTCCGCCTTCCGGGCCGTACCCCTTGATCGAGCGGGATCAAGGGGCACGCGGAGAGCCTCAAGCGGTCACGATGTTGAACCAGAACTCGAAGTTGTCGAGCAGGCCGACGAATTCCGAGAGCCTCTTCGGATCGCCCGAAAGCTTGGCCTTTCCTTCGACCACCTGCTTCTCCATGGTGGAGATCCCGAGCATGACGTCGTTGAGATCGGCGCGGGTGGTGACGATCGAGACATCGGCGTTCGGATCGCTCTTGTCCTTGGAATAGTGGATCGCCGAGTTCTCGACGCCGACGGCGTATTTCTCCTTGGTGTCCGTCAGCTCCATGTTGATGGTGATCGTTTTGCCCGCGGCGCGATCGCCGTTGAGCCGCACGCCGAGGAAGTCGAAGAACATCTCGAGCGGCATCGCCTTGATGGTGTCCGGGCTTGCCGTGTTTGGGGTCGGAAGCTTGGTGACGCCTTCGCGCAGTTCCCGCGCGCCCGTCAGATAGAAGTTGCGCCAGGGGCCGGATTCCGACTGGTAGCCGAGCTGCTCATAGGTGTCGGCAAGCAACTGCTTGGCCGCGATGTTGTTCGCATCGGCAAACACCACATGGTTCACTACCTCGGCCACCCAGCGGTAGTCGCCTTTCTCGAAGGAGGCCTTCGCTTGCCTCAGCACATTGTCGGCGCCGCCCATAAAGTCGACGTAGCGTCGGCCAGCTTCCGTAGGGGGAAGTTGGTGCAGATTCGACGGAACGCCGTCGAAGAAGCCGAGGCGCAGGTTATATTGCGCCACCGCGTCGTGGTAGACGGTGCCGTAATAGCTGCGGCAGGCCCAGGTCGTCGCCAGGCCATCCGGCAAGCGGATCACCTCGCCGATTTCCTTCGGAGTCATTCCGCTATTGGCCATGCGCATAACCTGGTCATGCAGATAGCGGAACAGGTCGCGCTGCTTCTTGATGTGCGTGACGACGCGGTCGTTGCCCCAGGTCGGCCAATGGTGCGAGGCAAACAGCACTTCCATCTCGCCGCCGAACATGTCGAGCGCCTGCTGCAGGTACTTCGACCACAGCAGTCCATCACGAACCTTTGCGCCGCGCAGCGTGTAGAGATTGTGCAGCGTGTGGCAGGCATCTTCCGCGGCGCAGAAGGCCTTGTACTTCGGAACATAGAACATGAACTCCGACGGTGCTTCCGAATTGGGCGCCATCAGCACCTGCAGCTCAAGACCGTCGATGACGATCTTCTGCCCGGTTTCAGTCGCCCAGTCGGTCGGAAGGGCAAGCCCGATCTCGCCTGACGATGTCGATTTGCCCAGCCCCCCGTCGACCTGGCCTTGCGGACCGCGCGACAGGAGGTTGCCGTACATGTAGCTGGCGCGCCGGCTCATGGCGTTGCCGGCGATGATATTTTCGCCGACGGCGGCTTCGGTGAAATCGGCAGGCGCGATGATCTTCACCTTGCCGGCATCGATATCGGCCTGGCTGACGAGGCCACGCACCCCGCCGTAATGGTCGACGTGGCTATGGGTGTAGAGCACCGCGACAATCGGCTTGTCGCCAAGCTTCGGGATGACCAGCTCCTTCCACACCGCTGCGGCGGTTTCAGAGCTGACGAGCGGATCGATCACCAGATAACCGGTGTCGGTTCGAAGAATGCTCATGACCGACAGGTCGTAGCCGCGGGCCTGATAGACGCCATCGGCCACGACCTCGAAGAGACCGTGGATCATGTTGAGCTTGGCCATGCGCCACAGGCTCGGGTTGACCGTATCGGGCGCGTCGTCGGCTTCGGATGAGCCGAGGAACTGGTAGACGCTCAGATCCCAGACCGGCGCGCCGTCGGCGTTCTTGATGATCACCGGATCCGGCAGGGAAGCAAGCAGGCCCTTGCGCGAATCCACGAAGTCCTGGACGTCGTCGAAGGGCAGACCGTTGCGATACATCGCGTTGTATTGAAGCGTTGCGTCGGTCGCCGGTTTTGCCTTGGCCCCGGTTTGAGGAACAGGCGGCGCGTCCTGTGCGCTTGCCTGCCCGGCCTTTCCGACGAAGGTGACGGCAAGACCCGCCGATGCCACACCGCGAAGAAAATCTGCTCTGCTGATACCGCTGCTGTCCGACATGCTTCCAGTCTCCCAACCTGTGGTTCTTCAGAAAAACAGGGAAACGGTAGGGCGGCATGCGTCCTTAGGAAGTACGTAACGGTTACATCGGCGGTAAAATGGCCAATTTCGCCGATCACAGTGCCGTGATGGCCTAAGACAACTTAAAGTCTAAAATTGATCTGTTGGAAGGCTGCGGGGCGCCACTCGCCGCTCTTTCACCTGAAATCGCGCGTCTTTACCTTGATCTGATCGAGATGAAGATAGGGATCGACGATGTCGCGCGGTCGCGGCCCTTTTGGCAATCCACGCGGGTCGGGCGCCGGCGCCCCGTGATGGAACTCGTCTCCTCGTCCATGCGGAAGCGGAAAGCTGACATCGCGTTCACCAACGCTTGCAAGCCCGTCGGATAGATCGGTCAGCCGGTGAGCGACCAGATGTACAACCTCGCCTTCGCGCTGGATCCGGCCATAAACGCCGAGCATGCCGGCGCCGAGGACCACGCGGCGATAGTTTTCGAAGGTCTTGGCCCAGACAACCAGATTGGATGATGCCGGTCTCGTCCTCGATGGTGATGAACATCACGCCCTTGGCCGAACCCGGTCGCTGCAGGACGAGCACCAGGCCCGCGGCCTCCAGCCACTTTCCGTCAGGCGTCTGCATTGCCTCCCGGCAGGAGACGATACGACGTTTCGAAAGATCCGTGCGCAGAAAGGAGAGGGGATGGCTGCGCAGTGTCAGTCCGACGTGGCCATAGTCCTCGACCACCTCACTTCCCGACGTCATGGCCCTGAGCGTCACGGACGGCTCGTCGAGCTCGGCGACGGTCCGGCTTTCACGGGCGGACGCGGCCGCAAACAGCGGCAGCGGCTCGTCGCGCAATGCCTTGATCGCCCAGAGCGCCTCCCGCCGCGCGAGCCCGAGCGAAGGCTGAAACGCATCGGCCTCGGCAAGCTGGACGAGCGAGGCTGCCGGAACCCCTGCCCGACGCCAGAGATCGTCGACGGTCTCGAAAGGTCGTTCATCGCGCACAACGACAATCGCCGCAGCGTCGACATTGGCCAGCCCCTTGACCATGCGAAGACCAAGACGGACGGCAAAGCGACTTTCATCCGCTGTTGCCTCAAGCGTGCAATCCCAGCGGCTGGAGTTGACGCAGACCGGCCGGACCGCAACACCGTGGTCGCGCGCATCGCGCACGATCTGGGCCGGTGCGTAAAAAATCCATTGGCTGGACGTTCAAAAGCGCCGCGCAGAAAAGACGTCCGGTTGCCAGCATTTGAGCCACGAGGAGGTGTAGGCGATCAGCGCGAAGGACGCGGCATGCCTTTCGGGAAAGCCGTAGCTGCCGAAACCCTCGAGCTGCTTGAAGGTCTTAATCGCAAAGTCCGGCTCATAGCCGTTTGCGACCATTCCCCGAACAAGCTTCTCGCCGAACTTCGAAACACCGCCGGTATGCTTGATCGGTCCGTCAAGAATGAAGCGTATCGGAGCTTTCAGCAAAGCGCCGCCTCAGCGGGAAAGCGGGAATTCGCGTCACACGACGGGCGGAAAAAGGGCCGCCGCAGGAGCTTCAACATAGTGGCCCGAAGGGGAAGAGGGATCGACTGCCCCCGTCCGTCGCGTTCCGTGTACACTCTTTGTTTTCGAGCGACTGGCCGCGCGATAAAGCAAGTTACATTTTAAATTGGACGGAATTCTGCTTTAAATTGGACGCCAATGGAGTTAACATTGGCCGCATGACCGATACAAATCGCCCGAACACACTCATCCAACGCAAGGTCCGCTCCATGGTCGAGACGGCGCTGTCGGACACGCGCGTCGTTCTCGTCGCCGGACCAAGGCAGGCAGGAAAAACCACCCTTGCGCGACAGTTCTCTGGAACAGAGCGGCCGTACTACACCCTTGATGACGCCGGCACACTCAGCGCCGCCAAATCCGATCCTGTAGGCTTCGTTCGCGGCCTCGACCGAGCGGTAATTGATGAAGTTCAGCGTGCGCCTGAGTTAATGCTTGCGATAAAGGAAAGCGTAGATCGCAGCGATGAGCCGGGCCGCTTCCTCCTCACAGGTTCAGCAAACCTCGCCACCGTGCCGGCGGTGGCAGACTCTCTTGCCGGCCGCATGGCCCTAATTTCGTTGCTGCCATTTGCACAGGCTGAAATCCGATCGACCCCAGGCCGCTTTCTTGATCGCATTTTTGCGGGAGAGGTGCCCGTGATCGCGGACGGACTTTTGCTCGGCGACGACCTTGTTGAGACGGTTGTACGTGGAGGGTACCCTGAGGTCGTACGCAGGACGCAGCCCGGCCGGCGCACCGCGTGGCTTGAAGACTACGTGGCGCTTATCCTTGACAGAGATGTGCGCGACATTGCCAACATCGATCAGGTGGGCAGGTTGCCGCACCTCCTTAATGTTCTTGCAGAGCATGCGGGACAGTTGGTCAATCATAGCGGATTCGGCTCGGCCCTCGGACTATCCAGTGTCACCGCTCAAAAGTATGTAGCAATCCTTGAGCGACTCTTCCTTGTCCGAACCCTCGCGCCATGGTCCAACAACCGGCTTAGTCGCCTGGTAAAAACACCAAAGTTGCATTTTCTCGACACTGGCCTGCTCGCAACCCTGCGCGAAGACGATGTCAACAGTATCCGTAAAAACAAGACGCGTTTCGGTCCTTTGCTCGAGAGCTTCGTCGCATCAGAACTCCTAAAGCTTGCATCATGGTCCGAACGCCGACTTTCGTTCTCTCACTATCGGACGAAGGATCAGATCGAGGTCGATGTTGTTGTCGAGGACCGGCGCGGTCGCGTCGTCGGCATCGAGGTCAGGGCATCGTCGACGGTCAAGGCTGAAGACTTCAAAGGGCTTCGTCAGTTACAGGAGGCGGTAGGCGACCGCTTCCTGCACGGCATCGTTTTGCACGATCACGACCGCGTGACGCCATTTGGCGAAAAATTGCACGCCGCTCCGCTTTCGGTCCTATGGACGATGTAAAATCACGAGATACTTATTATGGAACTTGAATCCTCAAAACTCGTCGGGTTCACGACACCTGGCCGTTCAATGCGAAGTTGGCCCTCACCGAAAATCCCGCGTCTTCACCTTGATCTGATCGAGATGCAGATAGGGATCGACGATATCGCGCGGCCGCGGTCCCTTCGGGATACCGCGCGGATCGGGCGCCGGCGCCCCACGATGGAACTCGTCACCTCTTCCATGCGGAAGCGGAAAACTGGCGTCCCGATCGCCCACGCTTGCAAGTTCGCCGGATAGGTCGGTCAGCCGATGGGCAACGAGGTGAACGACCTCGCCTTCCCGTTGAATGCGCCCATAGACGCCGAGCATGCCGGCGCCGAGGACCGCGCGGCGAAACGTCTCGAAGGTCTTTGCCCAGACGACGAGATTGGCGATGCCGGTTTCGTCTTCGATGGTGATGAACATCACGCCCTTGGCAGAACCCGGCCGCTGGCGCACGAGCACCAGACCTGCGGCTTCGAGCCATTTTCCATCCCGGGTCTGCATCGCCTCCTTGCACGTGACGATGCGACGCTTCGTCAGATCGGCGCGCAGGAACGAGAGGGGATGGCTGCGTAGCGTCAAGCCGACATGCCCATAGTCCTCAACCACTTCGCCGCCCGCAGTCATCGGCCTTAGCGCCACTGATGGCTCATCCAGTTCCGCGACCGTCCGGCTTTCACGCTCAGAGGCCGCGGCAAAGAGCGGCAGCGGCTCGTCGCGCAGCGCCTTGATCGCCCAGAGTGCCTCGCGTCGCGCAAGCTTGAGCGAAGGTTGGAAGGCATCGGCTTCGGCAAGCTGGACCAAAGAGGCGGCCGGAACGCCTGCCCGGCGCCAGAGATCGTCGACGGTCTCGAAAGGCCTTTCGTCGCGCGAGGCAACGATTGCCGCGGCGTCAGCGTTCGCCAGCGCCTTGACCATGCGAAGACCAAGGCGAACGGCAAAGCGGCTTTCATCCCCCGTTGCCTCGAGCGTGCAATCCCAGCGGCTGGCGTTCACACACACAGGCCGGACCTCGACGCCATGGTCGCGCGCGTCCCGCACGATCTGGGCCGGGGCGTAAAAGCCCATCGGTTGGGCATTCAGAAGTGCTGCGCAGAAGACATCCGGATGCCAGCATTTGAGCCAGGAGGAGGCATAGGCAATCAGCGCGAAGGACGCGGCATGGCTTTCCGGAAACCCGTAGCTGCCGAAACCTTCGAGCTGCTTGAAGGTCTTAATCGCAAAGTCCGGCTCATAGCCGTTTGCGACCATGCCCCGGACGAGCTTCTCGCCGAACTTCGAAACACCGCCGGTATGCTTGAAGGTCGCCATGGCGCGTCTCAGTTGATCGGCCTCGCCCGGCGTGAAACCGGCGCATTCGATGGCGACCCGCATCGCCTGTTCCTGGAATAGCGGCACACCGAGCGTCTTTCCAAGCACCTGCTCCAGTTCGGGCTTAGGATAGACGACCGCCTCCTTGCCCTCGCGCCGGCGAAGATAGGGATGCACCATGTCGCCTTGGATCGGGCCGGGGCGCACGATCGCCACCTCGATGACGAGGTCATAGAAGGTGCGCGGCTTGATCCTCGGCAGCATCGACATCTGTGCGCGGCTCTCGATCTGGAAGGTGCCGAGCGTGTCGGCACGCCGGATCATGGCGTAAGTGCGCGGATCTTCGGCCGGGATGCTCGCGAGATCGAGATTGATGCCCTTGTGTTCGGCGAGCAGATCAAAGCCGCGCTTCATGCAGGAGAGCATGCCGAGCGCCAGGCAATCGACCTTCATGAACTTCAGGATATCGATATCGTCCTTGTCCCATTCGATCACCTGCCGGTCAGCCATGGCTGCGGGCTCGATCGGGACGAGTTCGTCGAGGCGATCGTTCGTCAGGACGAAGCCACCCGGATGCTGCGACAGGTGACGCGGCGCCCCCATCAGCTGCCGGGCCAGATCGAGCGTGAGGCGCAGGCGCCGATCGGACAGGTTGAGATTGAGCTCCTCGGCATGTTTTTCGCCGATGTCCTCGCCCCAGCCCCAGACCTGCGACGACAGCATCTTCGTCATGTCCTCGGGCAGTCCCAGCGCCTTGCCGACATCGCGGATGGCGCCTTTCGACCGATAGCGGATGACCGTGGAGCAAAGGGCCGCATGATCACGGCCATAGGTCTCGAAGACCCATTGCATGACGATCTCGCGGCGCTCGTGCTCGAAGTCGACATCAATGTCAGGCGGCTCGCGCCGTTCCTCGGAAACGAAGCGCTCGAAGAGGAGGTCGTTGATTTCAGGGTCGATCGAGGTGATGCCGAGCACATAACAGACAGACGAATTGGCGGCCGATCCTCTGCCCTGGCATAGAATGTCCCTTGAACGGGCAAAACGCACGATCGAATTCACTGTCAGGAAGTAGGGCGCATACAGAAGCTTCTCGATCAGCCGCAGTTCGTGCTCGAGGTTCTTGCGGACTTTTTCCGGCAACCCTTCTGGGTAACGCCCGGCTGCACCTTCCCAGGTCAGTTGCGCCAGTGTCTCTTGGGCTGTCAGTGCAGGATTGGATCGCTCCTCCGGATATTGATAGGCGAGCTCGTCGAGCGAAAACCGGCACCGCTCCAGGATCTCGATGGTGCGGGTAAGCGCTTCAGGGTAGCGCGCAAAGAGCCGCGCCATTTCCTCGGGCGGCTTCAGGTAGCGATCGGCGTGGCGCTCGCGGCGGAAACCGGCCTCGTCGATCGTGATGTTGTGGCGAATGCAGGTGACGACATCCTGCAGGATGCGCCGCTCCGGCACATGAAACAGCACGTCGTTGGTGACGACCGTTGGCACGCCGACTGAAGCTGCCAGGTTGGAGAGCTGATGAAGGCGCAGCTGGTCGTTCGGCCGGCGGCGGAGTGTCAGCGACAGGTAGGCGCGGTCGCCGAATTCTTGCCTCAGACGGCGCAGCTCTCGCGCGCAGTCCTCGTCAGCGGCATCGGGAAGGAGAACCGCGATCAGTCCCTCGCCATAGGCAACGAGATCGGACCAGGCAAGCCGGCATTTCGCCTTGCCGCCGCGCTTCTTGCCGAGCGACAGCAGCCGGCAAAGCCGCGCATAGGCCGGCCGGTCGGTCGGAAAGACGAGGACCGATAGATCGCCTTCAAGATCGAGGCGGCAGCCGACGACCAGCCGCACGCCGACATCCTTGGCCGCCTGGTGCGCTCGCACGATGCCGGCGAGGCTGTTGCGATCGGCAATGGCCAGCGCCTCGAGCCCAAGTTCGGCGGCACGTTGGAATAGCTCTTCGCAGGAGGATGCGCCGCGCAGGAAGGAGAAATGCGACGTCACCTGCAGCTCGGCATAAAGCGGCGTCGTCATCCGAAAATCCCGTGCAGGAACCATTGGTGGCTGCCGGTCTCGCTGTGTTCGCCGTCGCCGGCGCGATAAATCCAGTAGCGCTCGCCGGCGTCATCCTCGACCTGGAAATAGTCGCGTACGGCGACGAGCTCGGCATCGCGCTTCCACCATTCGCCGAAGACGCGTTCGGGGCCGTCGGCACGTTTCACCCGTCGGCGCACACCACGCCATGTGAAACTGACCGGCGGATGATCGGGCAGAAGCGCCATCGTCTCGATCGCTTCAGGATGGAGAAGCAAGCGCACCGGTCTTGGCCAATGGCCGGGCCAGGCGAGACCTTCGTCCGGCGCCATCGGCGCGATGCGGTTGATGGAGCGTTCGGGCACGTCGCTGGCGACCGGTTGAAAACGATACAGCCGGCGTGCGCCGATGCGGTTTCCCAGGATGTCGATCAGGCCGGAAACATCGGCCTCCGGTTCCTCGACCAGCGAGGAAACGACCTGTCTTGCCACCAGCGGCTCGGCGTGGGTTGCCGTCAGCGACATGATTTCGATCCCGAAGCCCGGATCGATCGTCTCGATCCTATCAGTGATGAGCCGGATCAGGCGCTTGGCGTCGCGAACGGGCGTCGCGGTGCCTGCGCGGATCGCCTGGTAGGTGTTATCAACGCGATGGAAGAGAAGGTCGACGCGCCGCGCGCCGAGGCCTCTTTCTTCCAGTACCAGACAGAGCGCGCCCACAAGCTTCGCGGCATAGCGCGCAATCGTCTCGGCGGCCGCAATCGGTTCACCGAAGGAACGGCGAACTTCGATAAGTTCAGGCGTGCGGACCGGATCGATCGGCTCGGCAACCTTTCCCATGGCCTGGTCGATGCGACGGCCAAGTTCGGGTCCAAATCGAAGGGCAAGCGGCGCCCGCGGCACGCCGGCCACCTCACCGATCGTGTTGAAGCCCAGCGCGCGAAGGCCATGGACGATTGCAGGATCGAGGCGAAGCGCTGCGACGGGCAGGTTACGGATGGTTTCCTGCTGCGCCCCCGGAGCGACAACCAGCGTCGGATGAGCGAGAAACCGGGCGCCGGCATGGGCCGCCCCCCAGGTATCGGCAACCGCAGCCCGCGCCTCGATGCCGGATCCGAAGAACCGGTTGACCATGCCTGACAGCATCAGGTCCTCGCCGCCATGCAGGTGATCGGCACCGGTCGTATCGATCACCAGGCCATCGGGCGGATCGGCGGCTACGATCGGTGCATAGCGCTGCAGCGCCCAGAGCGCCAGGCGTTCGAGCGCTTCTTCATCGGCGGCCGGATCGGCATCCATGACGACAAGACCTGCGGCGAGCGCCTGGGCTTTCGTGGCGGCCATGCGGGGTCTCAGGCCTGCGGCAATCGCCGCGGCATTTACCGAGAGCACCACACGCCTTCGCTGTTCGCGACCGACGAGGACGAGAGGCGTTTCAGCCGGCGGCGCTGCGTCGCCGAGCTTGCGCCTCAGGCGATCCGTGGGCCAGCTCGGAAGGAAGAGCGATACGACCCTTGGCATCTGGGGCCTCCACTTCGAAATCTGCACTTTCGCCGGCACGGCAGCGGATGAGTTCGACGAGCCAGCGCGCGCGGCCGACGCCTGGAACCGGCAAGGGGACGGACGGCATGACGGACACGCGCCAGCGCGTGACCGATGCCGTCGGCTGCCCGAAATCCGAGGCTTCGGCCTGTCGTCGCCAGCGGCGGATCGCAATGCCCAACGTGCCGGAACTCTCGGCTGCAAGCTGCAAGCGGCGCGAGGCGGTCATCGAAAGGCGCGCGAGCTCGCCGACGACGGCACCGAGGCCGCCGTGGCGAAGCCCCTCTTCCATGCAGGAAAGAAGCGCCTTTTCGTCGCCGGCCTCCACATAGATGACGCGGCTCGGCGAAAGACCGACTTGAGCCAGCGCCGGCGCAAAGAGATCGGGCCGCGTCACACACCAGAGCACCTTGCCTTTCGAGCGGGCGGCAATGCCCGCGCAAAAGAGTGCCGCCGCCGCGCCGTCGATCGCACCGTTGCCGCCGCCGGCGACCTCATGCAACGAGCCGAGTACGAGCCCCCCACCCGGCAATCGCCGATCAATCTCGGTGACACCAAATGGCAGGACCTGTCGTCCACGGCCGCTTGCGCCTTCAAGGCGCTGGATGCGCTCGCGAAGTTCTGAGACGACGGTATTGTCGACTGGACGGGGCATTTTGGAAGGAACAACTCCTTAGGGCTATGCATTAGCGCTTCCTGTTGATATGTTCTCTATTTGTTCCTATTTGGGTTGTGAGTCAACGAAGTTCAGAAAAGAGACTGTTGATTGCCATCGAGACGCCAGCACGGACACGCCGCTTGGTTCAATGAACAGATCGAATGCCGGGGAACGGCGACAGAAGCGAGCAGTCGTTAATATGAAGCTAGGTGAGAAAGGGAGACTGAACTTTGTGCAATCTCTACAACATCACGACGACACGTGATGCCGTGATCGCATTCACCAAGGCATTCCGCGACAAGGCAGGCTGGAACCAGCCATCCTATGACGTCTACCCCGGCTATCAGGCGCCCGTAGTCCGCGTCGGCGAAGACGGAGAGCGAGAGATCGCGCGTGTCACCTGGGGCATGCCCTCGCCGCCCGCTTTCGTGAAGAACTACGATCCCGGCGTCACCAACATCCGAAACGTCGCCTCTCCGCACTGGAGACGCTGGCTCGGGCCGACCAGTCGCTGCGTCGTCCCCTTCAACTCCTTCGCTGAGCCGGATCCGGCGGCCAAGGTTCCCAGCGGAAAAGTCCCCAATGCCTGGTTTGCTGGAACTAAGGAGCGGCCGCTGATGTTCTTCGCCGGCTTCTGGACGCCATGGAAGGGTGTCAGGCGCGTGCGCGATGGTGAGCGCGAATACGAGCTCTTCGGCTTCCTCACCACATCCCCGAACGAGATCGTCTCGCCAATCCATCAAAAGGCCATGCCGGTGATCCTGACCACACCTGACGAGGTCGATCTGTGGCTCACCGGATCCTGGGACGACGTGAAGCACCTGCAGCGGCCGCTTCCGGGCAACATGCTTGTTGTCGTCGAGCCTCCTGCCGCCCTGCCCGAAGAAGACCTGCTGCTATGACCAGTCGTTGGGTCGCGTGATCGGTGATGGAACGCTCTGAGCGCACGCGAAAGATCATCCATGTCGACATGGATGCCTTCTACGCCTCGGTGGAGCAGCGGGACAACCCCGCACTTCGCGGGCTTCCGGTTGCCGTTGGCTTTGGCGAGGCGCGCGGCGTCGTGGCTGCCGCAAGCTACGAGGCGCGCAAATACGGCGTCCATTCGGCCATGCCGTCGGTCACCGCCAAGCGGAAATGCCCGGAGCTGATTTTTGTGACGCCGCGCTTCGATGCTTACCGCGCAGTCTCACAGCTGATCCACGCGATCTTTGCCGAATACACGCCGCTCATCGAACCGCTCTCGCTCGACGAGGCCTATCTTGATGTCACCGAGAACCTCAAGGGAATGGAACTTGCGACGGAGATCGCCGAGGAGATCCGTGCCAAGATCAAGGCAAGGACGGGCCTGACCGCTTCGGCCGGCGTCTCCTATAACAAGTTCCTCGCCAAGATGGCGTCCGACCAGAGGAAACCGGATGGCCTCTTCGTCATCACGCCAAAGAACGGTCCGGCCTTCGTCGAGGCTCTGCCCGTCAAGAAATTCCATGGCGTCGGTCCGGCAACCGCCGAGCGCATGCACAAGCTCGGGATTGAAACGGGCGCCGATCTGAAGGCTCACGATATCGCCTTCTTGCAGCAACACTTCGGAAAATCGGGACCTTACTTCTACTGGATCGCCCGCGGCGTCGACGAACGTCAAGTGAAGGCCGACCGGGTGCGCAAGTCCATCGGCGCGGAAGACACGTTCTCCATAGACGTCCATGATTTCGAGACCGCCAGGGCTGGCCTCGAACCGCTGATCGAAAAGGTCTGGCGCTACTGCGAAGCGAACGGCATTCGCGCCAAGACCGCGACGCTCAAGGTGAAATGGGCCGATTTCACGCAGATCACTAGGAGCAAGACAACAGCGGCACCGATCGCAAGTGCCGCAGAGCTTGCCGCGGTCATGACGATGCTGTTGTCTCCACTCTTCCCTGCCCCAAAAGGCATTCGGTTGCTGGGCGTGACACTGTCGTCACTCGATGAAGCAACGATCGAAAGCAAGCCACAGCTTGCCTTCGCGCTCTAAAACAGCTTGCTCGTCCGCCAGGACACCGAATGACCGAATGAGGGTTGGCGGATCAACTATGCGCCGGCTACCAAAAGTGGGATGGGTCATGCGGCCAGCTTCCCCTCGCCGTGACAGACCGAGTTGCAAATAACGGCACGTCCGTGCAGCCATTGAGAATGCAGCAGCGCGAGCCGCACCCACCGAGGCTCGCTCCATTCACTCGAACAAATCCTGGAAATCGTGATCACCGAACGGGCGACCTTTGCGGAGAATCTTATTCAGTAAACTCTTAATTAACCATAACCTTGCAGACTTTGTTCAGTCGCCAATCACATTCCAGCGTACAGCGGCAACTCAGAACCGTAACCCCGCCCACGGGTTACGGTTTTGCCCATAAAGCCAGGCACCTCTCAACCACAAGCGCAAGGTTAAGCGATGAGTTATGACTGGAGCGGCGCGCGGCATCGCCGGATGAAGGTTGCACGTCTTGGCGCCGCGCTCACTGTGGCGGCCACCGTCGTTGCTGTTGTAGTCCAGGTCATGGGAAGTGCGCTCTAGAGCGACGCAATTGCCGTGAACGGATGAGTTCGGCTCATCGATACGAGACCAACTCTGCGTCCTTGTTTCCCGAAGAGGAAAGGTTCGCATATGATTGACTGGAATACGGACGGACACGGCAACATAAGGGCATCAACGGTCGTCGGCTGGAACACTGCAATCGACGAGACGGGCGAGCTTTTCCTGAGGATCGAATTCAGCGCCGATCCGGATCTCGAAAACGTGTCGGCGCTGCAGTTCAGATTGACCGCGCAGCAAGCAATGCAAATAGCGGAAAGGCTGACGAACACTTACCGGCAGTCCTCGACGGCGCGCGAGCGCACAGACCAATCCTTGCTACTGACGTCGCAGGGGCGCCCCGCGCCATAATGAATGGACAGACCAGGAAGGGGAAAGGACGTGGCCACCCGCAAAGAAATTGCCGATCGTGTGATTGCCAAGTGGCAAGCCAGGGGCATTGCAATTGACCACACCGCCGAGTTCCAGGCTCTGCTCAAAATTTGGATTGCGGGTGACATTTCGATCGATGACATCCGGCGGAGGTACCTGAAAATGCTGCGCGAACGTGCCCGAACGGCAAAGCGCAATTAAACGACGAGACACGTCTTGTGGCATCGCCGGCTAATGTTGAGCCCAACGACGCATCGCCACGGCAAACCCGCTTCCGGTTTATTTCACTGATAGGACGACCAGGCCTGCAATTGGGTCGGTTACGCCGAGCCCTCCTCCGAGGTCCTCGAGCGTCTCACGAAAGCTGTCAAGCGTGGCGACCATCTGCGGCCGGCTCGCCGCCAATGCTTCCATGCTCTCCCATTCCGCGATAATGCAGTATCGTCCCTCGCCAGCCTCGATGATGTTGGCATGACGCAGACCCGACCAGCTTTGAGCTATGTCCCGGTGAGCGCCGAGAAAAGCCTCAGCCATCCCCGGCTTGACCTTGAAGCGGACGACATTGAATGCGGTCATGAGCGTCTCCCTGAGCCTTGTTCTGCCTCTGATAATCTGCCGTCCAAATTGCGCTTTTGGCTAGAGCCTGCACCCGACCGAGAAAGCCTCAAGTACGGGCTCGCCAATCGGAGATATATGGCCAGCGTTCGAGGAGACTAGTCCGGGATCGGAAAGGTTCTGAGTGAGTGCGGACGCCGCCTCGGCGCGCCAGCTAGTTGCTCCAAACCGCTCAAGCATAGCTCGTAGCTGAGTATTTTCTTGCCGAAGGCGATATGCCAGCAGTCTACGGTTCTCTTCTTCCAGTGCGCAAGGTCGTCGGCAACTGGTTCAGCAACAACGAACGCCGTGTTGCTGGCGAGGCCGCGACCGCTGCGTTTTTGTCCTTGGCGACGACACCGCCGTCAGGTTTGCCTCTTGGCCAAATCCAATCAGCTGCCGGACACCATAAGCGGTATCGGCAATGCCGTCTCGGCCTCGTCGAGGATTTCGAAAGTGAATTTGCCAGATGCATCGACCTCAACCGAGTAGCTGAGGCGATCCTGCACGCGGTTGTTCTTGTCGAAGGTCAGTACCTTCGGCTTCAAGGAAGTAAGCCGGCTTTCGTCGAGGTAAACCGAGTTGCATATAATGATCTGGTCGCCGGGCTGGCATGTGCGTGCGGCCGCACCATTGAGGATGCAGCACCTAGAACCGCGTTCACCGAGGATGACGTAGGTGGAGATGCGCGCCCCGGAATTCTTGTTCCAGATCTCGACGAACTCCATCGGCAAGATGCCGGCCTCCTCACAGTGGTCCGGGTCAAGAGTGATCGACCCATGATAGTTGAGGTTCGCCTCGGTGACATAAATGCCATGGAGCTTCCCTGCGACCAGCTTTCTCATGCTTTTTCACACCTCGCGGTTGATCAGGTTTCGTCTTGCCCTGGCGCTGCCGACGAGGCAGAAATCTTCGCGCATGGACAATCGCCAAGCGGAGAGAAAGCCCCGCCGGGGAAGGCGGGGCAAGTTTCGCATCCAGATGGCTCTCTGAACGCGGGGAAGAAAAACTCCATCGGCCAAGCCGATGCGTTCAGATACGAACAAAGTCCCCCGCAAGGAAGGTCGCTTTCGGCAATTCCGGTACGGCTTTGCTAATATATCAACCTGCTCAACCGAGCCCCTCAATCTGGGTCGGCACCAGCTTCCCTTCCCAGGTTGTCGCAATCCATACGGCGAATGTACTAGCCCGCCCCCCCCGAGATGACTACTGTATCAACGTTGAAGGGCGGAGCTTCTCACTGTATAGTTTTCTTATAATTTAATTCATTTTTTCAAACCGTTAGCCTGCGGAAGGAGGACATTATGCGCCTTCCTGAGATACCTTGGACGGTTCCGTTATCTGTCCGCCTACAGTCAGGAACAAACCGCATTTTCGCATCGGTCTACGACGCGCTGGATTTTCTCGAACATGAATGGCCGATACGGCACGGACAAGACTATGAGCGAGCCATCATGACGTGTCTAGGTGCGTTGAACCAATCGGTCCCACCTGCAGTCGCCCGTGAGGCCTTCATCGGTGCGTGCTTGGAGGCTGGCATGGCAGCGTCAGCGGTTGCTTCTCACTATCATGCGCGCTCGGGACCTCACGGCAACAAGCCATTGGCTTGAAGAGGCCAAGTTGCGCATGAAAACCGGAACACACCGACGAGCAGGAAAGCCGGGCTCCAAATCAGCGGAACCCCGGCATTCGAGCCGATGCACCACATATCCGCACTGCCCCGGTTACGTGCGCACTTTTCCGACGTCGTGTACGTGTCCCTGCTCTTCGCGGTAGGCTTGTTCCATGCGGTCAATCTTCGTTGATCGCAAGCGGCCGCTGGAACGGAGGAAGGTCAGCATCGCCTCAATGTCATCGCTGCCACCGGGAGGTTCGCCGTAGGGCACAGGGCCTCGAGACAGCTTCTGCGCCCAGTAACGGATCTCGCGCTCGGCCGGCGGGTAATAGATGCCGAGGCGGTAAAGCCGGCTATCTGTCCGAACCCATCGGGGCGGCACCATTTCGTCCATCTGGACGATGGGAGACGTGTGCCCATGCTCCCCGTCGCTGGTATGAGGCTCGCCGAAGAACCAGCCGTATAGCCACAGCCGGGGGCCGCCTTCGCTCTCCTCCTCGATAAGCCACCCTTCAATGAGCGGAGCAGAATCGAACTCCGTAACGGTCGGCCGCCCTGCTACGAACGGATCCGCTTCAGGGAAATAGGGATCGTGAGCATTCAGAGGGCCTTCGAAAGGAAGGCCCTGACCGAGCTCGCCGTCAGCGTGCTCGCTGCAGACGACCTTCCAGAGACCACCGAAGTTGGTGAGGCGCCCGCGTCGCCCGCAAACCTCGCAGATATGATAGGATCGCGCCAAAGCCAGCCGGCAGGCATCGTCGATCGCAAGGCGGGCATCTGGTGCAACGCCTGCGGTGTCATAGCGGACGCGCAGACCGCCCATCTTCTCCCCCACCTGTTGGAGCGTAAACGAGCCTCCTGCAGCCATCACTTTGTCGGCCTCGGTGAAGAATGCATGCAGGACGCCCAGCCAGCCATCGCCGCACGCTATCGCCAACGGACGGCCGTCGCCTCCAAGGTGCGGGTATCTATCGCTTAGGCAGAAGATCAGGCTCATTGCTTGGTTCTTTTTCTTTCCGCTTCGAGCGGGATTCCGCGGAACAGTGCACCAGATCACACGGTCTCAGAGTTTGGAGCTCGAGATCCACCGTTCAACCGGGAACGATCATCGGAGATTCCGGTCACGTCAACTAGCATTCGAGCCGGGAAAATCCCGCTTCGGCGCTAATGGCGTCGGTTGTCGTTCGTCGATGTCGCGCTTTCCAGGACGACGATGCCGGAATAGAGGACCGGCGTTCCATCGCGATCCTGGAAACACCGACCAAAAGCAACGACCGAGACATACAAGCCACCGCGCGTCTTGACGCGATAGAACGATTGCTGGGCTCGTCCGCCCACGATCGTTTCCGTAATCGTCTTTGCCAACCCTGGCCGATCCTCCGGATGGACCCGGTCGAGGTAGAGTTTCAGCGGCAATCCCTGGCCCGTCTCGCTCGCGGCGAGACCGAAGAGTTCGGCCAGGGCAGAATCTCCATAGACGAGGTCGCGAATGATATCCCACGTGAAGATCCCGGAGTCGGCCGTATCCGCATCGGTAAGTTCAACAAGGAACGTGCGCTCTGCGTCCTCCTTCATTGCTCCGCCTAACCCTCTGCCAGCCATAGCGATTGGCCACTCGTCGCAAATCCAATTCCGTTCGGGTGCGCACGGGTGGTGTGCCGATCGACCAGCTGGCGCAGGCGATCATGAAGCCGTTTATTGAAGCCGCCATCACAGTCCTCGAGCAGGTCGAGATAGAATGTCGCGATCGTCCTGAATTCGGCTGCGTCGCGCGGCACGCGTCGTTCGATCGATTGAAACAACTGCTCAATCGTCTCTTCGAGTGAGCGGAAGCGCTCAATGTCATACCCGCAAACCGTCTCATCCAGTTGGCACTGGGCCGTTTTAAATTGCATCACGAGGTCTGCGACGCTCGTAGCGGTGTTTGTGTCAGATCGGTGCATTCACGCGATTTAGCATGCACTAACAGACACGACTACCCGCACCGCGATCCTCCACGTCAGATTCTTTCGCACGCGCAGCATTTTTTGTAACGAACGACGCACGAGTGTGGCCAATAAGCAGCATTGTTTCGCGATCCAACTCCAGGCGAGGCACAGCTTGGACCGGCACTTAAGATCCAAACGGCCGGTTGTGCGCCAAGGCAAAAGCGCGCGGAACGTGGTGGCCTTATATTCAATCTTATAAATATACTGAGCGCCCAAGTTCAATCGCAAGGGACGAGAACGTGGACAAACGTGGCGTAAAGGGCATCCGCCCGGGCTCAAACTCAGCCTCGGAGCTGCAGGATATTGCGAGCAAGCTTTCGGCTCTCGCGCAACAAATCAAATCAATCGCGGCTACCCCGCTCGGCGACGCTATCGATCTCGACGAAAGCAGCGACGGGTCGCGGAAAGCGGCAATAGAATAACCTGGAAACATCGCCTCTATTGCGGAGCGACCGGAGGCTGACCCCGCAAACTCTCTCGGCAAACCGCCCAATTTCCGAAAGCCCGAAGGCAAGCGGCGCGGCGTGCCTGCGACCGCGCCGCTAAATTCGGCGAACAGAACCTGGCGGCAGAGACAGAGCGCCTTGGGTTGCCTCCAAGCCGTTGAGCCACAACGAAGTTCATATACGATGCAAGGTTCTTCGGCCGGGCCGATCGAAGGTGATGGCCGGATAACACCAACGACGGATCACGCCGTAAAATGCCATCAACCATCACGATCAGAGCCGCCCGCGATGAAGATGTGCCTGTGCTCGGAAAGTACGGGGCTGACCTGATGGCGCTTCATCATCAATGGGATCCCGAGCGCTTCATCCCGACGGGAACCGGCACAGAGGCGTCTTATGCCAGATGGCTGCGAAGTCAGCTTGAAAAGTCCGATGTCGTGGTCCTCGCCGCGGAGCACGATGAAATGATCGTCGGTTACGCCTATGCATCGGTTGAAGGCTATGACTACATGGCGCTCCGAGGACCGGCGGGCGTTATTCACGATCTTTTCGTAGAGCCCGAAAGGCGCAGCCAAGGCATCGGCCGGATGCTGCTCGATGCGGCCATTGCAGCGCTAAGAGCGCAAGGAGCGAAACAGCTCGTGCTCTCTACAGCACATGGGAACGAGGCTGCTCAACGGCTGTTTGCTACAGCAGGCTTTCGCCCGACGATGATCGAGATGACACTCGATGGCCAAGAGTGATCCGGCGGAGCACTGCCGCTTTCCCGCAATATAGCCGGGTCCTCCTCTTATTGAGGCAGGGCGCGTGATGGCATCAATGGGGGGTGGTCAATTCTTGACTGATCGTTCCAGAACGTAAGACTGATGGCTCGGAACAAGAAGCCCACGTCGCGATGTTGCGCAGCAAACAGCGGGCGGTCGACGGCATCACCGCAATGATCGAACGCGTGGTGGAGCGCGCCCAGATTGCCTGCCTCGGCGTCAACTCGATCTGTGAGTTCGGCCAGAGCCCGCCAGAGCTAAACGCGCTTCGTCATGCTTCCGACAATCGCTTGAGGAAAGCGGCAGTGGAATGCATCAAGCAGGCCCAGGCCGAAAGCGATGTTGAAAAATCGCTGCGGAGAAAACCCTCGAAAGAAACCTCGGGCAAAGGTCTTGCGCTTGCGAAAGATCTTTCCCGGGCAGCGACAATCAATGCGCTGTAGATCCGTCCGCTGGCCGTCCTGCCTCAAACGGTCGACGATCCCAAAGCGGCCGTTTGCACTCGGCCTCTGGAGCGAGATCAAATGTCTGCTTAAGCCAGCGGTGAGCGTTACGACCTTACGCAAGGCGACCGGAGCCTACGTGCACTCGCGGCGCCATCAGATTGCGATGGCGCGGCCGAAGTCTTGGCGCCACGACATCCGTGGAAAACCAGTCGGCAGCGTTTCGGACGCTGACAGGTCTGCCGCGCAGCAGCAATACGAACAGCCGCGAACCGGCGTTGAAACGCATAAATCGAAGTTAAACACAGCGCCGGTTTCGAAGAGAGAATTGATCCGAGCATCGCTCCTCGGGCGGAGTGGGGCGCCTGGTTAAGTGCCTCCGGCGCCGCGCGCAGTCATCCCCTCACCTTCTTTGACGCACCAGTGAACGGGCGATATCGATGATATCCCCGGAGATGCTGCGAAAACTCCCATAGCGATCGAGAGAGATACTCACAGAGATAATGCTCAATGCAATGAAACTTGGCCCGCCGGCCGGCTCACGGGACGCATGAGCGGAGCGTTGCGCGATATAAGCCGCGCAACCAACCGCCCAGATGCCGTGACCACATCTAGTATAGCGTCGTAATATTCTTCATCCTTGGTCAGCTCATCTACAACACGTTGACCGTAAGCGACGGCAGCTCCATCCGATGAATACTTCCTACCGACTTCGTCGCGGCTAACGACGCCTGCTGTATGGATATTGAATAGATAGCGGCGCATGAGAGATCCCACTCCGTACGTAATGCCGCGGCGCTGATGAACCGAGTGCGCTGCGAGCGACAATTCGAGGGCTTGACATGGGCGCATAACTTATCGCGACCTGGCCGCTTTGTCGCGTGACAGGTGCGTGACGGTGACATTTTACGGCTTCAGGTCGATACGTAATGCTGATTTCAGTCTCGCGACCCATCTATCCGTGCCATGGTGCTCTAAAAAGCGGTGACCGCCGTACAACGCCGCAATCCTTGAGCCCAGTGGGCAGGGCCAGCCGACGGCGATCCTAACACTCAGTTGACGTGTGGTGCTACGCGCCACACCTTGTTTCCGACATCATCGGCGACCAGCAACGCGCCGTCGCGAGCAATCGCAACGCCCACTGGCCGACCCAGAGCCTTACCTTCGGCACTTAGGAAACCCGTGAGGATATCGCGCGGCGGGCCGGACGGCCTGCCGGCGGTAAAAGGCACGAAGATGACCTTGTAGCCGCTGCGCGGGATGCGGTTCCATGAACCGTGTTGACCGATAAAGGCACCGCCTTTCATCTCGGGCCCGAACAGATCGCCGGTGTTGAAAGTCAGACCGAGTGAGGCGGTGTGAGGCCCCAGCGCATAGTCCGGCTTGATAGCGACGGCCACAAGCTCTTGGTTCTGTGGTTCGACGCGATCATCAACATGTTGGCCATACCAGCTATAGGGCCAGCCATAGAACGCGCCATCCTGCACCGAAGTCATGTAGTCAGGCACGAGGTCCGGACCGATCTCGTCGCGCTCGTTGACGACGACCCACAACTGTCCGCTGTCCGGTTGCCAGGAAAGCCCGTTGGGATTGCGAAGTCCGGATGCAAACTGGCGCATCTGTCGGCTGGCAAGATCGATCTCATGGATGGCGGCTCGCCCTTTCTCCTCCTCCATACCGTTCTCGCCAATGTTCGAATTGGAGCCAACGGTCGCGTAGAGCTTTGTGCCGTCTAGGCTCGCAATGATGTCCTTCGTCCAGTGATGATTGCGACCTGAAGGCAGGTCGACTATCTTTTCAGGCGCAACCGTGATCTCCGTGGCGCCTTCCGCATAAGGAAAGGCCACGATCGCGTCGGCATTGGCAACATAGAGCTTGCCTTTGAGCAGGGTCATTCCGAAAGGCGAATTGAGCCCGCCCAGGAACGGTGTTTTCGTTTCCGCAACCCCATCACCATCCGCATCCCGCAGCAGCGATATGCGATTGGCGCTCTTTGTCTCGGCACCGGCTCGCGCCTGGAAAAGGCCCATGAAGAGGGCCCGAACTGAAAAGCCTTCGTCGGGCTTCGGCGGTGCATTGCTTTCCGCCACCAGAACATCGCCGTTGGGCAGCACATGGAGCCAGCGCGGATGTTCTAAACCTTCGGCATACTCGTTGACGACAAGGCCCTCTGGAGAAGTGGGCATTGCTCCCTGCGGCCACGGTGTTGCCTCGGCGATATTCACGGACGGAATCCATTCGGCTTTCGGCTCGACGAGAACCGGATCCGGCCCAAAGGTCTGTTCAATCGGCACCGTCGCCTCGGGCCGGGAGAGAACGACCAGTCCCACACCAGCAACGATGGCGAGCCCGGCGAACACAAGAATGGCGATCAGAATTTTTTTCACGACCAGATCCTTAGGTGACCGAACCCAACGATTTCAGGAGCAAGGTGTTTCAATCCTCACGAGGTAAAATTGAAAAATATGCGGAAACACGCTCGATATCTGCGTCAGAAAGGTGCTCCGCCGCACTCACCATCAGATGGCTGAACGGCCTTCCCGATCGCGAGCCCTCGCGAAACAGCAGCAATTGCCGGGCGAGGTAGGCTTGCGGCTGACCGGCGAGCACCGGGTAGAGCGGGTTTCGCGCCGCATCTTGGTGACAGCCCAGGCACGCTGGTACTTTGAGCGCAGGACGGCCCTGCCGCGCAATCTGCTCGCCCTCTCGCACCCGTTCGTCTTTCGCGGTCCCTAGCACCTTCTGCCGCGGCAAGGACGCGAAATGCCTCGCAAGATCGGGCAGAAGCGCGCGGTCTGTCGCCTGCACGGAGAGTTGCATCATGCCACTTGGTCTTTGCCTCTCGAGATAGGCGTTGAGGCTTTCGACCAGATAGCCTTCCTTCTGTCCCGCAAGAACAGGCGTAAGCGGGCTGTAGCCCATCCCATCGGCGCCGTGACAACGCGTGCACTCGGCGAGGGCCTCGTCAAATCGGGACGGCTTCATCGGTGGTGCCGGCCTGTCGCCGTAGGCCAACGCACGGTAGGCGGTGCCCTCCATGGTTGGAAGCTTGCGCAGAAACGCCACCATGCTCCAGACTTCGTCGTCCCGCGCCTGGGTCGGCCATGCCGGCATGCCAGTGAAGCGAACGCCATGCTTGACGATGCGAAACAGTTCGGCGTCTTCCCATTGCCCGACGACGCGGGAGAGATCCGGCGGCTGTGGCAGCATTGCAAGCGCCGCGGGCGAGCGGGGCTCACCCGGCGCGCCATGGCAGATGGCGCAACCACGCGCAAAATGACCGGCCGCCGGTTGGATGCCCTCTTTGGGTAGCGGGTCTGGTGCGTCTACGGCGAGCGCATAGGTGCGAACCGCCGAACGCATCGCGAAATGCAGGAACCATTCCGTGATTTTCCAATGGCCGGTGGATGCGCCGACATTGAAAAACCCGATCCAGGTCGAAAGGAGAACGACGAACGGCAGGACCGCGAGCCCTATCGCCAGATGTTTCCATCGCAGGTGCATCAAACAGCCCTCCGCCGGCCGAGATCATCAACGAGACCGGAAAGCAACGCGACGCCGCCTGCGAGATAGGCGCCAGCGCCCACAAGCAGCATGACGACTGCGCCAAGTTGCTGATCCTCTCCGGCTGTGAGCGTCGTGCCGAAGCAGGTTATCTCGCCGAACTGATAGAGCGGCCTTGGGCTGAGAGCCAGAAGGGCGCCGAGCAGCGTCATGTGGATCGTGGTCAGCAGCAGGCCCAACGCGCCTGCCGCCCTTTGGGGCGCATCGTTTGTGCTGCCCGCCGCAAGACAGGTGGACCAGAGAAACAATCCGGCGGCTAAGAAACTCGCCTGTTCGAGGACGGTGCCAAAGAGCGAGCTTTCGGCCAACCGACGTGCAGCCGGCGCATGCCAACCCCAGACGACGACAAGCTCAGCGAGCGAGGCAAGGATAGGCAACCAGACGAGGGTAGCGCCCTTGAAGCGCGCAAGACAAGCAGAAAGGCTAAGAGCGATCAGCGGCGCTGCGACGGCGACGACCCCCATATGCGCCAGCATATGAGCCGTCACCGAACTGCGCCACGCGCTCAACAGTGGGCCAAGCCAGAGCCCGGCCAGAAGGAACGCAGCAAGCACAAACCAAAGCACCCTCATCGCAAGCACCCCGAAACAAAGAGCGCCGGCAATGCCGTCATGACGACGGCGGCGAAGCTCAAGCAGGACAGCAGCAAGGTCGCGAAGCCTTGGAACAACAGGCGGTCGTGGCGCGTCGGATCGTCGTGGGGTGGGTCATGGGCGCCGAAACCCCACTGGCGCCAGGCAAGGAAAGCCGAAAGCGCGATCGAAAAAAGCGCAACCAGCGTGACGATGGCGATGCCCAGCTGCAACGACGCAAAGTCCCCTCCAAACAGCTGAGGCTTCGCGCAAAAAATCGCTGCCCCGACATAACAGGCGAGAAAATGCACCGCCCAAATCAGCGGCGCGGTCAGAAGCGTCCAGAACGTTTCGATTTCCTTTGGCAGCAGACGCATCAAAGAGCCTCCGGGAAAAGACCGATTACGCAAAAGCTGATGACGGCCGTGATCGCCAAGAAATGCCAGTAGAGGGCGACGTTGCGCAGATCCATGTCGTGGGTTTTAGAAAGGCGTCCGGCAAAGCTTCGCGCGAGACAATAGGCAAGCATGACGGCGCCCACCGCAGCGTGAGCGAGTGTCCACCAGACCAGCACCCAGACGATTGCCGGATAGACATGCGCGGTTGGGTTCATCTGATGCGACCCGGGGCCCAAAACGCCGGCGACCGACGCGATGGAGGTCAGCGCGAACGCCAGGACCAGGGTGGCGCGCGTCCATGCGACCGATGCGTGCGCGTTGAAGTATCTGGCTGCCAATGTCGCAAGCCAGGCACTTACGAAGAGCGCTGCCGAGACGAGCGGCCATGTCATCCCAGGACCGATTGAGCCCGCAGTGAAATCGTCATGTATCGTCCAATAGAAAAAGTAGCCGAAGATCAGGCTTGCAAAGGCGGTGCTGTCGCCGACCATCGTGATGAACATGGCCCACCAGCCGACCGACGACGGGCCGGACGCATAGAGCGGCAAGGAAAGCCCGACGCCGGCGTCTTTCTCCGGCTTCTCGGGAATTTCATTGGTCCCTGTCCAGAGCCAATAGATAATTGCGGTAAAGCAGATCAATGCCGCAATCGCGCCGACGACCCACCACTTGAAGGTCAAAGCGATGAACACGCCACCGAGCGAAAATGCCGAGACGACGGTGACCTTCGAGGTGCCGCCAACGCGCAAGACCTGTTCGGGTCGCGCATCGAGCACGGACGTAATCAACCCTTCCCGTCGCCCCTCCTCGGCGTCGGCAAGATACCAGCGCCCCTCGCTGATCTCGCTGGCTAGCGTGGGCTGATCCCAAAGCGGATATCTGCTCGAGACGAGGGGAACGGAGCGCACGCCCCAATTTTCCTCGGGCTCGCTGATCCATTCAAGCGTTCCGGCATTCCACGGATTTTGCTCCCTGCGAGGCTCCCGGTGTTTGGGGCGCAGGACATCCAACACGACGATCAGCACCCCAAGGGCAAACACGAAGGCGCCGACGGAGGAAATGAGGTTCAAGACATTCCATCCAAGATCGCCGGGATAGGTGAAGACCCGGCGCGGCATGCCAAGAAGTCCAGTCAGATGCATGGGGAAAAAGGTGACATTGAAACCGATGAACATCAGCCAGAAGGCTGTTCGCCCAAGCCGATCGGAGAGGCGTTTCGCATCAACCAGAGGGTAATAGTAGTAGATCCCGGCCACGACCGGGAACAGCATGCCTCCGATCAAGACGTAATGGAGATGCGCAACGACGAAATAGGTGTCGTGCGCCTGCCAGTCGAAGGGTGCAATTGCCACCATCACTCCGGTCAGACCGCCGATAACGAAAATCGCGATACCGCCCGCCCCGAACAGCATCGGGGTCGACAGGATGACACGACCAGCAAGCATGGTGGCGATGAAGACGAAGATCTGGACCGCTGTCGGGATCGCCACCGCTTCAGACGCGGCCGAGAAGAATGCGAGCGAAATTTGTGGCAGTCCCGTCACAAACATGTGGTGGACCCAGAGACCAAAGGAGAGAAACCCCGTGCCGACCGCGGCGAGCACGATCCAGGAGTAGCCGACGATTGGGCGGCGCGAGAATGTCGGGACAATCATCGCCATCAAGGCGATCGCCGGCAGGAAGATGATGTAGACCTCAGGATGGCCGAAAATCCAGAAAAGGTGCTGCCACAGCAAAGGATCGCCACCGCGCATCGGGTCGAAGAACGGCCAGTCGAACATGCGCTGCAGCTCGAAAAGGATGTCGCCGGCAATCAGCGGCGGAAACGCAAAAAGGATCATGCCTGCGACGATCAGAAGATACCATGCAAAGAGCGGCATCAGATTGATGCGCATGCCGGGCGCGCGGCACTTCATGATGCCGACGATCAGTTCGACGGCAGCAGCGATAGATGCGACTTCGATGAAGGAAAGACCCAGAAGCCAGATGTCGGCGCCGATGCCCGAGAGCTTTTCATCGGTCGCAAGCGGCGGATACATGAACCAGCCGGAAGACGGTGCTGCATCGAAGAAAATCGAGCCGCACACGAAGATGCCTCCGAGAAGAAAGCTCCAGAATCCGAATGCGCCCAGCCGCGGAAACGGCAGCTCCCGGGCCCCAAGCATTGGTGGCAATAGAAAAATCGCAACTGCTTCGAAAATCGGAACTGCGAACAGGAACATCATGACGGTCCCGTGCAGCGTGAAAGCCTGGTTGTAAAAATCGGCCGAAACCAGATCGTTATCGGGTAGGGCCAGCTGCGCTCTCATCACAAGAGCCAAGACGCCCGCAAAGAGCATAAACGCGAACGCGGTCGAAGCGTACCACAACCCGACCTGCGTATTATTGACGCTGGTCCAGTAGCGCCAGCCCTTGGGGTTTGCCCAGACTTTGCGCAGGCGCTCTGTTTGGGCCGCCCGCTCCTCATCGCTCACCCTGTCGCTCGGCAGGATCATCTCAACCCTTTCAGCCAAGCGGCTATCGCTCGTATGTCTTGCGGCGGAAGCATGGAGAAGGCTGGCATCGTCGCACCAGGCTTGATTGCGCCCGGATCGGTGATGAATTGTGCAATGTTCTCCTCGGTATTGGCGATAGTCCCGGCAGCCAACATTTGCCGCGAACCAAGACGCGACAGATCGGGTCCGATCGTTCCGGACGCCTGCGTACCCATCACGCGGTGGCAAGCGCCACAACCGTGACGCAGGAACGCATCGCTGCCCGCGCCGCCTACATTTGAGGAGGCATTCGCCTCGGCAACGAGCCAGGCTCCAAAAGATGCCGGGTCCATGGCCACGGCCGTCAGCGCCATCAGGGCGTGCGACGTCCCACAAAACTCTGCGCAAGCGCCCCGAAAAACACCCTCCTTTTCCGCAAGGAGCGACAACCGGTTTTCCCGACCCGGGATCATATCAATCTTGCCACCGAGCGAGGGGATCCAGAAGGAATGGATGACGTCATCGCTCTTCAAAACAATCTCTGTCCGACTCCCGACCGGCAGGCGTATCTCGTTTGCTGCCGCAATCGTGCGACCTTGATAGTGGTAGGCAACTTGCCACCAGTACTGCCTGCCAGTGACCTCAATCCGCAGATCCGACTTCTCTGTCGCCGCCAGAGGCCGGAGCCCCGGCATCAACCAGAGGGCGTATCCGAGTACGGCAATAACTGTAACTGTCGGAAAAAAGGCTCCACCCCACAGGATGAGTCGGGATGCGGCTCGCTCAGCCACCTGACGTTTCTGGCGGATCGCGAACAAGAGTGTTGCTGCGACAACAAGCCAGATAAGGGCGGCGGAAACGGCCATCACCAGGAACAGGACCAAGACCTGACGGGCTTCTGCCCCAGCTGGGTCCAGCGTCGATTGCAGACCTCGGCATCCTGCAACGGTTGGCAGCAATAGGATGCAAAATACTAAGGACACCCGATGTCCCATGTGCTTGATCGAGTGGGAGCGGAGCGTGGCGAACCCTTTCCATAGTCAATTCTTGCCTAAACGGAGGCAGAACGGGAAGGTTCCTCAAATTCCCAGATGCAACCGAGTGGCGAGCAAGTCCCTCGCATCAGATCGCGAGGATCCGCGCTGCAAGGGCGCCGATGAAGAGTATCGTCAAAGTGGCCCGAACAGCCTTCACACTCTCCGCCAGGCGTGTCCAAACCCCGCTTATTGGAGCCAATGCCTAAACTCTCGCCCCATCGGTCGCCCAATCGAACCTCCCTTGCTGACCCAAGGCTCGGCGACCCTACCTGGGTAGACATGTGAAGCCTGTGGAAGCAGATCAAGCCCACGCAGATACTCGTTCCCGCTTCGCCCCATGCTTACTAGTTGAGCCAGATTGTCTTCCAGATCCGCTCTTTTCACCTCGAGGCTAAACGGATGCGACGCTGCTCGAATAAGCAAGGCGTCTTTCGTATCACCCGCCTGTACGTCCGCCATTCCACGGCCCTTATGACCTCGGATGAAAATCCGACCTCTTTCAAGCGGTCGACCGTCCAGCCGGGAGCCTTCTCGACCACGTCGTGGAGGAATGCCACCACCCCGGAGCCCGCGTTGATCGACAAATCAGGCATCGCATGGTCGCGTCCGACTGACGAACTGGGATGCGGAAGAGTTGGCAAGCATGGTCAAACCGGGGTCATTGTCGAATTCGTCGATTAGTCGTGGGTGTGGAACCGACAAGCTTCACCTTCGTTTCGACGAGGAGGCTCAAAGGATATTCCCATGGACACGCTCGTTCGACATCGACGCATTCTGGTCGCAGACGTAGATACTTTCTTTCGCGAGGCCGGAAAAGCGCAAGCCCCTGCCGTTCTCCTGCCGCACGGGTATCCGTGCTCGTCCTATGAGTTTCGTAATCTAATGCCGCGACTGGCAGACCGTTGGAGGCTGCTTGCCCCCGATTTTCCCGGCGCAGGCTACAGCGCTACGCCGGAAGAATTTGACTACAGCTTCGACGGCTATGCGGCCTGGCTCGAAGCCTTCGTTGATGCAATGGCGATCGACCGATTCGTGCTCTACCTGCATGATTTCGGCTCCCCGATCGGCACAAGATTGGCCATGCGGCATCCCGAGCGCATTGTCGGGCTCATCATCCAGAATGGCGACATTCCGTATGAGGATGCGCTCGGCCCCAAATATGCCGATCTCGAGGCGCTCTGGACATTTCCAACCGAGGAAATGCGCCAATCGATCGCAAGCGCGGTGACGGAGGAAGGGTTTCGGCAGGAGTTTCTCAACGATCTTCCAGCAGGGCTGGCGGACGCCATCCCTCCGGATTTGTGGCGGCTGCATTCAGCCCTGCTTACCCCGAAGCGCAAGGAGGCAGCGATCGATCTGATAGCCGGATTGGAATCAAACAGGCGCTGGTTTCCGGAACATCGAAAGTACCTGCGCGACCACCAGCCGCCAACTTTGATCGTATGGGGGCCGAACGACCACTATATGCCCGAAGCCTCGGCGAGAGCGTACTTGCGGGATCTGCCGGATGCTGGGCTGCACCTTCTCGAAGGAGGGCACTGGTTGCTTGAAACCCATCTCGATCAGGTTGTCGAGCTTGTTCGAGATTTCCTTACGCGTCTCAATCCCGTTGCTGATGGCGAGCGCCGGTGATCGGTTCATTCGCATGCGTTTCGCGAGCGCTTCATAATACGCGCGCCGGAACATTTCGTTCGCTTTTGGGTTGACGGATCAGCCGGGTCATCGCGCGACTAAGAGATTGGAGTGTGCAAATGAAATGGCTTCCGGGGAAATGCAGCCTCGCGGAAGCTCGTAAGATGGCGACCAGCTTCCGCTCCTGATGTTCGAATGAACCGGTCATGAAAGTGGAACGACCAGGACAACGGAGTGGTTCCGATGTGACGGTCTCCGATAGACTCTGTTGCCGCACGCCGCGCCCGTTTCACGAAAGAGACGTCGGAACCAAAGCCCGCACTACTGAGTTTGGTGGGCACCTTTACTGGCTGAAAACAGGAACCACGTCATGAAAAATCTGCTGCTCGCCGCGGTATTCCTCGGCGCGTCGACCCTTGGCGCGCTCGCGCAAACCGCACCCCCTCCCGCCACGACCGATGGCGACACACCGGCGGTCGCGACACCCAACACGACCAATCCCACCGCGCCGGTTGCCGGCTCCAACAGCTTTACCGAAGAGCAGGCAAAGGATCGCCTTGCGAAGGCCGGCTACACCGAAATCACTGCGTTGAAACTCGACGGGACCGGCGTCTGGCGTGCCACCGCGATGAAGGACGGAAAGTCCGTTGCGGTCGCGCTCGACTACCAGGGCAACATCGTTGCCAACTAACGCTCTCAAGGAGATCCCTTATGAAAACCGTTACCGGACTTTTTGATGATTATGCCGACGCACGCGCAGCAGTCAGCGCTCTCGAAGATCGCGGCGTGCCGTCGGACGATATCAGCATCGTTTCCAATAACGTTGGCGACCGCTATGGGACTGCAACCGAAAGCAACGCCGCTGAGGGCGCAGGTACCGGAGCCGGTGTCGGTGCGGCGATCGGTGGCGTCGGCGGGTTGTTGACAGGCCTCGGCTTCATGGCCATTCCGGGCGTCGGACCGGTGGTAGCGGCTGGTTGGCTTGCCGCCACAGCAGCAGGTGCGGCTGCAGGGGCTGTCGCGGGTGGTGCCGCCGGCGGCATCCTCGGCGCGATGACGGAATCGGGTGTTGCGGAGGAACACGCCCATGTCTATGCCGAGGGCGTGCGCCGCGGCGGCGCCGTCGTCACCGCCCGCGTCGAAGATGACCTCTATGCCGATGCGCAAGCCGTTCTACGCCGCGGGAGCTGGGTCGACCCTGTCCAGCGCCGCGCCTCCTATTCCGAACAGGGGTGGACACGCTTCGATGAGACGCTCGATCCCTATACTGTGGACGAGGTCGAAAAGGAGCGTATTCGCTTGCAAAGCCTGCGCTAAGCAACCGCCTGACCACCGGGAATTCGGCCCCAAATGGGGCCGAATTACCCTTGCATGCCGACTAACACGCGGATCGGCGAGGGCACTTCATCGTACCTCAGATGGAACGTTTGCCGGCTGACCGTGTTGAAGAATACGAATAAGTCAGGAGGTCGCCATGGTTTCCCCGAGAGCCAACTGGAAAGGCTACATCAAGTTTGGTGAGGTGACCTGCCCGGTGGCTCTTTATACGGCTGCTTCTTCCTCAGAACGCGTTCGTTTTCATACGCTCAATCGAAAAACGGGCAACCGCGTAAAGCGTGAGTTCGTGGACAGCGAGACCGGAGATGTCGTCGAGCCAGATGACCAGGTCAAGGGTTACGAGGTCGAGGGTGGGCGCTACGTCGTGCTTGAACCCGAGGATGTTGCAGCCGCAGTCCCCGAGAGTGACAAGACGCTGAACATTGAAGCCTTTGTCCCCTGCACGCAGGTCGATACGACCTATCTCGACAAACCCTACTACCTGACGCCGGACAAAATGGGGGGCGAGCCCTTTGCGCTACTTCGCGATGGCATGGCGAAGGCAAAGGTTGCGGCAATCGCCAAGACAGTTCTCTTCCGCCGTATGCGCACGGTGCTTATCCGTCCCCACCGTAAAGGCCTGATAGCTGCGACCTTGAATTTCGACTATGAGGTCCGGTCCTCGACGGAGGCGTTCGAGGAGCTTCCCGACCTCAAGATCAAGGGAGAAATGCTCGAACTGGCCAAGCACATCATCCACACCAAGAAAGGCGGGTTTGACGCCAGCGCTTTCGACGATCGCTACGAGGCAGCCGTTGCCGAACTCGTAAAGGCGAAAATGGAGGGCCGCTCGCTTCCCAAGAAGAAGACGCCTTCCGCATCCAAACCGGATGACTTGCTGAAAGCGCTCCGAGAAAGCGCGGGTCTTTCCTCGGCCAAGCAGAAGTCCAAGCGCAAGGCAGCCAATGCAAACAGTGGTGCCTCGGAGCGCACGGCAAAAAAGGCGTCTGCAACGGGCAAGAAGGCCGACCCGTCGCGCCGAGCGAGCTGAAGAGGAGATTGCCCCATGGCCGTTCGGCCCTATTGGAAAGGCTATCTGAAACTCTCGCTCGTGACCTGCCCGGTTCAGATGATGCCCGCGACGACAGACAACGAGAAGATCCGGTTTCATACACTCAATCGCAAGACTGAGAACCGGGTCGTGAGCCACTTCACCGACGCGGTCACTGGAAAGGACGTCAAGGAGGAGGATGAGGTCAAGGGATATCAACGCGGCGAAGACGACTACGTCATTCTCGAGGACGAGGAGCTGGAGACTGTCGCACTCGACACAACCAAAACCATCGATATCTCAACCTTCACGCCGCGCGACAGCATCGAGTGGATCTGGCTGGATACGCCATATTACCTCTCTCCCAATGAACCGATTGGAGAGGAGGCGTTTTCCGTGATCCGCGACGCGATGGAGGCCCAAAAGATGGTCGGAATCTCGCGGCTCGTCATTTCGCGTCGCGAACGCGCCGTCATGCTTGAACCCCGGGGCAAGGGTATCGTGCTCTGGACGTTGCGCTATGGCGATGAGGTTCGCGACGAAGATCTTTATTTTACGTCAGCGAATGACGAAAAGGCCGATCCGGACATGATGCCACTCGTGCAGCGCCTGATCAAAAAGCTGACCAAGGACTGGAGCCCTCAGATGGTAGCCGATCCGGTTCAGGAGCATTTGGCGGACATAATCGCTGCCAAGAAGAAAGCCTTGAAGAAGCCGGCAAAATCAGAGCGGAGACCCTCGGACGCGCCATCGGAACCGAGCAATGTCATCAACATTATGGACGCTCTCAAGAAATCGGTCGCGGCCGAAAAGCGCGGGCGCAAATGACTGTATGCGTTTCGGCCCGGGCGCCGGAGACCCGCGGTACGAACACACGCATTGTCACGTCATGCGTGTAAGCTCGAAGGCGTAGACCCTCTTGTCATTGCGTATGTTTACACCTGCCGCGCCAGAGCCCGACCAGTTCGCACGGAGTGACCGCCGGCAACTGCCGGAACTACTCGAGTGCGCCTCTCCCACTATCCACCGGCGTTGCTCTTTTCGCTTTTGCGCGTGTAGGCGTTGAGTTTCGAGCGGGCCGCCCGACGTGCGACGCGCAATTCCTCGATTGTCGGAAACCACCAGCCCCGCTTGAGTTCGGCTGCGATGGGCGGCTCTTTCGCAGGCCAAGTCGTAATCAGTTCCTCCATCGATCCTGGGCGCCACATGGCCCAGATGTACCCATCAGCGTCCTTCGCTGGAAAATAGAAGGCGTTCATCGTCTGCACATCCGCAAATTCGCCATCCGAGCTGGTGAAGAATACCACGCCCCAATGGGTCGAGATCGCGCTTTCGAACGGCGGCATATCATCCACGGGGGTGGGATACCGCTTGCGCCTTCTTTCGCTGGCGCGCGCCCTTGATGCTTTCTCCTCCCTCGTCCCTTTGAGCCCCGCCATCCGTTCTTTCCTTGCCTGCGGCTCGCTGTGTTTCGCTGCGGATTCGATCGCTCGCCAGCGTTGCCGAAGTTCAGAAAGAGCACGATAGGGGACCGTCCAAAGGCGGCGATCGGGATCCCATCGCGCGAAAGGTATTTCGCGAATATCGTTGATGACGGACTTAGAATAAGGCGTGCGGATCTCCAAAGCCAAAGGCCCGGCTAAAAGATATGGGCTGTCAATCGGCTCGAAAGCAAAAGCGTCCCGTCCCTTCTCGTCGGCAAAGTGGTCGTGCTCCGCTTCGATCTTTGCAAGCCAGCGATTGATCCGGCGCTCGGCTGTTCGCCCCGGCACGAACCATGCCTTCAACCGGTCACTCCAGCGGGCACGCGGAAAAGTCTCGCGAAATCGCTCGACCGTGACACGATCATGTGGAAGATCGGCCGACGCACCGATCATCGCGCTATCAGAATTTTTGGTCTTGGTACCGTCTTCGACTTTCATCATGGGTATCACGCGGCTGTCCGCGCCTTTACAAGTCTCTTGATTGCCTGTTCCAGCGGCCGCTCGCTGTCGCCGTAATCTGCCCAAGCAGTGCTCTTTGCAATGAGTGCCGGCACTGTACGTATCGTGAAATGCGTCGGGTCGAGGTCTGACTTCACCTGCGCCCAGTTCAACGGCATCGAAACTGGCGCCCCTGATCTGGCGCGTGGCGACAACGGCGCAACCGCCGTCGCCACGCGATCGTTGCGCAGATAGTCGAGGAAGATACGTCCTTGTCGCAGGCTTTTCGTCGTCTTGATCAGATAAAGGTCCGGACTGTCCGCCGCCATCTGCTCGCAGACGTCGTGCGCAAAGCCTTTTGCCTCAGCCCAGGTGAGCGACTTGCGATTGCGAGCAGAAAGCGGCGTCACGACGTGAAGCCCCTTGCCACCCGTTGTCTTGCAGAAGCCCACAAGCCCGGAATCATCGAGGCGGTCGCGCATTTCCCTTGCCGCGGAAACGACCGCAGAAAATGGCACATCGGGTCCGGGGTCGAGATCAAACACCAGACGCCCGGGAACTTCCGGCTGGCCCGGCTCACAGTTCCAAGGATGAAGTTCAAGGCCGCCAATCTGCGCAACGGCGATCAATCCTTCAACGCGATCAATCTCAAGGTACGGCTTCTTGTCACCAGAGACTTCAACAAGCTCAAGAAGATTTGAGGTGCCGGGCATGGCGTGGCGCTGGAAGAACGTCTCCCCAGCTATCCCGTCCGGGGCCCGGATGATCGAACAGGGCCTGCCTTTAATGTGGGGGATGAGCCAGGAACCAACCGCCTCATAGTATCGAGCCAGGTCGACTTTGGTAACGGGATTGCCATCCGCAGCGTCCGGCCAAAGCGGTTTGTCCGGGCTGGAAATGAGGACGCCCAAGACTTCTGCCTTCTGCCCTTTGCGGGACGGAGCCGCCTTCGACGTCGGTTTCGGGCTGGGCGTGTGCGTGCTTTGAGGCTGAGCCGGTCGCTCTGCCTCCACCTCGCCAGCAGGCTTGTCTTCCCGAAGGCCCTTGAAGGCGGCCTGCCGCACAAGCCCGTCAGCCGTCCACCCGGCAAATTCGATTTCCGCAACCAGGTCCGGTTTCACCCAGACCACTTCATTGTCGCCCTTCGGTGCGCCGATGCCCGTGAAAGGAGATCGTGTGACTTCCTTTTCCTTCAGCTTGGGAAGCAGGTTCGAAACCTTGCTTGCCCCAAATCCTGTTCCGACCCGACCGACATACACGAAATGGTCCCCTCGGTAGACGCCGACGAGCAGAGACCGGAAACGGCCGTTGGTCTTGGCGTATCCGCCGATCACCACCTCGTGGCCTGCCCGGCATTTGGATTTGACCCAGGTCTCTCCCCGCCCCGACTGATAAGGTGCGGCCTTCTGCTTCGATACGATCCCCTCCAGGGAGAGCTTGCAGGCGGAGCGAAGCACAGCGTCTCCGCCTGTCTCGAAATGCTCGACAAAGCGAAGGCGAGGGTTTTCCCCGTTTTTATCGAGCATTGCCTTCAACCGTTGCTTCCGATCGACCAGTCGATCCGCTCGCAAATCCTCATTGCCATCAAACACAAGGTCGAAGGCGAAGTAGACGAGGTTGCCTGTCTTTGCTTCGGACAGTGCCGCCTGGAGGGCGGAGAAATCCGGCGCACCGTTCTCGTCGAGCGCGCAGATTTCGCCATCGATGATGCAGTCAGGCAATGCGGACGCAGCTTTGGCGATCTCTTGGTATTTGGCTGTCCAATCAAGCCCTTTTCGTGTTTTCAGCGTCGCCACGCCATCAGCCACGCGCAGCTGGATGCGATACCCATCGAACTTGATTTCGTGCAGCCACCTTTCGCCGGCCGGCGGACGCTGGACCGTCTGGCAGAGTTGCGGTGCGATAAATTCCAGGAGGACGCCTGTCGCCGGGGCTCGAACCCGCGCGCGCGGTTTCTTTCCGTTGGCGATCTCCTCCATCTTTCGGCCTGAAGCGACGGAGGTTGCGTGTTCCTCCAGTACTTTTGCGCCGTTTCTCTTGACCGAAAAATCGTCACGGTGCTTGATCAA
Source organism: Ensifer sp. ENS07 (assembly GCF_014852185.1). Lineage (NCBI taxonomy): Bacteria > Pseudomonadati > Pseudomonadota > Alphaproteobacteria > Hyphomicrobiales > Rhizobiaceae > Ensifer > Ensifer sp. ENS07. The sequence goes on along the minus strand of NZ_JACVBE010000007.1, from coordinate 277,453 downwards.
CAACCAGTTCGGTCGGCTACCGCCGTGGCGGTCGTTGCGCATTCGCACAAGCACGAAGCTGCCCTTCAGGCGGTTTCCCTCCAGCCAGAATTTGAAATCCCCTTTCTTCAGGGCATCCTCAGGGCTCTTGTCCCCTTCGAAGTCCCAGTGGCCTCGATCCCACAGCATGACCGTTCCACCGCCGTACTGGCCTTTCGGGATCGTTCCTTCAAAGTCGCCATAGTCCAGCGGGTGGTCCTCAACCTCGATGGCGAGACGCTTGTCGTGCGGATCGAGAGATGGCCCCTTGGCAACCGCCCACGACTTGAAGACGCCGTCCAGTTCAAGCCTTAAATCATAGTGCAGTCGGGTTGCATCGTGCTTCTGGATCACGAAGCGCCGCTGGTTTGACGATGCGACCCGTCGTTCACCGCTCGGTTCGCGTGTTTGGCGGAAATCGCGCTTGTTCCTGTAGATGGACAATTTGTCTTTCGTCATCGGCATGAACTCACAGTCCGTTGCAGACCGGCGCGCGCCGACACAAGGTGCGCGCCGTTTTCACATCAGTCGACGCCTTTTCCGCCGGTGGCGCCATAAACCTCGCCATTAATGAAGCTTGCTTCCTGCGAAGCCAGAAAGACGAAGATCGGCGCGAGCTCGACCGGTTGACCGGGTCGGCCGAAGTCGCTGTCCTTACCGAAATTTTCGACCTTCTCATCCGGCTGACCGCCGCTCGGCTGGAGGACAGTCCAGAAAGGGCCTGGAGCGACGACGTTGGCCCGCACTCCTTTTTCGATCAGTTGCTTTGCGAGCGCCTTTGTATAGGCAACGATGCCGGCTTTGGTTGTGGCGTAATCCAGGAGGATTGGTGACGGCCGGTACGCCTGAATGGAAGCAGTGGTGATGACGGAGGCGCCGGGCGGGAGATGCGGTTGAGCCGCCTGGGCGATCCAGTGAAGCGCGTATAGATTGGTCTTCAAGGTGGCGTCGAAATCTTCCGACGTTACGAGCGACACGTCTTTTCGAAACTGTTGACGAGCGGCATTGATCACGAGGATATCTATTCCACCGAACGCGGACAGCGTTCGAGCCACCAACTCGCGACACCAGGTCTCCTCCTTTAAGTCGCCAGGAAGCGCCAGAGCCTTTCTTCCCTCTTTCTCGATCAGCTCAACAACCTCTTTCGCATCCGGTTCCTCTTCGGGAAGATAGGAGATTGCAACATCAGCCCCTTCGCGTGCGAACGCTATTGCTGCGGCCCGCCCGATCCCTGAGTCGCCACCTGTGATCAGGGCCTTGCGTCCTTTCAGGCGACCTGCGCCTTTGTAGGAGTGCTCGCCATGATCAGGCTTCGGATGCATCTTGCCAACGATGCCGGGCATCGATTGCGGCTGTGGGTCGAATGGCGGCGCGGGATATTGTGTTCGGGGATCCTGCATGGTCAAGCGATCGGTCATCGGACAATCCTCACATGGGTGACTACCTCCTAAACTCGTCGATTGGACTGGGGTTCCGACAGGCGCCGACCGGCTGGCTTTCAGATGCGAGCGGCAGAGGAATGCTTGGGCGGCTTTCTCGCTGACCAAGTGGCGGCAACGGAACCAAACCGACTGCCTTGCCGTTCCCGTCTGAGGTGAATGACAACTGCAACAGGGAGATTTTAGGCCATGCACTTGCTGCACAGGGTTTTTGCCGACGTGCAGCTGATGCTTCGCCGTCCGCCGCGACTGCAGTACGCGGCTTTGTGCTATAGGTTTCTTCCCGGTCATACTCTCGAAATCCTTCTGATAACGAGCCGCGACACCGGCCGCTGGGTCATTCCGAAGGGTTGGCCCATGAAGGGAAGACGCGCTCACGAGGTTGCAGCCCGGGAGGCCTTCGAGGAGGCCGGAGTAAGAGGCACGTGCCAGAGGGCTGCCCTTGGCTACTACGTCTACAGAAAACGCCTGGACACGGGCGTCAGGATTTCCTGCAGAGTTCAGATTCACGCGATTGAAGTATCTAGGCTTGTCAGAAACTTTCCGGAGAAGGACGAGCGCAAGCTTGCCTGGTTTGACTATCGCGAAGCTGCGCGGCGCGTGGCAGAACCCTCTCTTAGACAACAGATTTTGCGCTTTGCGCGTTCGTCATTCCGATGACGGGATCCGGTGCGCAGGGTTCGATCATTTCGCTTGCGGGCGGGATTGCCCCTCACGCTTACACCGACGGTCGCAGGCCGGATGGGTAGGGAGCTCGACTGCCATTGCGTTGGCCAAAAGGAGAAAGCGGAAAAATCCTGATGTTCTCCATCTCCATCGCGTCCGCTTGACACGGCCTGCGACCTCATTAGGAAATGCCGCTGCAATCAAAAACGTTCCTCAGGACTTGGTTTTCAGCGCTGAGAGCGAGCATCCACGCTATGACAGCCCGCGAGATCAAGGCGGGCACAGAGGGTTGAAACGCCCTATGCCCGCTAGACACTCAGGCCTAGCCGCCCTTTCGGCCGGCCTTCTCTCTATCGTGCTTGAAGCTTCCTTTTGAACCTTCCGAAGATTTGGACGACTTGGCGGCCGGTTTGGCAGACTGTACGGCTTTTCCGCTTCCGGCTGGCTTGTGACCGTTCTGGTCGCGGACTTGTTTGGGCATGTGTCGGCTCCTTTTTTCCTGATTTCTCGCTCAATGCGAGAGGTGTCCAAACCGGCCACTGCTTCGAGTGTTCCGCCATCTAAGCATTGTTCGATCTTTCAGTCTCGGGCCGACAAAAGCCGCTCGTCCGATCGTTTGGGAACATCGAGGCTCGACCGCGATTGATATACCTGAACTCTCCTTGCCGAGCATAAGAGGCAAGCGCGAGTGGCTGCGGTCAAAGCTGAAGGAGCTGTTCGACATGGAGATAGTTGGCGTTCAAGTCGCACGCGCAGTCGCTCCCACCGGAGAGACTGTCATCCGCGTGATGTTCAACGGGAAAGACGGTGCCTCAGTCGTCGTCGTCATGGCGAATACCGTCCATCCGGAAGATGATCCGAAGGCAATCGAGCGGGCGAAGAATATCCTCGTCGAGACCGCCAGGTGCAAGACTGCGTTCAACGACTATGATGCGCAGAGCAACGGCAATTTCGACGAAATGTCCATTGCCGCGGTCAGCGAAGGGAATGAGGATCAAATATACATATACGAGTATCGCGATGGCGAGGGCAGCACACAAACTCCCCCGTCGAGGATGCCGAGCCTCAAAGCTGCGCGAGAAGAGGCACTTCGCTCAGCAGTCGATCTCTTGGGCGACATCAAAGAGAGCGGAGAGGTCCCGTCAGGCTGGCTCGTTCGCGTTCGAAGCGAAGGGGGAGAATTTCTCTTCGCCATAGACACGCAGGAGGCGGAGGCGGCTCGGCGAACTGGCAAGTGATCACTATAACCGGCCACCCACGTGCCCGGATTGGTCCTGGCGGGCGTTCTGGGGATTTGAGCTCTTGTTCATCCATCTTCTCGATACCGACGTACTCATTGCGGGCTTTCGATGCCAAAATGAGCTCGTCGAGCTTTGCCTGCATCGCCTTTCCATCGCGATTTTCAGAGTTCTGCAGGACAAACACCATCAGGAAGGTGATGATCGTCGTGCCTGTGTTGATGACGAGTTCCCACGTGTCACTGAAGCCGAAAAATGGGCCGGCAACTGCCCATAAGAGAACGACGACGACGGCAGCCATGAATGTGCTCGGCTTGCCGGATAGGTCCGCAACGGAAGTGGCAAATCTGGAAAATAAGTGGCCGTCATCCGACATGTTTTCCTCGCGGATGGCAAGGGCGACGCTCGCGAGCCGATAGTTGGGCGACGAGCGCATCACCGTTCCGTATAAACCCGCAAAGACCATCGGGGTTCCGGCGGTCGGACGCACCTCCACCCCGCGACATTCGGGAACGATCGGACCCTCCCTTCGTTATCTCAATCACAAAGGAAGGGTCGATGGTAGAAACCTGGAACGAATGCGTCATCATCCAACTACCTGCGCTTGACGGCGTTCAGATCGTTTGGACACCGGCTCAAGCGGCGAACTTGCTCAGCGACTGCTGGCCCGTGGATCACGGAGTTGCCTACTCAGAAGCGCTCAACAAATGCACCGATGCAATGCTTGGCGTTTACCCTTGGGAAACGGCGAGAGAGGCGTTTATCAAGGCGATTTTGGAAGGCCGCGTCACGAAACTGCGATGAAACCGGACTCCAGATAAGAAGGTGAGGCCATGTCTCGAGCGCATCGAAATATCGGCCGTACGATCCGTTCTGGCGGCATTGGCGATCGTAACGGTTGTTGCGATGCTGGCGATTCTTTAGCGGGAAACCGAAACCCGACCGATGACGACGAATGAGGGTGCTGGCTGTCTGCCTGTTCGCGGATTATCGCCTCGGCGACTTTGAGATGCCAACGCCTTCGCGCCGCCACCCCTTCCACCAATCAATTCCCTATTGACGCAGATTTCTCAAAGGGTTGAAGTATGTTTGCAGCCCTTATGAGGAGATATGAAACTGGAGAGCATCACCACCACCGCTGCGTCCAATGAAATGGCCCGTTTGATCGAGGCATATGACTGGGAGGACAGTCCTCTTGGCGCTGTCAAGGACTGGCCGCCGTGCCTCCAAGCCGCCGTCGACATCATGTTGCCGGCCCAGGCCCAGATCGTCTTGTTTTGGGGCGAAGAGTTCATCGCTCTTTACAACGACGCCTATGCTCCGACGATTGGAGACAAGCATCCGCGCGCGCTTGGGCGCCCAGCACGCGAGCACTGGGGCGAGCTCTGGAGCGATCTCGAACCACTACTTCGACGCGTTCTTGACGGCGGCGAAACGGTCGTGGCGAAAGACCGGCCTTTTTACATCGAGCGCCATGGCTATCCCGAAACGGTCTATTTCGACATCTCCTATTCGCCCGTGCGCGACGAGAACAAGACCGCGCGGGGCGTTTTTTGCATTGTCAACGAGACGACGGAGCGTGTGAGATTTGAGAATGCCTTGCAGGCGAGCGAAGCGCAATTGCGTGCGATCTTTTCGCAGTCGGCTGCCGGCATCGCCCAGACCGACCTCAAAGGCCGTTTCCTCCTCGTCAACAGTCGCTTCTGCGACATCGTCGGCTATAGCGAAGCCGAATTGCAGACCATGCGGATTCACGACATCACGTTTGCCGAGGACATGGCAGAGAGTGCCCGGTTGTTTAACGAAATGACGCGGAACGGCGACAGCTACGAGATGGAAAAGCGCTATGTGAGAAAGGACGGAGGGCTCGTGTGGGTAACGAACTCCGTATCGGTGCTGCGCGATAAACAAGGCGTTTTCCAACGGGCCGCCGCCGTCATCGTCGACATCACCGAACGTAAGCGAGCACAGGAGGTCGAGCGGCGCCTCGCTGCCATCATCGCCTCTTCCAACGACGCAATTCTTGGCATCGACCTTAAGATGAGGATTACGAATTGGAACGGCGGCGCCGAACGGCTCTACGGCTATTCGGCACAAGAGATTGTCGGACGCTCTGTCATGACGCTGGTCCCGGAGGATCGTATTGACGAAGAGCCTGCAATCTTGCGCCGGGTCAGCGCCGGACTGAAGGTCGAACCCTATGAAACCAAAAGACTTCACAAGGATGGACGAACCGTCGATGTGCTCTTGTCGGTGTCGCCGATCTACGATGCGTATGGCAGCATTGTCGGAGCCTCGAAGCTCGCTCACGACATAACGGCTCGCAAGGAGACGGAACGCCTTCAGACCGTTCTTGTCGGCGAGCTAAATCATCGCGTGAAGAACCTGTTTGCAACAGTCCTTGCGATCGCACGCCAAACGCTGGGTGTCAGCGCGACTGATCCATCTGAACTGCAAGGGTTTGAAGCGCGGATCGCTTCGATGGCGCGAGCACACGACCTCCTCATGCGTGGAACCTGGGAAAAGGCCGAGTTGCGCGCGGTTATCGATCAGTCTCTCGCCCCCTTCCCCCCGGAGCGATTTGAAATTTCAGGCCCGAGGGTCCACCTGCCGCCGAGAGCGGTCATATCTGTCTCACTCGCGCTCCATGAACTGGCGACAAATGCCGCCAAGTACGGTGCCCTGTCGGCAAGTGAAGGAAGGGCCTCGATCACGTGGTCACTTGATGCGGATGGACGACTGACTTTGCGCTGGGCGGAAGCGGGCGGTCCAACGGTCAAGGAACCATCGCGTAAGGGCTTTGGCTCACGTCTCATCAAGACCCTCTTGGCCGCCGAGTTGAACGGGCAGGTCAACATCGCCTATCGTCCTGAAGGCGTGGTATGCGAAGTCGCAGCCAATCTGCAAAGCGGATGGAACCAGGCGGATCCCGCCGATGATGAAGTGTAAAGAGAGGGTTGTGCGCGAGCTTAGCGAATGTACCGAACGGCGGCCACGCCAGCTGGGGCATCGCGTTCGCCACCCACCAAGGAACCGGCCTTTATTCCGCCCGGTTCGTGCGTCTCATTTAAGGAATACATTCCTCTTGCGGAGAATTGCCCATGGCGACCGGTGCATCCCAGCGTTTGCACGACGGGGTCGCTGCCGTCGAGACGATGACGCGGTTTGCAGTGGCAGTTCTGGCCCTCGCCTCAGGCGTATACACCTACCTTGGCGTCCGTAGCATTCTGGATGGCTCGCCGACTGCGGTTTTCTTTGCAGCGATCATCTACTCGGCTTCTGTCTCCGTCGGCATCTACGCGTTCTGGTCCTATATGGCCCGGTTCTATCCGCATATCACTACCCATACGGGGCGCGCCTCCATGCTTGGCGTCATGGCGCTCGGCGCGGCCATGATCATGGCTATGTCAAGCTGGCTCAACGCCGCGGCACTCGCCGGCTCCGCCGCACTCGAGCAACATCTCGCAGAAACCGTCGAAGACTACACCGCCGACCTTGACCAGGCGCACCAGAACGCTTTGGCCGCTCAAAGCCTTCTGCCCGATATCCAGCGTGCGTCCGAACGGTTCGCACAGCTTGCCCTTTCCGAACGGCAATCTGGCGCTTTAACCGGCACGACAGGCTCAGGAAGTGTCGTGCAGTTGCTATCTCAAATGTCAGCGCAAATGAAAGATCTCGAAACCGGGATCAACGCTTCACGCGAACAGGTGACGACCCTGTTCAATCAAGGACAGAAGCGGCTGGAGACGATGCGCACTCTGGTCTCGGCGCCTGGCGCAATCGAGCCGCGCGCGGATCAATTTTCGTCGGAAGTCGTAGCACTCACAGGCGTTATCGCTTCTCTCGGGCAGACTTCCATCGCGCCTTCGATCCGCCGCGCGGCCGACGATCTTTCTCTCGGCTTTATTGCTCCGGTTGCCGACGGTGGCGATGCGGACCTTGTCGAGCGTCAGGACAGGGTAATGGCAACGGTGCGCGCTTCTGTGGCGGCCCAGTCGAAGGTGCTCTCTGAAGCTGCCGACGAGATCCTTGCGCGTACATCGGTGACGGAACGCAGGTTCGTGCCGCTATCATCTGCAGAAGCGGTGTTGCGCTACGCCGGCGACTTTATTCCAGCCTGGGCCGGCGCCATCTCTATCGATCTCCTGCCCGGCGTACTGGTGTTCATTCTCGCAGTCGTGCACGGCGCGATCCGAAAACAGGAAGAAAGGATGCCTTTCGCCGAACGCATCACGGCGGCCGAACTCGTGCAGGCAATAGAATTGAAGCGTGCGCTAACGCAAAGCGGCTCGGATCTGATGGAGGTTACAGCCGAGCTTGAAGCACAGAAAACCACGGAAGAGGCAAACAACATCACAAACCTCGACCCGAGAATACGTCCCAAGGATCGCTCACATGAGGATCGATGAACCGATCAAGGCCTTGAAGCGCCTCGACGATGGCACCGCGATGCGAGGCGCGTTCTATCTACTGCTGTCGTTGACGGCGATTTTTCTCATCATCGACGTTCGCAACATGGAAACCAACCCCAAGCTGTCAACCGCCGACCCAGCCTACCAGGTCCCGTTCCTGCCGCCTGCAGGAACCAAGGGGCATCCGAGCGATCCTGCGCAAAGCCCATCGAGCCCAGTCGAAGTGCTGAACAAGCCGATGACGTTGGAACTTGGCCCGGGCGGCGTCCTGCTTGTCGAAGGTACCTTCGATAAAGGCGCGTCTTTGCGCTTTGCCCGAGAGATCGAAGTTCGCGGCGAGTATGTAAGAACCGTCGCGCTCAACTCCCCAGGCGGCTCAGTGGACGACGCGCTGGCAATTTCCAAGCTGATACGCGAAAAATCGTTGACGACGAAAGTTGTGTCGAGAGCACTTTGCGCTTCCTCATGTCCAATCGTGTTTGCAGGTGGCGTTGAGCGCCTCGCGGAAAAAGACGCGGTGGTTGGAGTGCACCAGCTATTTAACGTCAGCAACGTCATACCCGCCGCAGACGAGGTCATGTCGACCACACAATCCGCCACCGCACGCGTCGCCCGCCATCTCGAGGCCATGGGCATTGCTGCTGAACTCTGGTTCAACGCCTTGGAAACGCCTGCGGACCGCCTTTATTACTTGACGGCGAAGGAAATGGCCGATTTTCGACTGACGACAACGCCAGCTGCGAGTTCCAAGAAGAGAAGTTAGGTTTCCACCGAGCGGATCACGGCGACGCCAGGGCATGGAACAATGGCGGGCCTCTTGCTCAGCCGACACGAGCAACTGAACGCTTCGCCCATTGAGGCGACCCGGCTTCGCACTGAAGTGACCGCCATCGCAGCCACGACGTCAAGCAGGCGAACGCCGTCGTCGAAGCAGCGGAAAGTGGTCGGACGAAATCGGAAGTTTATAGTGAGGAAGGATGCATCCATTTCGCGTCGCCGATCGTTAGGAATCGAGCAACTGGATGTTTGGTGATGTCCTCGAAATACTCGCACCCGAAGAGCCACGCTACGGCCTACGTCGTCTTCGCAGCCGCGTTGTTTGCGCTTTATATGCTTGATACCAATCGGCGCGCTCCTGGGCGCGACGAGGCAAACGGCAATCCCACGCACGCGAAAGAAGATGACGATCATGGCCGCTATGCCGATGTCCCCGAGGACATCCCCCCAAGAGGGCTCTACGACGTTCTTTGGCGCGTCATCCACGAAGTTTCTAACGACCGCGTGGCGTTCGTCGCCGCCGGAGTGACGTTTTACCTGCTCCTTGCACTGTTCCCGGCATTGGGTGCTATTGTCTCGCTGTACGGATTGCTCGCTGATCCAATCGACATTGCCGAGCACCTGAAGGCTCTGTCCTACACGCTGCCCCCGGGGGCATTCGATGTCTTTGAGCCGCAGGTCCAAGCGCTTGTGCATATGCGCGAGACGACGTTGAGCGTCACCTTCCTGGTCAGTCTCTTCATCACGCTTTGGAGCGCCCGAAACGGCACGCTCGCACTCTTCGACGCAATGAATGTTGCCTATCAGGAAGTCGAGAAGCGTGGATTTCTCAAGCTCAATGTTATCGCAATCGTTTTCACACTTTGCGCGATGATTGTCCTCATCATCATGATAGGCGTCACTGCCGCTCTGCCCGCGGTCTTTCGGCTCGTCTCCCTCGATCCGACAAATGAGGCTTTGATCCTGCTAGCAGGCTGGGTACTAGTGGTTGCGGCCGCTTTAACAGGAGCGGCAGTCGTTTACCGCCTTGGCCCCAGTCGCGAGCCGCCAAAGGTTCGTTGGTTAACCTGGGGATCGCTCTTTGCAACGTCCGCTTGGATCGTGATGTCTTTGGCCTATGCGTGGTATCTGAGCAATCTGGCCGACTACAATGCCAGCTACGGCGCGCTCGGTGGCCTTGTCGGTTTCCTCATTTGGCTCTGGTTATCGGTGACCCTGCTGATCGTTGGCGCCGAGTTGAATGCGGAACTTGAGCACCAGACTCTGAAGGATTCGACCACTGGCAAACCCCTGCCTATGGGCTTTCGGGGAGCGTACGTGGCCGACACGATCGGCCAGGCTGCAAAGTAGCCGTTGGGACCAAGCACCAAACGAGATGCCGCAGGCGGTTGGTTCTACGAGCGCGGGCAAGAAGGCGCTGCCAAGATGCTCTGTTGCGGTGCGACGCGCTAAGGCTTTAGCGGAGAGCCTTCGTTGGCGCTGCGATAGGCTCTTCGCTTCCCATTGCGGAAGAAGAGGTCCAAGACAAGCTAGAATGAGGCAGACGTTATGCGCGGGCCTTAATCCACTCCATTTCCCCACCGTATATTGTCGCACTCTTCCCCCCTCGGATTTGCGCCGAAGGGCCCACGATACGAAAAGGCGCGATCACGAGGGAACTCTTGGAACACACGCAGGTTTTGGCGGGTGTACTCCTTCCCGGCCCCCTTGGAACCTCGCAGATGTCGAGCGCCCTTCGCCAGTGCCGGTACGCTAGAGAAGAGGATCGATCGATGGCCGACAAGACCAAATTTGACAGCGAGCCCGGTCGCGGCGGGGAAACGCATCAGCACGTCTCGGAAAAGACCGCTGGAGCACACCTCACCACCAATCAGGGTATTCGGGTCTCCGATAATCAAAACAGCCTGAAATCAGGCGAGCGGGGACCGGCGCTTCTGGAAGACTTCGTTTTGCGCGAGAAGATCTTTCACTTCGACCATGAGCGGATCCCGGAGCGGATCGTGCATGCGCGCGGCTCGGCGGCACATGGGTTCTTCGAACTAACCCAGTCCCTTAGCGACGTGACCATGGCGGATCTTTTTCAGCGGGTTGGTGAAAAAGTGCCGGTGTTCGTGCGCTTCTCAACGGTCGCCGGTGGCGCCGGCTCGGTCGACACACCTCGCGATGTCCGCGGATTTGCGGTCAAATTCTACACCCAGCAGGGCAACTGGGACCTGGTTGGCAACAACATTCCCGTCTTCTTCATTCAGGATGCGATCAAGTTCCCGGATCTTATCCACGCGGTCAAAATGGAAGCCGACCGTGCCTACCCGCAGGCCGGCAGCGCTCACGACACATTTTGGGACTTCGCCTCGCTGATGCCCGAGAGCACCCACATGTTGATGTGGGCTATGTCCGATCGGGCAATACCGCGCTCCTACCGCATGATGCAGGGCTTTGGCATTCATACATTTCGTTTCGTCAATGCCGCCGGCAAATCGACCTTCGTCAAGTTCCATTGGAGGCCGAAGCTTGGGGTTCAGTCGACGATATGGGATGAAGCACTGAAGCTGCAGGCCGCTGACAACGACTATCATCGCCGTGATCTTTACGAAGCGATCGAGAGCGGCAGTTTTCCGGAGTGGGAACTCGGCGTTCAACTGTTCGACGAGGCGTTCGCGAACAAACTCCCCTATGACGTACTCGACGCCACCAAGATCATTCCGGAGGAACTTCTGCCGTTGACGATCGTCGGCCGGCTGGTTCTTGACCGAAACCCCGACAACTTCTTTGCGGAAACCGAACAGGTAGCGTACTGCCCGGCAAACATCGTTCCTGGAATAGACTTCACCAACGACCCACTTCTTCAGGGGCGGTTGTTTTCCTATCTCGATACGCAGAAGTCCCGCCTGGGCACGGCAAACTTTCACCAGCTGCCGATCAACGCGCCGAAGTGCCCGATGATGAATTTCCAGCGCGATGGCATGATGCAGATGAACCTGCCCAAGGGCCGGGCAAACTACGAGCCGAACAGCCTGGCAATGGCAGGAGAAAACAGCGGTCCACGCGAATGCCCGAGCGCCGGCTTCCGAACCTTGGAAGCGCAAACCGGTAAAAGGGAACAAGGTGAGAAGCTTCGCATGCGCGCCGATCTCTTTGCCGATCACTATAGCCAGGCGCGCCTGTTCTGGCTCTCTCAAACGGACTCAGAACGGGCGCACATAGCCTCATCGTTTGTTTTCGAGTTGTCCAAGGTTGCCCTTGACCACGTGCCACCGCGGATGCTCGGCAATCTCTTGAACGTCGACAAGGGTCTTGCACAACGGGTGGCCGACGGTCTTGGTATTGATCTCCCCGCGATCAATCCGGCTGCACGGGAACCGGTCGATCTCGCGCCCTCGCCTGCCCTGTCCATCCAGAAGAACATGGTGGAGACGGTCGAGGGACGGAAGATCGGTATCCTGATCGCCGACGGCTCGGACGCAGTTGCGCTCAAAAAGCTCAAGGACGATATCGCCAAAGCGGGCGCCGTGCCGTTTGTCGTGGCCCCAAAGATCGGCGCTACAAGGCTCTCCAACGGAAAGGCCGTAAAAGTCGACGGCCAGCTCGCGGGCTCTCCGTCACAGGTTTTTGACGCGATTGTCGTGCTGCTTTCAAAGGATGGCGCCGATATTCTCGTCAACGAAGCGGCGGCCATCCAGTGGATTATGGACGCCTTCGGCCACCTGAAGGCAATCGGGCACAGCGAGGACGCGCTACCGATCTTGAAGAAGGCGGGCGTGGAGATCAGCGCGGGGGTCGTGCCTATTGACGCCCATTTCCTGGAAGCCGCCTCAAAACGTTTCTGGGATCGTGAGCCCAAACTGCGTCTGCTTGCATAAATGCAATTGCCGCTTTCCGTTCACCTGCTGCGTCCGCGGTAGATGTAACCGTCGGGCAGACGCGGGATGATCTGGGGCTTGAGCTACATTCTCGCGAGAATCACGCCTGTCCTCGTTGATGTCGCACGCGATGAATTGCCCGAGGGCCATGGTACCGAAATTTCGGTCTCTGCGCGCGCGAAGAGGGCAAACCGATCTCCGTTGCCAGCCTCACGTTTCGCAACCGCTGGCTCGATTGACGGATTTGCGTTCGCCCGGCGAATTTCGCGTCTTCCATTGAAACGCCGCACTGCAGCATTATTTTGTGCAGTGCAGCAATCATTACTAAGTGCTGCATGAGGCCGCTGTGATAGCCATCCTGGCGTTACGGCCTGGAGGTTTCGTTATGCGCTCCTTGTCTAACACCCTCGCTTTGCTCAAGCAGTTCCGCACACATCCGGTCGACCCTTCTCTAGAGGGTCACTTGTCTGCATTCGAGGCCTTTGGATCGAATCCTGGCCAGCTTGAGGCACAGGTTCATGTCCCATCGACGGCAATTCCACGACCGGCGCTCGTCGTCGTCTTGCACGGCTGCACCCAGACGGCGTCGTCATACGACACAGGCTCGGGATGGAGCAGATTGGCCGACGACTACGGCTTTGTCGTCCTCTTCCCGCAGCAAACCCGCAGCAACAACGCCAATCTTTGCTTCAACTGGTTCCAGCCGAACGATATGGTGCGCGACGATGGTGAAGCGCTTTCAATCCGCCAGATGATCGCGGCCGCAGTAGCACGCTATGACATCGATATCTCGCGAGTTTACATCACCGGCCTTTCAGCCGGTGGAGCGATGGCCAATGTGATGCTGGCAACCTATCCCGAAGTCTTTGCCGGCGGCGCAATCATAGCCGGCCTTCCCTATGGCACGGCACACACGATACCCCAAGCGTTCGACCGTATGCGTGCGCAAGGCATTCCCGACACTAAAACGCTTCAAAAGCTGCTTCGGTCCGCTTCCAAAACAACGGGCCCATGGCCGGCGATATCGGTCTGGCAGGGAACGCAGGACACGACCGTCAACTCGGCCAACGCAGATGCGATTGTCGACCAGTGGCTGGGCATTGCTGAAACCCGAGGATCCCCCCGGGTAGACCAACCAACGTCGCGGCTTGAACGCCGGGTCTGGGTCAATGCCAACGGGGAGGAACGCCTTCAGCTCTACCGCGTCAAGGGTATGGGCCACGGCACTCCAATCGATGCTAAAAGTGGGTACGGTCGGGCAGGGCCCTACATGCTTGACGTCGGCATTTCGTCGACCGAGGAAATCGCCAAGGCTTTCGGGGTTGCGGCGCCATCCTTGAGACAGATAAAGCCGGGCGTCGCCTCTGACGCCCCTATCCCCACGGCTCGGAGCAACGATAATCCGAGCCCAAAGGGACCGACGGACGGCATTCGGCGGACAATCGAAGACGCGCTACGCGCAGCGGGGCTGATGCGATAACACCGCCCGCACTTGCTTCTTGGCCACCCGCCCTTTTTGATCTGCCGACTCACCGCATAGAGATGCCTCAAACGGCGAGTGAAGCCGGCGCCGCAAACATTCAATTTACACGTTGCCCACTCTGATGGGCCATATTTTCAGCCCTCACGATATGCGGCGGTCATTTTTGAAGTGCAACCACATCGAGCCACGAAGTCGCGCACCTCCAGATATTGTCGCGCTGCCGTCACTCCACACTGCAGACCCCGCGACTGAGCCGATACGGACGGTTGCACTCCCATCCGTTTCCGGAACGATCGAGATGTGCATTTTCCGGAAGATTGATCTGTGAACAGACGGATCCCTTTGCTTCAAATCCGCGGTCACATTTCCATTTCTGGCCATAGGAGTTGTCCGCGAAGGTTGCATTTTCGGGAACCTTTACGGCAGCACAGGTCTGATCTTTCATTTCAAATCCACGGTCGCATAGCCATTCATTGCCGCTGGTGGTCAGGTAGGCATGGTCAGGAACGCTCAGTGCGACGCATTTGCCTGCGATGACCTGATACCCTCGTTCACAGGTCCAGCCCTCGCCATAGGTCGAATCCGTCAGATACGCCTTGTCCGGCACCTCGATAAGGTCGCATTCAGTGTCGCGCTGACGATATCCGTGCATGCACTTCCAGCGGTCACCAGAATAAGAGTCGAGAAAAGCATTTGCGGGTAGCTGAACGGCAAGGCACTGGCCGTCCTTTTCGGCAAACCCGTAATCGCATTCCCAGCCGTTGCCATAGGAAGCGTTTGTCAGGAAAGCATTGTCGGGAGCCGTCACAGCAACGCAGGAATCGGCCTCTTGTCGGAATCCGCGATTGCATTCCCACCCCGATCCGTAGCGTTTTGCTTCGGAATTGGCTGGCACCGACAGCGTCCCTTGACCATATGCCCCAGGGATCAAGAGCAGAGTTGCAGATAGAAGAACGCTCGCTTTTAAAGCCAACGCTAGGAAGAACGGTTGAGGCATGTCCTTATGTCTCCGAATGGGCGGTTGAGTGGTCACAGAAGTGGGAAGCCCTTGCGGCCGGTGCCTACCTGCGCCCATCGGTTCGTCCCAGCCGATGCTCGCTTGCCGAGGCTGGGAACAGCCTCCGCACAGCGCTGCGCAGTTCGCCGCCTCAATTGCCTAGGGCCGACTGAAATTTTCTGGATCGCAAGGCGAAAATGTCTGTTCGGTGGAAGACATGGCGCCCCCTTGATTGGGGCCAGGGTATCGAACCCTCACACAGCAGCGCCCGTAATATCTGCTACTGAAGATTGGACACTGCGCCTTTGTTATTCGAATAGCAACCGCTCTTCGCCCTTATTTGGTTTGCCTGCCGAACGCGCTAGCAATCATGATTTCCATGTCTCCCCGCTTTGATCGAGCACGAAACTGGGTTTTCCCAACTGGGCGCACTCTGAACGACAGACTTCGGGCCGGTTGCCCAACGGATGCCTAATCGTCGTTGGAAACCCGTAAGAAATCATCCCGGCGAGGAGTGAACGTATCAATCAGAAGGCCATTCGTCAGCGCGACCACCCCGTGAACGAGATTTGGGGCAACGATGAAACTGCTCCCCGGCCCCAATCGGGTGGTGACGCCATCGACCGTGACATCGAAGGTACCTTCGGCAACATAGCTTACCTGTGTATGTGGATGCGAATGAAGCGCACCAATGGCGTCCTTGTCGAACCGGAAGGCGACGAGCATGAGTTCCGGACGTTCGCTCAACACCGCTCGACTGTTGCCAGGCGCGACTTCGGTCCAGACCGTATCTTCAGGCAAGGAATAATACTGCACTTGGATCTCCTTATCGGGCAAGCCAACCGCCGTCCACCGGCAGGATGGTGCCATGTACATAGTCAGATGCTGGTGCCGCCAGGAAGACTGCCGCGCCGACCATATCGTCGGGACGCGCCCAGCGTCCGGCGGGAATGCGTTTCAATATGTCGGCGCTGCGCTCCGCGTCTGCCCGTAGCGCCGTCGTATTGTTGGTCTCGACATAACCCGGTGCCATCGCATTGACGTTAATGCCCTTCGCAGCCCACTCGTTCGCCATTAGCTTGGTGAGCCCGGCAAGGCCGCTCTTGGCTGCCGTGTAAGACGGAACGCGGATGCCCCCTTGAAACGACAGGAGCGACGCAATGTTGATGATCTTCGCACCTCGCCCCGCTGAAATCGCCGCCTTCGCAAACGCCTGGCAGAGAAAGAAGACCGACTTCAGATTGATATCAAGCACCGCATCCCAATCTTCCTCGGCAAAATCGAGCGTGTCAGCCCGCCTGATGATACCGGCATTGTTGACGAGCACATCCGGGGTAGCACCGGAAGCAAGAGCTTTCGCAATGACAGTGCTCGCTATGCCGGGAACTGAAAGATCGGCTGGAATGGGCACGAATTTCCGGCCGATGGACATGACCTCAGCCTCGGTTTCCGTCATGGCCGATCGCCCAACTCCGACGATACCGGCACCGGCCTTGGCAAGCCCGACAGCAATCGCCTGACCGATACCGGTATTGGCGCCGGTGACGATCGCCCAGCGACCGGTGAGATCGAATAGCGTCATCTGAGCGCTTCCATCGGTACCTTGTCCATGTCGGTAAAGCTCATATTGTCGCCGGCCATCGCCCAGATGAAAGCATAGCGACCGGTACCGGCGCCTGAGTGGATCGACCATCCCGGGGATAACACTGCATCATGGTTCTTCAGGACAACATGCCGCGTTTCGCTTGGCTCGCCCATGAAGTGAAAGACGCGTGTACTCTCCTGCATGCCGAAATAGAGATAGACCTCCATGCGGCGATCATGGACGTGCGCCGGCATGGTGTTCCAGACAGAGCCCGGTTCGAACATGGTGAGGCCGACGAGAAGCTGGCAGCTTTCGCAGACATCCGGATGCACATACTGGTTGATGGTGCGGGCGTTGGATTCTTCCGCCGAACCAAGCTGCACTTTCCTTGCCATGTCACGGGTGATGTGCACGGTCGGACAGGCACGGTGCGCCGGAGCGCTCAGAAGATAGAACAATGCGGGCGCGGCAGGATCGTCGCTCGCAAAACCGAGCGCGCGCCCGCCCATGCCGACATAGACCGCCTCCTGGAAGCCGAGCGCATAGTCTCGGCCGTCCACCGTGACCACGCCGTTTCCGCCGATATTGATGACGGCGAGCTCGCGGCGATCCAGAAAGCGCTCCGTGCCGGTTTCAGCGACGCTTTCGACGCAGAGTTTTTCGTATACCGGCGCCACGCCACCGACGATCATGCGATCGAGATGGCTGTAGGTGAGGTGGACCTCCCCCGGGCGGAAAATGTTCTCGATCACGAAGCCAGCGCGAAGACCCTGAGTGTCGCGCCTTGCGGCATCCGCCGGCCCTACGACCTGGCGTGTTGATACGGAAATTGTCACGGCATCTGCCTCTCGTCTTTTAGGGATGTATCAGGTCAGCACGACATATTCGGTCAGTTGGGTGATGGTTGTGTCTGCCTTGTTGACATCGAACACTTTGGTGCCGTGGCTCATGATCACGAAGCGATCGCAGACCTGATAGGCGTGGTAGATGTTGTGCGTCACCAGCACGCTGGAAACGTTCTCCGCCTTGAGTTTCAGGACCTGGTTCAAGAGCGCTTCCGTCTCACGCACGGAGAGCGCCGAGGTGGGCTCGTCGAGAAGCAATACGCGCTTTTTGAAGTAGACGGCGCGGGCAATGGCCACCGCCTGCTTCTGACCTCCCGAAAGGTTACCGACGAGCGTGTCCGGGGAATCAATGCCCGAGATATTCACCGCGTTCTGCAGCACTTCCATGGCGATGTCGCGCATCTCGGTCTGCCGGAGAAAGCCGAAACGATCCGTCAGTTCGCGCCCCATGAAGATGTTGCGGGTGATCGAGAGGCTGTCGACCAGGGCAGTGTGCTGGTAGATCGTCTCGATACCGGCATCGGCAGAGTCCGAGCGGCAGGTAAAGGCCGTCTTCTTGCCATCGACACTGAGATAGCCCTCAGTCGGCTTGTGAATGCCGGAGATAAGGTTGACGGTCGTCGATTTGCCAGCGCCGTTGTCGCCCAAAAGACCGACCACTTCCCCTTCGCCGATATGAAAGCTCAGGTTACGGAGCGCCGTGAGCGCACCGAAATTCTTGGAGATATTGTGCAGTTCGAGAAGATTGGGGGCCGACATCACGCGAGACCTCGCCGCTCGATAAGATGGTTGAAGATGGCGGCCAGCACGATCAGCGTCGCGATGAACATGTCGAGATAAAATCCCGGTGCCCTCAGAAGGAGCAGCACGTCGGTAATGGTGTGGATGAGCATCACGCCGAGGAAGACGCCGATGATCGAGCCGCGACCGCCGCGTAGCGACAGCCCGCCGATAACGCAGGCGGCAATCGCCTGAAGTTCGAGGCCGGCACCCTGTCCCGGCTGCACGCTGCCGACGCGGGCAGTCGCAATGATGCCCGCCACGGCCGCCATGCCGCCAGCAATCGCAAACGCGATGAGCTTGACGCGGTTGGTGTTGATGCCGATGGCCTCAGCAGCACCCCGATTTCCGCCGGTTGCAAAGACGTGGTTGCCGAAGCGATGGCGATGCAGGAGGAAATGAAATCCGACAACGAAGAGGATTATCCAGATAAAAGCGGCGTTGATGCCGAAGAGCGTACCGGAAAAGAGGCTGGTGAAGATCGGCTCCGGATCGAAGCGAACTTGAACCGCTCCGTTATAGAGAAGCACCGCGCCGCGCCAGAACAGCAGTCCTCCGAGTGTCACGATGAAAGAGGGCAGGCCGAAACGCAGGGTGATGTGCCCGTTGAGAAGGCCGATCATCACGCCGGTCACGATACCGAGAGGGGCAGCGATGAAGGCGCTGACACCAGCTCCAACCAGACTGGCCATTAGGATGGCGGTGAAGGTGTAGACCGAGCCGATGGAAAGGTCGAACTCGCCGGCAATCATCAGCACGCCGGCACCGAGCGCCAGGCAACCGAGCACCGGGATCGCCTTCATCAGGATCGTCAGGTTCTGCGGCGAAAGATAGCGAAAATCATCTGGATAAAGGAGCGCTCCGGCGATGCAGACGATCTGCAGCGACACGAAGACGAGCAGGATCGCGCCCGCGGGCATACTCATGATCTGCTTGAGAACGGATTGTCTCTGGGTCCGCGACCGGGGCGCGGCACTGTCGGCTAGGATAGGTGTCACGGTCTGTCACTCGATCGTTTGGGAACGGGGAACCTGGCGAGCGCGCCGACAGGCTCCCACGAAGCGCGGTTAGCGGAAGGTGCCGATTAGAGGCTTGACCGAACTGATGCGCGATTTGTCGAGGAAGGCACCCTGCCCTGTGTCGATATCGGTCGGCGTGAGCCCGTACTTCTTGGCCAGAGCGATCTGGGCGATCGGGTGATACCCTTGCAGATAGGGCTGCTGGTCCATGGTGGCGAACATGGCACCGGATTCGACCGCATTGACGATCTCGACCGCGAGATCGAAGCCGCCGAAGGGAATGTTGACCCCCGCATCCTTGATGGCGCCGGCACCGACGGTGGAGGTTACCGAACCCGTCCCGAACAGAGCCTTGATGTTCGGATTGGCAATCAGGAACTGCGCCATGATGTTCTGCGCTTCTGCCGGATCGAGACCGGCACGCACAGTCTCGACCTTGATACCGTTCTCGGCCATCGCCTTCTCAATGCCGCCACCACGGGCGACGGCAAAGCTGGCCTCTGGGATTTCGCGCGGATTGAACACCACATCGCCGGACTTCAGGCCGAATTCCTTGATCATACGGTTGCCGAGTTCATAGCCGGAGGCAAACTCGTTCATCGCGGATCCCCTCCTGAACCAGAAGTCTGCTGCCGGAAATGCAGCATTGGCCAGCATTGTGATAGACGCCGTAGGCAATCCCGTCGGCTGCCGCTTCAAGATCTGCGTCGGCAAAGACGATCTGAGGACCCTTGCCGCCGAGTTCGAGCCCTACGCGCTTGACACTGCGCGCGGCAATCTCGCCAAGCTTGGTGCCGACACGAACCGAGCCGGTGAAAGCCACCATGTCCGTACCGGGATCTTCCGCCAGCACCTGACCGGCCGGATCGCCGTAACCGGTGACGACGTTGAAGACGCCGTCAGGAATGCCTGCTTCCCGGGCCAGCTCCGCCATGCGGATCGAGGTGCCCGAGGTGAATTCGGAAGGTTTCAGGACGACCGTGCAGCCGGCGCCAATCGCCCAGGGAACACGCTCCGATGCGATGATGAAGGGGAAATTCCATGGCGTGATGATACCGACGACGCCGACCGGCTCTCGCAGCACGAGGCCGAGGCGGTCGTCGCCGATATTGTTGTGCGTCTGGCCTTCGAGCGCTCGCGCCTGGCCGGCGGCATAGGACCAAAGGTCGGCGCAAAACCCGATCTCACCACGCGCCTGCGCGATCGGCTTACCGACCTCGAGACTTTCGATCAGGGCCAGTTCTTCTTGACATGTCAGGATAAGGTCTGCGACCTTGAACATCAGCCGCGACCGCTCGGCACCCGACATGCGCGGCCATGGGCCTGTGTCAAACGCACGGCGAGCAGCTGCGATCGCAGCGCGCACGTCATCTGCCGAGGCATCTGGCCATGTGCCGACCACGACGCCGGCGTGGCCTGGGCTCGCCCGTTCAACGGTCTTGCCAGACGCGGCATCAACCGACTTGCCATCGACAAGCATCTGATAGCGAGCTTTGATGTTCAGCCGTGGGTCACTGGAATCAGGCGCGATGAAATTGGACAGCAATATCTCTCCAAGGCCGACACGCTGTGCCGACCTCCTCCCTCTCGGTCCGGTCTTTGACATCCGGATTTATGTTGCGTTGAAATTGTATGGTACTGTATGGTGGTTAAAAATGGAAGTCAACGCATGACGGTAGCGAAAGAAATGAACCTTGAATCCCTGAAGATCGACACGGGCGAAACCGCGGCAGCGCAGGTTGAACGAGACCTGCGGGAATTGATTATTCGCCTTGAACTCGCACCCGGTGCGCGGCTTTCCGAGCAGGAGATAGCCACCCGCATGGGTGTGTCGAGGCAGCCGGTGCGCGAGGCACTTATCGCCCTCGGCAAGTCTAAGCTGGTCGATATTCGCCCGAACAGAGGCACCGTCGTCGTCCGGATCTCCGCCCGCCAGATGATGGAAGCGCGCTTCGTGCGTGAAGCGATCGAGACTGCTGTGGCGAGGCGAGCCAGTGAGAGCTTTGACAGTTGGACGCGGCGCAAAATTGAAACGATCCTCGATCGCCAGAAAGCCGCGAATGAAGCGGGAGACCACAACGCATTCCGTCGGGAAGACGAGCAGTTCCATATTGCGATCGCCGAGGGTGCTGGTTGCGGGCTTGCCTGGAACGCCATTTCAGACATCAAAGCCCATATGGATCGGGTCTGTAACCTGCAACTTCGCCATCCAGATTCCATGACACGGTTGATCGCAGAACACGAGGCGATTATCCACGCCATCGACGCGAAGGATGCCGATGCGGCGGCGAGTGCGATGCGTGTCCATCTGAATGGCATCCTAGCTGACTTGCCGCAGATCGAAGCTCAAAA
This sequence comes from Ensifer sp. ENS07, assembly GCF_014852185.1. Taxonomy (NCBI): domain Bacteria; kingdom Pseudomonadati; phylum Pseudomonadota; class Alphaproteobacteria; order Hyphomicrobiales; family Rhizobiaceae; genus Ensifer; species Ensifer sp. ENS07. The sequence continues at coordinate 255,982 of NZ_JACVBE010000007.1, read as the reverse complement.
TCCTGAGCTTTTTGAATGACCGTCGTTCGAGTGCACGTCCAGAACATCGATCTCGAGCGCCTGCCCCTGTTTCAAGTAACGTCTTCCAGCTTCTCGAAATAGGTTCGGAATTCGCTCATGAGGCGGTTTCGCGCTCCAAGACGACGAAAGTCGGGATCGTGGAACGTCTCAGAACGCACAAAGTCGACGAGCACGGACGCATTCGCGTTGCCGCCAAGGATTATCCCGACGATCATGGCTATCTCGAAGCGAACTGCACCACGCATGGGAGCCTCTGGCGAGGTGTTTCAGTGTCGCCAAGTCATCGCGTTTCAGGACGACATCCGTTGCTTTCTTCCGGACCATGGCCGGGTCCCAGAGATGGTGGGCGGCGAACTTTACACCAGGCCTTGAAAACGCGCGGCAGAACGCCCGCCACCGAGCGGAGTTTCAGGTGCTATGTCATCGAGTCGCTGCGCTATTATCATAACAGGCGTTTTGGTGGACTGCGCACGATGGTCGCAGAGGTCTTTGCAGTTACATTCGACTGGATAATCTCAGCTAGCAGATGCGCTAAATTTCTTTCTTGACTGATCGTTCCAGAATAACTATGTAAGACTGATGGCTCGGAACAAGGAATTCGACAAAGACAAGGCGGTGAGTGCCGCAATCGACGTGTTTCGCGAACACGGCTTCGAAGGCACATCGACCGAGATGCTGGTGCGCGCGATGAAGATCGGACGACAAAGCCTCTACGACACCTTCGGAGACAAATGGGCACTCTACCAATCGACGGTGGAACGTTATTCGTCCGAAGAAACTGAAGCCCACGTCGCGATGTTGCGCAGCAAACAGCGGGCGGTAGACGGCATCACCGCAATGATCGAACGCGTGGTGGCGCGCGCCCAGATTGCCTGCCTCGGCGTCAACTCGATCTGTGAGTTCGGCCAGAGCCGGCCAGAGCTTAACGCGCTTCATCGCGCTGCCGACAATCGCTTGAGGAGAGCGACAGTGGAATGCATCAAGCAGGCCCAGGTCGAAAGCGATGTTGAAAAATCACTGCCGGCGGAGGCCCTTGCCGGTTTCCTCATTGCCAGCATTGCTGGCATCCGTATTGCCGCCCGAGGGGGTGCCACTCACGAGGACTTGGAAACTCTCGGGCGACTGGCGATCCGCGCGATCCGTTAGCATCCAAAAAATTTTTCATAATTTTGGAACGATCAGTCAATAAAGGAATTAGCGATGAAAGCAGTGGTCATGAACGGCATCGGCGATAGCGATGTCATGGAATTCGTCGAGCGCCCGGAGCCTGTGGCAATGCCCGGACACGCTCTTGTCGAAGTCAGCGTGGCGGGCGTAAACTTCATGGATATCGGCGTTCGGCAAGGGATGGCCTGGACGGAAAGTCCAAACCCGAAAGTGCTTGGCGTCGAGGGCGCAGGCCGTGTGCTCAGCCTCGGCGACGGCGTCACTGATTTTGCGGTCGGCGATCGCGTCGCCTGGGTCTACGCGCCCGGAAGCTATGCCGAGCGGCTGCCGATCCCGGCAACGTCACTCGTCAAGATCCCCGACTTCATCAATGACCGAACAGCCGCGTCCGTCATGATGCAGGGCCTGACCGCCAGTCACTTCGCCACCGATTTCTATCCCACCCAGCCTGGAGACATCGCCCTGGTCCATGCGGCCTCCGGCGGCGTCGGGTTGCTCCTCACTCAGATCATCAAGCTTAGGGGCGGCCGCGTCATCGGGCGCGTCTCATCGAAAGACAAGGTCTCTGTCGCGAAAGACGCCGGCGCCGAGCATGTGATCGTTGATACAGAGGGAGAATTTGCCGACGAGGTAATTCGCTTGACCGATGGTCGCGGTGTCGACGTGGTCTATGATGGCTCCGGTCCCAAGACCTTCATGGCATCGATTAAAGCGCTGCGCCGCTCAGGAACCTTCTGCTGGTACGGACCCGTGCTGGGTGGGCCGGGCCCCCTCGACATCATGAGCCTGCCGAAGAGCATCAAGATCGGCTATGCCGTGTTTTCCGACCATATCCACTCGCCCGAACTGCTTCGCGAGCGCGCCGGCCGGCTCTTCGGCTGGATCGCGGACGGGTCGTTAAAAGTCACGACGGGGGGAAGCTACCCTCTTAAGGATGCTGCTAAGGCACACGACGACATGGCCAGCCGCAAGACAATTGGCAAGCTGCTGCTGGTTCCTTGATGGCAATTTGCGTCTTTGTTTACCGACAGAAACCATTTTAGCTCAGGTGCGTTTGCTCGCTTGTCCTGATCCCAATGTCCCCTTGGGATCACATGGCCGGCTTCACCAAATCCCTGGAGTGAAGTCCGAAGTAGCCTATGGCCTCGTCACCCTCGACGGGGCCATTTCTTTTCGAATGACACATGCGCTTGTTACGCTCGCCAATGATGCACACTTCCTACATTGAACGCGACCATGGCGAACTCCCTGGGCTTGTTTGTGTTTGCCCCGATAGGAACATCCCCAGCGCATTCCGCCCTGCTGTCCAATCTGGCTGCGGCGCGATACTAGGCGCCCCACCGAGAATTAGCTATGATTAATATATTCTTTCCCGCGCCCGCTCCGCGCATGGAAAGCAAACACGCTACGCTGGCCGGGAGGGACACATGGGCGTGAACTGGATGCACCGTATTGTTTGCTTTGCGCTTTTTTTGCTGCCCTTGGAAGCTGCAGCATCCGTCCGTCATGCACTCTTGATCGGCAATAGCCGCTACGAGGTAGCGACGCCGCTACGCAATCCCGAGAACGATATCGAGATCGTCGGCGCAGCGCTCGAGAAAAGCGGTTTTGCCATCACCAAGGTCGCCAACGCCAAGGCCTCCGATACGCTGGCTGCAATCGAGGCATTCGTTAAGCGGCTTGTAGTTGCGGAGAACCCGGTAGTCATGGTCTATTTCGCCGGCCACGGCGTCCAGCTCGCTGGTGAGAACTACCTGCTTCCCGTGGACGCCAAACTCGGATCAGAAGAGGAGCTGCGAAGCGTTGCGCTGTCGCTCGGGGACCTCACCCGCCGTCTTGATGCGGTCAAGAGCAGCCTGCAGATCGTCGTGCTCGATTCCTGCCGCAACAACCCGTTCGAGCAGACACGCGGTCTGCGGCGCGGCCTTGCCACGGCGCCGGAGCGGCTCGGCCGGATCGTTGCCTATTCGACGTCGCCGGGCAATGTCGCGACGGACGGCGACACCGGCGCCAGCCCCTATGCGACGGCGCTCGCCGAATCGGTGACGATCCCGGGCCTTTCGATAGAGGGGGTGTTCAAGCGCGTGCGCGCAACGGTGCAGGAGCGCACCGGCGGCAAGCAGGAGCCTTGGGAAAACAGCGCGGTCTATGGAGACTTCCAGTTCGTCGAGGGAAAATCAGCTGAGGCCGGCGGCGACGAGGTCGCCTTCTTCGAGTTCGCAGCCCTTGCCGACAGCCAGGAGGCCTACCAGAAATACCTGTCTCGCTATCCGGAAGGCATGTTCGCCAGCCTCGCGCAGCAGAAGATCACCTTCATGGACAAGGATTTCAGCTTCCGTCGCCAAAACGAGACATTCCGCCATTTCACGTTCAGCACTGACGGGGACGATGCCTGCAGCACGGGAAGCTTCAAAGCCGAGCAACAGACAGGAGACGACATCGCAGATGGAGAGATCATACTGCTCGACCTGTTCTTTCTCTATCCAGATGCGCCGTGCAAGAACACGGTATTCTTTGATTCTTTGGTCAATGTAGACGGAAGCGGATTCAGCAAAAACAGGATCCATTTCGATTATTTTGGCAGCAAGTTTTACCGGACCGCTGCAAACGTACCCTTCGACCCGGCGCCGTACGTTCATTTCATGGAACGGTTTGACCAACTCATTTTCACTTATCGCAACATGCACAAGGATGGCGAGATTTTGCTCGAGCTGCTTGAACCGGGGAAGCTGGCCACGGAGTACATCACAATCGATTCTTGCGAAGGAACCTGCTTTGGTCTCCAGGCGCTCGTAAAGGCGCGCATCTCCGCTGCGGAAGAGACCCGCACCTATTCTTTCGAGGTGGTAAGTGCGGCAGAGCTCGGCTTGACCTGGAAGTACCAAAACACCGTTAGCAAACTTCATGAAACCGCGGCCACCGTCTCTGACGGGGCTTCTGCGCAGCCCGCGTCCCTCGCCTTTCTCGAAACAAGAACAATCGCAGGCTGGCAAGTCGTGGCAGCCGTTGATCCCAATCGCAATCTCGAAAGCTGCGAGGCGAGCCGCATCCAAAACGGAGGGAGGCGCAGCGTGTTCCGTCTCTATCCCTACGATCTGCTCACAATCGGCTTTACCGACCCGAAACGGAACTTCGAGGAAATAAGCGGGCGGCCATTCACGTACCGCGTTGATCAAAGCGAAATGCCCTTTATTACCCGCACCCAGTCTGGTGACGAAATCGCCTACCAGATCGAACCAACGACGAAAGTCATTGAAGCTCTCAAGGCCGGCGCCGAAATCAATCTGCACGACGGCATGCTCAGCCTGACCGGATCAAGGGCAATGCTATCAGAGCTGCAAAGGTGCATTGCGGCTTTCGGCGGTTAAGTAGAATCGGCCGGGCTGCGACCAGTTTCGCTTCGACCAGCCTTCTCGGCGAAGGACCAACTGAGGACGCGCGGCGTATGGTGGGTTTCAAGCCCCACGATATGCCGGGCGACCTTCCAGTCGATACATTATGCGATCAATTCGGCATAGACCAAGAACAAAACGGAGATCTGCCACTATCGCTCGTATGGTTCATTGGATGTGTCTTATAAGCGGTCGGCCGGCAGGGCTCTCGTCGGGTCGAGGTCAACGGTCGTCACCAACACTAGATGAACTTGGGCGTAAGCAACCCTCAATTCATCCGTCGGACGAAACTCGCGACGGGGCGATGATCCGAAGGTGCGGTCCAGTCGTTAGCCTTTACAAGATCGCTCGCGGAGAAAGCCTGTCCAAGCAGGCCCATAGCAGTTGTTGCTACCTCAGTAGAAAATCCATGTTCGCAACGGGCCGACTCTGTCTGCGCAAGCCGGCTACCGGGATGCGGCGATTGTCGCCAGCTAAAACCTGAACCGCCTCCGTCGGGGTCATGATTACGGCGTTGGCAAATTCAAGTTTCTTCGGAAGGCGCGCAAAACCTTCGTTGGTGGTCACGAACACGTGGCGCCCGCCATTTTCATGTGCCCAGAATGCCTGAGTAGCGCCCAGGCAATTGCGCCAATGCCAAGCAGCGGCGCTGGACAGATCCTTTTTGTCCAAGCCGTAGCTCACCGCGTAGTCCGACCATCGTGCTGGCGTCGTCGGAAAAAGGGTTCTGAAGATAAGTCGCTCGCGCTCAATCGCCGCTTCATCACTCATAATAGAGAAACCATGGAATGAAAGACCGTGTCGCCCGATCGGCCGCAAGAGGCTGATGTGACCAAGTCCAAGCGCGCTCATTCGGCTTTCAAAGTCTGCAAATCGTTTTAGATGTGCGCCACCGGGCTGACGTTCATATGCGCTCGAAGCCAAAATGGCGACATCCGCCTCTCCACGCCTTGCGGCTTCAATCAACGTGCGAATGTCGCCGTGGGCCGACCTCTTCTCATCGATGTTGATGAGACAGTTGTTTTCGAGCGTAAAACTCCGCATCACTTCACCATGTTGCTCTAGTCATTCAATGCTCGCCATTTGCGAACCAAACCCGCCACACAACTCTCACTCTGGTTCTTAAAGCGATGCGCGCATCGTGGACATTCGGCTTGGCAGTAAAGAACAACCGAACAGGCGATCGCTCGAAGGTAACAAGGACACAAATCGCCATGGCGGTCAGTTCCCAACGGAACATTAGGCGACGACAAACGCAAAAATCATGAACTCTCTCCGCTCAGCGTGGAGCTGCTTGTTCTTGTCCGCACGGGTCGGCTCGATCGGCGACCATCGCCTGAGAGGTTGGATCTCCTACCGAGCCTCGTAGGCTGCCTTAGACCAGATCGTGCGCACCGCTTCAGGCGAGATGAGCCGCACGCGCCCCAAAGCGGCGGCGGTCAGCCGCGTCATCGATCGGCTCGCTGCGGACCTTCGGCGCGATTTCCCTGAAATGACGGGGTTTTCGCCACGAAACCTCTGTTCATTCTCGCTCCGTCAAAAGCCATCTGTGCCGATTTTGGCGATGGCGACATCATCACCACGAGCTGGTCGTGTTCGCCTGCGCAAAACAATCTGCCAACCGCATCAGGCTGATGGCTGGCGCGACCTCGCGAGAAACCCGGCGATGAAATCGACAGTTTCGTCGCCTGATCTCAAGCCGAGATGGATGCTTTTCTGGATCCCGCGTTGACCGATGCGAACGGGACGGACACCGAGCGCTGCCGCTTCCCGACGCACCAGTCAGTCGGGAATGGCGCTGCCCCCCAACGAGCTGTGGTTCGGGGTGGATGGAATTCGACTCGGGGTCACGTCGCCGAGCAAAATTCTCTGAACTTCTTAGAGCCCTGACTCCGTTGAACGAGGTGGTTTCTAAATGCGGAGCGCATCCTCGCAAAGTCTTCGTATCCGCACTGCCGTGCCAAGCGATGCACAGACGACGTCGACACGGAGCACGACGCTGCGACAGACTTCGCCGTGCCGAACGCGATGAGGTCGGGATGCTGGAGCAAGGCCCGCATGGTCTGCTTCAAGCCGGCCGGTAGTACGATCTCGCGCCTGATAATTCTCACCTTGATCTCCTCGACACTGAGGGTCGGCGTTAGCATCCCGCGTTGAGTTGCTGACAATTTTTCACCGGTTTGGATACTATCCATTGCATCGCCCTCCGACGTGATTGGCACCTGATCAATTCGGCCCGCGCAGGCCCTCACCCCATGCGCTCTGATGCGTAGCTCCCAGGCGAAGCCGGAAACACCACGGTTTTGTTGCCGTTGAGGAAAACACGACCGTGAATGTGAGCGTGGATTGCCCGAGCCAAGACCTGAGCTTCAACGTCGCGCCCAAGGCTCACGTAGTCGTCGTTCGATTGACCATGGGTGACGCGGACGATGTCCTGTTCGATGATCGGGCCTTCGTCGAGATCGGCGGTCACGTAATGGGACGTGGCGCCGACGAGTTTCACGCCGCGTTCGAGGGCCTGCTTGTAGGGATTGGCCCCTTTGAACGAGGGCAGGAACGAATGATGGATGTTGATCACACGGCCGGACATCTCCCGGCAAAGGCGATCTGAGAGCACTTGCATATAGCGTGCGAGCACGACCAACTCCGCCCCGGTCTCTTCGACAATTCGCATCTGTTCGGCCTCGGCCTGAGCCTTGTTCTCCTTCGTCACCTTGATGTGGTGGAACGGAATGTCGTGGTTCACAACGACCTTCTGGTAGTCCAGGTGATTGGAGATGACCGCGACGATGTCGATCGGAAGTGCCCCGATTTTCCACCTGTAGAGTAGGTCGTTCAGGCAGTGGCCGAAGCGCGAGACCATGATGATCACCTTGCGCTTGACCTTCTCGTCGAAGAACTCGAATTCCATGCCAAAACGGTCCGCAATCGGCTTAAACCCATCCTTCAGCATTTCTAGCGCCCGCCCCCCTTCGGAGCGGAAACTGACACGCATGAAAAACTGGCCGGTATCAGCGTCGTCGAACTGTGCGCTGTCGGTGATGTTGCATTCCTCTTCCGCCAGGAAGGAGGAGATAGCGGCAACGATGCCGCGGGTGGAAGCGCAGCGCACGCGCAGGGCAAAACTCGACATTGGTGTTCCTCTTTATGGATCAGGACGCGGCTGGTGCCAGGCTGCGCCTGAACGCCTGAAGCGTATTGGACAGAAGGCAGGCTATAGTCATGGGCCCGACCCCGCCGGGAACGGGCGTGATGGCGGCAGCGTGTCCAGCCTCGGACGTCGCGACGTCGCCGACGAGCCGCACGCCATCCCTGTCGCTCAGCCGGTTGATGCCGACATCGATGACGACAGCACCTGGCTTGATCCAGTCGCCCCTGATCAATTCCGGCCTGCCGACGGCGGCGACAAGGATGTCCGCGCTCCGACAGATATCTGGCAAATTGCGGCTGTGGGAATGGGCGACGGTCACGGTGCAATTTTCCGCAAGCAACAGCTGCGAAAGCGGCTTACCGACGATGTTGCTTCGACCGACGACCACAGCATGGAGACCCGACAAATCGCCAAGACGGTCTTTGAGAAGCATAACCGTCCCAAGCGGCGTGCAGGGCACTAGCGATGCCAGCCCGGTCGCAAGACGCCCGGCATTGAGAACATGAAACCCGTCCACGTCCTTTTCGACGGCAATGGCGTTGATGACCGCCTCCGCTTCGGTTTGCGCGGGTAGCGGCAGCTGGACGAGAATTCCATGAACCGAATGGTCCTCGTTCAAGCGCTCGATGAGTGCGACGAGTTCGGCTTGCGTCGTCTGCTCCGAAAGTCGGAACTCCAGCGACTTCATCCCGGTTTCAACGGTCTGGCGATGCTTGTTGGCGACGTAGACGCGGCTTGCCGGATCGTCGCCGACGAGGATGATCGCGAGCCCCGGAACCTCTCCGGTCACGTCTTTGAGCTCGGATACCTCTGATGCGATGTTGGCCCTGAGCTGCGCGGCGATTTGTTTGCCGTCGATATGGTGGTCCGAAACCGCGTCCATTACGCCGCAACCTTCAAAAGCGATTTCAGTCCTGAGCCGGGATCGGCGAGCGCCTCAGGAGAACAGGAAGCACCCCTCTCGATCAGCTTCTCGGCGAGACGGATGTCACGGGCGACTGAGTTTCCAGGTCCGATGCCTGACGCTGCCTGAAGCACATCATTCTCGTCCAGTTCGAAACGCAGCCAACCGCCCTCGGTCAAGTCGCGGCGCACAGCGCGGCGCGACGGATCATGCAAGCCAACAGCCTGCAGACCGAGATCGAAATGATCCGACCAGAACCAGGGTAGAGCGTCGAAGCTTTCGTGCCCGCCGAGCATCACTTTCGCCGCGTGGGCGCCTTGGTCGCACGCATTTCGCCAGGTTTCGAACCGTGTGCGGCCGTAGCGTGGATGGTCAACGACCGCACAGTCTCCAGCAGCGAGGATCGATGGATCCGACGTCACGAGCCGGCGATCGACCTCGATCCCGTTGGGGCAGGTAAGCCCGGCCGATAGAGCAAGGCCAACCTCCGGCTCGACGCCGACTGCAGCAATCAAGAGATCCGCTTCAATCCGATTACCGTCAGCGAGCACGACGGACCCTTGCTCGAAGCGATCGATGCGAACGTCGAAATCAAACGTCGATCCAGCGTAGCGATGACGACCCACGATCACGTCGGCGATTTCGGCTGGTACACCGCGACCGAGCGCCCGCGGACCCGCCTCCAGAACATGAACAGCCATGCCGCGACGGGTCAACTCCGCCGCCAGTTCGAGACCAATAAGGCCAGCGCCAATCATCACGGCGCGGGCCCCAGCGACCGCCTTGCCGTAGATCGCCTCGGCGTCCGCAAGAGTGCGCAGCATCAAGGCATGACCTGCGGGATCACAAGGCAAGCGCCGCGGCCTCGCCCCCGTCGCAAGCAGAAGACGGTCATAGGTCAGCCGTTCTCCCGTCGTCAGGATGACCTCTTTCGCCACCCGGTCGATCCGGTCCGCGGTACGTCCGAGCATGACCTCCACCCCGGCAAGGTCCACCGCGATTGGGCGGTGGAAAAGGCCCGTTTCGCCGTCGGGCTTGGAGAGGGCGGGTCGGTCGTAGGACGGCATCTGCTCGCCACCGACAAGGGTGACGTGGCTCTCGCCCGCGTCGCGCAATGTTGCAGCAGCGCGCAAGCCGGCTTCGCCCGCGCCGATGATGACATGGTTCGTCATTGTCGTTTCCGATTGTGAAAGGAGCGGTCCGAAGACCGCTCGGGGTCATCGCTTCAGCCGAGAACGGATCGAAGTGAGACGGGGGCGCCCGTTTTCACGGATAGCGTGGCGGCCTCCGCCATTGCCAGGGCGGCAACGCCATCGTCCAACGTCACCGGCAGAGGTTTTGTGCCTGCAACCGCTTCGACGAAAGCAGCCCACTCCGCCGCATAGGCCGGCATGTAGCGCTCGAGGAAGAAATAGGTCGGCTTTGCGCCGATCACGCCCTCGGTTGTCGACTTCACCACGGTGTTTTCCAGCATGTTCTGGGCCTGCAGCAACCCCTTCGAGCCAAGCAACTCAACGCGCTGGTCGTAACCGTAAACGGCGCGGCGACTGTTCTTGATGACGGCAATGCGGCCATCGGCGTAGGCGAGCGTTACGACGGCCGTGTCGACATCGCCTGCCGAACCAATCTCCGGGTCGACGATGGACGAACCGACCGCAGTCACCGTAATTGGTGGCGTTCCCATGATAAAGTTCGCCATGTCGAAATCGTGGATCATCATGTCCCGGAAGAGACCGCCCGAGACCTTGATATAGGCGACGGGCGGCGGCGCGGGGTCGAAGGAGGTGATCGAGAGAAGTTCCGCCTTGCCGATTTCGCCCGCGTCTGCCGCCTTTTTGAGCGCCGAAAAATTGGGATCGAACCGGCGATTGAAGCCGATCATGACTGGTCGCCCGCTCGACGAGACTGTCCTCTGGCAGGCCTGCGCCCGCGCCAGGCTGAGATCAACCGGCTTTTCGCAAAGGACCGCCTTGCCGGCGGCCGTCGCCCGTTCGATCAGGTCGGAATGGGTATCGGTCGACGTGGCGATCAGCACGGCATCGATCGACGGGTCACCCAGAATAGCCGTCGTGTCGCGCGCTTCAGCGCCGTACTGCGCAGCGATCTTTTCGGCCGCGGCCATGTTGATGTCGGATACGGCAACAAGTCTGCTGCCGGGATGGCTGGAGATCGCCGTTGCGTGGACGCCGGCGATGCGACCCGCGCCGAGAAGGCCAACTTTAAGCATCTGATTTTCCTTTACTGATCAAAGACCGAGTTCGGTCTTGAATGCTGTCAATTCGGTGTCGGTGATTGCGACGTTGTGCTGCGGCTGCGGATAGGCGCCCGTGTTGACGTCATCGATGAACTCGCGGAACGCTGAGACGCGCTCCTTCTGCAACCGCTCGAATTCGGCTGCGAAATTGCGGTAGGTCTTGGCGTGCCGCGGCCTGTGGCCGTCGGTGTTGCCAAGCACGTCTTCTGCGAAGAGATATTGAGCGTCGGCGCCCGGACCAGCGCCCATGCCGAGCATGATCATGGAGGTGTTTTTCGAGATCAGTTCGCCGATCCGGTCCGGCACAACCTCCAGCTCAGCGCCGAAGCAACCGATGGCTTCGAGTTGCTTGACATGGCGGAAGACCTTGACCGCCTCCGCCGCCGTCTTGCCGACCGCACGAAAGCCGGTCCAGGTGATGTAGGAGGGGATGAGCCCGACATGGGCGACGATCGGCACATGGTTGTCGCAGAGCACCTTCTGGATATCCAGCGAAGCTGCGCAATAGAAGCAGTCGCCGCCCATGGCAGAAAAGTGAAAGGCGGCGCGCAGGTAGTCTTCGGCCGTTGCAAGCGGGCGGCCCTCGAACTTGCCCCAACCGCCATAGGGCAAACCAACCTGCACAAAGCAGCGGCCCGCCGCCTCGCGCATTTCAGGCGAGAAGAAGCGCCCTTCGATCGAGAGCATATGGATGCCGGCAGCATCGGCCGCTGCCGCTTCCTCGAGCGTGGTGACGTAGAGCATGGAGATCTTTTCGCCACGCGCTTTCATGGTGCGGATGTCGGCGACGGTCGGTCGAGTGTTCTTGTGAACCATGGAGCTATACCGTGAACGCGTTGCGGAAGGATTCGAGCGCGAATTCCGGATCACCGGAGGCGAAGGCCTCCATACCGATCGCTCCGGCATAACCCATCGCTTTAAGAGCACTAGCGATGCCCTTCCAATTGACCTCCCCTGTTCCGGGCTCAAAGCGGCCAGGCACGTCGGCGACCTGGATCTCGCCGATAAAGGGCAGGCATTTGCGGCAGAGCTCGATCAGGTTCCCCTCGCCGATCTGGGCGTGATAGAGGTCGAGATTGAGACGCAGACGCGGGTGGTTGACGCTCGCGACCAGAGCCAATGTGTCCTCGGCCCGACCGAAGGGTACGCCCGGGTGATCGACCGGAAGGTTGAGGTTTTCGAGCGTGAAGGTGACGCCCTCTTCCTCTGCCATCTCCGCGACACGGCAAAGCGTGTCGCGTGCCTTCAGCCACATCGCTCCCGTTACGACCTCGATCGGCTGGACGGGAAGTCCGCCTGCGCCAAGACCGGTCCCGTGCAGATTGAGGCGCTGCACACCGAGCCTCTTGCCGATCCGGGCCGTCTGCCGTGCGGTTTTAAGGAGCTCGGCCGCTCCGTCGTCATCCGTGAGCCTGCCGCGGAGGTAGCCGTTCATGATGGTGAACGCCGCGCCGGTGGCCTCCAGTTTCTCCAGATCATGGTCGGGCCAGTTCCACAGGCCGACGCCAAAACCCATTTCCTTGAGACGCGAGGCCCTCCATTCGATGGAGCGATCCCGCCAGATCATTTCCGCGCAAGCGGCCAATGCAAATTGTGTCATATCGTCAGATCTCTATGAATACGTCGCCGTTCTCGACCTTCACTGGCCAGGACTTCAGGTTGATGCAGGCAGGCGCACGCGTCGCCTCGCCGGTCTTGTAGTCAAAATGTGCGTTATGCTTCGGACACTCGATGATGCCGTCCATGACGAGGCCATCGGCCAGATGCACACGTTCATGCGTGCAGATCCCGTCAATGCAGAAGAACTCGTCTTCCGGGCTGCGGATCACCAGAAATGAGCGTCCGCCATGATCGAAACGGAGTAGATCCTCAAGCTCGACATCGTCGGTTGCGCAGGCGCGGGTCCAAGTCCCCATGTCTTCATCCTTTGGCATTTCATTCAGTGCGTTTCGGTTCTTCGGAGTGCGCGGCTAGACCGCCGCACCGGCGATCTGGGGCGCGTGCCCGCCATGGGCGGTCATGTAACCGTCGATCTGGGCTTCGAGCTCCGCCATGGTCTCGCCTCCCGCCATCAGGTCGGTGATCTCCTCGCGTGTCTTCTCGCCCTTGCGGAAATCGGCGGCGATCGCGCCGCGGATCAGCACCGCGAAGTGGTCACCCACGGCCATCGCATGCATGACTTGGTGGGTGATGAAGACGACGGCGAGGCCCCGGCGTTTCGCCTCGTTGACGATCCTGAGCACATGCGTTGCCTGCTTCACACCGAGGGCGGCGGTCGGCTCGTCGAGGATCAGGACCTTCGCGCCGAAATGCACGGCCCGGGCAATTGCGAGCGATTGTCGCTCACCACCCGACAGGCCACCGACCAATCGGTCGCCATCATCGATCCGGGTGATTCCGAAGTCCTGGATGGCATGGACGGCTATCTCGTTTGCTTTCTTCCGGTCGAATACCTTGAATGGCCCCCAGCCCTTGGTCGGCTCGACGCCGACGAAGAAGCTGCGACCGATGCTCATCAGCGGGAACGTGCCGCCGAACTGGTGGACCGTCGCAATGCCGCGGCTGCTGGCATCGCGCGGACCGTTGAACTCGACGGGCTGGCCGTCCATCTCCATCGTGCCCGATGTCGGACGATAAACACCTGAAAGTGTCTTGATCAGCGTGGACTTGCCGGCGCCATTATCGCCGAGCAGGCACAACACTTCGCCAGGACAGATGTCGAGCGAGATGTCGTTGAGGACATCGATCGGACCGAAGGACTTGCAGATATTTCTGAGCTTGAGGATGGTCGTGGACATGTCGGACCTCACTTCTTCTTCGGCGAGTAGGAGAGCGCCATGCTGCGGAAGGTGTTGTTCATCAGCACGGCCAGAAGCAGCATCACGCCGATGATGAGGCTCGACCAGTTGCGGTCGAAGGACGTGAAATAGATGCCCTGGTTGACGACGGCGAAGGTGATGGTGCCGAAGAAGATGCCGATGATGGAGCCGAAGCCACCTGTGAGCAGCACACCGCCGACGACCACCGAAATTATCGAGTTGAAGATGAAGGACATGCCGGCCGAGACCTGAGCGGAATTGAAGAGGATCGCCTGGCACATGCCGACAAAGGCGGCGCTGGTAGACGACAGCACGAAGAGTGCGATCGTCAGGCGAGCCGTCGGGATGCCGGCATTGCGTGCGCTGATCTTGTCGCCGCCCATGGCGAAGATCCAGTTGCCCCAAGGGGAGTAGTGAACCACGTAGACATAGAGTGCGGTCAGTGCCAGCCACCAGAAGATGATCACCTGGAAGGTGTTGGCGACGAACTGGCCGAAGAAGAATTTCGCGAGCTCGGGCGCCTTGAGGGCGACGCTGGTCGTACCGGTCAGGAGCACGGACAGGCCAAGAACGAGGCCTGCGACCGCAAACAGGGTGCCGAGCGTGACAATCAGCGACGGCACGTTGGTGCGGACCACGAGGATCCCGTTCACTAGGCCGACAAACGTGCCGAGGGCGAGCGAGGCAGCGATACCGATCCAGATCGGCAAGCCGTAGTAGCCTGAGATGATCGCGACCGTCATGGAGCCAGCCGGGATCATCGAGCCGATGGAGATGTCCAGTTCACCGGCGATCATCAGTAGACCGATCGGGAAGGCGACGATGCCAAGATTGGCCGCGACGTTCAGCCAGCTTGCGGCACCCGCCGGCCTCAGGAAATCGATGCTTCCGAAGACGAGGAAAAAGGCGAAGACGCCGAAAAGGCCGAGAAAGGCGCCGGCTTCCGGCCTGCGGAAAAGTCCGCCGACGGAAAAGCCTGCAGCGTTTGTTGATGTCGGTGTCTTGGTCATGGCGAGCGGTTGGCTTGCGGTTTTCGAGTTCATGATGGTTCCCCTTCGCGGCTTTGCCGTGTTGAAACGGGGCCGCTCCCTGGAGGAGGTGCAGGGAGCGGCCGGCGAGCGCTCGGATTAGCGTGCGCCCTTGGAGACGCCGGAGAGCGTCGACTCGATGTTCGATGCATCGACGATGCCCGGACCGGTCAGCACCGGCTTGACCGGCAGGTCCGTGCCGAAGTCGATGTGGGAGGCGAGCAACGAGACTGAAAGCAGCGACTGAAGATATGGCTGCTGGTCGACTGCGAAGAGCTGCGCGCTGTTCTTGATGCGGTCCAAACCGGCTTCGTTGAAGTCGAACGAGCCAAGCTTGACGCTTTCGACCTTGCCAGCCTGCTGGATGCCGCTCGCCGCCGCGTCTGCGTCGCCGGCACCAATGGTGATGACGCCGTCGATCGTGCCGTCCTGTGTCAGCGTCGCCTTGATCGCTTCGGCGATGGCGGTGGGATCGCCGAAGCTCGTCGCCGGCAGCGGCAGCTGCTTGCCGGTCCCGCCTGCCTTGGTGATCCCGTCGATCACGCCCTTGCAACGGGCTTCCTGATTGGCGCTGCCCGGAAGCGTATTGACGCAGAGCACATTCTTCTGGCCGCTCTTGCCGAAGTATTCGCCGCCGGCGATACCGGCGAGATATTCGTCCGAACCAACGTAGTTGATCGCGCCGAGCTCCTTCGCCTTGTCGAGCGAACCGGCATTCATGAGGATGATCTTGATGCCGCTGTCGGCAGCGGCCTTGATCGCCTCGTCCTCGGCTTCCGGAACCCAATTGGGAACCACAAGACCCGTGACGCCCTGGCTGATGGCGGTGCGCACCAGGCCTGCCGCATCGGGTCCGAGGTTGTCGTACGTCTGGAGCTGCAGGTAGGTGACCTTGCCGCCATTCGCCTCGACCACGAAGCGGCTGTCGTCGACCCCCTTCTTGATCTTGCTCCAGAAGGCGTCGTCGGTCTTTCCGCCGACGACGGCGATGTCGGCGGCGAGCGCGACGCTTGCGGTGAGACAGATAGCAACTGAGGCTGCCAGAGCCTTGGTCATGGTGATCAGCATTGTCATCGGGTTTTCCTCCCCCGTTTGCGCCGGATGGCGGTTAGAAAGCTTGAAGGCCTGGGTCGCTGTGACCCTTCACGTCCCAGGGAGCCGTCTCCTCGCGGATCCCCGGCACTCATGTGAATTCATGAATTCGCGCGCGCCGTCTTGGCGTTCATGCGCTCCTTCTTCTTGGCGAAACGCGCCTGCATCTGGACGTCGCCATCCTTGGTGCCGTCGTGCCAGGTGCCGAACCACTTATCGAGCGGGATGAGACCGTCCCCGCCATAGTTCACCTCGAAGTACTTGTGGTGCAGGTAATGGGCATAGGCATGGGTATCGAGCGGGGTCTCTTCCGTAACCTCGAGCTTGTCGAAACCGATGTGTCCGTTGACCGCTCCGAAGCCGGCGATATGAAGCTGGAACATCGCCACGATCGGGTTCGAGGGGATCACCAGGTGCCAGAAAGCGACGGCGTGGTATAAAAAACCCTCGACTGGATGCATGGAGAGCGAGGACCATGGCGAAGGGTTCACCGAATTGTGGTGGACCGAGTGGATCCAGCGATAGAGCGGCCCCCAATGGATCAGTCGGTGGATGACGAAGAAATGCACCTCGTGGATCATGGGGGCGGCCGCGACGAGAAACGCGAGGTAGTATGGGTTCTCGGACCAGCTCAGCCACGGCACCCAGCCGTTGGCGAAGACCCACAGGAACAACACCTCAACCAGCGTCCACAGCGGGATCGACAGAAAGAATGACCGCAGGAAGTTGTCGATGTTCTGGCTCTTGAACCAGAAGACGTCCGAAGGCTGCTCGCTTGGAAATTTCACATTGTATTTGAAGCGGTTGCCCTGTTTCCGTTTCACGTAGAAAAAGAGCTCGATCGAACCGTAGAAGACGAAGATCGCAGAGGCGTTCACCGCGTAGAGCCAGAGCGCCCACCGCCAGTCCAGCGACTTCATCGCCTCGACGTCCGGAACGACATAGAACCAATAGAGGAGCGCCGTTGCCATGTGGAAAGCGTTCCACGGCCAGATGTATTCGGGCAACCATTTGAGAACGGACGGAATCTTCGGGGGCCAGGCCCAGAAAGGCGCGACCTCAATCCGCCCGTTGGGCGCCCAGTCGCCGCGCTTGTTTCGGGTTCCGTAGTTTAGATCATCCATGGTCATGCCTCCCGGATCTCGCCGCTCGCAAGGAAAAAAGGCGTCAACGTTTGCAGGGCGCAGAACTGCTCCCTTCGGGCAAAGGCCCGAAGCGTAAAAACCCGCGATGTCGATTGCGTTTCTCTCCCAGGCTGGTGGGCTTCTTGCTCGCTCACCCGCCAATCTTTGAACCAACAATGGCGACTTGACGGGTGTTAAATCAAGGCGCAAATCTCCTGCGTTAGATGATCGTATCATTCGTCTCATCTGGTCGGCCAGATGACACGATTTATATCATGAGGGACCAATGAAGAGACCGACGATCCGTGATCTCGCGGACACCGCGGGCGTATCGATCGCGACAGCAAACCGGGTCCTGTCAGGCGCGGAAAATGTCCGGACACCTACGAGGGAAAAGGTTCAGGCGGCCGCCGAGAGCATCGGGTTTTACGGATTGGGTGCAATCCAGGCACGGAATGCAGCCGCGCGCCCGAAGTACCGTTTTGGTGTAATCCTCCTCCAGCCTCACCGACCCTTCTATCAACTCGTTGCGCGCGCCTTGTTACAAGAGGCGGCCGCGATCGAGGCGGTAGATGTCGAGCTGAAGATCGAGTACCTCGAAGACTTGGCGCCGCAGAACACCGCGGCGCGTGCCTTGGCACTCGCTAGCGAATGCGACGCGCTCTGCATCACCACCGCGGTGCATCCTGTCGTCACTCAAGCGCTTGAAGAAATCCAGAGCCGGGGGATACCGGTTTTTGCATTGATCTCGCAGCTCGCGGCGACCGGTCAGATCCATTACATCGGGCTCGACAACTGGAAAGTCGGGCGAACGGCAGCCTGGGCCTTCGACCACATCTGCAAGAAGCCGGGAAAAATAGGCCTGCTGATGGGCAACCCGCGTTATCGAAATCAGGAAATGAACGAAACCGGCTTCCGCTCGTATTTTAGGGAACACGCTCCCGAGTTCCTGTTGCTTGAGCCGTTGTCGACCTTCGAATCCTCGGCAGTCGCGCAGGAAATGACTGAACGACTGCTTGACCAACACAACGATCTTGCCGGCCTCTACGTGGCGGGCGGTGGCATCAGCGGAGTGCTTGCAGCCCTACGCACCACCGAACGGGCCGGCACGCTGGTCGTCGTCGGCTACGAACTCATGGACAACGTCAAGAGCGCCCTACTCGACGGCGCTCTGACCCTGTCGATTGCCCATCCCCTGGAACGTCTCGCGGACGAGGCGGTCAAAGGCATGATCGCGGCCGTGGCATCGAAGGGCGCGCAGGCGAGCTACACGAAAATTGTCCCTTTCGAGATGTACACGCGCGAGAACCTCTGACAACGCATCATGCAAGCAATTGCCGCGGTTCCTCACGACGCAGTAACTGCCGTACTTAGATTAGAGTGTTCATTTGAGGATGCTGCCCATATTTCGACGCGGACAAAGCGACCGAGAGCCTCGGAAGCCAACCACGCTGGGATCCTGGCGCACCGCGCCATTGGTGAGCGACTGTCTCCAAGAACTGATCGAGACGTTCGGGAAGGCGATGACAGGCCGATGCGAACTCCGACTTTCCCCTCTCGTTGTCGATAATCAGGGAGGCAAATCACCGGCCACGCGGGTGGTCTCCCTCCGGTTTCAGAACGAGTACGACCCTCGCGCGAAATTGCGGTGCGCGCACGCCTTATGACGATGGACAGGCAGCGCCCGTGTTCACCCACGCCTGGATGAGCTTGCCAAACTCTTCCTGAGTGCCTGGAACCGGCTCACGTCCATCTCCGGGCTGCCATCCCCATCCAACCAGATCGTCGTGCGCCATGTGCTCGACTATCTCTTCCATGGTTTTGTCGCCGTTGCGTTTTGGATCTTTCAATTGCACGCAGATCTGCCCAAGTGTCTTACCCTCCCAGGCCATCTCGATCGGCGCGAGATGCCAGGCGGGATTACCCGGGATGCTTTTCAGCGTATCGGCCTGGCCAATCACCGGCGTGTTCTGTTCACTGTGGCAGGTGTTGCACTGCATGCCCACCAAACCCATACCGCCCTCGCCGCGGAAAACGGGCGGCTGATGCGGATGCATGGTCATGCCCTGCAAGGGTCGTTCTGTCGCCGGATGACAATTCACGCATCGGGGATGCTGGATCACTTTCCCGGCCTCCTCGAAGAGCGCAACGGACCGCGCCCGCTCGTCGGAAATTGACTGAAACGACTCCACTGAACGGAGCGAGTTGCTGGTCTGCGCTATGGAAGCCGGCGTCAGCATGGCGCCCGCTGCGACGACAAGACAGTTCGCGGCAATTCCTGAGAACAGGAGCTTGATCTTCATCTTGACGGTGTCCTCACGAGGAAATGACGCTGACGATAGGGAGTTGGCGCACCGGCGCACCGGTCAGTTTTCTCCATGCGTTGGCTACCGCCGGACCGATGGGCGGTACGCCGGGCTCGCCGACACCGGTCGGCTTTTCCGCAGACTTGATGATTTCCACCGCGACGTCTGGCATTTCGTTTATCCGGATCGAACGGTAGTCATGAAAGTTTGACTGCGTGATCTTGCCGCCCTTTCCCAGAGTGATCGCGTCGAAAAGCACGGCACCCAACCCGTAACCGATACCGCCCTCCATCTGCGCCTTGATGATGTTGGGATTGACGGCAACGCCGCAATCAACCGCGCACCAGACCTTGTGCACTCGCGGCGCACCATCGGAGCCAACGGAAATCTCCGCGACCTGCGCAACGAAAGAGCCGAAGCTTTCGACAACCGCAACACCTCGCGCGCGCCCTGCGGGTGGCGCTGCACCCCAGTCCGCCATATCGGCGGCTTTGCGCAGGACGCCGGCATGACGCGAGGACGCGTCAATGAGTGCAAGCCGCCCTTCCACGGGATCACGACCGACGCGGCTCAAGAGTTCATCGACGAAGGTCTCGACTGCAAAGCCCGTGTGGGTATGGCCAACCGACCGCCACCAGAGCGGCGGGATCGGCAGCGTAATGTTGTGGGAGGTCACCTTGAGGTTGGGGATTTTATAAGGCAGGTTCGATGCACCTTCGACCGAGGTCGAATCCAGATCCGCCTTGGCCATGATCGACTGGCCGACGATGATCTGCTCCCATGCCACAATCTGGCCCGTGGCATCTATCGCGCCACGCATCTTATGGGCGTACATGGGGCGGTAGAAACCGCCCTGAATGTCGTCCTCGCGCGTCCACATGTGCTTGAGCGGGCGGTCGCCGCCGATTGCTGCATAGACGGACGCTGCCTCCTGCATGTAGGGCGAACCGAACTGTGCCTTGCGCCCGAAGCTGCCCCCTGCCAACTGCGTGTTGACGCGAACTTTCTCTTCGTCGAGCGCCAGGATCTTTGCCGCCACCTGCTGATCAAAGCCCGGAAACTGCGCGCCATTGTAAATGTCGACCGACCCGTCGGCGGCCTTGATGAACACCGCGTCGAGCGGCTCCATCGGCGCATGCGCCAGGAAGGGGAAAACGATCTGGGCTTCAACGGTTTGCAGCCCCTGCTGCCGCAAGGCCTCATCGACATTGCCGGTGTTCGTCGCCTCAAGACCGGGCTCATCGAAGTGCCGAACGTATTCGACAGTCAGTTCCTCCGACGAACGGGTTTCCGCTTTCGAGAGATCCCATTCGATCGTCAGGGCATCACGGCCCTTCAACGCGGAAAAGGTATTGTCCGCGTAAACCGCGACGCCCTGCGGCACCAGCTTGATATCGACCACGCCCCGAACCTTGCGGGCATTGCCGTCGTCGAAAGACTTCACGATAGCGCCGAAATGCTTGGGATGGGCAACCACGGCGGTTAAGAGGCCCTCGGGCATGATGTCGAGCGTAAAGACCGCGGTGCCATCGGTCTTGCCCTGGGTATCAAGTTTTGGCAGCTCCGTGCCGATAAGCACGAAATCCTTGGGATCTTTCAGCTTCGGGTCCGCAGGCGCGACCTGTCGCGCTGCCTTGTCGGCGAACGCACCGAAGCCACTTTCCTTTCCCGAGCCTGCATGTTTTATCCGCCCCTTCTCGACGGTAATTTCCGCTGCCGGAACATTCCATTCTTCAGCGGCCGCGGCGACCAGCATGGCACGCGCCGTGGCGCCGGCCTTGCGCATCTGCTCATAGGCATTGGCAATCGAGCTCGATCCGCCGGTGCCCTGCAAGCCGAAGGAGAGATTGGCGTAAACCTTGTTGTCGGTCGGAGAGTGGACCGCCCGCATCTGGCTCCAGTCGGCGTCGAGCTCTTCGGCGACCAGCGTTGCAAGGCCCGTGAAGGGCCCTTGGCCAAATTCAATATGTTTTGACAGCACGGTGACGGTGTCGTCGGGTCCAATCTTGACGAAAGCGTTCATCGCCTTGAGTTCGCCCGAACCGCCGGCCGGAATACCTGTTGACGCAGCCGAAAGAAACCTTGGCGCGATTGCCACACCGATGACGAGCCCAGCACCGGCGAGAAAGGCACGGCGGGTGGGTGTTATGTCGTGAATGGTCATCGCTCAGCCCTCCATCGACTTGGCGGCATTATGGATCGCTGCTCGAATGCGATGGTAGGTGGCGCATCGACAGAGATTGCCGGCCATGGCGCCATCAATCTCGTCGTCCGTGGGCTTGGGCAGGATCTGCAAGAGCGCCACCGCCGACATGATTTGCCCGGATTGACAGTAGCCGCATTGCGGAACGTCCAGCCCTTTCCAGGCTGCCTGCACCGCTTCGGCCTCCTTGCCTGAAATGCCCTCGATCGTAACCACATCCGATCCATCGATCATGGCAATCGGAGTAATGCATGAGCGTCGAGGCATACCGTCGAGATGCACCGTGCAGGCGCCGCATTGGGCCACGCCGCAGCCGTATTTGGTGCCGGTGAGTTTTTCGAAGTCCCGGATGACCCAAAGCAGAGGCGTCTCGGGATCGCCGTCGAACGTGCGTTGTTCCCCGTTGAGCGTGAACGTCACCATGGCTGAGTGTCCTCTAACGGAGCCGGCAGGACCGGCTCATGCTCAAAGAATATGCCGGCCAAAGCCCCCGGCCAGAATGTGGTAACTTAGACAAACCCCATGCGTTTTCCGGATCAATTCAAGTGTACGTGATCGCGACTGGGAGCTAGCGCGCCTAAACCTCGGTTGAACGCACACCTCCCGGGTTTGTTCCTGGCGATCCCACGTGGGTGCACCGGATGGCGCAGACCGACCCATCTAGATCAGATGCCTCGCCGGGAAACCCAACGACGCCTGAAGCGTTAAACCATTCAGACGGTGTTTAAGGAGGAAGCAAATGGGACGTCCAACCTCGCAAACTGCCAAGGGACGGGAATCGTCGGAAGCACTGAAGAGGAATGCTGCTGCCGAGGAGCGTAAGGTCGAGAGAACAAAGGGTTCTCCGTTGAAGAAGGGTGCGGATCGTTTCGAAGAGCGCTCGGAAAGTTCCGACGGGAAGAGCGCTGGCCAGAAGCAGGTCGAGCGCAAGACGGATTGATCTGCAAAAATTGGCTAGCCTTTAAGTTCTGCGTCTAAGGCCACTTCCTCGACCAGGACCTGGATAGCATAGTCCACCGTCTGCTCGAGCTCGACCTTGCGCTCAAGCGTTCCAGGGGTTGATTTGGACGTTCAATCATGGCTTTTCTCTCGTTTGGAGATTAAGCTACTGGCGCGGGCAGCAGATTGGGCTCGGGAGGGCCAGATCAGAACACCTTGCTCAGGCTGTCGTTCCCCTTTTTCGACTGAAGACTGGCATTAGCATCAGGAGCCTCGACTTTGAGGCCGTCCCCAATCCACGTTCCCTCGTCAGTAAGGTTGATACGCAGCGGTGTCGGGCATGGAACATCTGCTGAACGGAACAAGAGATGCCGCGTGGAGTTTAAGCGTCTACGGATGCTCCTTCGTAACCCAAGGGAAAAGCCATGACCAAGCCAGCCTCGGTCCGCGCCATTGGCGATCCATCCGCCACAACTTCGACGATGATCAGGCCACCTACCTCGCATTAACAGCGTCGCGACCTCCGTCGTAAATCAGCAGATGTCTGAACGGGCATATATGACAGAAGAGGAGAAGCACATGGCAAGCACTGCACTTAAAGCCCTGCTAAGTGTCCTTGCGGTGGCAGGATAC
Source organism: Ensifer sp. ENS07 (assembly GCF_014852185.1). Lineage (NCBI taxonomy): Bacteria > Pseudomonadati > Pseudomonadota > Alphaproteobacteria > Hyphomicrobiales > Rhizobiaceae > Ensifer > Ensifer sp. ENS07. Next base: position 232,949 of record NZ_JACVBE010000007.1, on the reverse strand, counting down.
CAGAATAGGGAGAAGATCGGCGAGCTTCTGAAAGGTCTGACCCAGAACCGACAAGACCAAGGACCAACCGGTCAGCAGGAGGCCGGAGGAGGTTTGGGTGACCTGCTTGGCGGTCTGACTGGAGGCTCCGGTGGTCTCGGCGGACTTGGCGGCTTGCTCGGCGGTTCATCGGCCGGGGGTGTGTTGACGGGCGGTCTTGGCGATCTCCTCAAGCAGTTCGAGCACAACGGGCACGGGGAGACCGCGAAATCCTGGGTGCAGACCGGTCCAAACAGCGAAATTGATGACAGACAGTTATCGGAAGCGCTCGGGCCGGAAGTCCTGGAGGATCTTTCGGCGCGGACGGGTCTTTCTCCTGAGGAGATTTTGAGCCGCCTCAGCCGAGATCTGCCAAAGGCGGTTGACGATCTGACCCCCAACGGCGTCCTGCCTCAAGAGAACGACCCTTTCGAAGGGCAGACCACTCCGCCACCCAAAACCCAAATCATATAGTCGCAAGAACGCTGAAGAGGCCGTCGGAAGGCGGCCCTTCAGCGCGCCCAATTGGGAAGGCAAGTCTTTGGCTTTCTCGACGGAGGCGTTGCACAGGACCACAAGGCACACGCGCACCTCGACAATCGCTTCGTATTCTTGGCTCACCCCCCAATGGGTTCTGGACGCTGCCGCCTCTAGCCCATCTGCTTTTCAATCAATTTGGTGTTGACGCAGTTTTTGCGAGGATCGTTGCGTGGTTGATTTGGCGTGAATTTCTGCCAACAAGATCTTGGCGAGATCGACGAACTGGCCCGTCGGATATTTTGACAAATACGCTTCAATCATCTCGGCGCTACCGGTGTCTCGCACCGTTTCCCAAAATGAAACCTCGATACCGGGTTCGCCCACCCCAGACCCGCCTTGAGCAACGCGCGCGGCTGCGAGTTCGGCGAACTCGCCCGCAGGGTATCGCTTCAGATAAAGGAGATACTCGGCCGGGTCATCGCTCTCCTGGACTGACTCCCAAAAAGCCACTTCAACCCGGCGCGCTTCATCTTTGTCCTGGTCTTCCGGCAAGATCTGTGCGACCGAGGAGGATCGCTTCGGGTGTTCGACGGACGTTAGCTTTACGTTGGGGCTTGGTTCGGACTGCGGGTCAAACAGAACACGGAACACCCGAAGCGGGCGCGCAATGTTTTTGACCTGATGCTCGCCCAAATCCTCAAAGGTGGTATCGACGCGATCACGCAGATGATCTCGTACTCCTCGCGTCACACAGATGCCGCCGGCATCGGCGAGGCCTTCAAGCCGGGCGGCGATGTTGACCCCATCCCCGAAGATATCACCGTCTTTCACCAGAACGTCGCCCACATTGATCCCGATGCGAAAGTTCATCTTGTGTTTGTCGGCAAGCGGCCGGTTGGCACGCCACATGGCTTGCTGGATGGCGACGGCACAATTGAAGGCATGAACGATTGATGGGAATTCCGCCAACACGCTGTCCCCCGCGGTCCCGAAGATCTCACCATGAGCACTTTCGATAAGTCCGTCGACGATAGTACGATGCGATGTCAGGGTCGCCAGTGTCTGCTCTTCGTCGGCGTTCATCAACCGGGAGTAACCTTCGATATCGGCAGCCAGGATCGCTGCAAGCTTTCTTGGTGGCGCCTCCATGTGAACGATCCAATCCAACGCCTTGTTTCGATGTGCAGTCGATGATCAACCGATGAGCACGCAGCTTTGTTCCTTCCGGGAACGGTTGAGCTCGTCCTCGGGCGTATCGACAAGGGCCGAATTTTGCTCGAACGAGATCAGTCTTGAGGCTGGATGCCGCAACGGTTCCCACACGGTATGTCCCCGCACCAAGGCATCGGCCACACGTGAAAGGCTTCAAAGTTGACGTCCTACAAGCCTCAGCGCAGGACTCCTGCTTCACGGGCAGCTTCTTCAAAGGCCAATCGGGCCATGTAACCAGGCAAGTGACCATTCATGGCTTCGAGACAGGTGCTCAAAGCAGCCTGATATGCTGGACCTGACCTAGATCCAGACCAATTATCTCGCAAAACCGTTGACGCTTCACTGGCTGATCCAACCAACATCTCGTGATCCGCGATGGCAGGCTGATCACGACGCTTTCGTTCCAGGGCGCCGTTTGTTTTGCCTTCTCTAGATCGCGTCCGTAGCGTTCCTCGCGTTCCCACCGATCCTCTGCCATGGCGTTCTCCTTCTCGAACATCCTCAAACTGGAAGAAAAGGAATGTGTTCCCAGTCTCATCCAACCAGCTAGGGCGCGGATCCGGCCCCTTCTTATCGCCGATCCGCCTTCTTCCCGTTGTCGATGGGATGCTCCCGTACTGCTCTTTACGAATGAGTTTCTTCCCATGGGCGCCCGTTCGGAAAGGGTTGATGGGGATCATGAAGCGACACGACCCTGCATTTTCACGCGGCCTTACCATGCGCCAGGACCTTGTCACCGCTGCCACCGGATCTTCGGCGTGCGATCCGGTTCAGGAGCTATGGAACCATGCGCGTGGACGAAGGTTGAAGAGGCGAACGCCCAAAGGAGGTCTTATATGGCCAACGAACCACCAGGAATTCCCGCACCTTCATCGCTTGCCAAACATATTGAGTGGCCCAAAGTCGTAGCGAAAGAAGAGTGGGAGAATGCCCGAAATGCGCTTCTCGCCAAAGAGAAGGCGTTGATGAAACAAAACGACGTGTTGGCGGCGGAGCGGCGGCGGCTGCCGATGATGGAAGTAGCTACTGACTACAGGTTTTTGACAGCCGACGGAGAAACGAACCTGCTCGGCCTTTTCGCGGGCAGGCGCCAACTTATCATCTACCGCTTTTTCTATGCTCCCGACGTAGAGAATTGGCCGGACGGCGCGTGCTCGGGCTGCTCCATGTTTGCAGACAGCGTCACTCATCCCGAGCACTTGGCCGCGCGCGACACCTCCCTTGTTTTCGCATCAGCCGCGCCTCAGGAGAAGATCGCCGCCTATAAGACGCGGATGGGTTGGTCGACGCCTTGGGTGACGTTGCCGGACGATCGATTCTCTCGGGATTTCGATGTCAAAGAAATGTTCGGCATCAACGTCTTTGTCCGAGATGGAGATCGCGCCTATCGCAGCTACTTCATGAACGGCCGCGGCGTGGAAGCGATCGGTCCGATCTTTACGTTCCTGGACCTCACGCCACTTGGCCGACAGGAAACCTGGCAGGACGTACCAATCGGCCGGCCGCAGGGAGATCCGTACAAATGGTGGCGGCTTCACGATCACTACCTGGCAAGCAAACCCTGATGGCTTTAGTCGCCAAAGAAGAGTGTGAATGACGAGGGCTCGGCGACGGTTAGGTAAATGTGCGACACCCCACGCGCGTCCCTTCCCCGAAAGGAAGGGACGCGATGAAATTCAGTCGATGACTCGGACGATCTTGCGGGTACCTGGATCTACCAGCACCGTACGGTTATCCACGACGACATACCGGTACGTAATATCCGGCGCATCAATGGTGTGCAGTTCCACCTTCTCGGGGATTGCGGTGCCCACATTGAGTTCCACGCCCGGAAGGTTGATGGAAGCGATCGGCTTCTTCTTCACGTATTCGCGAACCACTACTTCCTGCTCTGGGGTAACGATGACCGTCTGAGCGAATGCAAAGCCGGAAGTGCTGACGAGGAAAAGACCCGCGACAGCGGAACGAACAAGATTTTTCATGTTTTTCTCCAATCAGTTGTGTACCCTGCTCTAAAAATGTGGGGACCCCGTCCAAACGCTGCTGGGGCGTTACCGTTCCGGTTGTCAGACTTCAGTCGCGGGAAGTTCGACCTTAGTCTGGCGAGGGGCAGACCATAGTCTGAGAACTGCTCGGTTCGACCGGTAGAACGAAGACAGACGCTCATTGAGCAAATTGAGCAGGGCGACGACCTTCGCCTGCAGATCGAGACAGATCTGATGATGCTCAGCTATCAGCCCTTCCCGGCGGGGCACCTCACGGAAAGAGGTTTTGCAAGTGCGAGGAAGCCAGAGCATAGACCTCAGACAGATCAAACAGCTGCTGGTCTCTGGTTTCTCGAAGTTGGATTCGGTGGCGCGGCAGCGCCATGGCCAACCTGCTCGACCTAACCGCATCTGTCCCATGCTGCTTTCCTTCCTTTGAGGCGCCCTACGTTTCGTCTCGGTAGCCTGCAAACCGTTTTTCCGCAGGCTGCGCACAAGCCCGTAGGCCGTTTTCGAAAAGCGGTGAGATCACAAAAAGGAATGGCCCCGTCGGGGATGACGAGGCCACGGGCATTTATGGGCTTCACATCCTAGGGACTAGTGAAGGCGTCAACTGAAGGCGCTGCGGCATGCCTCCGAACGGTTCGCTCGTGTTCCGGAGTGATTTTGTCTCACGTCGATTTTGGTGGCCGGATCGCATGCCGTTCCCTGCCAGAACTGTCCTCTGGCTGTAGCATCCTGCGAAACTCATCCCGCCGTTCATGAATGGACGCTATCACTGGCCCCATCGGAATGCCGATGCCAACGAGAACCGCCTGCGACAACTGAAGGCTGGCTTCGATGGTTTCTGGAACCGCATCCGTCACTTTGAGCTCGTATAACTCAGTCGCGTGCACCGCATCGCGTGCGCGCGCGACAATCGTGAGATCAGCCCGCTCGGATCTCGCAGAGGAGACGATAGACGCCACAGCCTCGGCATTATCCAAGGTCACAACAAGCGCGCGTGCGCTCTGGATTCCGCAGCGTCGAAGCAACTCGGTTCGGGTGGCATCGCCATAATAGATCGTAGTGCCGCGCCCTCGCTCCTTACCGACAAGCACTGGATCGGCGTCGACCGCCAGGAACCTCAATCCGTGTCGCGTGAGCATCTCGGCGACCAGTTGCCCGACACGTCCGTATCCAACCACGATCACACGCTCTAAGCCGTCGTGAGGCTCAGGCGTTAACCCCGCAAACGAAGGATCGGACGCACCGGTAGGTGCCCGGTTGCGGTCCAGCAGGCGCACCAGCAAGGGAACGCCGATCATCGTTAAGGTTGCCGCTACTGTGGCAGTCGCGGCAACGGCACCAGGAACCACATTGCCTGCCACAGCAGCACCGATAAGGATCAATGCGAACTCGCCGCCAGGTCCCAATACAAGCGCGACCTCGCCGGCATTGCGGGTCGTTAGTCCTGATAGGCGCGCGATGGGAAAGAGGGTGAGAGCTTTTGTGGCAAAAAGGCCGACAGCGACGCCAAGGGTAACGACCGGGTTGGCAATAATCTCGGATAGATCCAGGCGAGCTCCCACGGAGACGAAGAAAAGCCCAAGCAAAAGCCCCTGGAACGGTTGGATGGTAACCTCGACCTGTCGACGATACTCGGTTTCAGCGAGCAAGAGACCAGCAACGAAGGCGCCGAGCGCCATCGACTGACCACTGAGGGCTGTGATTAGACCAGAGCCGATTACGACCAACAGGCATGCAGCGACGAACAATTCATTGCTCTTTGTCGTTGCGACCAGCTTGAACAAAGGTCGCAGAATGAGGCGACCCAGGCCGGCCATCGCGAAAAGCGCTGCGACGGCTGGCGCCAGAGCATACAACAGGCCAGCGCCGAGCCCCGTCCCCCCACGTGTGCCCAAAATCGTCACCATGAACAGAAGAGGCGCTACCGCGAGATCCTGGAAGAGCAGTACGGCGAAACTGGCCCGTCCAACCGTCGTGTTCAGCAGTCTGCGCTCAACAAGCGACGGTATAATGATCGCCGTCGACGACATGGCGAGCGCACTGCCCAGCACCACCGCTGACGCCGGTGTCTGGCCCAGTAAGCCCGCAATCGCCGCGAGGACGGCTGTCGAGGTGAGAATCTGCAAGCCGCCCAATCCGAAGACGAGTTTGCGCATGAGCAGAAGACGGCTCCACGACAGCTCGAGCGCGATCATAAAAAGCAGGAACGCCACGCCGAACTCCGCAAGATGTGCGATCTGTCCGGCGTCAGTGATAGAGATTGCAGAGAGCCACGGCCAATCCCCTACGAGTGCTCCCAGACCGAAGGGACCAAGCAGGATGCCGGCTGCGAGAAAACCGAAAACCGGACTCAGTTTCAATCGCCCAAACAGTGGTACAATGACGCCGGCCGTCGTCAGAAAAAGCAGAAGCTCTTTGTAGTTTTCTAGTCCTGGCGTCATCGATAGCTCACACCCCTTGGCTCAGAGCGATGGGCTCGTACAAGCCGACTGGCATCTCTTTCCTCCACTGAAGGATCCTACTCTCATTTTCAGAGGAATGTCCCGAGTGTGGTATCAGAGGATGGCGCTGCGACAGTTTCGTGCCCAAACGAACGGGTTACGTGACGTTAGCACGTACGTTTGCCTCCCAACCGCACCGAAGGCCAACGCCTAGGCGGCTAGCGACGGTGGAAACGGGAGAACAAGCTTGTTTCGCACGCCAAGCCAGCCAAGGCTCGGCAAGAAGCAACGAGCCAATTCGCGATTTTGGGCATCCACCTACCGCAGGAGCGGTCCATATCAGGCTGTGAGGGAGCTTTGTGGACTTGGAGCTGTTTTGCAACCGGCTGCCGAAAGCACAATTAAGGCCTCCGTTTCAGATCGTACCCCTCGCAGGATTGCTAACAGTTTTTTTGAGCGAAAGACGCGACAAAGCTTGGAGAGGTACTGCAAGAAACCTTCATGCTGCCCGTGAGGCCATATCACCGCGAGAAAGATATCGACTGGCTCGTCGTCGGGTGCGTTGAACTCGATCGGTTCTCGCAGGGTGACAAGCACTTTAGCCGGATTTACCAAACCGGGAATAAACGCGTGCGGTAAGGCAAAGCTATCCCCGAAACCCGTCGAACCAAGAGCCTCCCGGTCGAGCAAACCCTCTAGAATGATACCGGCTGAAATGCGAGTGCGCAGCGCTAGGTGGAACGAAATGGTCTGCAGAACCGCCCGCCCGTCCCCTGCCGGCACGCCGAGCAACAGATCATCTTCAAAGCCAAATTTTTCATCATTCATCTTCTCCTCCCCGCTTCTCTCTGGCCGGCAAAGACTGCGCTGGTTTCACTCCCTATGGCCTAAAATTGAACTGGTGCCGTGCGCCTCTGATTTCAAGTAACGTCGCAGCAAACGTGCGATGATCGTTCGGAACGAAGACAAACGTCATCAAGACAGAGTCGTTCGAATGCGACGATCCCCTGCCTGGCGCAGCAGAAGGGGACGTTGAATATGTTACCCCTTTGAGTCGGCGAACGGCGTAGAACCAGGTGCTTTCGAGGAGGCGCGCATCCGCGGAACTTCTTTAATGTTGCCGGATTGAGCATGGCGGAGGCGCGTGGTCGGCCACTCTTGCGCTTGCGGTCGACGATAACGCGCGACTTACCATCGCTAAGCGCGCTAGGAGACTACAATGTCCATGCTCGTTCTTGTTGCTGCTGCTTGTGTCGTCCTTGGGGTGCTGTCGCTCACCTGGAAGGCTCTGCGGACCCGTCCTCTCAGTGACTTTCACCGATCCGCCCGCTCAAGACCGACATTGGAGCCCAAAGGCGCCAGGGGCTTCGGTTTCTCGGGCCAATCAGAAATTGGGGCGGCCTTAGCTTGTTCGTCGCCGGCATCATCATCTTTTTAGCCGCCATGTAGATTCTGGCAGCGAGAAAACCTGCCCGACCGGCTATCCGCTCCTGGCGGAGTTCGGAAACCTGATTGGAGCGGATTGTAGTGGAGACGATTTAGGCCGAAACCTCGCCCGGCTAGAACGCGAGTACGTGTCAGAAGTGAGCTAGTGAAATAGCCGCCCTATCTGTCTTCCTTGAATGGATCGACGACGAGTTCTTTGAACAACGCTTCCGTCTTCGTCCGATCAGCGCGGCTCATGTAGCCGAACCCGTTCTTGATCGCGGAGCGCCAGGCCTCTCCCCTGTCCCATGCCTCGCCCAGTGCGTCCGACAGCTCGTTGAGCCGATTGGCGATATCGAGTGCTTCGAACAGGAGAACGGCCTGCCTCAAGTCCTTGTCTCGTTTCGCGGAACCAAGCGTGTCAACAATGTGGCGGCTGGCCACGATCAGCTTGTGGATCGCGTAGCGCTCCGGAGCTGGTACGATCACGCTGATGCCTGACTTGTGCAGCATGACGGCTCTGATGGGCTCATAGATCAGAAAGTCCAGGAATCTCAGCGGCTCGGCCGAGACTCCACCAAGGGCGGGCATGTCGGCCGGTTTATCCATGTGGTCATCTGATCCCCTATTTTCGGTCAAGAACTCGACCTTGTAGCCGGTGCGATTGATGAAGCCGGTCACACGCGGTGACCCCGAGCGATGCATGACCGGCCGGAATGTCGGATCGAGGCCCTTCAGAATTTCGAGAATAGGTGGAAAGCTGTCCCCTACTTCGGCCGAGATCGCATAGTCCTGGGCGAAGTCGGCATCTCCCGTCTGGAATGACACAGCAGGCAGACGGACGCCAAGATGTCCCGCATAAATCGAGAAGGCGACCGATCCGACGAGGCGGGCCCGCAAGCGGAATATTCCAGCATTGGCGAGAGCTCGACGACATCGCCCGTAAAGCGATCCGGTTCCGGCAAACCAGCCTCACGAACGAGCGTCGAGACGAATTTGCGGCGAGCTTTCGTATCGTCTTTGATCGCCTTGAAGTCCTCGACCCGTCTGTTGATCTCAGGATTGTCGGCCGGTCCGACATATCGGCGCTGTTGGCGATACCCGTCCCCTTCCGGCGGCTGGTCGAAATACCAGTATTTCCGGCCCTTATTGTTGACCCCGACGAAGCGGCCTTCCACCGGGAAGTCGGCCGAAAAGGAAGCATCGAGCAGTCGTTGACCAAGTTCGGCGGTCATTGTGCGATACATGAGATCGATCTGCTACATGTTGCCTCGCTGTACTAAGTCGGATTTTTTAGTACAGCGCTCGCTTCGTAAAGGGAGATAAAAAGCGCAGCTGTACTAAATTTGCGTATTTAGTACAGCGAAGGTCGGATGCGTATTTGGTGCAGCTTTCCCCGCTACGGAAAGCGCTCCGAACGATTAGCGCGTCACATTGCGGATCAGTTTCGCAGCGGGATACGCGACGAGGCTGCATTGTTCGAGAGTGCCATGTGGCTGGAGAAGCACACCGACCCCGTGCGGCTTAGATCGGACGCTTAGGGAACTTTCCTCATCGGTAGCCGTTTTTGGATTTGCCGATGATCCACGACGCCGGATGATCGACCGGGCTCCGACACGAAGGCGTGTGGAGCCTGCCAGATACACGCTCACTTGGCCCCGTCGTCGTCTTTCGGGGCCATTCTTTTTGCGTTCGCTCCTGCCGACAGGAACTATTTCAGCCCAGGTGCGTTTCCTTGCTTGTCCTGATCTCAAATGTCCCCTTGGGATCACATGGCCGGCTTCACCAATCCCCGGAGTGAAGTCCGATGTAGCTCCTGGCCTCGTCCCCCGACGGGGCCATTTCTTTTCGAATGACACATGCGCCTTGTTACAATCGCCTCCTCCGGATCAACAGAATTGATCGACTGGGGTCGTGCCCGAACCTGTGATGGCTTTGGCCCACGAGGTGCCCGAACTGACTTCCTCGAGCCAGCGCGCCGCAATGTCATTTTTCAGTGTATTATGGAACCGATACGAAGTCTCAACGTTTCTGGCTTCGTGAGGCCCTGAGCCCATCAGGGTGACACCTTCACCGTCCTGCGGGAGTGAAGTCCTCTCTCGATAAGTGCCTCTGGCCTCGTTGTGCCCGACGGGGCCATTTCTTTTGTAATCCCTAGTCACGTTCGCGGCCATTCCCACGACGGGGCCTTCATTTTTCCCGTATCGCGAAATCTAGTGACCACTTTTGCGCTGTTCGGGCACAGCGGATCTCGTCATAGCCTTCCATCCGATACCAACGGAGGACCCGAGATCCACAATATACCGGGCGGTGGGCGGACAAAGGCGCCGAATTTTGCGGCCCTGCGTTGAGCAGGACCCGCGCCGTGGAGTGAAGCCGCTTGCAACCCGCCTATTGGATCTACCGACGGACAGGGCTTTTTTTGGTCGATTTGTGCGTGCGTCAGCAATTGGCAAAAAGACAGCCCCATCTCTGAGGCCGTGAGGTAAAAAACTGACGCTGCAGTGATTGGTCCGGTGCCAAGCCGCGCTCTAGGGGCCCCATTTGCGGAGTTGAATGTAGGTGGGGCCCAGAGGCGCTTTCGATCACCCAGCGGCGGATCGAAGCAGCACATTGGAAAGTAGGAAAGCGCCAAAGGTTCCACCATGGGACTTCAGTCCCATGACCCCGGGGCAAAGGTCCTAGTCCCGTGGAGGACTGGCCGTGATACGCTATTTTTGGCCTCAGCCTATGGCCAACTACTTAGCGTAGGCCGAGAAAGACACCAGGGAGACTGTCCGTCCCTTCGGTCGCTCTGGTGTCGTTGCAGACCGGAGGAATGGACTATGCACGAGCAATACCGCTACGGCGAGCCACCGCGAAAATTCTCTACAGCGTTTCCTATCGGAGTGATGCTCTTGGCGATGCTCGTCATCGGCGGGTACCTCTTCGTGGGCAGCGCGATCTCGACGGAACCTCAACAATCCCTCGCCATCGTCCTTCCGGCACCTGGGGCACCGTCTGAGTAGTTTTCGCCGAAACAGGGAAGCAGCCATGAGACTGATGCACTTGGGGCGAGCCCGTCTTGGGATGGCGCTGCTAAGATATCGCCCTCAGCTCCGCCAAGCCAGAGAGCGCTGCCTACTCGATCTCTTCGAGACCCGGCACTAGTTTCGCCAGGCCCGTCCGGCAGACATCGTGCCGAAGCAACGGGTAGAAAAAAGCCTCTGCCGGGATCGGCAGAGGCCAAGCAAGCTGGTGCACGCCGCCAGGGTCGTCTGGACTGGCGGAGCGCACGCTTCCAAGGCTACAGATGGAGCGCGGGACCACAATTCACCCAATGGAAGTGCATGCTCCGCCGATGTGATTAAGTTTCGCCCGTTCAACTGACCTACGATTGGGACAGTACCGGGCGGGAACGGTTTAGGCAGGCACGCGTCTGGCTTTAATCGCCTTGGCAGTTGGTTGGTCGCCCTCGCCCTGGCGCCATAATTTCGTGTGCCGTTTATCTCCTCGACCGCCCTTCCCCGACCCCGCTGCAGACCCCCTTCATCAGTGCCCGAGTAGCTCGAAATGGGTATTTCCCCGGTGGAACCAGGCAAGCCCTACGGGCGTTTTCTGGTCCAAAGTGATGTTTGCGGCCCATCTTTGCGTGCAAGCACTCGCCTACCGCGAACGCTGGTGCCGCCCTTCACGGGAGGTCCCAATGCATTTTCATTCGGATGATCTGGACTGCACTCTCGGCCCTAAAGACGTAGAAATGCTGCATCGAATATTTGAACGGACCTGCTTTTTAGCAGGAATTCCCAAACTTTCTGATCGAGGCAATCAATTGGCAAGATTCCTGATCGACGAGTTCCGTTTCGGCCACACCGACGAGGCTTGCCTCCTGGAGTGCGCTCTCTGGTTCACAAAGCGGCATGCGCGACAATCGGAGTTCTCCACGACTCATCCTGAGCGGGTTGAAGTATCGGGTGTTCGTAGACCCGCAAACGAGTAACCTGGAGGCGATATGGGTTTGGTGCATCTTGGACGCGCGCGCTTGGCAATGGCGCTGCCCCGTCATCGCGAACGATTGCGATCGGTCAAAGATCATGGATTGTACGACCTCTTCGAAAAGTATGCGTTGGCGGCAAAGACACTCGATGTTCTTCAGCAAGAGGCGCCCCAACGGGAGGAGCGAATCCATGATTTTCAGCAGCTCTGTCTGGATTTGCAGGCTGAGGTCGTCGCCGTGCTCGACCGGTTGCATGAGGAGAGCTGGTAGTCCGACGCAAAATGCACAGACTGTACTCGGATGGGCGCCGATTCCCGTCGGATACCAGCTCTGTACGTCGTCGCCAGGGTCATCTAATGGGGACGAAGCTCGCAAGAGGTGCCGTTCCCTTCGGCAGCAACGGCTTGCGGACACGCTGGCCAAACTCTCGCTTGAAGCCAAGGCCCTTCTCAACCAGAATCTTCGTGAAAATGCCTGCGCCGCTTGAATAGATTCGCCATCCTCCTTCAACGGAAATGCGACCGGACCGAAGGCCGCCCCAGTTGGAAGCAGCTTCGTATCTGTCGTTAAAACCGGGATCACTGCTACTGAAGTAAGTGTTTCGCTGGCGCAGCGCTGCCTGTGGCAGGCGGTCGGCAAGCGATATCGGGTTGGCGAGTGCAAGCCCGTTCCACAGGCCCTCGGCATCGCCATGCAACGCGAGCGCCTCGCAATAGCGAAGATGGGCATGCGTATACATCAGACCGATCTCGCGGCCGAAGAATGCAGATGATTCAGCGCGGCGAAACAGCCTCTCTGGGCCCCCTGAATAGCGCACGGGCTTTTCCATAAGCCGGGCACCGTCGGGAAACAGAAGGCTCTCCTCAATCACTGCCAGATGCCGTTCGCTCTGATCGTGCGTAAACAGGCCGCCAAGGATCGACTGTGTCATCGAGATCAATGAGTATTTGAGACCTGTACGCCTATCAGATGGATGGAGCAGTAACTCGACTTCTCCACCGGGCTCGAAGATGCCGTAACCGGCTACGACGTTATCGCGGATCAGCAGATCGTTGAAATCCCGGCGCATGGCAGCGGCGGATGCCCGTAATTCGACGGATTCCTCTGCGCGTCCGGTTCGCTCAAGAACGACGCTGTACCGCATAAGCTGCTCGTACAGAAGTGCGACGGTCCAGCTGCTCACCATCCAGTCGCGAAGATTCGGATCAGCGGGCTGCAGGGAATCGTTCCAGTCCCCTTCGCCGTAGCGGATCAGGCTTGTGCCGGGGATGAAACGTTCTTGTACCGTTTCCAGGAGCTTTCTTACATGATTGGATATCGTCACGGTTTCGTCGGTTTGCAAAAAGGTTTCGTCGACCCTCCACGGAACTGCAAGGTCTAGAACGGCAATGTCACCCGTCGCCTCGATGTAATCGCAAAGCGCTTTCAAGGGCCACACGACGATGTCGCCGTGGCTTTCCCCGGCTCGGATGAGCGAATACGGCTCGAGCATAAACCACTGTGGCCAGTCACCCCGGTCCCGAAACTGCTCGCCAAATAGGATCCTCAGGATCTCTCGAACCTCGTCGTCGTGTTCAAATGCAAGAAGAAGTTCCACCGGCCCCTGACAGACATCGCGCGTGCCCCAGGCGGCACCCGTAAATTGCTCGAGCCCGTGCGGAACGCTCGTATGAACGATGGCATCATGAGCGAGCCAGGGAAGGAACGTGGCGTGGGCGACAAGGTCGGGAGCCTCTCCGTGTATCACCAGGCCGCGGGTCACTTGGTCCCAGAACACCGTGGCGGGGGAAAGCATGTCCACCAAATCGACACCGGCCTCATAGCGTTCAGCGAGTTCGTCGCCCTGGCCAGGGTCAGCCATCGATCCAGTCACGGCAAAGCGGAATCTATATGTCTCAGAGACCTTGATGACGATAAATGGCCCACCTCGCGCGACGTGGTCGGTATAGAGAAGTTCGTCCCCCCCGATTGCCTCGATGAGATCAGGCGTTGACGTGACCAGATGATAGGCGGCAGCCGGATATGCCTTTCCCCAAGGTCCCGTGGCATCCGGACGGAATGTTATACGCCTGCGCGCGAAGTTGAGATCGACGCACCCTCTGTTATCATACTCGCGTTCACCTAGCGTGAGGTGTCCATAGACGAGAAAACGGCAGGGAGCACCGTCGCTTATTATTTCCCACTGCATCGCCGGTTCCGTTCCGGAGGCGGCTGCCGTGATAGTGACCGTGCGATCTGAAAGGCTGTAGATCCACCGGCAGTCACTCAATCCCATCTCAAAAACCGACGGAATAGCCAGAAGCTGCCAGCCGGCACCGTCCTCGACAAGGATACGCAGACCACTTGCAACTGTGAAGTTGTAGGGGTCCCGTGATACAGAAAACAGTTTGTGAAAGGAGGTATTTCCGATCGTCAGCTGGGCGGCAAAGACACCTTGCATCCAGCACGTTGAAGCCAGAGTGTTGTCGTCCGGCAGCATATTCTGGCCGCTGCGCACGATCGCGCCATGGCGCCTGACAGACAGACGTTCCTTGTTTTGCAGCACAATATGACGGTTGTGCAAGCCGTCCGGCACGAAGAAGGAGAGAAGCTGGCCATCGGCGCGCTCCTCCAGCTGCCGCACCGGATAGAGCGCGGCGACTGCCACATCGTCGAGCACCAAAGCGGTCGCTTCGGTTGCGTCCTGAAGCAGGCTGCGCGAGACGGCCGCAGCGGACGTCCCATCCGGCGCAGGACCGGCCATAGTTTGATGGATCCCGCCGAGCCTTGATAGGTCCTCGTCCCTCGACGGCTCCGGGTGATCCGGCACGAACAGACCGAAAAACGTTGTCGTTTGTATCCCTAACGGACCAACGGAAAATGGTGTGGATTGGATAGTCGGACATGCCAATTCATGCTGTTGACGGAATGCGGGGAGACTTTCCCCAAAGCCCGGAACCAGTGCGCTTTGGCAACTCCGTCTCGGAAATGCCAGTTGCACCGCATCTGTCGCGTAAGCTGCGGCTCCCGTGACACACCCCTGGGCTAGCCATGGATTGCGCCCGCCTGGTTGCTTAAGGTTTTGGCGGTTCATCACCACCGGCCCGAACGCAGGGTGAAACGCGATCGTATGGTCGATATAGTGAGAGGCATAGGCTTCGCTTCCCATCAGGAAGCCTGGATCTCCGATACCGACATCCTGCACGAGGATCAGGTCCGATCCCACGGGATGCTGAGTGAGATTCTCCAGTGTCACCTGCCAGAACCATGTCGTGTCAGTCGGGTGCAGATAAAGGCAAACTGTGTGTCGAATATCCCCCGATTGCCCCTTCCAGAAAAAGGCGCTTTTGCCCTGGCTGAACGAAACCTTTGCGCGCGGCCCGACAATTTCGAAAACACCGGCTTGCGAGCCACCGAACCTGAGATAGAGCCTACTAATTCCGCCGTAGACCGGAGATCCCAGGACCTGATTGATCATGATCGCGCCCATATCATCGCTGTATTCGATCGCAAACAGCGTGCCGTTCGGCAGGAGCGAGATGGAAAGGCCAGTTCCGTTGGACACACTCGCAAGACCAAGCCCGTCACGACGAGGGATCTCGAACATGCGGTGCGTTTCAGAGGGCATGATTAGCAACCTCCTCTTTTTGGTGGATTTCGAACGCGATCATAAAAGAGACTGCACAACGGCCCATGGGCCTGTCTAGGGAGTGTTGCGCATAGGTGTTAAAGCCGACGTGCTACGCTTCAACTTGATGATGAGTGCGCATGATCGCATGCTCACCGTTCTGCGGCAAGTTGGACTACAAACGGATGCCAGAGATGCCGATCTCCCGCCCGAATTCGATGATGAACGGAGTGGAAACTTAGCGCTTTTTCGGTCGCCGACCAATCGAGGCGGCAAACAAATGAGGGCACGGCTTCGTGATGGCGAGAGCGTTAGCCAACTACCGGGCGATCTGTGTTGAAAACAGGCCCGCAGGGATATCGGGGTTGTCGGCATCCGTCACAAGAAGAAGTTCCACAACCCTGTCGCCCTCGATCGCAAGTATGCCCTCTATCTTGTGCGGGTATTCGAGTAGATCAAAGACAACAAGGATGCCTCGCTCGTCGACAATTCCAATGCCCGCACCAAGACACGGACCGTCAAGATAGGCGTTCTCCGTATTCTCGGCCACGGCACTGAAGACCATGTCTCCATTGGGCAAGGCTGCCGCATCCGTAAAACCGAAGGGCGTTCCCTGGATGGCGCCCAGATCGAAGCGATCGACCGCTGAGGGCCCCACCGGATCAATTTGATCGTTCGAAAGCGCGTTGAGCACCGCATGCAGCGGGTAGCGAGCGATGGCATTGTCATTGCGGCGCTTGTTGCCGCGCTGAAGCAAGCGAAGTTCTTCACCGACAACCACTGCACCTTCGATGTTGAGCTCGCCAAATTCCCCCGCGAGCGGATCGAGAATGAATGAGAGATCAACGTTTTTGGGAGGTGTGGAGATGGCGCCCTGCGCATCGAGACCGAGCAGAACGCCTTTTTTACGATTGGGCCGCGATCCAGAACCGATCGCAAAGAGCGCCCCATACGAAAACTCGCAGAAAGGCGGGAGAACGGTCAGCGCTTCCAAATCAGGCTTGTGTTTCTTGCGGTTGCCCTTCGTCTCGGGCAGTTCGCCGTCAAACAGACGGATCAAGCGACCTCGACCTGAGCCAGCAACCGGAAACACTCCAAGGTGAAGTTCGTCGTCCGCGATCACATAGAGCGCCGTACCCAGGCATTGCAGCCCGCTTGCAGCACTTAGGTGCAAGGAACGGGAAGCCGAGCCCACATCGATGTCGAGATCGCGCACCTTCTCAAGCTTGATCACGGCCGATAGCTCCTTCGAAACGACCTTGCGTGTCTGTTCTCTAGCTTCAGATGACGCATAGTGGGATGGTTCCGTTACCAGTCGCGCCGGAGATCCTTCGCCCGCAGAAAGGACAGCGGTCCCATCAGTACGTCATGCGTTGTCCACATCGCGTTCCCAGTACCAGGCAACATACATCATCCTGCGATCATGTTTCCGCGCTTTGAGAAATGTCTTGATCGTTCGTACATCCATCTTTTCGCAGGCAACCCAGACAAACGTCTCGTCGTTGGCCCCCTCAATTGCTGCTTTCGCCTCGGACACGAGAACATCGGCGGCGCCGTTCGGGTAGCTCGCCCGGTGCAACCATTGCACATTGAGCACGCCATCGGTTTGAAGCGGCTGCTCTTCCGCCTTGTCCTCAACCTCGATGATGGCACGCAAGTTGGTTCCAGCAGGAGCCTCCGCCGCAATCCTCGCTATAGCTGGCAGCGCGCTCTCGTCCCCGATCAGCAAAATGGACCGCGCTTCCGGCAGTCCGCCAGCGCCCGGGCCAAGCAGGGCGGCGACATCACCAGGTCGTGCGTCGCGGGCAAAATCCGCACCTGGTGTCGATACGCCGGGAGCTGGGTGTTGCAGGAAATCGATCCACAACTCGCCCCGATCGCAATCGACGGCGCGGATGGTATAGACCCGGACAAGCAGCGCGTTCTCACCCTCCGGCCAAGCGATACGGCCGTCTTCCCGGAAGCCGGGCCAGACCGGCGGTTTGCCCTTCGGCGGCACCAACAGGCGGACGTGCATGTCGCCATGCACGAAAGGCGTCACATTGGTGCAGGAAAAAATCACGCGACGCATATGCGGCGTGACATCGTGTGCGGAAACGACGGTTACCTCGTGGAGGTTCGGAAGCGCCGACAGAGAAGTTGGCTCCGACCATGTCAATTCGAACGGCTGGTCTTCGGCAAAATAGAAAAGATGTTCCGCCAGGATCGTGCGGCTCATGTGCAGCGTTTCGCGCGTCGGGCAGTCGAGCTCGATCTGCAGCTGTGCGTTTTCAATCCTGATGCGGGCGACGCCGAGCTTGCTTCGCAATACCGCAAGGTCGCCTTTCCGTTCGACCTCGGCATGCTCGACAAAATGCTCACAGATCTCCTCGAGCATATCGGCCGGACTGACGGGGACGGCTATACCGGACAGCTTGAAATTAGCCCCGTTCATGCGCTCTCCTTTTGTGATGCATCACCCATGCCGCCGATGGCGGCCATCCGGTGTCGCCCGATCGGTAGCATGATCGGCCGCCCTGAAGTCGGGTCACTGATGACGAGGCTTTCGAGCCCGAAAACCTGCCGTACGGTCTCTTCGGTAAGCACCTCTTCCGGCGTGCCCGAAACGTGCACACGCCCACCAGCGATCGCCACGAGATGGTCGGCATAGCGGGCAGCAAGGTTGAGATCGTGCAGCACCATGACGACCGTCGTGCCACGCGTACCGTTGAGATCGGTCAGCAGATCGAGCACTTCGATCTGATGGTTGATGTCGAGAAAGGTCGTCGGTTCATCGAGCAGCAGGATGTCGGTCTGCTGTGCGAGGGCCATCGCAATCCAGACGCGCTGCCTCTGGCCGCCTGAGAGCTCGTCGATCGGCCGTTCGGCAAGATCAACTGTCTTTGTTACCGCAAGTGCGCTGTCGACCGCCTCGTCGTCCCGTCGCGTCCATCGAGAAAACAGGCTTTGATGCGGATGCCGTCCCCTGCTGACGAGGTCGGCCACGGTGATACCCTCCGGGGCGATCGGCGATTGCGGCAGAAGTCCCAGCGTGCGGGCGAGCTCGCGCGACGGCGTCCGGTGGATGGACTTGCCGTCAAGCAGAACCTGGCCTTCGCTGGGCGCGATCAATCGCGAGAGCGTGCGAAGAAATGTGGACTTGCCACAGGCATTGGCGCCAACGATCACCGTGATCTTACCCGGGGGAATGGTGAGGTCGAGCCCGCGCAGGATTTCGGTGTTGTCGTAGCCGGCCGTCAATCCGCTGGCGACGAGCAGATGATCGGTCATAATGACCCTCCGATCCGATTGATGCGAACGATGAGGTAAAGGAGGTAAGGCGCTCCAAGTGCTCCGGTCACGACCCCAACTGGGTAGCGGCCCGGCAGAAGGTGCTGACCGACATAGTCGGCCATAAGCACCAGAACGGCGCCCGTCAGCGCAGACGGTATCAGCAGCGAGCCGTCGTTTCGTACGATCCGGCCGGCGATCGGTCCCGACAGGAACGCGACGAAAGCAATGGGCCCCGTCGCGGCGGTCGCCGACGCGATCAGGCCGACCGCAGCTACAATCACCAGCATCCGCGTCCGCGACACCCTCGTTCCAAGGGCGGCCGCCATATCGTCGCCAAGGCGCAGCGTCTCAAGATCGCGACCGCTAGCGAGCAGTAGCCCGCCGAAGAAGAGGAGGGCGAGCAGGAGCGGCAGCGCCTGGCCGAGCTGAGCCCCGTTGACGCTGCCGGTCAGCCAACGCATCGCTTCCTGCAAGTTCCAGGCCGGTGCTGACTGCAAAATGTAGGCGATGACACTTTGAAGCATGGCGGAGACGCCAATACCGACGAGGATCAGCCGGGTCCCGGCGACGCCGTGCTTGAAGGAAAGGCCGTAGACGAGCAGAGCAACCCCGAGGCCCGCGACAACGGCGATGACCGAGACCATCGGTCCGTTCACCGACAGGACGACAATGGCGAAAACGGCAGCCGCCCCCGCCCCGGAACTGATCCCAATGATATCCGGGCTAGCGAGCGGATTGCGTAACATGACCTGAAACGCAACGCCGCCCAGTCCGAAGCACAAGCCTGCAAGAACCGACATCACCGCGCGCGGCAACCTCAGTTGTCCCACCGTGAAGGATACGCCAGGAACCGCTTCCCCCATCAACACCCGCAAGACATCGCCCGGCGGTGTGATGGATTGCCCAACCGACAAGGTGACGGTGAAGATCGCGACGACCAGGGCCAGCAACACGGCAAGAATGAACGCATGCCTGCGCACGCGCTTGCGACGGTGTGCGATGACGACATCAGGGGTGGACGAGGAAGTTGTCACAGTTCCCTCACGCGCTGGCGCCGGACGATCCAGATGAAGAAAGGCGCACCGATCAGCGCGGTGACGATGCCGACGTCGATCTCCGCCGGGCGCGCGACGATGCGCCCGACAACATCCGCAGCAAGCAGGAGGCACGCGCCTGCAAGCGCCGAAAAAGGCAGCAGCCATCGATGGTCGACGCCGATCAGCATGCGGCAGGCATGCGGCACGACCAGGCCGAGAAAGCCGATCGGCCCGCACACGGCGGTCGTGGCGCCACACAGAAGGATGGCGCCGATGGAGGCGACGGCGCGTGCGGTTGCAACGCTTTCACCAAGGCCGGTTGCAAGCTCGTCGCCGAGCGCAAGAGAGTTGAGTTTTCTGGCCGACAACAGGCTGATCAGGAAACCTGTGAGCAGAAACGGCAAGACGGGAAGGATGCGATCGTAAGTCGCGCCACCGACACCACCAATCTGCCAGGAATGAACACCGCCCGCGATATCGCCACGGGGCAAAACGATGGCGATAACCAAGGACGCAAACGCGACTGACGTTGCTGCACCCGCGAGCGCCATCTTGAGAGGTGTTGCGCCGCCCCTGCCGAGCGAACCTATGGTGTAGACGAAGATCGCGGCACACCCCGCACCCAGGATCGCCACCCAGATATACGCATAGAGCGACGACATCCCGAACCAGGCGACGCCGACGACGACAGCAAGAGACGCGCCCATGTTGACCCCGAGGATGCCAGGGTCGGCAAGCGGATTGCGGGTCACGCCTTGCATGATCGCTCCGGCTAGGCCGAGGGCACCGCCGGCCAACAGTGCCAGCAAGGTCCGAGGGATGCGCAAGGCGACTGATGCACGACCGATGTTGTCTTGCGCTCCGGCCAGCGCCGCGAGGATATCTTCCCACCCGACATAGCGCGTACCGACCGTGACAGAGGCGACAAGCAAGAGGATGAGGAGCGCGAAAAGCGCTGCCAGCCAAAGACTTCGCATGCAGTTGGAACGGGAAACCGGCGACCAACGCCCGTCCGATGTCTTGACGATCCCTGCCTTCATTTCGCCTTCTTGGCTGCCTCGCTCAGCAGCTTCACGTAGTCCTTCAGGACCCAACTGATCGACAGAGGCGTGGGATTGGCGGCATTGCCGACCGCGTTGTTGCCGAGCATGACGATCGAATCTCGTGCAACGGCAGGCATGTGCAGCATCAGCGCGTTGGCTTTCAAAGCATCGAATAGCATTCCGTCGCCGTAGGTCACGAGAATATCGACATCGTCGAAGGCATCGATCTCTTCGGCGCTGACCGAACCTGAGAACTTTCCAGGCTGCGACGCCTGCACCACGCTTTTCGGCGACGCGAGCCCGAGATCTGCGAAGAACCGGACGCGCGTATCGTTGGTCGTGTAAAAATTGACGGTGCTGAGGTCCCAGGAGCTCAGATGCGTGATGAACATCGCCGTTTTGCCCTTGAGTTCCGGATGACCGCCAAGCGTTTGGGCAATGTCTGCTTCAATGCTGGCGATCAGCGCTTGCCCTTCAGCAGCCATGCCGAGCCCCGCGCTGTTTAACCGGATCGTCTCGCGCCAGTCGGTTGACCAGGGAGCCTCCGGATAAGCGATGACAGGTGCAATCTGGCTCAAGGTGTCATAGTCCGCCTGGCTAAGACCGGAATAGGCCGCCAAGATCACGTCCGGTCGGGTGGCGGCGACCGCCTCGAAATCGATGCCATCGCCCTCATCGAAAAGCACCGGTTTTTCATCCTTGAGCTCGTCCAGCCGTGCGGCCACCCATGGCAGAATGCCATCACCGTCATCGTCACCGAAGTTGGCCCGCGCCATGCCGACCGGAACGATGCCAAGAGCCAGCGGTACTTCGTGGTTCGCCCAGGCAACGGTTGCGACCCGCTCCGGCTTCTTTT
This sequence comes from Ensifer sp. ENS07, assembly GCF_014852185.1. Lineage (NCBI taxonomy): Bacteria > Pseudomonadati > Pseudomonadota > Alphaproteobacteria > Hyphomicrobiales > Rhizobiaceae > Ensifer > Ensifer sp. ENS07. Next base: position 211,587 of record NZ_JACVBE010000007.1, on the reverse strand, counting down.
CCAGGACGGTCGTGCCGAAGGCGTGCTTGATCGTGATGGGATAAGTCGCGCTCTCGGCAGCGAACGCAAGGTCGTGCCTGCCGGGCCAGCAAAGGGCGATCATCGCCAACACGGCGAAACGAACTAGCTTCATCGCCCCACTCCATCCGATATTAAAAGTTGACCCCAAGTCTCAGCTTAATTACCCGACGTCAACGTCAAAGCAGCCGATCTTCGGAAAGTGCGCGGAGATTCCCGGAGGATCGTACAAAACCGGGGAAATATACAATACTGGACAAAAGCGCTCCAGTTAATAGCGGCAATGTGGGACAACGACTTCAAGACGGGGACGTCCGGCGCGGCTTCGATGCGCACCGGACGGGAAGACGCGATGCAGCTCGGCGACCTCCAACGGCATTCATGAGGCCAATCGCTTCGGCGTTTACGTCAATTGGAAAATGGACATGGATATTCAGATAAGCCGCAGCCCGAAGCAGGCGCCGATCCGCTACCGCAACGCGCTTCTCCTTGGTTGCACGACACTCTTTGCCTTGGCGCCTGCCCTGTCGTTTGCACAGGAGGCAGACACGCAAGGCGGAGCAACGACGCTGGAGGAGATTGTCGCCGAAGTAACGAGGGGCGGCAGCGTGCTGAACACCGATGGCGATTCGAAATCGATCGTCGCCACGGAAACCACCGGCGTCGGCAAGATGCCGACCGATATCCTTGTCGCGCCCGCCTCGGTTTCCGTCATTACCTCAAAGGAAATTGAAGAGCGCGGTGCAGACACGGTCGAGCAGGTCGTGCAGTACACGGCCGGCGTGGTGACTGACTTTTATGGTTCTGACGACCGCTTCGACTATTTCGACATTCGCGGTTTCACGCCGTACACTTATCGCGACGGCCTGGCCATCGGCAGAACTTTTGCCGGGGTTCGGGAAGAACCCTACGCGTTCGAACGCATCGAGGTGTTGAAAGGCGCGAGTTCCTCGAGCTTCGGAGCAGCGGAGCCGGGCGGATCGGTCAACTATGTCACGAAGACACCGAAGAGCGATCGTTTCGGTGAGGTCTACGGCACGGGCGGCTCGTTCGCGCATAAGGAACTGGGTTTCGATTTCGGTGACAACCTCACCGCGGACGACACACTGTCCTATCGCCTGACCGGCAAGTCCCAGCGCTCGGATGCTGAGTACGACTATTCTCAGGATGACGAGAACTTCATCATGGGTGGCCTGACGTGGCGCCCCACCGACGCCACGAGCCTGACATTTGTCTTCGATCATCTCGACAAGGATGGCGTGCCCGGCAGCGGCGGCCATCCGCTCGGTACCGATTTCGACAGGGACATGTTTTTCGGCGAGCCGGACTATTATTTCACCGAAACGAACCGCAACACCTATAGTGTCCTCTTCGACCACGATTTCGGCAATGGCCTCAGTTTCAGCTCGAATGCGCGCCACAGCAACCTGAACGACGGGTTCGGCAGCGCCTATATCGGCAGCACACCGACGAACGGGTCGACCGTGGCCGGCCGCTATTTCTTCGGAAACGACAAATCGACCGAACAATTCGTAATCGACGCACACCTCATGTACGAGGCAGGTTTCGACAATGTCGAGAGCCGCACTTTATTCGGCGCCGACTACAACAAGTATTCCGCGGACAGCGCCAATTTCTATACGCCCGCACCGTCGATCGATTGGGAAAACCCTGTTTATTCGGGTGGACCTGGCGCGATGTCCCCCTATGCCAAGACCAACAACGACCAGCAGACCAACGCCATCTATCTTCAGCAGGACTTGACCTTCTTCGACAAGCTGACGGTCAGCGTCGGCTTGCGCAACGATTGGCTGGATCTCCGCGAGACTAACCTGCTTGCCGGAACCACACGGAGTGGCAACCATAGCGAATTCACAACGCGGGTTGGTGCGAGCTACAAGATCACCGAGGAGCTGGCCCCCTACATCAGCTACGCCGAGTCGGCGGCACCGCCCGCTGTGGGCAGCGATCCGACGACGGGAAAGCAGTATGAGGTTGGCATCAAGTATCGCCCGGACGCATTTCCGGCCTTGTTCACCGCATCCGTCTACGATCTGACGAAGGGCAACATCACCGTCTTCGACCAGGTCACCTATCTGCCGCAAACGGTCGACAAGGTCCGACATCGCGGTTTCGAACTCGAAGCCAAGGCGGAGGTGACAGACAACATCAGCGTGATTGCCGCCTATAGCTACATCGATTCCAAGATCGAAGAACCCGGCGGCGCCAATGACGGCAACCGCCTGATGCGCGTTCCCAAAAACATCGCTTCGGTGTGGGGTACCTACACGCTGGAAGGCGAAGGTGCGCGCGGCGACATGATGTTCGGGCTCGGGGCTCGCTTTACGGGCGCCTACTACACCAACATCACCAACACGACGTCATCGGACAGCGCAGTCTTGTTCGACGCGGCCTTCACCTACAAGGTCCAGGAAAACACGACATTCCAGCTGAACGTCAACAATGTGTTCGACGAGAAACACGTGGCGAGCAAGGACACCGGTGCGGTGTACTACAATCCGGGACGCAGCATACTCGCGACGCTGCGCCAGACTTGGTAGACATGGGTCATCCCGCCCGCGATATGCCGGGCGGGATCCTCACGATTGCCGGAATTGCCGCATCCGCCGCCAAGCCGCCGGCGTTTCGCCAACGATCTGGCGGAAGACTTTCGTCAGATGTGCCTGATCGGAAAAGCCGAGCTGGGCGGCGATGCTGGCGACCGGAAGATCACTTTCACCGAGCAGCTGCTTCGATAGCTCGATACGCTTTGAGAGCTGCCACTGCCATGGAGTGGTACCGGTTGTTTGCTTGAAGACATTTGCAAACCAGCTTTCCGATAGACCGACGACGGCAGCCATATCGGCGACCGACATGCGATAGTCACCAAGCGAGTCGACATGCGAGACGAGCCGGTTCATCTGCGCCTGCGTCAACCTGCCGTCGGCCCTTTCCTCGCGATTGGCCGGAATATCCAGAAGCCCGGCGACGATGCTTCCTATCAAGCTTTCGGCATAGACTTCATGCTTGGAGGGGTTCCTGATCTCGTCGGCCAGCAGTTTCGCCAGAGCGTCGATTGCAGCCACGTTTTGAAGCTCGACCGGGCGGCGCAACGCCGACTGCGCTACAGAACTCCCGACCGATGGAGCCAGATAGCGCAACACCCGATCCTTATGGAGGTGCAGGTTGAGGTGGGAGAAGCTGTGTGCCCTCCGGCTGCCGGTCCACAAGGGGATACCGGCCGGAACATATACGGCGCGCGCCATGGGGCGCGAATTCCTCGTCAGATCGTTGTCCAGATTCGAGATGCGAACGTTCGGCGAGACGTCGTTGAAGAAGAACATGATACGCGGATCGTCCGCGAGGTAATAGCCGCTGGCACCGGCCTGGCTTTCCGCCTCCCAGAGAACGCTGACCATCCCATCATACTGGCGCCATTGGACTGGTGCCGTGACCCGGATGCCTTCGGTTCTCCAGGACATTGAATGCCAGAAACCCATTTTTCGATCAGCTCTTCCTCTTCAGGTGTCGGATGCCTTGACGGGCAGGGTAATGCACTGGTCGTGACACCGTCACCTCAGATCGTAAGTTGACTCTAATTGTCATATTTATCTGGGTGTGGCAAGCCGGCCTTCCTACGCTCGTCTAATGTCCGAACTGGATGTCCACCCCGTCGGAAATGGCACCGCGCCAGACAAGATAGTCATGGCCGCCTGCGTACTCCTTGCCCCTCACGCGGTACCTCCTTGCCGCAAGGACGTCGCGCAGATGACCCGCGAGTTGAACGGTTCCGCAGCGCGGACACGTTTTCGCCACACTTTCCGCGGCCGTCAAGATAACCTTCGCAAGACGGTCAAAACTTGTCTTGCACCTCTCAGGGGAGACAGTCTTCAAGGCACAAGGCGCAAGTCAAGTTCACCATCCGAACGCACGTGCTCCGGGGCAACCATCCCGTATCCATCGTCAGTGTCGTGCAGGCTGAAGCTTAACGAGGCGCTTGCGGAACCAGTCGCGCAGCATTTCCTTTTCATAGGGGTGTCGTTCCATCGCCGTACGGGCCGACGACGTCCAGAGATAGTTGAGGTCACTAACCACCTCTTCTCCCTGCGCCAACACGCGTCCCCCTTCAGTTAACTTGTAGCGAAGCTTGAACCTCGGCGGGGTTGAATCGCGAAGGATGCGCACGTCGTCGAAATAGGGCCGCCAGGGTTCGTACTGACCGGCGAGCCTGACATCGAGGACGTCGATCCGAAGCGCCTGCCCCTTCTTCAAGTAGCGGCCCGCAAGCGTCTCGAAATAGCCGCGGAACTCGGAGATCAGTCGATTGCGCTCGCTGAAGCTGCGGAAATCGGGATCCCGGAATTTCTCCGGGTGCACAAAGTCGACGGATACGGACGCGTACGCGGTGCTGCCAAGGAGCAATGCGACAGTTACGGCAAAGGCAAAGCGGGTTGCGAAGCGCATGTCAGCCTCCATCGATCATCTAAATGTAGACCGAAAACCCGTCGCCACAAGGGCACTAAAGTGCGCAACAGATATCGTCGGACGCAAGCAGCCTTCGTCGCCGGGATGGCACGCCGATCACGAACTTTAAACCCTTTGCGAAGACGTGAGATTGAGAATCTGCACCGACTAGTGATCAGCATCAGCCAGCAACCCATCGTTGGAGACGCGTCACCCTCCCATACTGCCAGCCCGAATTTGGGAAAGCGATCTGGAGCCGTTCGTCTCTTGAGACGAACACATTTTCCACCAGAGCGAAACTTCCTGCGGGCGCATCTCACGATGTTCCGCCGGCTACCGGGAGAGCACATCAATCAGACTATTGAGCAGCTTGAACGGGTCGCTGAAACCACATGCGTTATTGTGGCGGAGGCGATTGGATTGAAACGCGCCTATCCTCCTGAGCCTCAGCGATAGCTGCCCAATCCATGCAGGCCGATAGCTCTCAAGTCGACGGACGTGTGCCGATCTGAGACGCCGCCATGCGCGATGGTCGCATCGACACAGGTCGTTAAGCCAGATCGGCAAGGTCGCGCGCAGGCCGACAGCTCGTTCTTGCCATCGACACGACCGCCCCTACATTGCCAAATCATGGATACGCATCGAGCATCAGGCGTTTCCCGCGCAAGCGGTGTTTCAACACAAACAGGCCCTCAGCGATTGGCGCCAACGGTTGTCAACGAAGTCGACCGCCTGCTTGCCGGACGAACGCGCGACATCCGTCTGAACGCGGAGCTTTCCCGCCTCTTCCGGATGCGGTCGTGGCCACAAACGTCGAAGATCATTCGCGCGTGGATGGTCTGGGTGGTCGTTCTCGATGTCCTGACGCTGGCTGTAAACGCGGCCTTGCTACCGTCTGAAGCCGTCATGAAGATGCTTCTCCCAGCATCGATCCTGCCACCTGCAGCCATCGTCACGGCGATCGTTTTCATGAAGCCGCGCGGGCTAGAGATGGAGGCGCTAGCGCTCCACCTTGGCGTCTTCTTCATTCTGCTTTCAGTCGCACTGGTCGGCGTCAACACGGGCGGGGAATACTACGAACGACATCTGACGATCATGCTCTTTGTCGCCGTGACCGCGATCATCATTTTCCCGGTTCCGCTCGAGTGGTCGATGGCAATCGCCGCCTACGCGCTCGGCCTCTATCTCGTCTTTCAAGTGCAAAACCCGGATATCGCCGCCGAGAATGCTCTGGCGGGCGCCCTCTTTTTCGCGAGCGGCGTGATTGCGACCGTCGTTGCGCGCCGGACGGCCGGCATCCTGGCGCACAAGACTTTCCTGCTTGAACTGCGCGATCGGTCTCGCCTTGCCGATCTGACGGACGCAAATTCGCGGCTCGAGCTACTTGCACGAACCGATCCCCTCACCGGCATCGCAAATCGGCGCTGGATGGTGGAAACGCTCAATCGTGTGTGGAGCAGCGGCGTCGCGCAGACTAAAGGTGCGGCGATACTCATGTGCGATATCGACCACTTCAAGCAGCTCAATGACAGCCTCGGGCACTCGGAAGGCGACCGATGTCTGGTCAAGGTCGCAGGCATCATCCAGAGCAGCATGCGCGACGAACGCGATCAGGTCGCGCGTTATGGCGGCGAAGAGTTCCTGGTCCTCCTGCAGGACGCCAATGAGGAGGATGGCGTGTCGGTGGCCGAACGAATCCGACGGCGCGTCGAGGCTGCGTCCTTGCCGAATCCCAGATCGACCGTCGGCGCCTATGTCACGGTCAGCATTGGACTTGCGGTCCTGAAACACGGCCATGAGGTCGGCTCATTTGAAGCCCTGCAACGGCAAGCGGACGACGCGTTGTACGCGGCCAAGAAAAATGGACGCAACCAAGTGACCCTTCACGTGCCACCCCAATCGGCCCCAGCCTGAGCTTTCGCTGCGCCCAGACAGGCCTCATCGGTCGCCAGCCCCGGCCTTACGCAGAGCGGCCGCCCGGCGCTCGCGAAAGCGAGCCTCAGCATTCGCATCCTCGTAATCAGGTCGCGTATCCTCGAAAGCGCGGAACCAGGCATCGTGGGCGTCACTGCTGCCGACCATCTCGAGCGGTAATGCGCCATCGTTCGCCGTTCGCGTCAGAAGGATACGAACGGCGTCCGATACCGTCAGCCCCGTGTTTTGCAGGACAGCCGTGGCGCGGTCCTTGATGTCAGCATCAATCCGCGTCTGGACCAGTGCATTTGCAGCCATGACAAATCTCCGCGAATGGTGAGACGTTGGAGTTAGCCGCTTCCCCACGTTACATTAGGCGATCCCAGAAGCACTAATCGAGACAGGCCGAGAACTGCCTAGACCTAAGCAGTCCAGTTCCGGGTTGTGAGACGTCGTGAATTGGGTTTGGCATTTACAACTCACCGACTGATCGAGCTTGTGTTTCACTCAATGAGTTCGATTGTTATGCCATTGATCGTCCCGTCGAAGGTAAAGGGACGTTTGGCGGCATAGGCTTCGGAAACCGGCGAGCCGAGATCGGCGCCGACATCGAAGCTTTCGGTCGCGGTAAAGGCGACCGGAACCGTGCGCTTGACCGTCGTTTTCGCCGCTTCCTTTCCGTCGACGGTGATGATCACCTCTGCCGGCCCTGCCGGCTTGCCGATCACGGTCGATATCTCGATCTGATGTTTTCCAGCCGCGATCTTGCCGGTCTTGACCCGGTAGTTCTCGATGATCATCATGTTGTATTCATAGACGAGTTCGCCGTTCTCCATGTAGACGGAGAGGCCGCCGCCGGCGCCGCCGACGGCATAGAGCACGCCGTTGGCCCTCTCACCCAATTCGGCCTCGATGCGCACGCGGGTGCTTTCCCGCCCGACGCCGGGGGCGGCAAACTCGGGCATGCGGCGCGTCGTCTGGCTGAAGGTCCATTTGTCATAGGCCGACTTGATCCGGTCTTCCGGGTGCAGCCGCAGCCAGTTGCCGGCGCCGATCGGGAAATCCTTGTTTTCTTCAGCGAGATCGAGGAAGCGCTTTTTCATCTCCTCGAGCTTCTGAGGGTTTGCCGAGGCAAGGTTCGTCGCCTGGGAGAAGTCCGTCTTCAGGTCGTAGAGTTCCCATTCGTCCTTGGCTGAATCCCAACCGGCAAGCCGCTTGGAAGAAGCCGGCGTGTCCCAGGGAATGAAGGGGCCGGGCACATCGGCAAACCAGCCATCGAGAAACAGGCCGCGGCTACCGTTGTTGTCGAAGAATTGCTCGTGTTTCTGCGGCGCAGCGTTCGCATCACCAAAGGTGTAAGCGAGGCTGGTGCCGTCGATCGGCAGCTGATCATAGCCGTTGACGCTGTTCGGCGCCTTGATGCCGAGGATCTCGTAGATCGTTGGGGCGATGTCGACGACATGATGGAACTGCTGGCGGAACTTGCCGTCGTGCTTGATATGGCCGGGCCAGGAGACGACCATCGGGTTGCGGGTGCCGCCGAAATTGCCGGCCATCAGCTTCGTGCCCTTGAACGGCGTGCTGCCGGCCCAGGCCCAGCCGGCATGATACATGTTGTCGGTCTTGCCTGACCCAAGGGCGTCGAGGCCGCCGATCCGGTCGAGGGCTGCGATCTGGTCCTCGACGGTGTTTTCGATGTTGTTCTGGGCGAGCAGTTCGCTGATCGAGCCCTGTTGGCCCTCGGCGCTCGAGCCGTTGTCGCCGAAGATGTAGAAGATCAGCGTGTTGTCCCTGAGCCCGCGGCTCTCCATGCCGTCGATCAGGCGGCCGACCGCAGTGTCCGTGTGCTCGACATAACCGGCGAAGATCTCCATCAGCCGCTCCTGGAACGGCCGCTGCCCAGCCGGAATGCTATCCCAGGAGGCCATCGTGGGGTCGCGTTCGGTGAGCTTGGTGCCCTTGGGGATCACGCCCATCTCCAGCTGGCGCTTGTAGGTGCGCTCGCGGTAGGCGTCCCAGCCGGTGTCGAACTTGCCCTCGTACTTGGCCGTCCATTCCGGAAACACATGATGCGGCCCGTGAACACCGCCCGGCGCCCAATACATCAGGAACGGCTTGTTCGGGTCGAAGGCGCGGTAGTCGTCCAGCCACTTCAGCGCCTTGTCGACCATGTCTTCGGTCAGGTGGTATTTGGGGTCGTCGTGCGGCGGTTCGACGGCGTCATAGTTCTCCGTCAGCCGCGGTTCCCACTGCGAGGTTTCTCCGCCGAGGAAGCCGTAGAAATATTCAAAGCCATAGGCGTCCGGCCAATGATCCTTCGGGCCGATCGACGTCGTCTCCGTCGCCGGCGTGTTGTGCCACTTGCCGAAGGCAGAGGTGTGGTAACCGTAGTTCTTCAAGACTTCGGCAACCGTTGCCGCCGTTTTCGGAATGACGCCGGTGTAGCCGTCAAAGGCAACTGCGCGTTCGGCGATCGTGCCGGAGCCGACACGCGTGTGGTTGCGCCCGGTCAGAAGTGCTGCCCGCGAAGGCGAACAGATGGAGGTGGTGTTGAAGCCGGTGAAGCTGATGCCTTCGCCAACGAGCTTCGACAGCGTCGGGGTGCGCACTTCGCCGCCAAAGGCCTCGGAAACGCCGAAGCCGACGTCATCCAGGAGAACGATGAGGATGTTTGGCGCGTCCGCCCGCAGACGCTGCGGTGCCGCCGGCCATTCCATGGTTGAATCCTGCAGCCGCGGCTTTGCCACGCCCTTCATCGGCTCCGGCGGAAAGGGCAGGACCGAGCCGTCGGCGGGTACGGTCTGCCCAAAGGCTGGAAACGTGGCGGCGGCAAGCGCCAGAGTAAGCGTGACGGGCGCAAGCCGCGTACAGCGAAAAGAGAGCGACCGAATATTACTGAAAGCTGGCATCCACCTTCCTCCTGGTCAAACGGCGACCGAATGCGCCGCGGCTCACGCGGCCGGCAGGCGTGCGTGGAGCCATTTTCGCTTCGCCCTAGACAGTACGCCCCCGTTGGAAACCAGCGTTCCGGCTCAGCCCACCAATTCGAAATCCGCCAGCTTGAACGATCTGTTGTTGAATTCGTCGGTCGGGCCATAGAAGCGCACCGCCGGTAGCGGCCTCTTGCCTGATGTCGGGATCCAGTTCGCCTCGAGGCCGTCAGGCGCTTTCGGCCCGACATAGATGCTGACGCCGCCGTCGGCGTTCTTCTTCATCTTCTCGACGTCGTAGGACGACAGGGTCGTTCGGTTGAGGTCGCTGTAGATGAAGGACATGGTGGCGCGGTCATAGACCGTCAGCGCCCAGAACTGCTTGACCGGCATCTCGGCGGGAATGTCGAGCCTGTAGAGCTTGCCGGCTTCCAGCAGCCTTCCGTCCTTGTCGGCCATCGCCATCATGTACTGCGTGGCCGGCGTGTCGGAGAGCACCTTCGGCATGTAGGTACACCAGAAGTACTCGGCGGCGCGGGGGATGAGATCGATATAGTCGTCGTAGATGAACGAGAACGTCTTGTTGTCATCAGCCTGCAGCAGCGAGACATAGTGCCGATCCGGCCAGTAGCGCATCGTGTCGGGCGTATGGTCGAACCAGTCCTGCAGGTAGAACCAGACATCGACCGCCGCCTGCTGCATGGCGCGCCTGGCGGTCTCGTCGGGTGCGAAAGGCTTGCCCTTTTCGATGCCGAGCGACTTCAGCATGCCCATCATCACCTTGTCATGCTCACGCACCGGCTCGACGCTCATGATCGCGTGCATGTCTTCGAAGTGGCGGGCGTCGTAGAAGGGCAGCGTCGGGTAGCGCTGGTCGATCGGATCGACGAATTTTTGCGCAGGCGGATTGCCGGCTTCGCTGAGGTAATACATGCGCAGCCGTTTCGCGTAAGCATAGGCATCCGTCGTCGTCTTGCCGGCCGCCGGCACCGAGCGGAAGGCGAAGGCGATGCGGTAGTTCGGCGATGGGACCTGTATGTAGCCCTCCGGCACCGCTTCCGTGTAGCCGGGCGGCGTGAACAGCAACTTTCCGCCCTGGCCCTTGTCGACGCCGGCCGGCCCGACATCGGCAATGGTGAACTGCCAGGCATCGACGACCTGCCCGTAAAGGCTGCCGTCCGCCCCGGCCGCGGGCACTTCGAGCACCACCGGCCCCTTCTGCAGGTCGGTGAAGGCGGAGATGTAGGGTGTGGTGCTGTTGGCGGTGATCGCCTCCAGCTTCGGAGTCGCCACCGCCGAGTAGGCGATGATGTCGTTGTCCTTCATGCCGAGATCGGTGAAGGCTGCGCGGCGGAAGGAAAAGATCGCGATCGCCGGCATGTTCCACAGCACCGCCTCGAAGGCGCGCTGGTACTTGATCTGGTAGTCGAAGTCCTTGATCGACGGGGTTGAGCCCTTGTCGGGCTGGCCGCCGAGCGGAAGCTGGCCATCCTGCGCGAACGCGGACGTCGGCAGGGCGAGCGCCGGGATCGCAGCTGCAAGTGCGGCGAACGAAACGGTGGCCACGCCCTGCTTCAGGACATCACGGCGATTGACGAGCCATCCGGCGGGGTCGTTGCTGTGCATTGGAACGTCTCCTGTCACTGAAACGGGTCGATCTGGGGCAGGTCGTAGTTGCCCGAGAGCACTTCGTCCTTGGGCTGGTAGAGGCGCAGGATGATGTAGAACGGGCCTGCGGGCGCCGGCAGCCAGTTGGCCGCATTGTCGCCATCCGGCTTGCTCGCCTGCAGCGGCACCTCGAAGGACCCGTCCGCGTTGACCTTGAGCCCTTGTGTGTCGGCGCCGAGCTTGTAGCGCTGGATCGGATTTTCGATCAGCATCTTGTCGGCGGCGTTATAGACGGTCAGCGACCAGAAGGCGTCGACCGGCGGTGCCTTGCCGAAGCGGATGACGTATTTCTTGCTGCCGTCGAGTTGCTCTCCCTTGGAGTCGGTCGAGCGCAGCGGATACATCGCTTCCTTCTCGCCCTGGCCGCCGAGATAGGGACCGGCGACCAGGGTGCGCAGCGGATACATGTATCCGAAATCATCGAGACCGCGCACCCAGCTCCAGCCGTTGCGTTCCGTGCCCGCGCTCGAAAGTGCCGACACAGCCACCTTGGGGCCATCCTTCAGCGCCCTGATCAGGGCATCTCGCTGTGGCTGCGTGAGCTTGGAATCGTCAAACCCTTGCTCGGTGAGCCCGAAGCGGGCGAACTGGCCGAACAGCGCGGCATCCTGCGGTGGCACGGCATTGGACTTCAGCGCAAAGGCCAACTGCTTGTAAAAGCCGAGCGGATCACCGGCTGTGTCCGGCATTTTCGGAAGCGTTTCCGGAGCTGCAACAAAGTCCTTGTTGTCGCGCTGGCTGAGCGGCCGCAGAGTGAACCCCTGTTGCAGCTTCATCAGCGGTTCCATCGGCTCGCCCTGGCTCACCCGCAGGCGCCCCCAAAGCCAGACCTTGTCGGTCTGCACGTCCAGCCGCGTGATACCGGCCGGAAGGGCGCCTTCCCAGCCCGGAGGCACCAGCGCAAAATCGCCGGCCTCCGTACCGGTGGTGCGACGGCCGATGTAATGTTCCAGGTTCTGCCACATGTCGAAGACGTCGACGACATAGTAGCGATCGGCGGTGTCGGGCACATGCAGGATATAAGGCTCCTTGCCGAGATCGACGACCGCGCTCAGGTAAAGCGTGTCGTTGTTGGCCGTCGGCATGTCCTTGGCGTCAGGCGTTGCAAGCGAGGTTGCCCAGCCGATCCGATTGACCGGCGCTCGGTAACTGGTGGCCGGTTTCGGGTCGGGGACGTCGCTGTAGGTGCGCGCCACGCGCTCCATCCGCACCAACGGATAGCCCCAGACATAGGCAAGCAGGCCGCTGGCGTAGGCGTCCGCCTCGAGGCCGGCAGCGATGTTTTCCGCTGAGGTCGGCAGATTGAGCAGCTCGTCTTCGTCCGTGGATTGCGCCGCCGTAAAGGGTGCGGTGGCGATGATACTGCTCGCAGCAAGCGAGAAGGCAGCAAGTGTTCGCAGAACGGACATGGGAACCTCATCTCGGTTGCGTCGATCAGGGTCGGTCGAGCGAACACGAGGCAGGGCAACTTCGGAAGTACGTAACTGTTAAAATGCTAGGATAAACTGGATCTCAATGTCGCGCGGCACTGCCATGCGCGGCGAGGGTGCGCGGAATCCACGCTACCGCGCGGGTGCGATCTGCTGGAAGGCGACCAATCCTCGCCCTCATGGGCCGCTCAATACATCATGCGATCTTGAACGCACAAAGCGGAAAAACCCAAGCTCATGATGGGGGCGGTTTCCGGCCACCACGTCTGCGATCCCTCGCCTCGAGCAAAATCAAATCGCTAGCCTTTTCGATTTGACGCCCGGTCCACGACCTTAGCCGTCACGCGAGGCGATCACGGCGAACGACGAAACTGCCATCGATGTCATCTATCGCCACGACTCCGAGGAGCGCCATGTCCTGATGGATTTCCGATTTTAGGATGTCGATAGCTTTACGGATAGCTGGACCGCCGGCGACAACCGCTGCGTAGAGGAAAGGCCGCCCGACAAAAACGAAGCGTGCGCCGAGCGCGAGTGCCTTGATTATACCGGTGCCCCGCCGGAAGCCGCCGTCGACCATGACAGTGGTTTTGTTGCCGATCCGCGCAACGATCTCAGGAAGCGCGCTTATGGGCGACATGGTGCCGTCGAGTTGACGCCCGCCGTGATTGGACACGATCAACCCATCCGCACCGACATCATGCACGCGCGAAGCGTCGTCTGGATGCAGAACACCTTTGACGACGAGTTTTCCCGGCCAACGCGCGAGAATGCGCTCAAGGTGGACCCAATTCAGGTGATCCCGCCGCCCGAAATCGCGCATGATGTTCGACGAAATGATCGGCGCTCCACGGTCTGCGTAGGAGTTCTCAAAATGCGGGACGCCCTGCGTCACCAGAGTGCGTAGAAAGGTGCCGATCGTCCATCGCGGATGGGAAATGCCCTGCCACGCCAAACGCAGACTCGGGCGCAGGGGCGTAGAGAAGCCGGCGCGTATATTGTTCTCGCGATTTGCCAGGGTCGCCGTGTCGACCGTGAGGACCAGCGTCTGAAAACCGGCGCATTGCACGCGGTCGACAAGTGCATCAATTCGGTCGGGTTCTCCTGGAAGATATGCCTGGAACCACGAGCCCGGGGCGGCACCAGCGACTTCTTCGAGCCGTGTTAGCGACGATCCGCTCATGATCATGGGAATTCGACGCTTTGCGGCCGCCTCGGCCAGCACAACGTCGCCACGGTAGGCCATCAGCGCACTGATACCCATAGGCGCGATCCCAAACGGCGCGTCATATCTTTCGCCAAGCAGTGTCGTCCGCGTGCTGCGCCCGGAGACGTCTCGAAGCACACGTGGCCGAAAGGCATACGTGTCGAAATCTTCTGCATTGTAGCGCAGCGACGCATTGGTTTCGCTTGCACCCGCGATGTAGCCGAACAGCGGGCGCGGAAGGCGTCGCCTGGCCGAAGTTTCAAAATCATTCAAGCAGAGATACTTTTGAAGGGGATCGCCCATTGTTTGTCCACCAAGGTCGCTCGCCGCAGCTTCCAATGATCAGGTTGCCGGGGCAATGACGCCTTACATCATTTCGCGAAAAAACGGCCGCGCGGTGCGGCCGTCATGGAGCGTCGTTATCAACCGGTGGTCATGCTTCTTCGTCTTGAAACGCTACCTCGCGCGTCCGACGGAAGGACGGCAGCACCATCAGCACGAGCATCCCAACCGTTGCGATGAGCAGGACCAGACTGATCGGGCGCTCGTAGAAGACGCTCGGATCGCCATGGGAGATGGTCATCGCGCGACGGATGTTCGTTTCAAGGAGCGGACCGAGAACGAAACCGAGCAGCAGCGGCCCTGCTTCACATTTCGCCTTGCGGAACGCGTAACCCAACAGACCGAACCCTGCGGCGAGGACGACATCGAAGATGCGGTTGTTGATGCTGTAGACGCCAACGCAGCAAAACAGCAGGATGGCCGGATAGAGCAGGCGATAGGGCACCGTCAGCAGCTTCACCCACACACCGATCAGCGGCAGGTTGATCACGACCAGCATAAGATTGCCGATCCACATGCTGGCAACGAGACCCCAGAAAATCTCCGGCTGAGTCGCAAGAACGGTCGGCCCGGGCGTGATGCCGTGGATGATGAAGGCGCTCAGCATCATTGCCATCATGTTGTTGGACGGTATGCCGAGCGTCAGCAACGGGATAAACGAGGACTGCGCGCCGGCATTGTTGGCAGCCTCCGGACCTGCGACGCCTTCGACGGCGCCCTCGCCAAACTCGGATGCGTTCTTGGAGAGCTTCTTCTCCACCGAATAGGCGCAGAAGGATGCAAGGGTCGCCCCGCCGCCGGGCAGGACACCAAGGAATGTACCGACGCCCGTCCCGCGCAGGACTGCAGGCCAGGCCCGGCGGAAGTCCTCTCGCGTTGGCCACAGCCGGCTTAGCTTACTCACGAGCACGCCGCGCGCCTCATGATTTTCGAGGTTCTCGATAATCTCTGCAAAGCCAAAGAGACCAATGGCTATGACGACGAAATCGATACCGTCGAACAACTCCACCGCGCTGAATGTCAGGCGCTCCTCGCCTGAACTGGCATCAATGCCCACCATCCCGAGGAGCAGGCCGAGCAGGATCATGCCAATGGCTTTCAGAACCGGTCCGCGAGCAAGCACCGTTGCCGCGAGCAGGCCGAACAGCATGAGCGAGACGTATTCGGCCGGCCCGAACGACAGAGCAAAAGAGGAGAGCGTCGGACCGGCAATGGCGATGCCAAAAGTCGCGACCGTACCGGCAAAGAAGGAACCGAGAGCCGCGACAGCGAGCGCCGATCCCGCTCGTCCCTTCTGGGCCATTTTATAACCGTCAATCGCCGTCACCACCGAGGAGGCTTCTCCTGGCAGGTTGACCAGAATGGCCGTTGTCGAGCCACCGTACTGAGCACCGTAATAGATGCCGGCCAACATGATAAGGCCGGCGAGCGGCGGCAGATAGAAGGTGATCGGCAAAAGGACAGCGATCGTGGCAGTGGGACCAATGCCGGGTAGCACGCCGATCAGGGTGCCGAGCAGTGCACCCAACAGGCAGAAGCCGAGATTTGTGGGCGTCAGCGCCTCGCTGAATCCCAGCATGAGGAGGTCGATAAAGTTCATAATTCCCTCCTCAAAATGGCCAGATGGGCATCTGAACGCCCAAGCCGACAATGAAGACCAATGCGCCAAAGGCCGTCAGTCCTGCCGTAAGCAGGATCACTTCGCGCAGTTTCGAGTCACGATCGGCAATGCTGCCGACGAGCAGCAACCACACGGCCGCTGCGACGAACCCGAAGAATTCAGCAATGAAGGCAAAGCCGACGACCGAAGAAAGAATGATGGCCACCGGCCAAAGCTTCGGTGTGGCGATCTCCTGGCGATCACGTAAGGCACCAATTCCGCCGACTGTCACGCCAACGATGATGAGAAGCCAACAGACGAGCGTGGGAAGATAGCCTGGCCCCATGGCAGACGCCGTCCCAAGGGTCAGGTCGCGCCCGGCCCAAAGGCCGAGCGCGCCAAAACCCACGAAAAGCACGGCGGTCAGGAGGTCCGGACGATCGCCCGCCCCGCCAGCTTTGCGCGGCGCCGACATTACTGCTGTTCCTTTGCGAGCTTCCAGATGGCGCCCAGCCGCTCTGCCCGAACCGGCAATTCCTTGCCCCAGTCTTCAGAGGAGAGGTAGGAAAGGGCAAGCGATTGTTGTTTGGCTTTCGCCTGGAATTCCGGATTATCGAGCGCCTTTCGGATAGCGTCGGAGAACTTGACCCGGATATCTTCCGGTACGTCGCAGCTCATCGCAATGCCGCGCTCCGAACTCACCAAAACTTCAAAGCCCTGCTCCTTTGCCGTCGGCAGGTCGGGGGCGATCACAGCGCGTTCTTCTGCGAACTGGCCCAGATTCTTGAAGGCTGAATGATCGCTGCCAACGAATTCGCCGACGTTGATGCCAATCGTCATGACATGGCCGCCAAGGAGAGCCGTGCGCGCCTCGTTCGCACCGTTGAACGTCACCGCGGTCAGGTCGATGCCGGCCGACTTCTCGAGTTGCAGCATGGCGAGATGTTCGTCCGTGCCAAGACCCGTGGTACCAACGGTCACTGCGCCAGGATTGGCCTTGGCATAGGCCACGAGGTCCTTGAGCGAATTGAACTCGGAGTTGGCCTGGACGATGAACGAACCCGGATCCTCAACGATGCGAGCAACAGGGCAAATCTTCTTGGCGTCGAAACGGACCTTTCGGTCCATCTGCATGGTCAGATAGCCGGGCGTGTTCAGGGAGGACGCGGTATAGCCGTCTGGACGGGCTTCCGTCATCGCCGTGTAGGCGATTTCACCCGAAGCACCCGGCCGGTTCAGAACCGTGATTTTCGCGCCGAGTTCCTTCTCGACGTATGGCGCCAGGGTTCTGTTCATAACGTCCGTGCCCCCGCCCGGAGCGAAAGCGACGATAAACTCGATCGGCCGATCCGTCGGCCATTCGGCATGTGCAGCACCCGCGCCCAAGAAGAGGGTCGTCGCCAGCGCGGTGTTTCGGATCAAATGCTTCATGGTATCCTCCCAGTGATGTCTGTTATCGAGAGCGCCTCGCGCTTCGGGGTTTCATTCGGCCCGACACGGAATTGCTGTGACGAGCCAGGATCTTTGCTTTGGCCGGTGAGCTTCAACTCCTCCGTGAAGTGCCGGCAGAATTCAGTCGCTCACGCGATCAAGGCTCAGGCGGCAGTTCGCAACCACCCTTCGTGAGCGCCTCGTTGAACCAGGTCGGCTTATGAGTTCCGGCCTTGATGTTTTCCATCTGCTTGTTTTCGGCGGCGTGCTTGGCAGCGGTCCGATCGTAAACCTCAGCCACGTCATCGATCGGGATTACGACCACCCCATCCGCATCGCCAAGGACCAGATCGCCCGGCATGACCACCATGCCGCCAATGGCAATCGGACAATTGATTTCACCAGGTCCGTTCTTATAGGGGCCTCGATGTGTCACACCGACGGCAAACGACGGAACGTTCATCTCAAGAAACGCATCAGCGTCACGAATAGCTCCGTTGAGCACGAAACCCGCCACGCCACGACCGCGGGCATGCGCAAGCATCATCTCGCCCATTAAGGCATTCGTGACGTCGCCGCCCGCATCGATGACGATGACATCGCCTTCGACGGCCATGTCGATTGCCTTGTGCAGCATGAGGTTGTCACCAGGCGGTGCCTTCACTGTGATGGCGCGGCCGGCAAGTTTACCAGACCGATGCATGGGCCGAAGTTGCGCACCAGCCGCATGCATGCGGTGCATGCTATCGCTGACATTGGCAACCGGCAGTTCCCGAAACTTCTCGACCCACGCTTGCTCGACGGCCCGGGGCCGACTGCGAACTCTGAATCCGATGGTCAAAATACTCTCCTAAAAGTGCGATTGATAATGTTGAATGGGCTCCGTCGTCAGGCTGTGGCCGCCAAGGCCCGGAAGTTCACGATCCTCTCGCGACCGAGACCACGCTCCTCCAAAATTGCGAGCACTCCCTCGACCGCATCGATGCCGACGCGGACATTCGCCTCCTTCGTAACACCACCGATGTGGGGTGTTACGACAACCTTCGGCTCCTGCCAGAACGGGTGGTCGGGTGCAGGTGGCTCGGTCTGGAAGGTGTCCAGTCCCGCGCCCGCAATGTGATCGTTGGCTATGGCGCGCAGCAGCGCGTCTTCGTCGATGAGGCCGCCGCGCGCGGTGTTGATGACGTAGGAGCCGCGCCTCATCCGAGACAGGCGCTTGTCGTCGAGGAGGTTTCGTGTCTCGGGCGTCAGCGGGCAGTGCAAGCTGACGACATCCGAGCCAGTGAGGATATCCTCGACTGTGTTCAGCCGGGCGACGCCGGCCTGTTCAAACGTGGCATCATCCGTGAACGGGTCATAGGCGCTGACGTGGATGCCGAAGGCTTTCGCGAGTGCCGCCGTATGACGTGCGATTGCGCCGAAGCCGATAAGTCCAAGGGTCATGCCCGACAGCTCCTTGCCCGAAAAGCCAGGTTTCTCCCACTTTCCGGCTCGAAGCCCGGCGTCGAGCGGCAAGACGCGCTTCACGGTTGTGAGGAGAAGAGCAATCGCGTGTTCGGCGACAGATTGAGCGTTCGCACCGGTTGCAACAACGACAGGGATTTCGCGGCGAGAGGCAGCATCGAGGTCAATGTTGTCGACGCCTACCCCATGCTTGGAAATCACCCGAAGCGAGGGGGCAGCGTCAATCGCCGAGGCACCGAAGCGGCCCATGCGAACAATGACACCCACCGGATCGGCGCCCGCCACGATGCCCACGAGAGCTTCTTCGCTCGTATAGGGCGGTACGTAGACCAGACTGTAGCCGCGTTCTTCGGCGAGCTTCACTGCCCGCTCATTGATCGCCGGGCCGGTGACGAGAATGTTTTGGCTTGGCATGCGTACCTCGATTGGCAATGGTGAGGACGCAGAGCACCAAGGTGCTTTCGCCAGATCCTCCCTCGTGCCCGAACTCCCGTGGGCACCTCCTACACAGGACGGTAGCATAAGCATTTCTTGATAAAAGCGAATAATTCTGTCAAAGATGAACAGAAAATCTTAATTCGATAGGTGCCCGTTGGACATTCGTCAGCTGAAGACCTTCATCGCGATTGCAGAACACGGCACGTTCGCGAAGGCGGCCGACGCGGTTGGTCTCACACCGTCTGCTGTGAGCCAACAAATCCAGGCGCTGGAATTGGAAGTGCGGTCAGAACTGTTCGATCGCTCGACGCGACCGATCACGCTGAACAGCCAGGGACTTCAAATGCTAGAGGCAGCACAAGGTCTCGTGCGTTCTGCCGATGATATCGTTGACGCTATTTCGGGGAAATCGGTCGGTGGCACGTTTACCATCGGCTCGGTGCGCTCAAGCGCCCTGTCTCTTTTGCCGAAGGCGATCATCGCACTCAAGAACGACTTCCCCGGCTTGAAGATCAAGCTCCACGTTGCCAACACCGATGAGTTGCTCAACGATGTCGTTACCGGACGCCTCGATTCAGCGATGGTGGCCGAGTATTCCAGCGTCCCATCGACATTGCGGTGGAGCCCATTCATCCAGGAACCCCTCTTTGTGATCGCTCCAAAGGGGACGCGTATCAGGCCTGCAGCAGAGATGCTTACGGAACTTCCCTATGTGAAATTCATCAGCCGGTTTCGCCTTGCCAACATTATCGAAACCGAAGTCGCGAGAAGCGGGATCGTCACGAATGTCATTGCCGAGATCGACACGATCACAGCGGTCGTCGCCTGCGTGGTCAATGGGCTGGGAGTTTCAATCGCGCCCTGGAGCGCCTTAAAAGAAGCCGGCGGCGAGGTGGTTGCCGTGCCCTTTGGCGATCCGCCAATCTATCGCCAGATCGGCCTCATAGAGCGACGGGCCAGTCCTCGAGCAGCCGTCATCGACCGGCTTCACCAACATTTGGTCAGTTTCAGCGGAGAGTTCGGGGTCGCTCGTTGATGGTGTCTCCGGAATGCAGCAAGGCCCGACCGCCGGGCCCGCGGCAAAGGCCTTCATTTGAACGGTCTCACTGCACGACGAAATCAAACCTACCGAACTTGCCGCCGCCGCCGCCGCTGGTCACATCTAGTACCAGCGCCTCATGGAAAATTGAGTCGACTACGTTCCCCGGCTCCCTAGGGAAATAGAGCTGGGTGGTGAGAATTCTGGCGCCCGGCCGCTGCACCTTGACGTGG
This sequence comes from Ensifer sp. ENS07, assembly GCF_014852185.1. NCBI lineage: Bacteria > Pseudomonadati > Pseudomonadota > Alphaproteobacteria > Hyphomicrobiales > Rhizobiaceae > Ensifer > Ensifer sp. ENS07. The sequence goes on along the minus strand of NZ_JACVBE010000007.1, from coordinate 191,409 downwards.
AAATGCCGCGTCCGGCCCGGATAAAGCCCCGGCACGACGGTATTGAACCACCAGCGGCCTTCAGCATCGCTGAATTGATGGCCGCGCAGCTTGTAGCCGTCGTTGTCGTAGTTGCCGTTTTCGTCGCAATGCCACAATTCGACCAGTGCCTTGGTAACCGGCCGGCAGTCTTGTCTCAGAACGTAGCCGGCGAGGGTGATCCTTTCGCCGCCGGGAGCGTCGCTGGTGAAATCCTGTTTCTCGGGACTGTTGGGCGTGAAATAAGGCCCCTCGGTCTGGGACGGCGTCAGATCGTCTTCATCTGCACAGGGAGGGCTCAGCAAGCGTTGCGCCGGAGCGGTCGAATAGGCGCTGATGGGTGCCAGCATCGGCCCGGCGGCAAGCAACGACAAGATTTGGCGGCGGGACGGCATCAGCTTCTCCAGGTTGTCGCTGATTTTGCAGCCGCGCTTCCGGCGGAAATGAGGCACAAGCATCTTCCTGGCAGCCAGGCATCGCACTGGCCGGCACACGCATGGGACAAATTTCCGTTATCCGCCCATTCAGCCGCTCAACTCGACGAATATGGCCGCCAAGCGCTGCGGCGGCCACCTCGCCACGATCGGCTCTAAGGCGGAGAAAGATTTTGGCCGCGCTCATCAGCAAGGTCCCCGCCGGTTGGTCCGCGTGCTTGGATTGACGTTGCTATCGGCAATTTTGTGGAGGACAATGACGGTTCCTGGATCTGAGAGGCGACAGCCATTGGACTTCGAGAAAATCGGCCGAGCACGCCTCATGATACGGCTGCCACGACACCGCAAACAGCTCTCAGAATTGCGATTTCTGGCATTAAGCACTCTGATCGAAGCCTACGGCCTAGCTGTAGTCACTCGCAATGAGTTGAGCGAGCATGCCATGTCTGATGAACCTTTGAAGGCTGAATACGCCGACAAATGCCAGGCGATCGAAGACAAGGTCGTGATGTTGCTTACAAATATAAGCCCTCGTTTCGTCAATTAACTCCGGCCGCGGCATTGGCTGCATTGGGCAAGACCCCGACCGTCAGCTACAGCTACTGCAACCACTCGCTCAAGAGTGCGCCGGATGGGGCGAACCACATGTCGCTATCCACCTCGTTGGTCTCTGAACTCGTCTGAGCCGCAAACCAGGTTGATCACCGGACCACGCTGGAAAAGCGCCGGATCCTTCACCGCGCGGTGGTAGCGATCAGCGAGATGCGGCAGCAAGCCACCGTTCCAGATTGTTCGACCGAACAGGTTTCAGGGATTTACTTTCCAGCCTTGGCGGGAGCGGACGAGGGGCATACAGACGACTAGATCAAAACTGCTCTTTTGGACGCCGCGAACATCATCCGAACGCTTGCGAATTTACCTGGAGACGACAACGCGACCAGCGCAGGCGGAGGCGGACGCCGGGAACGGTTTGCTCACCGCAAGTTTGTTCGCGGCTCGACCGTATGCCACCTGGATCGACAGGCGCCGGAGGTACTAGAAATGCCGAGACAACCGATCCGCAACGGCTTCGATCATATCGAACGTTCTATGTTCGGACATGGGTTCAGACATAGCTATTCATCCCAACGCTCATTCCCTGAGCGCAGACGAAGAGGCCCGCTGGCTTGCTATAGCCAGGTGGGGTCTATGCGCCGCTTACTCACAGGGAAGCCCCCCCGCAAGACCTGCTTGGCGGGGCAACTACACAGACCGTGACTGCCCCTCTGATGCAGCCGGGGACGCGGGCGCTCCCCGGAAAAACAAGTCATAAAGTTCAGCGACACGCGCAAGCGGATAAACGCTGTCGACCCGGCGCTTGGCCGCTGCGGCGAGCACTGCATATTCGGATGGACGGAGACCCTGCATACGATCCATCGCATCGGCCAATGCGGTGACGTCGCCACACCATATTTCATCGAGCCATTGATCACCTCGAGAATGAAAAGTTCGAGTTGTATTTGCACCTTTTTACGGCGCCGGTGCTTCTTGTCGGCGGGGCACTTCTTTTCTTTGACCGGCTCCCGCAACGGTTCCCCACTGTTCACCGCTGGGGCGGCCGCGCGTACATCTTGACAGTGCTTGTCACCTCGATCGCAACGCTGAAGATGAGCCTGAACGAAACCGAGGGGCCCTTGACGGTTTTCGGCTTTGCCGTTCTGTCGGTCCTATGGTTCGTCACGGCCGCTCTTGCCTGGCTGCGGGCTGTTCAAGGGCGATATGCTCGTCATGCTGAATGGATGATCCGAAATTACGCCCTGACCCTTACAAATGTGACTTTCCGCGCTGAACTGCATCTATCCCTTTGGCTTGGGGCAGACTTCGACCTTATCTATGAGCCCCTGCGATCGCTGCAGTTTGTTCCAAACCTTCTGTTTGCCGAATTGCTGATTCAGACTGCATTTTTCACAAGCCCGAATTGGCGGGACCTGCTTCGCTCCGATGCCTACCGCCGGCGACGAGACAGGCAACTTACGTCTCAGCCGGCGCGAGAGTTCTCAGTTCAAATACCGCCTGGTGACGCGTCATCACCTTAGTCTGCGTTGCGTGCAGCTAACCGAATTGACGTATCTGAACCTCGGCCGACCTCTTTTCGCCTCACAGTTGCGAGCGAAACGCTTCGATCGGGGCCGTCGAGACATCAAGACACCATGCATATTGCGCCAGGAAAGTAACCCTTTCCCAGATCGGCTGCTCAACCTTTGTCCTAGACAGCAGGCGTCTTTGCGCACGAGATCTCCTGCTCGGTTGACAGGGTGGGAGGCCAGTAACGGGTTCTAACCGGATCGGGCTACGCCTTAGTTTATTTTCAACTACATTAGACTTTAGTAGAATGAGAGTGCGCAGGGAGGAGGCAAGTATGGAACGCTTGGAAGCCGAAAGGCTCGAAACCGACGCTGCCACGAAGGTCTGGTCCGTCCATGATTTCTGCAAAAGGCACCGCCTTTGTGTGGAGGAGGAACGCCGCCTCACAAGGCTGTTTGGACTGTTTGCAACAGCCCGCGAACTCCTGAACAACGCGCAGCGCACACCAAAGTGGCGGTAATGTGGGCTCGCTCCCATGCGCTACCTTCGTGCGGCCATTGTGCTTTCGCTCATTTTCCTAAGCCCTTACGCGTGGGCCGAAAAGCGCGTCGCGCTGGTCATTGGAAAATCGGCCTATCAGCATGCGCCGCAGCTTACCAATCCCCAGAATGACGCCAGCGTTCGTGGTGGTCACCGGCCGCGAGCTCGACCTGACGGGATTGCGTCAGTCGATCCGCGAGTTCGTCAGCAAAGTCGAGGGCGCCGATGTGGCGCTCTTTTTCTATGCCGGTCACGGGCTTCAGGCAAACGGCGGCAACTACGTGATCCCGGTCGACGCGCAGCTTCAACGTGACGTTACACCTCCCGAGCGGTCGGCCAGCCGGTGGCACCAACGCTGCCACCGGCGTCAAACGCTTCATTGGTCATGACGCGAACCCGGGTGGTTCAGGTCGTAAGGTGCCCACGCGCCTCTAGACCTCGACTCTTTCGCCCGTTTCCCGATCGAAGAGATGGATCTTGTCCGTCGCGAAATGCACGCTGATGCGGTCACCGACAGTGTGGCTGACGGCACCCGATGTGCGGGCGACGACCCGCCCCTGCTCCGTTGCCAGAAACCAGAGCTTCTCGTGCCCCAAGTTTTCCACCCCCTCCACCGTGCCAGTAACGGAAGGTCCCTCGCCCGTGCCGAGACCAACGTGCTCGGGGCGGATGCCGAGCGTGAGGTCGGCCGGAAGATGGCTCGCACCCGGAAATCTGAGCGCACCGATTGAGACTTCAGCGCCGTTCGCGTGGCCGTCGAAGAAGTTCATCGGCGGCGAGCCGATGAACTTGGCGACGAACAGGTTGGCCGGACGATGATAGACCTCCTCCGGCGTCCCGAACTGCATGAGGTTGGAGCGGCCAGCCTGCTTCAAGGGAGCGAGCACAGCGATACGGTCGCCCATCGTCATTGCCTCGACCTGGTCATGGGTGACATAAATCATGGTCGAACCGAGTTCGCGGTGAAGCTTGCTCAGTTCGTAGCGCATGACAGCGCGGAACTCGGCGTCGAGATTGGAGAGCGGCTCGTCGAAGAGGAACACGGCCGGCTTGCGCACGATGGCGCGGGCGAGCGCGACACGCTGCCGCTGACCGCCCGACAGCGCGCCCGGACGCTTGTGCAGTTGATCCTGCAGGCCGACCATCCGTGCCACATCCTTGACGCTTGCCTGGATCTTCTCCTTCGCCTCACCGCGCAGCCGCATGCCGAAGGAAATGTTGTCTGCGACGGACATGTGCGGGAAGAGCGCGTAGTTCTGGAACACCATGGCGACATCGCGTTTTGCCGGACGATGCGGCCACCGATGGAGATCTGGCCCGAGCGTCCGTCCTCCAGGCCAGCGATCAAGCGAAGGGTCGTCGACTTGCCGCAGCCAGAGGGGCCGACGAAGACGACGAATTCGCCCGAACGGATATCAAGATCGAGATTGCGGACGACATCGACGGAGCCGTAGGAGATATCGATGCCCTGAAGGGAAACGGCGGACATTGCTTTTTTCCTTGATAGATCGGGTGCGGCTTACTTGACCGCGCCGAGGCTGAGGCCCTGGACGATGCGTCGTTGCGCCAGGATGGCGAACAGGGCCATGGGCAGGATGATGATGATGGAGGCGGCCGACATCGCGCCCCAGTCGATGGAGGCGTAGCCGCGGAACCCTGCGACGGCGAGCGTGACGGTCTGCGCCTTCTCGAAGGTCAGCGCCAATGCGATTGTCAACTCGTTCCACATCTTGATGGAGTTGAGAATGAGGGTCGCCGCAATACCGGGCGCGGCAATCGGCACACAGATCGTCCAGACGATCCGCAACGTGCTCGCACCCTCCAACCTTGCGGCCTCCGGGAGTGCTTCGGGAATATCCGCGAAGAAGGCGCGCAGCAGCCAGATTGTGAAGGGCAGCGTGAACACCTGGTAGATCAGCGCCAGACCGATCACCGTGTCGTAGAGCCCGACCGACTGGAAGAGCACGTACATCGGCACGATGAACAGGAACTCCGGCAACATGTAGGAGATCAGGAGCCAGATCAGGATCGTGCGCCTGCCCGGCACGCGCTTCTTGTTGAGATAATAGGCGGCGGGAATGCCGGCCGCGAGTGCCAGCACATTGCCGATGGCGCAGACGATAAGGCTGTTGAAGAACGCACCTGAAAAACCGGTCGAGGACCAGGCTTTTCCGAAATTCTCCCAGACCGGGGAGAAGAGCCAGACGGGCGGCATCGCGAAGGCGTCGACCCGGTTCTTCAGCGCGATCGTCAGGATCCAGTAGATCGGGAACAGCGAGATGGCCACGGCAACGAGCGCAACCGCATAGGGCCAGAGCGTGTTGCGGGAGGAAGCGGAGCGGCTCATGCCTTTTCTCCATCGTCAGTGTCGATCATCAGGTAGATGATGCACAGGGCCAGAATGATGAACGAGAAGACGACGGCGATGGCCGCTGACTCGCCGAACCTGTAGGATTTGAAGGCCGTCTGATAGGCGAGCGTCTGGACGCTTTCGGTCGCTCTGAGCGGCCCGCCGCCCGTCGTGCCGAAAATGATGTCGAAAACCTTCAGCGTGTCGATCGTGCGGAAGATGATGACGGTGATCAGCACCGGCTTCAGCATCGGCAGAGTGACGTGACGGAAGGTCTGGAAGGGTGTTGCGCCTTCCAGTCTTGCGGCCTCGAACGGTTCGGCAGGCAGGCTCTTCAATGCCGAGGAAAGAATGATGAAGGTGAAGGCCGTCTGCCACCACGTGTCGATCATGATGATGGCAGGCATTGCGGTCGGCACCGTGCCAAGCCAGGCGGGGCCGGGTATGCCTACGAGCGACAGCAGGTAGTTGACGATCCCGAGCGTCGGGTCGAGCATGACCTTCCAGATGAGCGAAACCGCGATGCCGGAGACCATCAGTGGCAGGATCATCAGCGTCCGGATCAAGCCCGCGCCAATGCGGATCCGGTTGATGGCGAGCGCCAGACCCAAGCCCAGGAAGGTCTCGATCACGACGGCGAAGACGGCGAAGTAGAAAGTATTGAACAGCGCCTTTGGAAAGCCGCTGCCCGACAGGATCCGCACGAAATTGCGTAGTCCTACGAACTTTGCTTCCGAGCCCCAGTTCCATTGGAGGAGCGACAGATAGCCGGAATAGATGACCGGATAGAGCGTTCCCGCAGCCAGAAGCACGAGAGCCGGCGCGATCAGCCAACGGATATGTTTTTCACGACGCATGGTCGATACGATCCTGCTTTCGGGAGAAACGGGGCCGGACGGGCCGACCCCGGAAGGGTACGGGCTATTGCAGCGTGTCTTCGACGCTGGTCTGGAGTTCCGCCACCGCATCCTCAGGCGTGGTGCCCTGGTAGATCTGGTGAATGGCGTCGACGACCAAGAGAACCACATCGTTCCAGCCCTGGCGGAAGACCGAGGTGGGCCGCGTGTGCTTCATCTGGGTCTTCACCGCGGCGACATAACCGGCGTCGAGCGCCTTGACGTAGTCGGGATCCTCCCAGGACGTGTCGCGCGGCGCACCGCCGGTCGCAACGCCGAGCGCCGCCGTCATCTTCTTGTTCGTCGCCCATTGCACGAAGAGCCAGGCAGCGTCCTTTTTTGGAGAGTTCTTGGCGATCGAAATACCCCAGGACCAATGGCCGCTGTAGCCGATATCTCCCGTGGATGCCGGTAGCGGCGCATAGCCGACCTTGCCCGCGATCGCCGAGGTCTTCGGGTCCTCGAAGCCCGGGCCGAAGACCGAGGCATCGACGAAGAAGGCGGCGTTGCCCTGCGAGAAGAAGCGGCTCGCATCCTCCCAGCCATAGGAAAGCGCGCTCGGCGGGCCGGCCTTCAGGAGACCGGCATAGTAGGAGAGCCCCTTGGCAACACGCGGATCATTAAATCGCGGTTTCGACCAGTCGCCATCGACCCAGATGTTGTAGGGAAGGTTCGCCGGTTCGCTGCCCCAGGCGTCGAGCACGATGCCTGTCATCGTATCCACCAGCTCGGCCGACCGTTTGCCGCGCATCGATGCGCCGAAGATCTTGCCCTCGCCCTTGGCGCTGATGTCGTTTGCAGCGGCAATCAGCTCATCCATCGTCGCGGGCACCTTGCCGCCCAGATACTTTTCGACCAGATCCTTGTTGTAAAAGAGCGTGTAGGCCTCAAACGAGATTGGGATCGCGTAGAGCTGCGGGTTCGGTTCTCCGACAGGGAAGGATGCACCGGCGCGAAAGCCTTCCGGGTAATCGGCGAGATTGTAATCGGCGTCCGTCTTGGCAGGATCGTCGAGATAGGGCGTCAGCGGCTCGACGACGCCGGCCTCCCACTGGGTGTAAAGCGCTGAGTCCATCTGGATCGCCCCAGCATTTCTCAACTGGTTCGGGATGTACAAACGGGCTGCGTCTCGGCCGGGCTCAAGTCGCCACATCGTCGGACGATTGAAAATCGTCTCGAAGACATCGACCTGCAGAAACGCGCCAAACGACGGGGCGAAACCGAAGTCGTGAAGCGAACAACTGCTGTTCCAGGAATGCTCGCTGCCTCGCGTCCACTCCAGATCGTCCAAGTCGATCACACCAAAGCAGATATCTTTGTCGTCGACGAGGAAACGCGTCTGCCAATCGGGAGGCCTTGGCTGACTCTTGCCATGGACGTTTGCAGCCGGATGGTGACCGGGTTTTACCTCACAATGGAAGCCCCTTCCCGGCTTTCGACCAGCTCATGCTTACTACACTCTGTCTTTGACAAATCACCTTGGTTGCGGGAGCGCGAGATCACCGAACCTGTCGCCGGACTTCCAGAGACATTGCATGTCGATAACGGCAGCGACTTCAGGAGTCGTGCTTTCATGAGAGGGTGTGAGGATACCGGCATCGCGATCGACTGGCGACCGCCGGGTGAACCGCGCTTCGGCGGCCATATCGAACGGTTGATCGGCACCCAAATGGGAAAATTCCGCTTGCAACCGGGCACCACCTTCAGCAATCCGCAGGAGCGCTCGCGAGCGGCTTCATTGTCGCCGAGCTACACCAACTGATGGGACACGACCTCAAATTAAATGCCAACCAAGAAAGAAACGGCCGCATTCTTACGTTCAAGCGCCAAACGACACTACCCCAGGCCCAGAAGGCGCAGTTCGTGGAAGAGCTCGGTCGCAATCCCGAAGGTAGAGACGCACTCGAAGAGGCTAAGCGGACCGCGCACGCGCTTGAACAGCGCTTTGGGTGTTCAGACCCGCGTTCGTTCAAGAAGGAACTCGACAGACTTCATTTGGCTGACACCGCGAAGATCGAGCGCATCAACGAGGTCGCTCACATCGTTGATCGCGCGAACAGGGCGGAGTTGAGCCAAAAATATGAGCTAACACGAGGACTGAAGAAGGGGTTGGGTTTGGGGATGTCACATTATCGAAGCGAGGAACACGCTTCGCCTCGAAACCCGAAACCAGCTCTGATCTCACTCGGGTTCCATCAGCTACATCAGATTTACCATGCGCCCCCGGTCCCGTTCTAGGGAAGCTTCGCGCCGGAGGGGAGGCGCCATCAGGCGTCAGCTTCTGCTCTTCCATTGCGGATTTGACGGACGACCTCAGAGTCGCTCCCACAGCATGAAGCAGCGATCTCAAGACAGCGCGTGCTGGTTTTCCGAGCAGCTTTCGCCATGTCTGCAGTTTGGATTGCAGTTAATTGGGCCGACTGCAGATGAAGACCACGTCGAATCTAATAAATTGCTGAGGTTCTTAGCGCTCGATACGCTTGCCAGCCTGCGACAGCATACGCTGAGCCTCACGCGTCCGTGCACAGACAAGTGCGTCCCAGAGCTTCTGGCCGACATGCCAACGTGTATGGTTTGAACCGTGGGTCATTGCATCACCTTCTCATGTAACACTGAAAAACCTTATAGATGAAACAGGTGGAGAGCTGCAGTCGAGAGCTTGCATCGCAGCAATGCGTTTTCGCATTGCCGGGTGTCGCTACGGATCTGACTTCGCACAAAGGACAAGTTTCGTTTAAGAAGCACTTGCAATAGATTAGCTCGACCAAGAGAGTTCAGGACAAGCATGCAACTCCCCATCAAGTCGATCCTGGTGTTTCATGCGGCTGCTCGTGCAGGCAGCATTTCCCGCGCCGCGGAGGAACTTGGGGTGACGCCATCCGCCGTCAGCCAGCAGATTCAATTCCTTGAAGGCCAACTCGGGGTGACGCTTTTGGCGAAAGCGGGCCGTGGGATCGTGTTAACGGAGGCCGGTGAGCGATATTTCTCGATGATCGCTGATCAGATCGAACGTATCGAAGATGCCACGGGAACGATCCGGGGTTTCAGGTCAGTTACGACATTGACGGTGCGCGCTACCCCTACCCTGTCCAACAAGTGGCTGCTGCCGCGGCTGAGTACCCTGCTCGACAAGCATCCTGATCTGGAGCTTCGGCTCGACGGCACCAACGAACCAACCGACTTCAACCAGGAAGCCGTTGACATCGAAATTCGGCATGGGGAGGGCCGGTGGCCCGGCCTTTTCGTCGAGAGCGTCGCAGACGAGCAGTTCTACCCGGTCTGTTCTCCGGATTACGCACCGGCTGGCAGCATGATGCCTGAAGACCTGCTTGATCATCGCCTGATACACTCCGCAAAATCGCAAGCACAATGGAATGGCTGGTTTCCGTTAGCCGGAGTTGCACCAAAAGAACGTTGGCGCCGTATCCTGTTCGATCGAAGTCACATGGCCATTGACGCGGCCGTCCGGGGCATGGGAATCGCACTCGAAAGCACGTTGATGATGGGAGACGAGATTGAAAGCGGGCGTCTCGTCTGCCCCGTGGTGTCGCCGCCGGTCGTCAGGATCACAACACAGTGGATCGTTTGCCCACGTGATCATCTTCGCCAGAAAAAGGTGCGCGTATTTCTCGACTGGCTGCGACTGGAAAGGGAAACCTGGCAGAAAACCTATCCGTCAGGCTCCCTGTCAAGTTGAGTGAACCGATCCAAGCAACTCGACAGCCGCCCTCTCCGCGATCAAATTTGGCGACAGCGTGATTTCGAGCCAGATTGCCTCCTCGTCGCCGTCGGGTGCCTCCAATGTGGCAAGCTGGCTCTCCAGCAATGAACCTGTGGCGAAATGTCCTGTCCGTGCTCCCAGACGCGCTGAGATTAATTCAGGGGAGCCATGCAAGAACAAGAAGCGGACGCCCGGTAACCGTTGTCGCAACAACTCCCGATAGCTGCGCTTCAGGACGGAGCAGGCAACGACTACAGGTGATGCGTCGATCACTGACGCCCTATCACATACGCTGTTTAGCCAGGGCATCCGTAGTTCATCCGTCAGGGGATAGCCGTTGCGCATTCTCTCAACGTTTTCTCGGGAATGCAATTCATCCGCCTCGATGAAGTTACAACCGAGAAGGCCGGCGAGGCGCCGCCCTATCTCTGATTTCCCTGTCCCAGCGACACCCATTACCACGATAAACCTGGGGTATTGGCCGCTCTGGGTGAACGAGGCTGGCTGTCCTCCCATGCTCAGTACATCCCCAACAGGCGGATCGGGCCAAGGGTGAGGACGGGGAAGAGCACAAGAGCAAAGATAGCCAGCGTCAACACTGCCATCGGTGCAAGCGAACCACGAATGACATCCTCAACCCTCATATTGGCCACCTGCGCTGCGGCGAACAGGCAGACGCCAACCGGTGGCGTCACAAGCCCGAGCGTCAGCGTCATGACGGTGACGATCAGAAAGTGGATGGGATCGATGCCGAGCGCCTCCACCGGCGGCATCAGCACCGGAATGAGGATGAACATGGCCGGAATGGCTTCCATGAAGATGCCGATGATCAGCAGGAAGACGAAGATGACCAGCATGCCCGTCAACGGACCGAGATGCATCGCCTGCAGCAGTTCGGCCACCTTTTCCGGCAAGCCGTCATAAGTAAATACCCAGGCGGCAATCTGTGATGTCGCCGCGATGAACAGGATCGTTCCGGAAATACGAGCGGTCGAGATCAGGATTTCCGGCAGTTCTTTCACAGGCAGCGTTCGGTAGACTAGGACTCCGAGTATGCCGACATAGACGACGGCGATCGCGGCTGCTTCGGTCGGCGTGAACAGGCCGCTGGCGATGCCGATGATCAGGATCAGAGGCGTCAGCATCGGCAGGATGGCACGAAGACCGGTGACGACAACCATGCGCAGGTTGAATGGTGAAGGAGGATTGTAACCGTAATAAACCGAATAGAAGTGGTTGAAGACCATGAAGGCGAAGGCAATGAACAATCCCGGGACCAGGCCGGCAACCAGCAGCGTCCCGATGGAAACATTCGCGATCGAGCCTGCAATGACGACGAGAATCGACGGCGGAATGATCGACGACAGTGTCGCGGTACAGAGCGTCATGCCGACGGCATAGCCCTTTGGAAAACCGTGGCGCTCCATGGCCTTGATCTCAATGGCGCCCACCGAGGCAATATCGGCGACGGAGGAGCCCGACACGCCGGAGAAGATCACCGACGAGATCACGTTGACGTGGCCCAGGCCGCCCGGGAGCCAGCCGACGATGGCTTCGGCAAAATCGAAGATGCGTTCCGCGACCCGGCCCCGTTCCATCACCGTACCGACCAGAATGAACAGCGGCACAGCCACGAGCAGAAACGAGTTCATTGAGGAGAACATGGTCTGTGACAACAGATCGAGCGGCATCGAGGTGAACAGCCACAAAGTGGCAACGCTGGCCAAGGCCAAGGCGACAGCAAGTGGAATACCGAGCATGCTGAGCCCGAAAAAGGCGACGAGAAGAAAGACCGACATGGATCAATGTCCTGATGTGATGGACACATCGGCATGGGCAATCTCACCCGCCGGAAGTCCGAGTTCTGGAAGGGCGATCAGATCACGACGGCTGCGCAGTGAATCGATGATCGCCAAGATCGCAATGACTGCCGACACCGGCATCACCATACCAATCAGCCACATGGGAATGGGCAGGGTCGCAGCCGTTTCGTTCATCATGATCTGCTGGCGCATGAGCGTGAACCCGGTCCAGCCCATCAGCCCGAAGAAGAAGACGGATGATCCGACATAGATCGGTACCGCGAGATGCTGGAACAGCCGCCGGCCCATGACGAGGAAGACAACGACGCGGGCGCTTTCCACGGTTCGGAAACCTGCCGCGAGCCCGAGAAAAACCATCCAGATAAAAAGAAAGCGGGTGGCCTCCTCGGTCCAGGGCAACGGGTGCCCCGTCAACCGGCCGATTACCTGCAGAAGAACAACGATCAGGACCCCGGCACAGGCCGCACCCGCCGCAACGTCGGCGGTGATCCTGACCACGGTACCGAGCAGCGAACTCACGGAACTACGCATGCGAATGCCCTTCCAACAGGAGTGCATGGACGGATGGAAAGCCGGCACCTAATTTTGAGGCAAAGTGCCGGCGAGGCATCAGTTCGTGGTGGCGAAGGCGCGCGTGCGATCAAAGAAGGACTGGTCCTTCACGAGTGCCGAGAATTTCTCCTCGAGACCTGCAGCGACATCAACGAAGGCCTTGCGCTGATCATCGGTCAACTCGTTGACCTCCATGCCATTCGCCTTCAACGTTGCGATCGACTTTTCGATATCGGCCGCATCATTCTCGGCTTTCCAGGCTTCCGTCTCCTTCGCGGCATCATTCAATGCCGTCTTGAAAGAGTCGCTCAAGCCATCAAAGCGTGCCGGGTTCATGCCCAGAACCCAGGCATCGGCGATATGATTGCTGATCGTCGCGTATTTCTGGACTTCGTAGAGCTTGGCGCTGACCGGCACGTTGATCGGATTTTCCTGGCCATCGACGACCTTCAACTGCAAGGCGTTATAAACCTCCGCGAAAGCCATCGGTGTCGGAGCGGCACCCATGGCCCCAAAAAATTCGACCCACAGCGGGTTGTTGGGTACGCGCAGCTTCATGCCCTTCATATCGGCGGGTGACGTGATGGCGAGCTTGGAATTGGTGATCTGACGAAGCGGGCGCGACCAGAGATCGACGCCCTTGATGCCGATATTACCGAGGTCCGACTGCAGTTCCTGACCGAGATCGCTGTCGAGATAGGCACGCAGCTGCTCGATATCGCGAAACTGATAGGGTATTGCGATCGCCGTGAACTTGGGATTGAAGGTCGCGTAGAGCGATGTCGAGTTGAGCAGCATATCCAGCGAGCCGCCGGCCAGCTGCTTCACCCCTGCCGACGGGTCGCCGCCATAGAGCGTGCCGTTCGGGAAGACCTTGATGGTGAGTTCGCCATTGGTCTTGCTCGATACGATTTCGGCAAATTTCTTTGCAGCGAGCGTGATTTCCGATGTGTCCGCGTCCGGCGTGGACAGCGTCAGGGTTTCCGCATGGGCGATCGAAGCGGTCATCAGAGCCGCTGCGGCGATCAGACTGCGAAGGGTATAGTGTTTCATGGTCATTCCTCCCGTTGATGGTCAAACTAGCATGCGTTTGGCATGCTCATTGTTGATTCATGCGTTGCAGTTCACGGATGATCCCGCTGTGGTCCAGATCGCCATCGCCATTATCGACCATAGCTTGGAATAGCCGGTCAACCTCCTCGCCAACCGGTAGTGTCAAACCACGGCTTCGCGCAAAAGCCAGCGCCGTGGATGTGTCTTTGACCTGATACTTCGCCGGGCCGCCGGGTACGAAATTGCCTTCGACCATGCGCAGCCCGTGCTGCCGGAAGACCGTCGAGTCGGCGAACCCGCCGAGCAAGGCCTCACGGACCCGGGAGGGGTTCGCACCGCCACGTGCGGCCAGTGTCAACGCTTCGGCGACAGCGCAGATCGTCGATGCGACGATCAGCTGGTTTGCAAGTTTCGTCAGCGCGCCGCTGCCAGATGGGCCAACATGCGTGACACGTCCAAGGCAGGCAAAGACCGGATCGAGACGGTGCACCGCCGTCTGGTCACCGCCGGCCATGATCGCCAACGTGCCCTCCTTGGCCCCCTTTTCCCCTCCGGAAACCGGCGCATCGAGACACGCGACGCCTCGTGCTGCTGCCGCTTCGCCAATTGCAATGGCCGTTTCCACGGGGATGGAGCTCATCACAACCAGCACGGACCCCGGCAGCATTGCCCGGACAACGCCGCCGTCGCCAAGCAACACCGCTTCGCAAACCGGACCGGAGCTCAGCATGCAGATGGTTACATCCGCATCTTTCGCTGCGGCATCGGCCCGCTCCACGATCGAAATATCTTTCGACTGAAGAACGGCGGCCTTTTCCGGTGTCCGGTTCCAGACCTGAACTTGAAAGCCTGCATCAGCCAGGCGGCTAGCCATGGGCGCACCCATGATGCCGGTACCGATGACGGTAATGCGATCGATCTTGCTGGTCATGACTGTATGTTCCGCATCAAGGATATTGCCGCTCGGAGAAGCGAACCGGCCGCTCTTCCACAATCAGTGGCGGAAAAGCCTCCCGAAAACGCCCCAGGTGAGGCGTTTCCAGATGGGCGTCGAACGCCGCGCGGTTGTCGTAGACTTCGAAGAAGACGACCGTATCGTCGGAGCCTTGCGGGCAGATGACGTCGAACTGTCGGCAACCCGGTTCATCGGCGACCGAGTGTTTCGCATCGTCGCGTGCCGCGTCCAGAAATGCAGCGAGCTTGCCGGGCTTGACCTGAAACTCCGCAATCACGACGAAGGCCTTGCTGTTCAGCGTTGTCACGACACTCACTCCGCTGCGATCTTGGCGGGGCGGAAGCGATCTTCCATCTCGCGACGAAGTGTGACGACGTCCAGGTCCTTGACGATTTCAACGTCGTCGAAGGACACGATCTGGTCTTTCTTGATCGCGCGCTTGAGTTTGACATTGTGCGCAAGGCCGATCGGCAGTGCTTTCAGATCGAGGCTGCGGTTTGCGGGAATGGCATTGGCCCAGACAGCATAACCGCCCTCGCCGTCCAGCATCTCGCCGGGCTGCATGTCCTTCTTTGCGGTCGCGACGGCATCGCCACGGAACTCCTTGGAGGATCCGGTCGGCTCGTTGCGAAGCACAGCTGACAGCACGCTGATCGACGTTTCGAGGCCGATGATGTGGAAGGGACGCCACATCGAGGCATACCAGCCCGACGGATCGGTCAGTAGGCCGTACTGCTTGAAGCAGGCACGCGCATATTCGTTATGCGCCTTGAACGTGACGAAGACGCCGTAACGAATGTTGTTGAACACTTCGCGGCCATCCGGTTCCTGGCTGGCGGCGATATCGACCAGACCCGAGCGTGCCATGCGGCCGCCATCGGCAACCGGGCGAAAGACCCGAGCCAGGTCATGCAGACCCGCCGGCGGGAACGCGAGGCCGTCATCCGGGCAATCAAGGCCCGTACCATTGGCAACCGCGGCCATTTCGATCGCGGCCTTGGTGCCGTCGGTGAAGGAGTTGTAGAGTTTCGGATTGAGATTGTCCGCAGCTACCTGTTCCTCGGTCCAGCCGAATAGCCCCCAGACCGTATCCGGCGTGGAATAACGGTAGCGCGGCTCGAAATTCATGCCCTTGCCAGCAGAGGTGATTTCGAAGCCGGTGGCTCTGGCCCAATCGACCAGTTCGCAGATGAGTGCCGGTTGGTCGCCGTAAGCCATGGAATAGATCAGGCCTTTGGCACGTGCTTTTTCCGCAAGGATTGGCCCGACCATGACGTCGGCTTCGACATTGACCATGACCACATGCTTGTTGTGTTCGATCGCGGCAAGCGCATGACGCGTGCCGGCGATCGGGTGGCCGGTCGCTTCGATGATGCATTCGATCTCGTCGCATTCGAACAATGCGTTGACGTCGTCGATTACGAAGGTGGTGCCATTCTTGATCGCATCGCCGCTGCTTGTTGCGGAATAACGCTCCTTCGGCCAGCCGACACGGTGCATGGATTCCTTCGCCTTGCCGACGTCGAGGTCGGCAACGGCAACCATATGGAGACCATCAATGCGCTGCGCCTGAGCAAGGACCATCGAGCCAAACTTGCCGGCGCCGATCAGCCCGACCCGCACGGGTTTACCATTGGCAGCACGCAACGAAAGAAGAGAATAGAGATTCATGAGACTGCGTCCTCGACTAGGGAATGAATATGAGGAGTGCCCCGCAAAGGTCAGCGCATAAGGGTTCACCACAGCTGGGCGTCTTGCCCAGCTGGTTCACCGTGGCTTGGATGCACTCTAATTTCCTCCGGGGAAGCGCGGGTTTAGCCGCCACTCCCAGCTGCCTCCCGAGCAGCTCTGATCAAAACCTAAGCCAAAGGAGAAATTAGCTCAATTTAGAAAAATGGAGAAAATTGTTAGATTTTCTAAACATTCCGTTGCGCGTCCTAGTCAGACGACGATCTTGAATTTTTCCTGGAGCGTTGCAGCACTAACAGAAAGAGACCGGTAACGGCATCGTAACGTTAACCGGCATCGATCAAAATGTGGGATTTCGCGGCATGACCAGATTTGCCCGTGATCCTCTTTATCGTCGCCATCGATTTCCAGCGGTTGACCGGCAATATTGAAAAAATTCAAAGGCTGTTGAGTGCGATTGCCGGAGACGACTTCTCGACAGTGGTGGCACTTAGTTCCTATCATTTACCCGGGGCATCCCAGCGATGCCCCCGGTTTCAGTTCAACCTAAAACCTAAGCGGAGAGGTCATGTCACCTTGGGGCATTGCAGGAACTCCTGCAATGCAGCCAACAGCGCTTCGGGCTGCTCTTCCGCAGGGTAGTGCCCGCACTCGGGGATGATCACCGACTCGACATTCGTCGCCACCGTGCACAGTTCGTTCTCTACCATCGGGCCACAGGCCAATGCGCCAGAGAACGCGAGAACAGGCATCGTGATCTTGTTCTCTTTCCGGCGGCGATATTGGGGAATCGACTCATCAATCGCCCGGTAATAGTCGAAGCTCGCCTTCAGCGCCCCCGGCACCCGACGCATCGTCTCGATATAGAATTCCTTGCCATATGCCGGGAAGTTCTCGATCGAACCCGCCTTGGTGTCAAATTGGTATCCGAAGTAGAGGTCTTCTCTTCCTTCCACCAGCCGTTCGTTGACTCCCAGCGCACGGTTGAAGTTGAAGTGCCATAGGAAGTCGCTCACCCAGCGATCGTCGCTGAGCAACGGCGGAGACTGCGAAAGACCCGGAACGATAGCCTCGCCGAGAGCGATGCGCTCGATACGATCCGGGCGGTCGGCCGCCATCACATATCCGATCCAGAGACCGACATCGTGGCCCACCATCGAGAACTTCTCGTGGCCGAGGGCGTCCATCAGAGCGAACATGTCTGCGGAGAGGGTATCCGCATCATACCCGTCAGACGGCTTCTCCGACAACCCCACGCCACGTGGATCGGCTGCGATCACCGTGAAGTCGCGGCTGAGGGGGAGCATCAGATACCGCCAGGCGAACCAGTTCTCTGGCCAGCCGCCAAGAAGAAGGAGCGCAGGCCCCGTTCCCCCGATCACGGCATGCAATCCTATTCCGTTCGCATCGACCCGATAACTGTGGAAGACGTCACGAAATCCCGACGGCAGCTTCGGCACGCCCGTGACCGAGCCAAATCCGTCAATGGGTGTCTTTACGGTCATGTCAGTTCTCTTTCTGTTTTTATCGCAAGCGAAACCCCACGACCTTTCAGTCGTGCCAGGCTTCCGATGCTGTTGTGGTCGATTGGGAGGCGCGGTCGTGCGCCTTCGTGTTTGCTAAAGGAACTCGGTCCGGTACTTCGGCGCAAGCGATGTCATCAGGCTCTTCTTCTCAACCTGCTTTGCAGCGTCCGGCTTCGGCGCCGGGGAACTGCGGTCGGGGATGCGATCCGCAATCGAAAGGAAGAATTCCTCTTGTCCGGCTGGCGTGCACATGCAGAGCATGTGCACCATCTTGCCAGAGCGGTTGGCGAACCGATGCGGTGCGTTCGCCGGGATGTTCACGGATGCAGGGGCGCGGATGGTCTCCGTCTGGCCACGGAACGTGAACTCCAGCTCGCCCTCAAGCAATGTGAACATTTCCTCGAATTCGTGTCGGTGTGCCGGCGGTCCGCCACCATCGGGAACCAGCATGTCGATCAGGCAGTAGCGCCCTTCGGTCTGATCCCCGGAAATAAGGATCGTGTAGACGTTTCCGGCCTGGGAGATGTGCGCCAGCGCCTGATCGTCCGGCAGAGCGACGGTGAGATTGCGGGTCAGGTCATCGGCTGGAAGCGGCTGACCTGCAGGGATCGTCTTTATCGAGTGATCGGTCATGGATTTCATCCCGTTGTTTCACTCATGAATCTATGCTGGACCTGACAAACCGTAAGATTCGAAAAATGCGGCCTTTGCGTTACGAAAATGAAACAACACGCTTGCTCATGCCCTTCTTGCGCAATACCTCGGCAGCCGAGAAGAACCCTCTCCCTCTGGCCGTCGGCTTTATCCTGCCAGCGGCCCTTTCGGTGCCTTCGTTACGAATGCAAGAATGATGAGTGCCCCGACCGCGCAGAAGAAGGTCAGCCAGAATGCGTCGATGTAGGAGAGGACATTGGCCTGTTTCTGAACCTGCTGCGCCAGCACCGCCGTCGCCCTGCTCTGTGCGGCAGCAGAGCCTGCGCCCGCCATCGTGTTGGCGAGCGCCGATATTACCGCGACCGAAGCCTCCGAACCTCGTTCCAGATTGAGGCCTGTCAGATACGAATGGAGCTGTTCGCCCTTCCGCAGATAGGTCGTCATCAGCGCCTGGGCCGTCTGGGTGCCGAGAAGCCGGATGACCTGGATGTAGGCGGCTACGGCGATTGCCTTCTTGGGGTCTCCATTGGCAACGGTCAGGACAATGATCGGAAGAAAGGTCAGTATGTGGCCCGCCCCCTGGAGAACAGCCATCGTCCGAAAGCTCTCGCCATTCCAATCCGGTGACAAGCCTGTGCCGATCAAGGCCGCGCCTGCGAAGCAGCAGAGGCCAATGAACAGAAGGTAGCGGCCGTCGGTCCTGTGCATTGCCCAGACCGCCAAGGGGGTCATCAGCATCAGGGGAATACAGACCCACGTCACCAGCGTGACCCCAATCTGTTCAGGACGGAGACCCGCCACCGCCGTCAGATAATTCGGCACGAGCGCCGAATTCGACATGCTGCTCATCATGTAAAGCAGAGCTATCGACAGCAGCAGAACGACATTGCGCGCACCTATCGACCCGATGCTTGCCCATGGATGTTCGACGAGCATCTCGTTGATGAAGAAGACGGCGATCAGTAGCAGTCCGCCCGCGGTGGTGGAAACGATCAGCCCGTTTTCGAACCAGTCGAGACGATTACCTTGATCGACGGCAATGAACAGCAACGCCATCCCGACACCTAGAAAAAACATGCCTCCCCAGTCTGCGCGGCGGAGGAGATCCATGTTGATATTCTCGCGCGGCGCGCCCTTGAATGCGAGATAGGCGAGCAGCGGCGCGAGCACGACATCCTGCCAGTAGAGATACTGCCATCCGAAATGCTGGACATAGAAATCGAGCAGAGCCGTGCCGGAGTTGACCGTGAACGCGCCACGGAAGGCATAGATGGCGATCGCGGAGATCCACCATTTGATAGGAAGATTCCGGAAGATGATCATCAAAGTGGCTGGAACGAAAATCCCGAGGAGAGTTCCATGAAGGACGTGAAGCCCGGCGAGAACCGTGAAGTCGCGGGTGAACGGGATCAGAAGAGAAACGAAAGCGTAGATCAGAGCGGGCACGACCATGACGCGGCGGATTCCGAACACGGCAGCCAGCCATGCGACGGCGGGAGCGAACACGATCTGAGGAGCGGTGGCGAGGGTGCTCAGCCACGCCCCCTCATCAAAGCCGAGGCCGAAGGCGCCACGCAGGTCGACAAGACCGATCCCGAACAGACGGCTGTGAAATCCTACCATGAAAGGTCCAAGCAGAACGGCACAGACAGCCAGGATCGGATGGTGGGTCTCCCGCCCCGTGCTTCGTACCGGAAGCGCAAGCCTGAAAATCTCGGCCATCGACCTAGTGTCCTTCCGAGGCAACCGCGACCGATACTTCCGCGGACATTCCCGAGCGCAGGCGCTCCAGGGACGGCGAGGCTTCGAAGTCGATCCGGACGGGGACGCGCTGGACGACCTTCGTGAAGTTGCCCGTGGCGTTGTCAGCAGGCAGCAACGCGAACTGCGAACCCGATGCAGGGGAAAGACGGCTGACGTGTCCCTTGAAGGTCACGCCCGGAATCGCATCGATCGAAACATCGGCGACTTGTCCTTCCTTCATCCGGGCAAGCTGGGTCTCCTTGAAATTCGCGATCATGTAGACGTCCGGGAGCGGGACGATGGAGATCGTGTTTGTCCCTACCGTCACATAGTCGCCCACGTGGACCTGGCGTTCGCTGACCACGCCGTCGAAGGGAGCGATGATCTTCGTGTAGGAGACGGACAGATCGGCCGCCTTGAGAGCCGCACGCGCAGCCGCCACGTTTGCCGCAAGCTGCTCCGTCTGTCCGTCGATGTATTCTAGCTGTGCCTTCGCCGAGGCAACGGTGGCCTCCGCAGCCAGTGCGGTTGCCGCGGTCGACTTCGCCTGGGCCAGCGCCTGCTCGTTCTTCTGCTGGGTCCCGACGCCCTTTTCAGCCAGGGTCGTCTGGCGGTTCGCTTCCGATTTCGCCAGTTCGGCGTTCGAATTCGCCACGGCAGCCTGCGCCTCGGCCTGACGAATGGCTGCTCGCTGAAGGATCTTCTGGTTGTCGAGGTTGTGTAGCTGCGCGATGGAGGCATCCAAGGCTGCCTTGGCCTGAGCCTGCTTGGCAAGATAATCCGACCCGTCGATCTCCACGAGGACATCGCCGGCCTTCACCCTGTCGAAATCACCGACATTGATGGCGCTGATGTTTCCCGAAACGCGAGCTCCCAGGCGGCTGAGTTCGGAGCGGATGTAGGCGTTGTCCGTTGTCTGGACATCGGCTCCGGCCATCCACCTATCCCAGCGCTGTGAACTCATGCCCACCAGGACGCAAACCGCCGCCACCACTGCCAGAGGAACGAGGAGTTTTGTGTAGTCCCGGACTGGTTTCGGCGCCGCCTCCGGGGACTGGACGGCGACAAGTGCTGGGGTTTTGGCGGGTGGCTGCTGGAGCATGGGTTCTATCCTTTTCTAAAGACAGAAAGCACGTTTCTATATATCATTTCCAATAGCTTTCTTATTGTCTGTAATCATCTGGAGTGATTAAACATGGATCTGTCAATTCAGAGACAGCCCGGTATCGAGCTGCGGCACTTCCGCTACTTCATCGCCGTCGCTGAAGAGCTCCATTTCGGACGGGCCGCTGCGAGACTGAACATCGTCCAGCCTGCGCTGACCGCACAGATCAAGTCCCTGGAAGGCATGTTCGGCGTCGAGTTGCTCGAGCGGACCAAACGTCGCGTGGAACTGACCGAGGCCGGCCGCGAATTTCTCCGGGAAAGCTATGCCGCCCTGTCACAGGTCGGTACGGCGATCGAAACGGTAAGGGACTTCGCGCGTGGAGCAACTGGAACGCTCCGTCTAGGCTATGGAGCCAATGCAGCGATCGCTGGCTTGATTTCGGAGTCGATCAGGCGGTTCCGGTCTCAATGGCCCGGAGTGAACGTCACGCTGAAGGAGATGCCCAGCAGCGAGGTATCCGAAGCCCTTCTTCGAAACGAGATCGACGTCGGCTATGCCGCCACCGCAGGGTTGGTTGCCAGCGGCGTTACATCGAAGGCGGTGGGGTCATGGCCGTGGTATCTGGCCGTCGCCGACACGCATCCCCTGGCAAAGGCGCAGAAGGCGAGGATCGCTGATGTTGCGGGTGAGAGCCTGGCCGTCTACGCGGAGCCGGATGGCAGATCGAACATCGGCGGCGTGCTGGCATCCCTGCCCGGGATGTCTCCGCAGCACGTCTACAGAACCAGCCACATCATGAGCCTGATGACCTACGTGTCATCCGGGCTTGGCGTTTCGTTCGTGCCATCGCCGCTCAAGTCGCTCAATTTCAAGGGTGTCGCCTATCTCGACGTCAGTGATCCAATGCCACTCATGGAAATGAAGCTCCTCTGGCGGACAGACAACGCCAGCGCACCCACGCTGAACTACATCCGCAGTCTCGACGCGGAAGCTGCCGAAAAGTGACGCAGGCAGAATTGGTGAAGACCCGACCGATCTAGCTCGGCCGGGTCTTCTTTCGTATCAGGCGACTTTGGCCGTCTGGAGTGTTGGGTAGTCCGTATAGCCTTTGTCGCCGCCGCCGTAGAACGTGGACCTGTCTGGCTCGTTCAACGTCGCACCCTGCCGGAATCTCTCCGGCAAATCCGGCGTCGCGAGGAACGCTGCACCGAAGACTGTGGCATCAGCGCGTCCGGCGGCGAGTGCGCTTTCTGCAGAAGCCTGATCCAGTCCGCCACCCACCAGATACGCCCCGTTGAAACGTGGCTTTAGAAGAGCGTGGTAGTCGATCGGCGCACCGAACAGTGCGACGTGAAGGTAGGCCAGATCGAAGGCGTTCAGCTTGTCGACCAGTTCCCAGTATGTCGCCTGCGGATTCTCATCGACGATGCCGTTGAAGTTCATCTCCGGTGAAATCTTGATGCCGACGCGGTCACCACCGACCTCCTCGACCATGGCACCCAGCACATCGAGGATGAAGCGTGCACGGTTGGCCGTTGAGCCGCCGTATTCATCCTCGCGCTTGTTGCTGCCCGATGCCAGGAACTGTTCCGGAAGGTAGCCTGATGCTCCATGGAGTTCGACGCCGTCGAATCCTGCTTCAATGGCGCGGCGGCTCGCCTGCCGATAGTCCTCGATCACCTGCTTGATTTCGGAGATGGTCAGTTCATGCGGGGTAACGAAATCCTGCTGGCCCGATGTCGTCCAGGTCTGCCCCGGAGGCTGAATCGAAGACGGAGCGACGGGAAGCGTGCCGCCGGGCTGAAGTGACGGATGCGAAACGCGGCCACAATGCATGACCTGCATGAAGATACGGGAGCCGCGGGAATGCACCGCATCGGTGACACGCCTCCAAGCCTCGACCTGGGCATCCGTTCGAATGCCAGGTGTGTGAACATAGCCCTTGCCCTGCGCGGAAGGATAAACGCCTTCGCTGATGATCAGTCCGGCGCCCGCCCTCTGGTCGTAATATGTTGCGACGCTGTCATAAGGCACTCCGTCGTCTTCGTTCGCACGCGAACGTGTCATCGGGGCCATGACGAGGCGGTTGGATAGTTCGTAGCGTCCGACGCGGACGGGGGTGAAGAGCTTGCTCATGTGGGAGGGTTTCCTTGATGCGTGTACTGCCTCTACAAATGACTGCTTCACACAAGGATATAAAGTGCATAATGTGGAAATGATTGATCCATATTTGAGGCAATGATTTGGAACTTCTGAACGACATGGCGCTGTTCGTCGAAGTGGTGAAAGCGAAGAGCTTCCGCGGGGCAGCCGAGATCATAAAAGTGCCGAACTCGACGCTCTCACGCCGCATCAGCGCGCTGGAAAAGGCGATCGGCCTGCGTCTGCTCCACAGGACGACGCGCCGCATCGAGCTGACTGAGGCGGGCCAGATCTACTTCGAGCGGTGCAAGCGAATTGTCGATGAGGCGCGCCTTGCACACGAGCAACTCGGCGACATGCTGGATCAGCCAAGCGGCACCCTCAGGGTGTCCCTCCCGGTCGATTTCGCCAACACCTATCTTGCCCCTCTTATCGCCGAGTTTGCTGAGCTCTATCCGGGGATCGACTTCGATTTCGACCTGACACCGCGAAGGGTCGATCTGGTTGCCGAACCATTCGACGTCGCCATCCGGATCGGAGAACCAGAACCGTCGCACATGATCGCCCGGCCGCTTGCCAGGCTCTCGCCCCACCTCTTCGCATCGCCGCGATACTTGGAGAAGCACGGTGAACCCCAGCATCCGTCCGAGTTGGCCGACCACCAATGCCTTTACATGCTGAAGGCGAAGGTGTGGAGCCTGACCGATGGATCCGAAGTCGTGGACACCGCCATCGATGGTCGCTTCCGGCTCAATAGCGTCGGCATGATCCGTCGGCTCGCCACCCTCGACATGGGTATCGCAATGCTCCCGGACGAGATCGTTGCAGAGGAGTTGGCGGACAACAGGCTGAAGCGAGTGCTCCCCGGCTGGTGCGGCGCTCCCAACCCGGTCTATGCAATCACAGAGACAAGGCTCCTGCCGGCTAAGACGCAAAGATTCATCGAGTTCCTCAAGGCGCGACTGAAATAGGATTCGCCGCGTTCGTCACATGCAACGAACGCGGCGAATGGACAGCGGTGGATATCAGTTGCGGACGTTGCCGCCGTCAGCCGCGATCGTCTGGCCCGTGACGAAGGACGAATCCTTGGAGCACAGGAATGAGATCACACCGACGATGTCAGAGGGTTCAATGACCCTCGGGATCGCCTGGACCTTGGGGAGGTAGTCGAAGATCTCCTCGTTCTCGCCGCGCATGCTCTTGGTGTTGGTCAATCCGGGTGCGATGACATTCACGGTGATGCCGGAGGCGCCGACTTCGCCGGCGAGAGCACGCGTGAAGCCGATAACCCCGCCCTTGCTGGCGACGTAGGAGGTCATCTGAGTGGTGTTCAGCCAGAATGTCGTGCTGGCGACGTTGACGATGCGGCCGTAGCCTCGCTCGATCATTCGGGGAACGAAGGCCTTGCACATCAGGAACGGTCCATCGAGGTTCACGCTGATGACCTTGCGCCAGAGATCGTAGTCGGTTTCGGCGAATGGCTTCCAAGGATAGATGCCGGCGTTGTTTACCAGGGCGGTGACGGGCGGCAGCGTCTTCTCGACTTCGGCAGCGAATTCAGCGGTCGATGCCGGCGACGTGACATCGACTTTGGCCGAGAAGAACTTGCGTCCGGCCGCCTCGACGATGGCCCTGGTCTCGGATGCGTCGCCCACGTCGGCGACCGCAATGTCGAACCCGTCGGCGGCAAGGCGTTGGGCGTAGGCCTGTCCGATGCCGGTGGCGGCTCCGGTGATGACGGCTGTTCCTTTGGACATGATGGTTACTCCAATTCGTTTTTTGTCATGGCAGGACATCACCACACACGACGGCATCGGCATGGG
Source organism: Ensifer sp. ENS07 (assembly GCF_014852185.1). Lineage (NCBI taxonomy): Bacteria > Pseudomonadati > Pseudomonadota > Alphaproteobacteria > Hyphomicrobiales > Rhizobiaceae > Ensifer > Ensifer sp. ENS07. The sequence goes on along the minus strand of NZ_JACVBE010000007.1, from coordinate 166,318 downwards.
CAGTCGAGTGCCATTTTATCGAAGTGCGTCTGGTGCGGGTGCGGTATAAAATACCAACGTTGAGAATGACTGCTCCAAACGTGGAGCAGTCATTGACGTCGGTCTCAGCCGCTCATAGTGCCGTCGCGTGAGTAGGCGGCGTTCCGATCGACCAGAAAGACCACGACATCGGATGCCTCGTTTGCGGTGACCTCGAACTGCTGCTCGCTAGCGCCCACCATGAGCGCGGCGTATTTTTCGATGTCCTGCTTGCCAGCCGAGACGTTCCCGTCGAAGACGTAGAACCAACGGTCAAATCCGTCCTTGGCGGGAAGGATGACAGTCTCCCCTGCCGCCAGATGCCTATCGTAAAGATAGACCTGCTGGCGGACGAAGGTCGGTGCATCCGACCCCACGGGGCCTGTCAGCAGTCGCCATTGCCCGTTGCGCTCCGCTTCCGTGAGTCCGACGAACTGGACCTCGGGCTTCATCTCGGCCATTTCCGGCCGAACGAAAATCTGCAGCATTTCAATCCGGTCGCGGCCAACCACCTCCTCCTCATGCGAGAAGCCGTGGCCTGCGTTCATGACCATGAGGCGGTGTGACGACAGAACCTCGCTGTGCCCGGCCGAGTCAGTGTGCTTCATCTGGCCGGCACGCATGTAGCTGATGATCTCGTCGTTGCGATGCTCGTGCATCCTCACCACGAGACCCGGCTGCAGTTTGGCATGGTCGATGGTACCGAGACCGCCGAAGCCTGGGTCGCTCCGCCCCAGTGTGATGCCGGGACGGATGCGGCGAAGTTGGAATGGTCCATGCGCCCGCTGCTGATGGGTCTCGGGTGAAACCATGCCCGTCCCGATGACGGGAGCTGCGTGAATGTTCATGTCTTTCTCCTTCATTCTGCGGGCGCGGTGGGGATCAGTTGCCGATCGGCGGAAGGACTTCCGTGAAGAGCAACTGGATCAGCTTCTGGCCGTTTTCCGTGCCCCAGTTCTGGGCAAGTTCGGCGATCATGGTGTTGGTCGCGGTCAGGATCACGCCTGCGTCCTGCATCCGGCGGCGGGACATGTCTTCCGAGAGCTCGTAGGGCGAACCCGAGGCATCCATCACGGCCTGCACGTTGTAACCTTCGCCGACCGCATCGATCGCCGGGAACACGAGGCACACGTCGGTGGTGACACCTGCCATGATCAGGTTCTTGCGGCCCGTGGCCTCGACGGCCGCCTTGAAGTTGGCGTCTGTCCAGGCGTTGACGATGCCCTCGCGCTTCACGCGGTTTGCGAAAGCTTCGGGAAGGATTTCTTCCAGTTCCGGGAGAAGCGGTCCCTGCAGGCGCTCTTCCTGGCTGGAGGTGAGAACGGTGGGGATACCCAGGATCTTTGCTGCCTTGGCGAGAGCAAGTGACATGCGCTTGGCCTGCGCGACGTCGATGTTCTTGATGAGCTGCATGGTGCCGACCTGGTGGTCGATCAGGAGGAGTGCGGAATTTTCGGGCGTGAACAGCTTGGACATGATGTGGTCTCCGTTCATTTAACAAGCGTGATTGCTTGCCGATGAAGATATTGTTGAAACATTCGCAGCGGGAGACTTGAAAAATGCCAACTGCATGTTCCATTTTTGAAACATGAAAACGTTCGTGGATTTCGATGGCCTCGCGCTGTTCATTCGTGTCGCCCAAGCTGGCGGGTTGGCCGCCGCAGAGCGGGCCACAGGCATCTCCAAGGCCACTCTTTCCCGTAGGCTGACGGCATTGGAGGACACCCTCAACGTACGACTCGTGAGGCGGACCAAGAAGGGCATCGTGCTGACCGAGCACGGACAGCAGCTCTATGATCGGAGCCGAGATGCCTTTCTCCTCGCCGAGGAAGCCGTTGCTGGTGTGCAGGACGAAAAGGTCGCGTTGTCCGGAACCGTCCGTCTTTCGCTGCCGCCTGACATGGCGACCGAGGTGCTCGCCCCTGCCCTCATTAAGTTCAAGGCGAAGTACCCGGATGTCGTCATCGACATGACCCTGACGGATCGCCGGGTGTCGCTGGTCGAAGAAGGCTACGATCTAGTGGTGAGGATGGGCTCGCTTGCGGATTCCGGACTGATCTCGAAGAAGATCGCCAGTCTTCCTCGAACCCTTGTTGCCAGTTCAACCTTCCTCGAGGCGCATCCGGAGATAAAGGGTCCCCAGGACCTGCGGAATGTTCCTGCGCTCGCGATCCGACGTGATCTCGTCGAATGGGATCTTCGTGACCGCGACGGTGTCGTGACCAACGTGACGCCGAAGATCGGCTTTGCTGCCAACCGCCAGACTATTCTCATCGACGCCGCGGTCGCGGGTCTCGGTATCGCCAACCTGCCGAATTTCATGATCGACCAGCATCTCGCCTCCGGAAAGCTCGTTCAGGTCCTGCCGGAGTGGGTACCGTCCCCAGTGGAAATGACTGCGCTTTGGCAGAAGGACAGGATCACCGCGCGCCTGGTAAAGGCAATCGTCGCGACCTTTGTCGACGCTTTCGAATTAGCAGGCGAGGACGGACGGTGACAAGCTGGCTGGACTTTCCATTGCCGCCGGGCAATGTCGCAACCGACGGCGACACCGGCGCCAGCCCCTATGCGACGGCGCTCGCCGAATCGGTGACGATCCCAGGCCTTTCGATCGAAGGGGTGTTCAAGCGTGTGCGCGCAACGGTGCAGGAGCGCACCGGCGGCAAGCAGGAGCCTTGGGAAAACAGCGCGGTCTATGGCGACTTCCAGTTCGTCGAGGGAAAATCAGCTGAGGCCGGCGGCGACGAGGTCGCCTTCTTCGAGTTCGCAGCCCTTGCCGACAGCCAGGAGGCCTACCAGAAATACCTGTCTCGCTATCCGGAAGGCATGTTCGCCAGCCTCGCGCGGCAGAAGATCACCTTCATGGACAAGGATTTCAGCTTCCGTCGCCAAAACGAGACATTCCGCCATTTCACGTTCAGCACTGCCGGGGACGATGCCTGCGGCATGGGAAGCTTCAAAGCCGAGCAACAGACAGGAGACGACATTGCAGATGGAGAGATCATACTGCTCGACCTGTTCTTTCTCTATCCAGATGTGCCGTGCAAGAACACGGTATTCTTCGATTCGTTGGTCAATGTAGACGGAAGCGGATTCAGCAAAAACAGGATCCAAGTTCTTGAGCCCCAAAAACTGACGGCGGATTACGTTACGATTGATTCCTGCGAAGGAACCTGCTTTGGTCTCCAGGCCCTCGTAAAGGCGCGCATCTCCGCTGCGGAAGAGACCCGCACCTATGCCTTCGAGGTGGTAAGTGCAGCGGAGCTCGGCCTGACCTGGAAGTACCAAAACACCGTTAGCAAACTTCGCGAAACCACGGCCACAGTCTCTGACGGGGCTTCTGCGCAGCCCGCGTCCCTCGCCTTTCTCGAAACAAGAACAATCGCCGGCTGGCAAGTCGTGGCAGTCGTTGATCCCAATCGCAACCTGGAAAACTGCGAGGCGAGCCGCATCCAAGACGGAGGGAGGCGCAGCGTGTTCCGTCTCTATCCCTACGATCTGCTCACAATCGGCTTTACCGACCCGAAACGGAACTTTGAGGAAATAAGCGGGCGGCCATTCACGTACCGCGTTGATCAAAGCGAAATGCCCTTTATTACCCGCACCCAGTCTAGTGACAAAATCGCCTACCAGATCGAACCAACGACGAAGGTCATTGAAGCCCTCAAGGCCGGCGCCGAAATCAATTTGCACGACGGCATGCTCAGCCTGACCGGATCAAGGGCAATGCTATCAGAGCTGCAAAGGTGCATTGCGGCTTTCGGCGGTTAAGTAGAATCGACCCTGCCAGCGGCTCCGCTTCGACCAGCCTCCTGAGTAGTGCCAAATGACAGTTCATTTTCGACTGGCAGCGTCCATCCCATCTAACAATTAGGTAAGTCGGCATTGGGCGATGGAACCCTTTCAACAGCAGTTAGCCAATAGGATTGGCTCCGACCATTGACTCGACGAAGCCGATCGGGGGCATCTGATCAGTTGTCTCGGCGCCCTACCCGTGCAAGCTCCACAAAGTCGGTATTCGCCCACCGCTTTAGCCTGGAACAATTAGCACCTAAGAAAGCTCAGTTTTGAGGTCACAATAAACCGAGCCTGCCGTCCGGCGGACTGAGCGTCATTCCAAAGCTCGCTCGTGTATCGGCCATCGAACACCGCCTTGTCGATGGTCCACATCCCCCCGGCGATTACAGCAACCAACAGAAAACCCCGCATAGCAAGCCATAGCGTGATTTAGGTATGTCTAAATTATTAAATTACACTGCCTTGCCGCGCGATTTGAAAACTGGGCTACCGATCGTCGTGACACTTCTCTCGATGCTGGCAATTGCCGCGACCTCCGCTCGCAGACGGTTGGACGAGCGCCGAAACGGTCGCCACCGTCTTGCCGAAGCCGGCCGTGGCCACGTTGCGGTAGCATATAGGGGCAGGAATGCGTTCAATAGGAGGCCACTACGCCCTTCGGGACAAAGACGTGCAAGGCGCCTGGCGATGAATCCGACGATCAGCGTGGCAGCTACGTATCCCGCAGCAGCAAGCAAGCAAAGACGAAGGGTAGCTAGAGATCGCGTCTACCTCGGAGCGATTGCGAGAATCGGCGGTTGGCTGCAAAAATCTGAGGAGCATGGCGTTAATGCATTTAGGGGCGCGCACAGTTGGCAATGACGCTGCCTCGCCATCGCCGACAGCTTCGCGAAATGAGAAATGACCGTCTCTTTGATGTTTTCGAGGCCTATGCACTCTCCTGAAACTTTTCTGGTAGGGCCTGTGGCTCAAGGGTTAGAGCCATCTCATAACCGATTGGCTGCAAGGTTCGAGTCATGCCGGACCCACCATATCACCTCACTTATGTTGTAGAGCTTTTTGCGTATGCGCCTTGGAAGCCCTGCCATTACGGCAAGGGGCCAGTAGGGATCGCCCTCACGATAGCCGCAGCGGCATGTTTTGCGGCAGCCGTTCCGTCATTCAAGATACGCTCACGTTGACCAAAAAACAAAGACCGACAACTAGAACTACCGCTCCCGCCGGACATCTCGCAAGGAAGTTCATGGGCACCCGAATGAAAGGATCCGAAACAGAGCCTTCCACTTCGCCGCATTGGGTTGACCTCGCCGCGCGACTCGCAATAACAAGAACGCCTCTTGCTCTCAGACCCGATGCGGTGAGCTTCTTTCCAAGGTCCAGCGCTGAAGCGTTCTCATCGAGGTGTGAGTGTCGCGGCCTTATTCCCGAGGAGACAGACTCCCGTTCCCGACCGAGGTCCTCAGCATCCTTCGCCGCCGCTAATCGCATCTAGTCCGCATGCCGTGCCGCCCACGGCCTCAGCAACAGTTCCCATAGCTGCAACCATCCCTCGCTGCGCCTGCATCTGAAGCGTTGGCGAGTACCACCCTTCCGATCCAAGAATGAAAACCTCTTCCTGTCGCTTGGACCCGTTGCGCGTCATCATGTCGGCGGCTGAACTCATAACCTGACCCTGAAGAGTATTGCCGAGCGCCGAGATCATCTCGCTCGAGCGACGATAGGTCAAATCTGCCACGAAAGCGCATGTATAGCCTTGCCCGCCTTTGACGCAGCCCTCCTTGCGCATCCCATTAATCTCGATCTCCCACGCCGTATCGGCGAACAGGCCATAGGTGAAACTGCGAAACCCAGTTTGTTTTCCATATTGGGCGTAGGCGCGCATGAAGGCCAGCCCGATCTCTCGCTCGTCCGGCTCCGTATATTCGGCTGGTACTACTACCGTCTTTCCGTCGGCCATCAGGCTGCGTTCACGCCGCGAATGTGCGGCTGTCTCCAAATGCTCGGCCGCAGTCTTGCTTCCAAGTTCCGCGGCAATCTCAAACAAGCGGTCGGCCTCGTCCCTGTTCTCGGGCACACCCTTTCCGAGCTTGTAGTGCATCGCAATGCTGAAGTAGCCGGACGGGTCGTTCTGGTCGGCTGCCAGCTGATACCATTCCCGCGCCTTTTCGAATTCTCCACGCGCCTCAGCCTTCTGCCCCATCCACCATTGCGCCTTTGAATTCCCTTGCTCGGCGGCCGCCTTCATCCACTTGTTGCTTTTCGCCTCATCAAGAGCACCGAAACGTGGCTCCTGATGAAGGAATGCAAGCACGAGCTGTGCTTCGACATCGCCGGCCTTTGCTGCTTTCTCATACGTGGCTGGCGTGACAGTTTTCCTCGCTGCCTGGCGATACCAGTCGGATACATCCTTGCCGATCGTCCCTTCGTTCCTTCTCGCCAGCCCACCAGCGTTCGAGAACGTATACAGCGCAAACCGGATATCCTGCTTTGGGCCTGGCGCCATGTAGGCGCGGGCTCGCCGAAATTCGCTTGCGTGGTCCTGCGGGTTCAAACGCGCCGCCTCGTCGCATGCTGTCGTCGCCGCGGACGTATCGATAAATGGAAGTTCGACCCCGATCTGCTCTTTGTTGTTCGGCTCCTCGACAGATCCAGCCAATCGTCGACATTCATAAACCGGATCAGCCGCGTGAGCATCTGCGAAGGCAAGCCCTGCTAGCAGGCTCCACGCGGCAATCCTTGGAAAATCTACGACGTCCATTCGATTCCTCCATGAAAAAGGAGCGAGGCGAGTATCGCTTGTCGGACTGAACTGGCGCTATGCACAAAAGACGCTGGTCTAAGGGGTCAACAGTTTTGGTCCGAGCTTCACATAGTGCCGCTTTTCCACGGAAGTTGAAGTAGACACTATGGGCTAGGTTCACAGCGGGAGCGCCACGACCAATGTTGCGGGGGAAAGCGCCTTCAGCTGCTCGATCACACGTCAAAAAAAGCCAGAAACTTCTTGCCAAAGGGACGGCAACCACAGAAGTGCCAAACGACAGAAGGACAGGTGGCCTGGCCGCCACCGCCAAGACTGGCGCCGTCCTAACGGAGTAGAGGTTGGCTTCGGGAGCCAGAAGTCGGCAATTCAGGGATGGGTGCAGACGAACGGCGGCGTCGAGACCGTGGCGTTCCTTTGCCGATAGATAACCTTGTGTCGGGAACAGCAAGGAAGCATCGTCACGCCGATCGGCTCACCCCGCGCCTCCACATTTCACGGTAGATCGCGGAGCGTCCGAGACCGAGCTGCTTTGCGGCCTCGGTCGGGGTGCTTCCTGTCGCGATGAGCTTGATGGCGGCCTCGACCTTTTTTATGTCGAGCGGCTGACGTCCGGCGCGCCTTCCCTTCGCCTTGGCGGCGGCCACAGCGTCTTTGGTTCGTTCGGAGATCAGCCTGCGTCGCAATCAGCGACGGCGGCAAACACCTGGAAGATCAGTTCGCCGGCGGCAGAGGTGGATCGGCCGCGCATGCAGCCGATCTTTTTTGTGCGCGGCTACGGGACGACATTCTTAAAACGACCCAATTCGATCCGTCGGGTTGTGGCGGCCTCTATCACATGATGTCATGGATAAGCCGTCGCGCCATCCGGTTTGCGCGTGATCTTGCGTTCCCAATGGATGTAGTCGTCCTTAGACAGGACCTTTTCATCGATCTCAAGGCCCCAGCCTGGGCGATTGGGTCGCAGCTCCATATGCCCGTCCACTGGCATGTAGGGGTCAATAGCCCAGGGCGCATGGACATGCGGCTTGAATTCGAGGATCTTGAAGTTCGGCTGCGCCGCGCAGAAATGAACGTTCACTGCGGTCGCCAGCGGCCCCATCGGATTATGCGGCGCCACCGTCACATAATGCGCTTCGGCCAGGGCTGCGATGCGACGCATTTCCGTCACGCCGCCAACCACGCAGATGTCCGGCTGGATGATATCGGCACCACGCGCCGAAAGGAGCGACAGGAATTCGAAGCGATTGTATAGCGACTCGCCGGTTGCCAGCGGAACCGTCACCTTGGACTTGAGCTCGGTCCATGCCGGGATATGCTCCGGCCGGATGGGCTCCTCATAGAACAACGGATCGTTGGGTGCGAGCGCCGCGGCTAGTTGCACCGCCTGATACGGCTCGAAGATCTTCGCATGGGCATCGAAGGCAAATTCGTAATGCGACGGGGTGATTTCGCGGATCTTGCCGAAGTAGTCGCCCGTTTCCTTGACCACTTCGCCCCAACGACTTCCGTGCAAATCGCGACGGTAGGGGCTGAGCTTGAAGGCCGTGTAGCCATAGTCTTCATTGAGCTTCAGCGTCTGGTCGAGCGCGTGCTGCGGATCGGGCGCGGTATAGACGCCGCAATAGACCTTGACGCGGTCGCGCACATGGCCGCCAAGCAGCATGTAGACCGGCAGACCCGCTGCCTTTCCGGCAATGTCCCACAACGCGTGATCAATGGCCGAGATCGCCGCCAGTCCGAGCGCACCGGGCGGGAACCGGCATTGCTGGTTGAGTTTGAGCACCAGATATTCGACCCGGCGCGGATCCTCACCCTCGATCTGGTGAAACAGGTAGTCGAGCAGCGGCGGCAGCGCCCAGTCAGGGCCATGGTTGTAGCATTCGCCCCAGCCGGAAATGCCTTCGCTTGTCTCGATTTTCAAAAGCAGGCGCGGCCGATCATCGACACGCTGCATGTAGGTCTTGATGCCAGTGATATGCACGTCAGTTCTCCTCAGGCAGCGCGTTGCTCGGTGGTCACCCGATCGACGACACTGCGCAGAATTGCACGCTCGGCGTCGTTCAACGCGACGACGCCCGGAAGGCGAACGGGGCCGACATCATTGCCGAGCATGCCGAGGGCTTCCTTGACGACGGTGACATTGGCGCCATTGTTGTATTTCGTGCGCAGCGCCTCGAACTCGGCGATGCCGTCGATCAGCTGGCGGGCAGCGCTATAATTGCCCTCCTGCAAGGCGGTGAGGATCGCATGAGACCGCTGCGGGAAGACATTGACCAGACCCGACGTGAACCCACGTGCGCCCAGTGCATAGAACGCAGGCGCCCAGCCTTCGGCCAAACCGCATACCCAGATTGCCGGGGCATCATGCGTCGAACGAATGACTTCCGCGAGGAGCATCAGGTTGGACGAGGCAAACTTGATGCCGGCGATATTCGGATGAAGAGCGAGTTCACGGAAGTCGGCAACGGAAAACCCGTCACTGCGCACATAGGCGATCACCGGCACCGTGCAGAAATCGGCGAGTTCCAGAAAATAGCGGGCCTGGTAGGAGGGGCCGGCAAACGGGTCCATCGGATGATGGCCCATGATCGCGTCGGCACCTTCGACAATTGCGTCCTTGGCAAGCGACTTGGCGTCGGCAAGCGAACGTCCCACGGCAGCGCTGACCAGCGACTTGCCGGCCGCGGCCTTGATCGTCGTGCGATGTACCAGACGGATTTCGTCCATGGTTAGCGTGAAAAATTCCCCGGTATTGCCCGCAGCCATCAAGTTGTGCACGCGGGCTGCGGCCATCTCTTTGATCAGGGCATCAAGCTTCCCGACGTCGATGCTTCCGTCCTTGTGATAGGGAGTGACCGGCACGCCCGAAATCCCAATAAGTGCTTTTCTAACGGTTTCAAGCTTTTCGCTCACCTTAAACATCCTCTTTGTTTCCGAAAACGATTGACAGGTAGGTCTCACCGGAGCGGACCACATGATCGCGCATCTGCTTCTCCGCGCGCTCGGCATCCCCGTCGATGATTGCCGCAGCGATCGCGCTGTGTTCGTGCAGCGCCTTTTCCCGCTCGGCCGGAGCCGAATGGATAATCCGGCGAATGCTTGCGTCATAGAACTGCTGGCGCTCGATTAACCGCACCAGGTACTGACAGCGCGAAGCTCGATGGATCTGATCGTGAAAAGTCTCATTGAGAGCGATCAGTTCATCGGCATTGCCGCTGGCCGTCGCCGCCTCCATCAGACCGACCGTGGCCTTTAGTGTCGGCTTGCTGTCATCGGACATACGGCGCGCAGCCAGTCGGCCAATCATCGACTCGAGAGCTGCACGCGCCAGGATCATTTCCTCGGCCCAGTTGATATTGAAGCGGATGAGAATGCCCCGCCGGGGCAGAGACTGGACGAGACCCTCCGCCTCCAAAAGCCGCAACGCCTCTTTGACCGGGGTCGTACTAACGCCGAACTGCTCGGCCAGCTGGCGTTCGTTCACCTTTTCATCCGGCGTGAACCGGCCAGCAAGAATGGCGCCGCGCAGAATGCGATGGACGTGATCGCGGACCGTCAGCTGCAGCTGAGGGTCAAGTTTCTCAATGCGCCCCACTCCGCTCGAGAGGTCTGGTTTATCAGTCATTGCCCCAAAATCCTGTTGACGATCCATTTGACTTGTGAGATCTGATATACCAGATTTCAGATCGATGTCGATATGAAAATTGGTGAAAACTAGAGGTTGAGGAGCCTCATTGGAGGAACATACAAATGCTTAGACGCCATTTCCTGACGCTCGCCAGCGCGGTCGCGATCGCGACCGCTGCGCCCTACACTGTGACTGCCGCCACGCCGTCCGATCAATTGGTGATCGCGGTCAACATGTCGTCGATGCGCGGCCTGGATCCCCACGAACTGAACCAATTCGAATCCGCCGAAGTCGTTGCCAACCTCTATGAACGGCTGATCGTACTGCCTGCCGACAAGATCAACGAGCCGCAGCCGGGCCTTGCCGAAAGCTGGACCGTCTCTGAAGACGGCAAGACCTTCACCTTCAAGATCCGCAGCGGCGTGACATTCCATTCCGGCAACGCGCTCACGGCAAAGGACGTGGAATGGTCCCTGCGCCGCCTGGTCAAGCTTGGCCTCGCACCGTCTACCGACCTGCGCCAGTGGGGCTTCTCCGCCGACAACGTCGATAGCCTGATCCGTGCGACTGACGACCAGACACTCGTTCTGGAAACGCCGGAAGTCTGGAATGCCGACTTGATTCTGCTTTCGCTTGCCAGCTTCTCGACATCCATCCTCGACAGCACCTTCCTAGCCGACAAGGCGAAAAACGACGACATGGGGCGCGAGTTCCTGCAGACGGCCGATGCGGGGTCCGGCCCCTATTCGCTGCGCACCTGGCGTGCCAATGAACTCCTGATCGCAGAAGCCTATGCCGACTATTGGCAGGGCGAGCCGGCGATGCGTCGCGTCATTCTCCGCCATCTGCCGGAATCCTCGGCGCAGCGCCTTCAGATCGAGGCCGGCGACATGGATGTCGCAACCCGCCTGTCGTCTACCGACCTGTCGGCACTTCAGGCCGGCGGAAACGTACAGATCCAGAAAACCCCCGGCTTCGGCTTCTACTATCTGGCGCTGAACCAGAAGGACGAGATCCTGTCGAACCCGAAGGTCCGTGAAGCCTTCCGCTATTTGATCGATTATGACGGCCTTTCCAGCACCGTCATGAAATACTACGGGATAAAGCAGCAGACCATCATTCCAGGCGGCCTGGCCGGTGCCAGCACAGAGAACCCCTATAAGCTGGACATAGAGAAGGCCAAGCAACTGCTGGCGGAAGCCGGCTATGCCGACGGGTTTTCCAAGATCTATTTCGCCACGCCAGTTACCCCGGAATATGAAGTCGCCCAATCGCTGCAGGCCAATGCGACAAGGGCCGGCATCAAGCTCGACCTTCAGGGGGGAGACCATATCGGCAAGTTCCGCGAACGGGCCTTCGAGATCTTCTCGGCCCGCTCCGGTGAACGCCTGCCCGATCCCCATGCCGTGCTGGCTTCCTATGCCACCAACGCCAACAATGCCGACGATGCGAAGCTGACCGGCCTTCTGGCATGGCGCTCCGCATGGGATGTGCCGAAGGAGATTCAGGGAATGGTTTTGGCGGCGGCGCATGAAACAGACAAGGCTAAGCGCAATGATCTCTATGCCAAGATCAACAGGGCCTATCTGGAATCGTCGCCGGCATTGATCACCTCCTTCCAGAGAACGGATGCCAAGGCCGTTCGCAATGAAGTGAAGGGTTACACGGGCCATTCAACCTGGCTGACCCGTTGGGACACTGTGACCAAAGGCGACTAAGCGTCTTCAGCAAGGACACCTGACTTGACCTCCTCCCAAGCGACCGCCGCGAAGGGTCCGGGCAGCAGCATGAAGCTACTGTCCGGTGCCCGCAAGATCGCGACCTCATTCGCCGTCATCCTGACCACCTTGTTTGGTCTTCTCATCATTACGTTCGTGATTGGACGACTGGTGCCGGCGGATCCGGTGATTGCCGCCATCGGCGACCAGGCGGATCAGGCGACCTATGAGCGCGTTTACAAGGAGATGGGCCTCGACCGCCCGCTCTACGTTCAGTTCGGGCACTATCTGTCGGATGTTGTGAGACTTGATTTCGGCCAGTCACACATCACGAAAAACAGCGTCTCGAGCGACCTCGCTCGTGTGTTTCCGGCCACGATCGAGCTCGCGACGTTGGCGACCCTGATCGGTGCAGGGTTCGGCGTACCACTCGGGGTCATTTCCGCCGTACGCAAGGGCACGTGGGTGGATCACCTCGGGCGGGTAGTCGGGTTGCTCGGGTATTCCACACCGATCTTCTGGCTCGGGACGATCGTCATCCTCGTCTTCTATGCCAAATTCGGATTGATCCCGGGTGGGGGGCGCATCGATATCTACAACGAAGGCCTAGTTGAGGGACCGACGGGATCGCTGCTGGTGGATTCGATCATCGCCGGCGAATGGGAAGTCTTCTGGAGCGCAATCCACCATGTGATCGCCCCGGCATTGATCCTCGGTTATGCCGCCATGGCTTATCTCAGCCGCATGAGCCGCAGCTTCATGCTGGAACAGCTGCGTCAGGAATACATCCTGACGGCGAGAGCCAAGGGTCTCGGGCAACGTGCCGTCGTGTGGCGTCACGCCTTCCGCAATATCCGCGTTCAGCTTCTCACCGTGGTCGCGCTCGCCTATTGCGGCCTGCTCGACGGCACCGTGCTGATCGAAACGGTCTTTGCCTGGCCCGGCCTCGGCCAGTATCTCACGTCGGCGCTGTTTTTCGCCGACATGAATGCCGTTCTCGGAAGCGTCCTGCTGATCGGCATCATCTCCATCGCGATCAATCTCCTTTCGGACATTGTCTATCGCTTCATAGATCCAAGGACGCGGTGACAGTCATGACAAAACAAGGATCCCTGACCACTCTGCACGACTGGCTGATCAACGAGGACTTTACCTCGACACGCCAAGCGCGGATGCACAAGATATACGTCGCCTGGCTCAGCCTGCTCGCCAACCCGCTGGCCTTCACCGGCTTTCTCGTGGTCCTGTTTCTGATCATCGTCGCAATCCTGGCGCCCGCGATCACCAGCTACGATCCTTACGCGCAGGACCTCTCCAACGCGTTGCAGCCGCTATCATGGCAGCACTGGTTCGGAACCGACGAATTTGGCCGCGACGTTTACACGCGGCTAGTCTTCGGCGCCCGCACGACGCTCTATATCAGCATTCTGGTGACGATCATCGTCGCGCCCATCGGTTTTGTCATCGGGGCGACGGCTGGCTATCTCGGTGGCTGGATCGATGTCATCCTGATGCGCATCACCGATATCTTCCTGTCTTTTCCGAGCCTTGTTCTCGCCCTGGCCTTCTCCGCGAGCCTGGGACCTGGCATCGAAAACGCTGTCATTGCCATCGCGCTCACGGTTTGGCCGCCGATCGCCCGCCTTGCCCGTGCAGAGACGCTGACCTTCCGCAACGCGGATTTCGTCGTCGCCGCCGAATTGCAGGGCGCCGGCATGATCCGCATTCTCGTCCGCCATATCGTGCCGCTCTGCGCACCCTCTGTTGTCGTCCGCCTGACGCTCAACATGTCGAGCATCATCCTGACGGCAGCCGGTCTCGGCTTCCTTGGACTGGGCGCGCAACCGCCAATGCCCGAATGGGGTGCGATGGCCGCTTCCGGTCGTCAGTACCTCCTAGACGCATGGTGGCTGACCACTATCCCCGGCATCGCGATCTTAACCGTGAGCCTCGCCTTCAACCTGCTCGGCGACGGCCTGCGCGACATTCTGGATCCTCGAAATGGATAAATCTTCAGACACAATTCTGACGGTGGAGAACATGTCGGTCGAGTTTCCGACCCTGTCCGGCGCGGTCATGGCCGTACGCGACGTGTCCTTCACGGTCGGTCGCGAAAAGGTTGGCATCATCGGCGAATCCGGATCGGGAAAGAGCACGACTGGCCGAGCGATCATGCGCCTCCAGCCGCCCAAGGCCAGGGTCCACGCGGACCGTATGATTTTCGAGGACATCGATCTGATGAACGCCAGCGAGCAGGACATGCTCTCCATTCGCGGCCGACGCATCGCCATGATCCTGCAGGACCCGAAATACTCGCTCAATCCGGTGATGAGTATCGGCGAGCAGATTGCCGAAACGGTTTTGCTGCACGAAGGGGTCTCCCGCAGGCAAGCCCATGCCCGGACGTTGGCCATGCTGGAACGCGTGCGTATCCGCGATCCGCAGCGGGTTTTCGACCTCTATCCGCACGAAGTCTCGGGCGGCATGGGCCAGCGCATTATGATCTCGATGATGCTGATCGCCTCGCCGTCGCTGATCATCGCCGACGAGCCGACCTCTGCTCTCGACGTTACGGTGCGCCAACAGGTTCTTTCGATCCTCGACGAGTTGGTCGTCGAACGAAATATCGGCCTGATCTTCATCTCTCACGATCTCAATCTGGTCCGCAGCTTCTGCGACCGCGTCATCATCATGTATGCCGGGCGCATTGTGGAAACCATCGCGGCTTCCGACCTGGACAATGCCCAGCACCCCTATACCCGTGGCCTGCTCAATGCGCTGCCCAGCCTCGATCATCCACGCGATCGGTTGGAAGTGCTGCGGCGCGACCCGGCCTGGCTGGAGAACATCTAATGTCGATGATCAAGGTCGAAAAACTCGCCGTTTCCTATGGCAAGACCGACAACGAAGTGCGCGTGGTGAAGGATGTCTGCTTTTCCGTTGCGAAAGGCGAAGCCTTCGGGCTTGTCGGTGAAAGCGGTTGTGGCAAATCCACGATCCTCGGCGCCCTTGCCGGGCGCAACAAGCAGTGGACCGGCTCCATTGAGATAGATGGCGAGGCGATTGGCCAGAAGCGTTCCAAGGCCCAGTTAGCGAAGCAACAGATGGTGTTCCAGGACCCGTTCGGCTCCATCCACCCGCGGCACACGATCGGTCGCACGCTTCTGGAGCCCCTGGAGGTTCAAGGGCTGGATCGGCGCCAGGAACGAGTGCAAAAGGCGCTCGATGATGTTGGTTTGCCGCAGAATTTTCGATACCGATTCCCACATCAGCTGTCCGGCGGCCAGCGCCAGCGTGTGGCCATTGCCCGGGCGCTTATCCTGTCACCTCGCATTCTACTGCTCGATGAACCGACGTCGGCGCTCGACGTGTCCATCCAAGCTGAGATCCTGAACCTGTTGAAAGATCTGCGCGAGCGAGAAGGGCTAACATATATCCTCGTCAGCCACGACCTCGCCGTGGTCGCCCACCTGTGCGACCGCGTTGCCGTGATGCAGGATGGTGGCTTCGTCGAAGTTGCGGAAAAGCGGCAGCTGATCGAGCGGGCCGTTACACACCCCTACACCCGCACCCTGATCAACGGCAATCGTGGCTACGTTCCTCTGTAGCGATGATCTCGCGTTAGCCTGCCAAGATTCTGTTTCCTAGTAACTGGGCGGCGGCAATCGCAATCAATGGACCGGCAGACCCCGCAAGCAACATCGAGCATTTCGCCCCGAGGGCTCTCTTGGACAAGTCAGATTAATTCGCCTTGTTCGCCAAGCGACCGCCATCCTTGTTGGCCGCGCCATAGGCCTCGAGTCTGACCTCGGCTGCGAGCCTGGCTGCCGAAGCGCGAATACTGAGCGCGATAGAAATTGAGATTGCCCGCGTTCGCTGACTGTTGCTTCGCTACGGTCATGGTCGAGGACCTCCCCTCGAAATTATACGCCATTTCTGGCGGTCCAAATATCTGAGAGGCAACGTAGGATCCCATCGAGCGCCTTGATGGGAATCGAACCAAAGGCCCCTAAAAGCAGCCTCAAATGTCCCCAGGAATGAAGCCACCCGTCTGCCGCTTCCAGAGACGGGCATAGAGCCCGTCCTGTTCGATAAGCGCATCCGGTGTGCCTTCCTCGACGATCCGGCCACGATCGAGAACAATGATCCGATCCATCCTGGAGATGGTGGAAAGACGATGTGCGATGGCAATCACTGTCTTGCCTTCCATTAGCAGGTTGAGCTTTTCTTGGATTGCGGCCTCCGCCTCGCTGTCCAGCGCCGACGTCGCTTCGTCGAGGATCAGGATGGGCGCATTCTTCAGCAGCACCCGCGCGATCGAAACGCGCTGTCGCTGACCTCCGGATAGCTTTACGCCTCGATCGCCGACGAAGGCTTCATAGGCCTTGCGGCCCTCACCATCGGTCAGATCGGCAATGAAGGAATCGGCTTGCGCCGCCTGCGCTGCCTGCTCGATCTCCGCTGACGTCGCCTCGGGGCGGCCGTAGCGTATGTTGTCGCCGACGGACCGGTGCAGCAGCGCGACATCCTGGGCGATAACGCCGATGTTTTGCCTCAGACTCGCTTGGCTTACGGCACGAATGTCCTGACCGTCTATATGGATGGCGCCGCCGTGGATGTCATAGAAGCGTAGCAACAGATTGACCACCGTCGTCTTGCCGGCGCCGGACAACCCGACCAGTCCAACCTTCTCGCCTGCTCGGACGGTAAGGGATAGATCATCGATGACGCCCTTGTCCGACTTGTAGGCAAATTGAACATTCTCGAAACGGATTTCGCCATGGCGAACGATGAGCTGCTTTGCGCCTGGCCGATCGGTAATGGTCGGCGGAGTGGTCATGACGGGCATCGCATCCCTGATTGTTCCTAGAACCTTAAAGATCTGCTGGCCCATCTGGATAAACGTGAAAGATCCAGACGACAGCCGTTGAAGAATGTAAACCGTCGCCACAAACTCGCCCACCGTCAGGAAACGATCGAAGAGCCCCCAAAGGCCGATGCCGAGCATGACGAGCCAGAGAACCATGTTGAGGGTGATGACGACCAATTCAGTGGTTCGATAGATGCGCTGCTCGTGGTGTTGTGTGTTGACCGCTCTTGCCATGATCTTCCTGAGTGCGCCCGCTTCAGTGTCTTCGGCGGCGAACTGCTTGACCATCTGAATGTTGCCATAAATGTCCGTCATGGCGCCGGAAACGAGGCTATTCTGCCTCGCCGAGCGCCGCGCACGCTCCGTGAAATCAGGTACGACCTTGAGGGTGAAGAGCACATTGACGATCACCCAGGCGACGACCGGGAGCGCTAATTGCCAGGACAGCGCGAGCAACAGCAGAACCGAGCCGACAATCTGAAGCAGGAAGCGGGGCGCAGTCTGAAAGGCGATCAGGATCTGTTGTTGTACTGCATTGGCGACTTGGCCGAGCCGTGATGCTACCTGGCCGGCAAAAAGGTCATGGAAGAAGGCAAGGTCCTGCCCTTCAATGGCTTTGTGCCCTTGCCATTGAATAGCGATCGGGAGGCTGATGCCGACGGTATGCGAGTTCAGAATATTGGTAATATAGAAGACGATGGGCATCACCGGAAAAATCAGAACGGCGAGGAACACCAGCAACCAGAACCGGCTGTCGACGAACTGCCCGACCCCTTGTGTCGCCACACCATCGACGATCACCGATAGTCCCCAGATAACGATCAGGTTGATTGCTTCGACGGCCATCGAGGTTAGTGCCATGGCAATGATGACGCCTCGGAACATCCGGATGAAGTGCATCAGGACGGCGACCGGCCCCTTGGTCGGAAGCGGTTGATAGGGGATGTCGAGCGGACGGATCAGCGTTTCGAAGGGACGATAGACAGCATCTGAGATCGACATAGGCCGCTCGCTTTTGTCCTGGGAGAAGAAGGGAACATTGCTACGCGCAGCACATAGCACCATCTTCGCGCTGCAATCTCAACTAGAATATTTTTGAGACTGTAAGGGAAAGGTGTTATTCCCAAAACGTTGTGCCGGTCTTCAGGCCATCCCTGGGGCGTCGCCATTTCGAGAAAACCCGATCTTCCGCCATCGCTAAACAACAGCTCTGGCGCCGCTGGAGCGTCGCGGCACAGAACCGGAAGATACGCGTTGCGCTAACGCGGGACGAATACTGTGCGTTGCCGCACTTCAGCAGAGAGTCAGGGACAGGCGGCGACCCCACTCCCCGTTGCTGGAACATTCTCGCAGCTCAACGGTTTTGCGTTCACAAACCAGGAGGTGGAAGATGATCGGTGTGAACCAGCAATCGATTGAAGATCAAATCGCCGAATTGCGATCGCAGATCGCGGAGGTGAAGCAAGCTGTGAGTGAGCGGGTCAATTCTGCGGCTGAAGGCGCCTCTGGAATAGCTAGGAACGCAGCCCAGACGGTCCGGCAGCAGGGACAGGGCGCAATAGAGGCCGCGCGGGAAAACCCCGGAACAGCAACGACTATCGTCAGTACGGCCGCGCTTATCGGATTTTGCATCGGCCTATACCTGGGCCTTTCTTCGACGACTGGCGTTCGGGCGCGCTGGTAAGCAGGAGCCTGCGAGGCGATAAATCCCGAAAGACGAATGGTCATTTATCCTGGCACTGAAGTGTACCCTCTGAACGAACAGGTCGATGCAATGCCCCTTCCCGCCGCTGGAAAACTCTCGCGAGATCTCGCGTAGCAGCTTGTTCAAGCGATGCGCTCCGAAAGGAACGCTGACGATCCGTTGTATCGGTATGCGAAGTCGACCCAGCGCGCTGCCTCACCACGCTCGCACTATGAAGCCCGTCGTCCCTCTCCGCCCTCCGCTACGTTCGGGACCAAATTGCCGAACACGGTATGTTCACAGACCTCGACCTCCTCGCTGATCCCGACGAACCGCGTGACCTCTACGGCATGCTGCTTCGCTGCGCGAAGAAGCTCGAAGCGGCATAGACTGACGCGAAGCAATCACGTTCCCCGGTTTGTCGACGCTCGCCAAAGGATCAGTTGATCCGGGCTCCTTCGGCGCAGAACAGATGGATCTTCTGGTTCTTCGGCGAGAGATAAATCTGCTCCTCAGGTTTCAGGTCCACGCGGCGATGCAGCACGACCCCCGCCGTCTGCGTGCCGACGCGCACCAGAAGGTGGGTTTCGGCGCCGGTTGGCTCGACCGTCAGCACGGTTGCCGGTATGCCGGTTTCGGCTATCTCCAGATCTTCCGGGCGGATGCCGTAGGTGCGTACTTCACCGTGACCCAGCGACGCCGGCAGCGGCAGGGAAACACCGCCGTCAATGAAAAAGCCGCCATCACCGACGTTGCCCTCAAAGAGGTTCATCGACGGCGAGCCGATGAAGGTGGCGACAAAGGTATTGCCCGGGCGATCGTAGAGGTCGAGCGGCTTGCCGATCTGCTCCACGCGGCCGGCGCGCATGACGACGATCTTGTCGGCCATGGTCATGGCTTCGATCTGGTCGTGGGTAACGTAGACGATGGTCGTGCCGAGCCGCTGGTGCAATTCCTTGATCTCGCTGCGCATGGTCACGCGCAGCTTAGCATCGAGATTGGACAGCGGCTCGTCGAAGAGGAACACCTTGGGGTGACGAACAATGGCGCGGCCCATGGCGACACGCTGGCGCTGGCCGCCGGAGAGCTGCTTGGGCAGACGGTCGAGCAGCGGCTCAAGCGCGAGAATTCCGGCGGCCTCCTTCACCAGCTTATCGATCGTCGCCTTGTCTCGACCCTGGAGCTTCAGGGAGAAGCCCATGTTCTCCTTGACCGTCATGTGCGGATAGAGTGCGTAGCTCTGGAACACCATGGCGATGTCGCGCTCCTTGGGTGCGACGTCGTTGACGACGCGCCCATCGATGCGGATTTCGCCGCCGCTGGTGTCCTCGAGCCCCGCAAGCATGCGCAGGAGCGTGGACTTGCCGCAGCCGGACGGCCCGACGAGCGTGACGAATTCTCCATCCTCAATGTCCACGGAAACGCCGTGGATGACGGAGGCTGCGCCGTACTGTTTCAGAACGCGGTCGATCGCTACCGATGCCATTTTTCTTCCTCCCTCAAATCTTGAGTTGCCAGATTTTCGCGCCCTTCACGGCGCCGGTCAGCCTTGCCGATCGCGCGGCGGCAAATCCCGGAATGCGCTTGGTGCCTGTCCAGCGGCCGTTGTCGGCAAAGACCTCGATCGAGCCCGCATCGAGGAAGATGCGCAGCTGCGAAGGTCTGGCGCCTGACGCCAGATATCGCGGTGGCGGCTTGCCGGTACCGGCATCGAAGAGGATTGCAAGGCCCTCGTCATCGAGCCTGACGCCAAGCGCGACATCCGGGTGATCGAGGACGAGCTCGAAAGCCGCGCCGGCCCCGGGCAGTGCAAGCACGATCTCAACCGCACCGCTTTCGAGTGGAACCGTTTCGCCCGCAGCAAGGGCTGTTTCATCGAGCAGCCTGTGGCGCAGGCTTTCGACTGCCGCGACCGGCGGCGTCAACACGGCACCCCCATCGAGAAGCACGCGACGCGGCAAGGTCATCGCCGTCGGGAAATCGTCCTTCTTGGAAAAGTCTGTCCAGTTGGCAAGCCAGGCGATGCCGACCGGTTCGTCGCCGTCGACGAAGGCCTGGAAGGCGTAGGCGTCGGAGCCGAAATCCAGTTCCTGTTCGAATTCGGCCGTGAACGCCCGGCCGTCGAAGCGGCCGACGGTGACGGATGTGAGGTTGCGCCGGCCGGTGGCCGGGTCACGGCTTGTGAGCAGGCCAAAGATCAGCGCCCAGCGGGTCTCCGGATCATCCGCCATGCCGCCGACCGGCAGCATGCACGGGCACTCCGCTGCGGTCATGCCGAAACCGTCCTCGCGATGGATGATGTCGAGGAAGGTCCAGCCCGTGGCACCCTGCAGATCCGCCGTCTCGTAAAGCAGGACGACACCGCCCGATCGGTCGCGACTGCCAAGCAGCATCTTCCAGCGGCCGTCCGGGCCCTTGAACACATAGGGATCGCGGAAATCAGTCGTGAGGTTCAGACCCTGCGGACGGATAGGCAGGATCACCTCGGACGGGCCGGCAACGATGCCGTCTCGGCTGACGGCCGAGAGCTGGATCTGCTCCTCCGGCTCCCGATCTCGCACATGTTCGGTGTAGAAGACCCGGATGTCATCCCCGTCCGTCCCGGAGACGGGGACGGCCGAGCCGGAAAAGGCGCCGCCACGGCCATCGTCCTTTTCCGACAGGTGATCCGCCGGAAACAGGAACATCGACAGGTGCGTCCAGCGGATCCAATCTTTGGAGACCGCATGGCCCCAGTGCATGGTGTTCCAACGCAAGCCATGCGGATAGTGCTGATAGAAGAGATGGCCGAGGCCCTTGAACCGGCCGAAGCCGTTCGGGTCGTTCATCCAGCCGAAGGGCGGACGGAAATGGTAGCTGCCGGGAACCTCAGGCGGCGCTGTGCGGACGTCGTGATGGAGGACGCGGATCCCCTCCTCCAGCACCGTGTGCGGGTGGAACGCATAGGCGACCGAGAGCGCAGTTGTTTCCGCATCATAGGCAAGCACCGTGCGGCCAGTCGTCCCGAGCGTCACCGCGAAGAATTCGAACTCCTCGGCGCGGCGCGTGGATGGACCGGCGATCTCACTGCGGTCTAAGGTGACGGACAGTTTCGCCTCGTCGCCAATTTTGCGCGCCTTCAGCCAGAGATGCAGCACGGTCCCGGCCGGGAGTTCGGCCTCGATGATTTCAAGCACGGGGCTCGCGGGTCTTGTCTGCGAAGTCATAGTCAACCTTTCACGGCGGAGCCGACGAACGAACTTACGAACCAACGCTGGAAGGCGAGGTAAAGGATGAGGACGGGGATCATCATCAGCACGGACGCGGCCATGGCGCGGTCCCAGTAAATGCTGTCCTGCCCGAAGAAGGTGGCGATCGCGACGGAGATCGGCCGGGCATAGTCGGTCTGGGTGACCAGCGTCGGCCACAGATACTGGTTCCAGCTCTCGATCCCCATCAGGATCGAGACCGTCGCAAGCGCCGGCAGGCTGAGCGGCATGTAGATCGACCGGTAAATGCGAAACGCCGACGCCCCGTCCATCTCCGCAGCTTCGTAGAGTTCCTTCGGCAGTTGCGCGAAGAACTGGTAGAACAGGAAGACATAGAGCGGGCTTGCCACCCAGGGCAGGATCTGCACGGCAAACGTATCCGTCAGGCCCGCCCGCGACATCATCACGACGAGCGGCATGATGATGCTTTCCTGCGGGATGACGTAGAGCGCGACCACGAGGGCAAGCAGGATCGCCTTGCCGCGCAGCGCCCCCCAGGCGAGAACGAAGCCTGCCATGGAATTAATGATCAGCCCGGACACGACGGTAACAACAAGGATCACCAGCGAGTTGACGAGGTAGCGGCCATAGGCAAGTTCACCCGAAAAGTTGGCGATCTCCCTGTAGTTCGACAGGGTCGGGTCGCTGACCCAAAAGGCGCGGAAGCTGCCCATGTCCGCAAGGATGCGGAAGCGGTCATCCTTGAGGCTGGCGATCAGCAACATGAAGAGCGGCGAGATCATCACAAGAGCGATGATGAAGATGCAGACGGTCTGGACGACACGCAGGCCCGTCTTGCTGTTGCCGCGGGGGATTGCCAGCGGGGCTGGCTGGCTGAGCACGAGATCAGACATCGAAGCGCCTCAGGAGTTTGCGCTCGAGAAGCGCGATCAGAAGAACGATGACGAAGAGAATGACGGAGACGGCGGATGCGTATCCGAGCTTCTGTTCCTCGAAGCCGGCACGCACCATGTAGTGCACGACGGTCTCCGTGCTTTCCTTCGGTCCGCCCTGGGTCAGGATCGCAACCTGCGTGTAGAGCTTGAAGGCCTGGATCGTAGTGATGACCAGCACGAAGACGTGGGTCGGACGCAGGCCCGGCATGGTGACGTGCCAGAATCGGCGAAGCGCGCTCGCGCCGTCGATGCGGGCCGCGTCATAAAGTTCCTCGGGAATGCCCTGCAGGCCGGCGAGGTAAATGATCATCTGGAAGCCATAGGCCTGCCAGGCCGAGAGCAGCACGATCGAGAACATTGCCCAATTGGGGTCGCCGAGCCAGTCAATCGGCTGGATCATGCCGCCGGACAGGAAACCGACGATCTGGTTGAGCGGACCGCTCGGATATTGGAACAACGTGCCCCAGATCACGCAGACAACCACCATGGATGTAATCGCCGGCAGAAAGAACATTCCGCGCAGAAGGTTCTGCATCGGCAGCTTCTGGTGCAGCAGCAGCGCCGTCAGGAAGGCAAGACCGCACTGAACCGGCAGCACCCAAACGGTGAAGCGGGTGACATTCCAGAGCGACGTCCAGAACAGCGGATCGGCGAACACCCGCTGGAAATTCAGGAGGCCGACGAAACGCACCGGCGTCGGACGCGGCACCAGCGGCTGATTGGTCATCGCCGTCCAGAAGGATAGAAGAAACGGCGTGATCAGGAAGATGGCGAGCAGCAGCACGGCCGGTGCGATCATCGCGACCTCCTGCCAGAACCGCTGCCGGTCGCGCCGCCTGGCGGGGTGCGGCAGCGCGGGCATGGACGTCTGTTGCAAGGTCATTGTCTCCTCCTCATTGCTCATCCTCCCGAAATCGCGCAGGGCCGGCCAGAGAGACGGCCCTGCGAAAAACGCCCTATTGCTGCTCGTCGAAGGGCGGGTAGCCGGCGTTGTCCTCGATGTCCTGGTCGATCTTCTTCGCCGCGGCCGTCAGTGCCTCCTGCGCATCACCGCCGTTGAAGATCTTGTCGACCGCCTGCATGAAGGCCGAGGTGATCGTCGGATAGGCCGGGTGCGGCGGACGGGCGACTGCAGTCTTCGAGGCCTGCTCGAAGGCGACGGCAAGCGGCCCGCCTTCAGCGTAGAGCGGGGATTCTGCCGCAAAGCTCTTCAGCCCCGGATAGGCCGACTGGGTCTTTGCATAGTCGCGGTAGTCCTTGTCCTTCAGAAGGAAGCTCAGGAATTTTCCGGCGGCCTCAGGGTTTTCGGAGCTGGCGGAGATGCCCCAGATCCAGGTGCCGTTCGGGCTGACGCCCTTTTCGCCGATCTTCGGCAGCGGCATGACGACGATGTTGTCCTTCATCGCAGCGGCAGCTTCGGCGTAGAACCAGTGCCCACCCATGGCGAGCGCTGCCGGCTGCCCCTCTGCATAGAATTGGTTGGTACCGGACGACGTGGGAACGACCCAGCCGTTTTTCACCCAGGTCTGCATCATCGTCAGCGCCTTGACGCAGGCTTCGCTGTCGAGGGTGCCGCTCGCCTTCCAAGCCTTGCGATCGATCAGGTCGCAGCCCGCACTTTCGAGCAGCGGGCCGTAGGCATAGGTAATCCACTCGGTCTTGATCCCGTAGCCGCGGAACGTGTCGATCGGCCACTTCACGCCTTCGAGCTTGGAGAGCTTTTCGAGATAGCCTTCGAACTCCTCGCGCGTCCATGCATCGTCGACGGATTTCGGAATGCGTGCACCGATGGCTTCGAGATACTTTTTGTTGCCGTAGAGTACGACCGAGGAGTCGGTAAGGCCGATCGCATAGAGGTCCTTGTCGATCGGGTAGGTGCCCTGGGCGATGTTCGAACCGGTCATGTGCTCCACAAGAGTGCAGAAGACGCGAAAAGTGCACTAAGTAAACGATTACCCAAATAAGTCGTCATTGATCTTCTCCTCCTATTCAATTCGACAAGAATGCTGGTTGCTAGACCGATGCCCGCTCGACCAGATGAAACGGCAGCTTTCGCAGATGCGGCGGCTCAGGCTCCCCTGCGAGCAGGATCTCCATGGCCAGGCGCCCCATCGCGCGGTGCGGCAGGGCCATCGTCGTCAACGGCGGATCCAGCCGCGAGGCAAGCTCGACCTGGTTGTCGAAGCTGGCCACCGCAATGTCGTCCGGGATTTTAAGGCCGGCGCGCGCAAGGGCCGCATAGACTTCCATTGCGACACGGTCGTTGCCGCACAGGATCGCGTCCGGCCGCTGACCGGTGGCCAGCAATGTCTCGACATGCGACGCGACGAGGCTCGGAGCACGGTCGCTATAAACGCTGCGGCGCACGGCCGGAAGCACACCAATCGGTTCGATGCCTGCCTCTTCAAGGGCTGCGCGAAAACCTTTTTCCCGTAGCGCCCCGGCAAGGATACCTGGCAGGTTGATGAAGGCGATGCGGCGGCGCCCAGAGGCGAGCAGGTAACGCACGATCTCGCACGCCCCACCTTCTTCGTCGGGGACCAGTGACGTGACGCGCCCGGAGGCCTCGCGGCAATTGATCATCACGCCGACGGAGCCCGCGAGTGCCGGCGGCAGATCGACGTCCTTGTGGTACATGGCGGCATAGGCAACGGCACGCGGACGGAACTGCTGCACCTCGTCGACCACCGAGCCGATTGACTGTCCGCTGCTGTGATTGACGGCAAACACCGCCATGCCTGCACTGCGCGCGGCACCATCGAGCCCGCGCACGATTTCGGTGGCGAACGGCGAAATGATCAAGCCATCGGAAACGACGCCAACCAGCGGCAGCCATCCCTGACGCACACCGCGCGCGGCGAGATTGGTAACGTAACCCAGTTCCTCGGCGATCGCCTTGACCTTCTGGCGCGTATCGTCCGACATGCGCGCGGAGCCGCCGTGCAATGCGCCGGAGACCGTCTTCACCGAGACGCCTGCACGCTCCGCAATGTCAGAAAGCGAGATTGCCACGATGCTTCTGAACTCCGTTGGGTTATCGATTACCCTATAGTTTGAACGGCGGTCTTTTGTCAAGCGCACCCGACGGGTACTTGCGACTTCGCCGACAAATCGCTGGTTCGTTGCAGGCGTGAATCTGACCCGAGCGATCCCTCTGCCCTTCGTTGCCCGTGGCCAAGGCGTCACGGCCGTCTTCCCTGGGGACCAAGCGAAGGCGGCGCAACGCCGTCGAATGCGAGAGCAAGATGGAATATGACCTTCTCGCCGCAGCCAGCGCCTTGATGGCCACCTATTTCGGCATCCTGCACCGCACGACAGAATGGCTCGCCCAAAATGGCCTGCCAGGGCTGCGCCTATCTCGCGCCCCTGTTTGCCGGCTTTCCGAAGCGGCAATTCACGCAGGCAAGGATGTCGATTTCGTCGCCTGAGCCGCGAGTTTGCCACCAACGGCGGTCTCAACGAACAGATGTTCCGGGACTTCGACGAAAGGGGCGGAACCCAAGCGCTGACGCGAGCGCTCGGCAGAGTGTTCGACCGGATCAACAACCGCTGACAGGTGACACTCGCCGCCATTTCGCCCCATGCGGCTGATTAGATTACGAATTCCTCCTCATAGGTCTGCGGCTCGGGAACGACCGTGACCTCCACCGGTACGATCCAATTGGCCGCGTAGCTCTCGAAGTCGGAACGCTGCTGGTCGGGCTGCACGCGCCCCGCCCCATCGACCGCGCGACATCGTAGTTTGTATCGCCCCACCTTTTCAGGGGTCCACATGTACTCCCACAAGCGCCATGCAAAGGGACGTTCTGCTTCGAGGAGGCTTCCCTCGCGCCAGCCCCGACCATCTTCGGTGCAGACCTGCACCTGCCGGATAGCAGCCTCGCCGCCCCAGGCGGCTCCGAAAATTCGATACGGTTGGCCGGCGATGAGGCGCGCGCCCTGCACGGGTCGCGCGATCTGCGCTTTGACCTCCATCTCCGTAAGGGGGACCAGTCTCGGTTCCCCGAGGTTGCGCTCCCAACGGAAGTACTCACGCGCCTGCCAGTAGCCAAGGAACGGTTGTTCCAAAACCGTGATATGGGTGATCCACTTGACCCAAGCCATGCCGAACCAGCCACCCACTACCGCGCGTAGCGGGTAGCCGTGATCGCGCGTCAACGGCTCCTCGTTCATCGAATAGGCAAGGATCGTGCTTTGCGCGGTGGCCTTCTCAAGCGGTAAACTGCGCGCAAAAGCGATGGGGCCAGGAGAAGCCGTTTTCTTGTTCGCGTCGACGACGCCGCTGTCTGCGCCCACAAGCAGGACCTCACGCGCGGTTGGCTTAACGCCCGCCATTTCCAGAATCTCGCGCAGAAGAACTCCTGTCCACGCAGCATTGCCGACGGCTCCGTTCTGCCACTGCAACCCCTCCTTCGGTGGCACATAGTAGACGCGGCCATTCCCGGCGCATTCGACGACGGCAGTCAAGGTCGTGCTCCGCATCGCCTTGATGCTGTCGAGGTCAAGTTCGAGTGGCCGCGCCACAGCCCCGTCAACGCGCAATCTCCAGTCTCGCGCATCGAGGTCTGGCGAGGGGAAATGGTTTCGCACGAAGAACAGCTCGGTTGGGATCAGCCAATCGGAGAGCGACGCAAATGGAAACTCGGTGTTCTGTGGGGATTTTTGTCGAACTATCAGGCTGGGTTGCTCTGGTGTCGGCATCGTTCTCTTCTCCCCTTCCAACAGAACAACCTCGGTATCCACTCCCGCGAACTCCGCTTAGATGACACCGCCCCTCGCAGTGCGTCTGTCGCGTTCCGCCCTCGGTCGCATTCTAGCCCATACCGCACGTTCCCAGCATCGAGCTCGGACGGCAGCATGCTGCTATGGGCACACGTCTCTTTCGCGCCGGCTTGTCGTCGAGACAGTACCGCTGGAGAAGACCAGCAACATGTTGTTGGCAGGCATCTCGATCGTCTCGCGGAGAACAAGTCCAGCGGCCTCACCCAATTGTTCAAGGTCAGCGATATCACGCACACCCCAGGATGGGTTGCGCTCCTTTAAAGCGGCGTCGAAAGCAGCATTCGAGGGGGCGTTGTGTACCCCGTCGCGCATAAAGGGACCGTAGAGAAGGAGAAGCCCACCATCGTGAAGCAAACGGCCAGCTCCTGCGAACAATCCTGAGCTTGCCGACCATGGCGCTATGTGGATCATATTGATCGATACGATGGCGTCAAAATGTCCCGTTTGTTCGACGATCCATTCTCCTGAGCACACATCAATATCCCGCGGTGCCAGCACATTCTTCAGCCTTGAGAATTTGATCCAGCTGGACGTGCTGGCGCGGGCGTCGGCATCCGGATCGCTCGGCTGCCAGATGATGTCTGGCATTGCCCCAGCAAAACACACGGCGTGCTCGCCGGTCCCGCATCCAATCTCCAGCACGGTGCCACGCGTTTGAAGGACACGTTGTAGGACCGCGAGGATCGGCGCCGAATTTCGCGCAGCGGAAGGTGAGAACATGCGCTGGCCGGCGCTGACGTCGCGCTGTTCCAGCGCAACAGGCGAACGGTCCTTCTTTTCTGGGAGCATTGGCCTGTATTCCCCTTTGGGCGACGTCTCCACCTTATAGCTGAAATGACTGAAATCAAGGATTTCAGACTTGCAAAGGGCCGTCGGTGCTGCGTTCGGCCGAGGACGACCGAACGTCTACTTCGCGTCAGATCACGTTCCCGCCAAGTTCAAGGTCTGGACGCCGCACGGGAACGACCTCTGAGTGAGTGTCGTTCCCGTTCGGGTTCCATCCATTATGTCGTCTGTCTGCGAGTGCGAATTGCAGTTCGTCGCGAAATGAGCCGCATGCCGTGAGCCGTTGGAACTCAAGCAAGCGTCGACCTGAAAGCGCCGCCGTCGAGCAGGATATTCTGGCCGACCATGTAGCCTGCGTACTGGCTGCAAAGAAATGCCGCGGCAGCGCCGAACTCCTCGATCGTGCCGAAGCGCCCGGTCGGATTCTCCGCATGCGCCTCCTGCCGCGCCTGTTCTATCGAGATGCCCTTCACTTCCGCCCTTCGCTGGAGAAGCACGGCGACACGATCGGTCTCATGCGACCCTGGTAGGAGGTTGTTGATCGTTACGCCATGTTTCGCGACTTGCCTCGCCGTCCCTGCCACGAAACCGGTCAGTCCGCTGCGCGATGCGTTGGACAGGCCCAACTCCGGGATCGGTGACTTTACTGACGCGGAGGTGATGTTGACGACGCGCCCCCAGCTCCTATCGATCATACCGGGCAGAACCGCTTTCATCAGCAAGATCGGGGTCAGCATGTTGGCGTTCAGTGCGTTCAACCATTCATTCGTCTCCCAATCAGACCAGAGCCCAGGCGGCGGTCCCCCTGCGTTGGTGACGAGGATGTCGGCTTTCGGTTCCGCTTCGAGAAGCTCTTGCCGTCCTTCTACGGTCGTCACGTCCGCTGCCACGGCATAGACTTCGGCACTTGTCAGCTCGCGAAGCTCTCTCGCGGTGGCCTCCAGCGTGTCCCGGTTACGACCGTTCAGGGTAACGATCACGCCCGCCTCTGCGAGCTTCTGCGCCACGCCTCTGCCCAGCCCTTTCGAGCTCGCGCAGACGATCGCGCGCTTACCGCTTATTCCCAAATCCATCGTGGTTCCGTCCTTCTATTGGATCACATCTTTTGCGATTTGCTCAACCGCGTGGACGAGGCCATCGACCTCTCCCGCAGTATTGAAATAACTGACCGAGGCTCGAGCTATCTCCTGCAGTCCGCGCGCGGTCATGTCGAAGGGCGTGTAGGGTACGCCGTTTGCCCCGATTGAGATACTCTTCTCGGCTAGCTTGCTTCTCACAACCGATGCCGAAATTCCCTCCACGGTGAAAGAAACAAGGCCCGACTGTTTCTCCCCGAGATCGCGCACCTCAACCGCCGGAATACGTTTCAACCCTTCCCGAAGCCGGGTTGCCAGTAGGGCGATGCGGGCTTGGATTGCCTCGACACCCAACTCCGAAGCCAGCGCGATCGCTTCGCCGAGCCCCAGGAGCAGTGATATAGGCGCTTCGGACGTTTCGAATAGACGAGCGTCTTTCCTCAGCTCGACTTTTCCATTCACGAGAGGGCCGGAGCTCACATCAACGAAACCGGGATCGAGCTTCTCAAGGAAATTGGAGCGAACGTAAACGAGAGCCGTTCCGCGCGGCCCTCTAACGTATTTCCTGCCGGCCGCCTTGAGAACATCGCAACCTATCCTCGACACGTCGATCGGCAGTTGACCAAGTGCCTGCCCGGCATCCACGAAGTATGGGATGCGAGCCGCGTTGGCGACCCGCCCGATGGCTTCGGCGTCGTTTATCAGTCCCCCGTTGGCAGGAAGCCATGTAAGCGAGATCATGCGCACCTTGTCGTCGATCATTGTGGCAAGAGCGTTCGGATCGACACTGCCGTCTTCCGTGCAAGGAATGGTCTCGATACTTGCCCCGGCATGGCTTGCCGCACGCTGCATCGATGCGACATTACCGCCCCATTCCTGTCGGCCAATTAAAATGCGCTCGCCCGACCTTAGCTGTGGCAACGCGGCAAACACGCTCCCCCAAAGGGCAGACCCCGATCCACCGAACGCAACCTCGCCTTCGTCGGCGCCGATGAACTTGGCAGCATTGTCACGAAGTATCGCGAGCTCGTGCGCAACCAGTGCGGCAGCTTCCATCGGGCCTCGCGTCGATTCCAGCATCAAGTGCCCGATAATTGCTTCGGTGACCCGCCTCGGTGGAAGCGAAGCTCCGGCGTGATTGAAGTGACTTCGCTCGGCGCAGCCGGGTGTGTCGTTGCGCAGGCTGTCGATTTTTGCGTCGGTCAGCACCTGGTCTCCTCCAGTTCCACAACCGCATCGATCTCGACGGCTGCCCCCGAGGGAAGCGAACTGACACCAATGGCGGCCCTCGTGTGCTGGCCGGCTTCGCCGAACACCGCAACCATCAGGTCGGAGGCACCGTTTGCAACCTTCGACTGATCCTTGAACTCGCTCGTTGCCGCGACGAATATGCCAAGCTTCACGATGCGACGGACAGACGAAAGCGAGCCGTCTGTATTGGCAGCGATCTGTCCGAGAAGGTTGAGGGCTGCGATACGCGCCGCTTGCACCCCCTGCTCGTGAGATATGTCCGCACCCAGGGTGCCTGCAATGATCTCACCAGCCGGCGCCTTGCTGATCTGACCGGAAATGAACAACAGGTTGCCGGTGCGGACCACCGAGATGTAGTTCGCAGCCGGAGACGTCGGCGCGGGCAGTTCCAGGTCAAGAGTAACCAGTTGGTCACGGATGGAAATCGTCATCGCTTTCTCCTTTTCTTTCTTGCTTCATGAAAGAAATCCGAGGAGC
Source organism: Ensifer sp. ENS07 (assembly GCF_014852185.1). Lineage (NCBI taxonomy): Bacteria > Pseudomonadati > Pseudomonadota > Alphaproteobacteria > Hyphomicrobiales > Rhizobiaceae > Ensifer > Ensifer sp. ENS07. Next base: position 135,325 of record NZ_JACVBE010000007.1, on the reverse strand, counting down.
CCGCCAATTCAAAGCTTTGCGCCCTGCGATCGAATTCGTTAATGTCTGCCGTCATTGATCCCGCGAGGCATCGGCACGTTGCGCAGTTCCCCATTCCTCCCACCCCTTTCCGCGGCCAGGGTCTTCCAGGTGGTAGCAAACCGAGGGAGCTTTCGATTGGCCGGCGAGGAACTGCTCATTACGCAAAGCGCGGTGAGCCACCACATCAAGCAGCTCGAGAGTGCTCTGGGCACTCCACTCTTTCGTCGCAAGAGTAAGAGCATAGAGCTGACCGAGGCAGGCACGATGTTTCTTGCCACCGTCGACGAGGCCTTCACTGTGCTGTCGGAGGGCACCGCGCGGGTGCGCTCGCGATCCGGGCAGACCAGCTTGCGTGTGAGCTTGCTTCCCTCTTTCGCCGCGAACTGGCTGGTCAACAGACTTGGCAGTTTCCTCAAGAGCCACCCGGCGATCGAACTCGAATTGGATCCGACCCTGCGCGTTGTCGATGTCGGGCGCGGAGAAGCGGATATCGCGATCCGATTTGGCGATTTTAGCGCGAGCAAGCAGTCCTGCGTGCACCTCGCAAACGAAGATTTGTCCCCGGTGTTGAGCCCGGTGCTATACGGAGACGGATCCCAGTTTCAATCCGCATTAGACCTACTCAACCAAGAGATATTACAGGCCAAGAGCGGCCTCGAGTGGCAGCTGTGGTCGCAGGCGGCCGGATTTCCGCTTGAGAAGGCCAAGCAGACCCGGCTGACTGACTACAACATTGTATTGCAAGCTGCTCTTGACGGTCAGGGTGTCGCCATGGGGCGAGGCCTTCTTGTTCGGGAGCATATTCGGGCGGGGCGCCTGGTTAGGCCCTTGTCGGCTTCGTTGAGCTCACAGAAAGCAGCATACTGGGCAGCCTTCGACCCGCTCTCGAAGAAACTCGAAGCGATAGAGGCGTTTGTCGCCTGGTTGAAAAACGAGATGACCCTATCGGTGCCAACGTCCGGCCCCATTTTTTGATCCATGCAATCGCCGTCCGAACGGTAAGCTGCCGGCGGATACCTCTCGGCGCGCGCCACCAAGTATTTCTGCACAACACCCGAATGTTGGATGAACATGCAGGCTGGCTGTACCTCAACACCGAGGAAGTGGCGCTTCGTGGCGAACTGGAGTTGTTCCCCGGTAGAGCGGCATAGCCGGCCCTACCCCAGTGAGACACCTTCCGGTCGATATGCGATCAGATCGAAAGGCTTCCGGTCTCTCCTCACTTTTTCTTTGCGCGTGGAAAATGAAACCCGCCTAAACGGGGCGGCAACGACGACGCGGCCGCTCCCGCCCCGAAAGAACATTCTCGCCGAAGGCATGGAAACGCAACCCGGGCGATGCAGGCGGGGTATAAGGGGAGACAGCGCCCGCCCACTTGTCCGCCGACCCCTGTCGAACTAGGCTCGCATTCTGGGAGCGACCATCGAGTGGATACCCATGTCGTCATTGTCGGAGCCGGGCCGGCTGGCCTCGCGGTCGGCGCCTGCCTAAGACCGGCGGGGCTCGATTTCGTCATCCTTGAAATGGCCCATGAGATCGCCCCGGCCTGGCGACGCCACTACCGGCGGCTGCACCTGCATACGGTAAAGGTGTTCTCCGCTCTGCCGCACATGCCATTCCCGAAGGACTATCCGCGCTATGTGCCGCGCGAGAAGATGGTGGCCTATCTCGACGCTTATGCCGAGCGTTTCGAGCTACGACCGCGCTTCGGCGAGACAGTCAAGTCCATCCGCCGCAAGGACGGCGGCTACCTGGTCGAGACCGCAACGGAGACCTTCTGCGCAGGCCACGTCGTGATCGCCAGCGGCAGCAATGCTGAGCCCTTCGTTCCCAGTCTGCCCGAGATCGAGGCTTTCAAGGGCGGGCGGCTGCACAGCGCTGACTACACTGAAGCCGCGCCCTTCGCTGGCCAGTCGGTTCTGGTTGTCGGTATGGGTAACACCGGCGCCGAGATTGCGCTCGACCTTGCCGAGTGCGGCGCCCGCCCGACGCTGTCGGTACGAAACGGCATCCACATCGTGCCGCGCCAGCTGTTCGGCGTGCCGATCCAGATCATCGCCATGGCAACCCAACCGCTGCCGCGAGCGGTGAATGACAGGTTGTTCCCCATCATCCTCGACCTCGCGCTAGGTAAGCTCGAAAGATACGGCATCGCCAGGCCGAAGCAGGGCATCCTTGAGCAAGTCGACGCGGGACGCATCCCGGTCATCGATGTCGGCACGCTGAGAGCGATCAAATCCGGCGACATCAAGGTGGCACCAGACATCAAGCGTTTCACCGAGCGCGGTGCCACTTTCGTTTCCGGCAGGCATGCGGAGTTCGACAGCATCATCCTCGCCACCGGCTACCCGCCGAGTTTCGAGAAGTTCCTGCCGGCGGCATTGTGGCCCGGCAAGAGCGGCGTCACTCGCCAAGCAGCCGAGCTCGACCTTTATCTCGTCGGTTTCCACAATCCGGTGACCGGCCTGCTCAGGGAGATCGGTAAGGAGGCGGCCGCGGTGAGCGCGGATATCGAACGGCGGAGCAGCACAAAGTGAATGCGTCAAAGTTTCAGTGATGCCTGCTGCGTCCGCGCGCGCCCCAAAATATGGGTGTGTTTTCGTCTGCGCCAGGTCGGAATTGTTGTCCTGACCGTCCCCTGATTCTGAAAGAGTAGAGAATTACTACCCGGTACGCCGATCAGCGTGTCATCGCCGCCGACCTACAATAGGCCGTCCTCGTAATGGGAAAGTCCAAGGCTGGGCGCTCCGCAGGACCGGTGACCAGTTCCGGTCGATACATTACGCAATCATTTTGGCCCAGAACGTAAACAGCACAGCAACAAGTGTGCGCAGAGGTCAACCAAGGCCCTTCGCACCTGGGTCGCCGGCGTTTGCCCGAGCCTTGCTCTTGTCTGACCCAAGACTGCTCGCGCGGTTCATCCTCCATCCGGGCTAATGGCGGCACGGCCAAACGCATGATAGATTCATATTAGTTATTACGCATATATATGCTCGTACTTGTTGGTGGCGACATAATTCGCATTCCTTCAGTGAACGTTCATGGCTTGCTTAAGCTGTCGGTGGGGAATTTATCCGGCTGACTTTCCTCTCGTCGACCTTTCCGACATTCGCGGGAAGCCGGCGCAAAGTAACGGGATCGCTCGGACCGCCGCGCGGCAGGCATGTGGGGGACTGCGCGGCTGCGACCGACACCTAGCCCGGGTCGGTTTCGCATCGGGTATGAGACGGAGGGGACATGCTGAAAAATATGCTGCTGCTGTTGATCTCGCTCACCGTGGCGCTCGGTGCCGGGGAAGCAATGCTGCGCATGTTCACGCCGTTTCCGATCGGCACACGGACGCACAAGAGCATCGACGAGAAATATGGCTATCGCCTCGATCCGGCACTGGGCGACGTAGACGAGGACGGCTTCCGGGATCCGCCTGGAGTAAGTTCTGACTTTCAGGTCGCGGCGATCGGCGATTCGATGACCTATGGCAACAACGTTGATAGTGCGCATTCCTGGCCGGCGGCTTTCGGGGCAATGACGGGCGAACGCACGTACAACTTCGGTGTTGGAAGCTACGGTATCTACACTTATCACGCCATCGTGCACGATGCTTTGGCCGCGGGCGCGAAAGGCAACATTGTCGCCGTTTTCCCTGCCAACGACTTCGCGGTCGTCTTTTCCGCCTGTGATATCATGAACGCACGTTCCGACTTCTGGCTCTCAGAGCAGAAGCGACTTCATCTGCAGGCCCTGTTCGGTGACGCGGGAGGTTATTCGCAGTGTGCCAAGGCGCAATCCGTTAGCTTCAAGACGCAGCTTGTCGAGAATGTCGCGATCCTGAGTGCCTATCACCATGAGATCGGGGAACGACTGAAGAGCCTTTACGCACGACTGTTCAAAACGGGCGATGGCGAAACATCCGAATACTATACGTTTCCGGACGGATGCCCTTCCGTCCTGAAGAGCTATGTCGACGACCACGGCCGTATGGCGGATCTGGCGTCGCCCGAAACCGCAGCAATGTTCGGCGACTTCCAGAGGTTTGCGGCCGATTGGGCACAACAACGGCCGGGGCGAGTGGGCATTCTGCTCATTCCGTCGAAAGAGCGCGTGATCTTCGAATGCCTGCGTCGCCATGACCGGTTGGCGTCAGCCGCGCCGGGATTTGTCCTCAGCGTTGAACGTCAGATTGCGCTTGAGAAGAAGATCCGCGAGACCGCAGAGGAGCTGGGTCTACCGTATCACAGCGCGCTTGCCGCAACCGCCGATGCCCTGCAGGATGCGATCCTCACCGGGCAGCGCCTTTATCCTGAAAGAGACGGCCATCCCTTTGAAGCCGGTTACAACGCGTTCGCTCGGACAGCATCATCGCTTTGGGATGAGATGAAGGTGAGGGCCGCCGAGCCTGGCGACTAGTCACATGAATCCGAAGTTGTCGAGCGAAAACACCCCTATTGCGATAAAGCCCAACAACAGAACCGTCCTAACAGCTGTCAGTAGACCAAGCGCGTTCGTATCGTCCCAGGAATTTCGCGTAGAGCCTGAAGAATTTCGTCGGCATTTTCGGAAATTCCATCGGCCTCGACCACCACATAGCCCGTGTCGCCAAGCGTCTGAAGGAACTCAGCGACGATGTTCAGCCCGCGCGACGAGAAGATCTCGTTGAGCTGGATGAGCATGCCGGGGCGGTTTTCATGCACGTGAATGAAACGCGTGCCGTTCGGGCGCTCGGGCAGTTGTACTTGCGGAAAGTTGACGGCGCCCATCGTTGAGCCGATGTCGGAATACTCGACCAGCTTCCTTGAAACCTCCCCGCCGATGCGCTCTTGGGCTTCCTCAGTGGAGCCGCCGATATGCGGCGTCAGAATGACATTGCTCAAACCTTGCAACGGCGTCTCAAAACGGTCGTTGTTCGATGCCGGCTCCTTGGGAAACACGTCCACCGCGGCACCCGCGAGATGCCCGTCGTTCAGGACTTTCGCAAGTGCATCGAGATCGACCACCGTACCGCGAGAATTGTTGATGAAGATGGCGCCCTTCTTCATGCGGCGCAGTTCGGTTTCGGTGATCATGTTATGCGTCGAGGGTGTTTCGGGAACGTGCATAGTCACATAGTCAGAGATCTCGAGAAGATCGCCGAGCGAGGCCATCGACTCCGAATTGCCCCGGCGCAGCCGATCGGAAAGATCGAAGTAGCGCACGACCATGCCCATGCTTTCCGCAAGCGCGCTGAGCTGCGATCCGATATTGCCGTAGCCGACAATTCCGAGCGTTTTGCCGCGGACCTCCCGGCTGCCGACAGCGGACTTCTCCCACCCACCTTGATGCGCGGAAGCCGAGCGCGGAAAGATCTGCCGTGTCAGCATAATAATTTCGCCGATCACAAGCTCGGCCACCGATCGCGTGTTTGAATAAGGTGCATTGAACACCGGAATGCCGCGCCGCCGCGCCGCATCGAGATCGACTTGGTTCGTACCGACGGAAAAACAGCCAACGGCGATCAATTTCTTGGCGGATTCGAAAATCTCGTCCGTCAACTGCGTGCGGGAACGAATGCCGATGATATGAGCGTCGGCGATGTGTCGCTTAAGATCCTTGTCGTCGAGCGCCTTCGGTAAATGAATGAGGTTGGTGTAGCCGGACGAAGAAAAGTAGTCCACGGCGGTCTGGCTAATGCCTTCCAGGAGAAGCACGGAAATTCGCTCGCGTGGGAGAGAAAGCTGGCGGGTCATAAATATTGCTCCGATGTCCGGAAGGCCGGATGTGGCTGCGGCGCCTATGAAGATTTAAGCGGCCGGAGAGGCTAATATCAACACACTGTTACCGCGAACAAATCTCTAGGTACCGCGGATTTTCAATGCTTCCTACCCGAAGGTTGGCAAGAAAGGATGACACAGGCTTTTCCGCCCCTCCCAACTGACCGGAAAACCTGACCGACGAATTTCCTGCACGGGCCGATTCGGCGGATGTCTTACCTCGCATTTCTGGAACTGTACTCCATAAATGCAAGGATGATGGAGCGCCAGATGGCCAACGGCCGTCCTCTCGAGCGCAGCAGTCTATCTAACACGTCAAGGGGCGGAACGGCCTATATGTTTCGGTGATCGTCTTCGCCCGATGCTTTCGCGATCGCAACGATATAGCCGTGCTGTATTCCGGTATGGTAGTTCTGGAAAGTGCGGCCGCCGCAAACAACGCAAACAACAACCGAGCCCACTAATTGTCCTCGCGTGCCGCGCCCAGTTCACTCAATCCGCTTGAGCATCCTTTCAAGCTCGGTATTCTCGGCGCGAAGCTGGTTGGCCAGCAACTGCCGAAGACGCTTGTTTTCAGCATCAAGTGCGGCCAAATCGTCAACGGATTCTGACGCGGCTTCAGCGCTCGCGGGCGGTCTTCGACGCTCGCCGGCAGCTTTGGTAACGGGCACTCTGGTCCGAACAATTCGCTTCCGTGGCGTCTTTTTGGCGACCTTGGCAATGACCTCTGTCGGAAGCTCGATTGCGGTCGGCGCGGGCTCCGCAATCTCCTCGACGACACTCAAACCTGGTGCGGCGCTCTCGGCGCTATCCACGACTGGATCAACTGAATGCGCCTCAAGAGCGATTTCTTCAACGACCGGTTCGTGTGCCGCGATTGGCTCGCTTGAGGCAGCCGCGGGGGTTGTGACTTCTTGAACGGCAGGCCGATTGGCGCCGAACAGATGAGACGATTTTTGTTCAACCTCGCGGGCAAGCGCCTGGAGATCCACATTCCCCAAATCGAGGTCGCTTGCGTCTTTGGCTGACGGCGGCCGGATTTGTACTCAACGGTGAATTTGGGTTGTGATGGCTTCATGGTTTGCACCTCAAGGCTTTTCTGCCGCAACCGCTTGCGGCACGCGGATCTGTCCGCTTGCTCAGACAATAAGGCCTCGGCAGCACATAGCTCGATCTCAATCGAGCCCAAGTTTCTTGCGCAGGTCAGCGTTTTCAGCGCGCAGCTTTTCGGACAGAATCTTACGCAGTCTCCGGTTTTCCGCCTCAACTTCCACGAGTTCCGCAAACCCGTCGGAGACCGATAGAGTGTCGCCGCTTGGTTCGCGATCCGGCTTCACGCTATTCTTCCAGTTATAGTAGGTTTGCTCTGATATTCCTGCACTTTTGACCGCATCTTTCAGCGTGCTTGCGCCGGCAACTTGGGCTCCGATGAACGCGAGCTTCGCGCGCTTTTCTTCCGCGCTGAAACGCGCCTTCGTGGGCGTCTTCACCGATGATGGCGTGGCCGTTCCAGCTTTTGGGCGTTTGGCCGCGGTTCGCTTCTTGCGCTCTGGCTCCGTCGCGGGACCCTCCTCGTCAGAGACGCTGGCGCCGTATATTCTTCGGCCATCGGAACTTCCTCGTTAGTTTCGCCCCTTTTCAACCGATTGAATGCCGATTGTCAACACAACGCATCCGATTGGCCCTTTCCCGGTCTACGCCCGTGCTCAAGTGAAGCAGCCTCCAAACGACATTGAGGAAACGATGAGAAAGCTGGTCGCAGGCAAATTGCACGTCATTTACGTGACAGAGGCCAATCTCAACTATCATGGGTCGATCAATTTGGACCCCGATCATTGCGAGCGATCCGGTATCTTGCCCATGGAGTTTTTCGAAATCTGGAACAAGAACTCCGGGGCCCGGATTTCCACCGATGTCATATTGGGTGAACGCGGCTCCAGGTGATGTATCCCAATGGAGCCGCGGCGCGCACCTGCCAGCCTGGTGACCAAATCATCATCTGCAACTCGGTCTATCTGGAAGAAAGCCAGCTCACCTCATTGAAGCCGAAGGTGCTGATGTTCGACGAACAAAACCATGTTCATGATCGCCTCAGCTACTCGGTCGACATCGACGAAGACGGACGCCGCACCTTCGACATTTTTGATGAAGCCGAGACCGTTCTGCCCGTCCCGCTGTTGGTTTCTGGTGCTCAATAGTCAATTGGCCGGTCTACCGGCGATAGAGGCCGGCCGGCTTTGCAGAGCAGTCATTTGCATATTTATGTTCGTGGTTTAAGGGTAAGGGGTGGTCACCTCCGCCCGACGCGCAATGAGAGAACGTATGGCTTCGATCGTGCCCGCCGATTTGAATGAAGAGCAAGCGCTGGAAGCAGCCAAATTCCTGCAGGCCATCGCGCACCCGAAACGCCTGCTGCTCCTTACTATTCTATCCAATCGGCAATTGTCTGCCGGGAGGCTTGCAGCAGCCGTCGGACTTCCGTCAGGAATGGTTTACAAGCATCTCCACAAGCTCGTCGAAATCGGCGTTCTATCCGTGAGCGTCAAAGCGGCGGGCATGCGGTTTTCGATCGCCTCTCCTGAAACCGTCGTTAACCTCGTGAAGATTCAGGCGGCGCTAGCCGCGCAGATCACCGCCAACCTCGCTTGACGGGTGGCGAGCGCTGCTCATCCGGGCATCTCATTCTTACCGCCTAAAAAATGCCCCGCCAAAGCGGCGGGGCGAGCGTGCGTCCAGATGGCTCACTGGAGGCAGGGAGGTAATTCCAACAGAGAATGCTCATATATCTAACGGTGACGGTGCAGGGGAGAAAGGTCTATTTTCCCGATTCCGGTACGGTTCCGCAAAAATAGGGCGATCGGAGCGCCCCACGAGGGGATACCAGGGCCACTATTCCTTCTTGATTTACTCGACTTTTTGTTGCAGCCTCCCCCACGACCACTGTCGGCATGGTTGCGACTTCGTTCCGCTCCCTGGCTGCATTTGTTCCCTCTAATTTTAGGGGGTTCTTATCGACCGTAATCAATGAAGTGTCCGGCAGCTGATGGGTTTGGGTTCGAACTTGGTTGGATTGAGGCGGCCAAGATGTTGACCGAGGGGCGCGTGGATCTGTGCAGATGGCCACAGTTCAGGTGGCCTCCGAGCGTAGTGAGCCCCGGGCAGCAGCATCCTGGAGAGACCCGCCATTCTTTATCGCGTTATAACGTCACGAAGCGCTTCTGGGGTAACTGGCGACCCCACAACTTTCTCATGCAGCTTATTTCAGCGGCTTGGGACTGGCGTTTCGCCGCGATAGTCGTAAAAGCCTCTTCCTGTTTTCCGTCCAAGCCAGCCGGCTTCGACGTATTTCACCAGCAAAGGACAGGGTCGATACTTGCTATCTGCAAGCCCGTTGCGAAGCGACGTCATGATGGAGAGGCAGGTGTCCAGGCCGATAAAATCGGCAAGCTCGAGCGGCCCCATTGGGTGATTGGCCCCGAACCGCATGCTATTGTCGATATCCAGAACCGAGCCTACCCCCTCGTAGAGAGCATAGACCGCTTCATTGATCATCGGGATGAGAATTCGGTGAACGGTAAAGCCCGGATAGTCTTCGACGACGACAGCGGTCTTGCCCAGGCGCTTGATGACAGCATCGACGGCGTCGAATGTTTCCTTGCTAGTCGCGATGCCGCGGATCAATTCCACAAGTGGCATCGACGGGGCCGGATTCATGAAGTGCAACCCCATGAACTGCTCCGGCCGATCGGTTACACCAGCCATACGCGTGACCGAGAACGAAGACGTGTTCGAGGTGAGAATTGCGTCTGGGCTCAGGTAGGGCGTCAGATCGACGAAGATGCGATGCTTGACGGCTTCAATCTCCGACGCCGCCTCTATGATGAGATCACGGCTACCAACGTCTCTCAGGTTCGTGGTTGACGCCAGCCGAGCCATGGCGGCCGTCTTCTCAGCAGGTTCAACATCACCGCGCGCGATCATTTCATCGATCTGCGCTGCGACGCTTTCCGCAGCGCAAACGAGGGCTTGCGCATCGACATCCATCAATGTGACATGGAACCCCGCCAGGGCAAGCGCACACGCTATGCCGCTGCCCATGTGCCCTGCGCCGACAACTCCGACAGTCTCTATCGCCATGTTCACCTCACGCGACGTCCCGATTTAGGATCTGGTGAGCCTTTTCAATTCCGAGACACACATGTCCCGGTAGAGTCGCTAAGGCGCCTGGATTTCAGCGTCAGAAAGGCCTGACGTTTTCGGCCTTTGTTTTTCCCGTCTTGCGATCTTGTCCGAGATCGTATGAGACCGTCTGACCTTCTCTCAGCACGTCGCCATATTGGAGTGCCGAGACGTGAACGAACACATCGATGCCAGCAGTATCCGGTGTGATGAAGCCGAAGCCTTTGTCTGCATTGAAAAACTTTACTTTGCCCGTCGGCATCAAGACCTCTCCCAGTTGGATGCGGGCACCCTAATGTTCACGCACCGCCCAATCAAGCTGACGCAAACAGAATCTTTGGCGGGTTTCGCCTCGGGGGAGGCCTCTGCTAGATGGGTTGGCGCATGGTTGATGGGGGTGCGATTGTAACGTAATAACATTACTAAAAATCAGATAAGCTTTATTATGGAACTTTGAGGTCATTTGGGCAGTGTTGCTTTTTCGTCGATCAAGCACTCCCGATTTTCCTGATGGCTCAGACCGTTGTGATGGGTTGCGACCGTTCAAAAAGCAACAAACGGCCTGCTTTCGGAGGCGCAACGGGCTCTTTGGCCATACCATCAACCAAGTCCCTGTTTTCCAAAGCCAATCTTTTACTCACTCACCCAGCTTCACTGCCGAAACTGCACTCTTTGGAACTTACACGACTCAGCGCCACGCTCGAAGTCGTTCCCACTACACCTGTTGAGTGATAATCTGACGTTATAGGGCGTCTCCCGCAATATTTGTCCTAGTATCTTGAAGGGGATAGATCCTCGGACATGCCGCGAGTTCCATTGGCGGCCTTTGTAACAACCGCGAGAGGAAAACATGCCCTACGTAATTATGTTTCACGATGATCCGGACGTTCTAGAACGGAAGCGAGAACTGCGCGCAGTGCATCTCGAATACGTCAACAAAAATGCGTCGCGAATTATCGCGAGCGGGGGCCTTTTTCCTGATGACGACGATTTTCCGACCGGTGGGTTGATCATCCTCGACACGGAGGTACGACAGGACGCGATCGACTACATTGAGAATGACCCGTTCTTTCTCAATGGGATCTTCACGCAGTATACCGTCAATCGATGGCGCAAGTTCGTCTTCAACCACAAGCGGGTCACCCCCTGATATCGCCCAGGGCCCACGCAGAGTTTATCAACTGCGTGGGTTCCACTCTCTACGCTTGACGACACCACTCCTTGTGCCCCGCTGACAACCACTCAGCGAGCGCCCAAAGTCGCTAGTTTTCGGCTCATCTCATGCGTCGGGCGGTAGCGTACAAAGACCCGCGCCTGCATGGTGGCATTGTCCATTTCCCCTCCCGCCAGCATCTCCCGAGCCGGGCGAATACGCGTTCGACTCGCAAGGAACTTTCGCCGACCGCGTCTCTTCGGTTTGCAAGCTGCACTCGGACTGCGTCGCGATCGTTGCGCTACGGGCAGCACCGAGTAGGTGCGGAATGTTCTGTAACAAAGCACTTATCGAAAAGCGGAACCCTGCAAGTGCGGTTGCGCTTGCAGGGTTCTGCATTGACCAGGTTTTTCAGCCCGCAGACTATTCTGCTATGGCCTCCTCCTTCCGCCGCCGGATGCTCGGTAAGATCATCGCCGCAAGTGCGACTGCTCCGAGCGCAAGGAACACCGCGCTCACCGGCCGCTCGATGAATACGCTCACGTCGCCGCGCGAAAGGACCATCGCGCGCTTGAGATACTCTTCCAGCATCGGCCCCAGAACGAACCCGATTAGCAACGGCGCCGGCTCGAACTGGAGCTTGATGAGGGCATAGCCGATCAGACCGAAAATCACCGTTTGATAGACGTCGAACGCCGAGTTGTTGACCGAATAGGCGCCGATACCACAGAAGACGAGGATCGCAGGGTAGAGGTACTTGTAAGGCACCTTCAGCAACGAAACCCAGACGCCAACGAGCGGCAGATTGATGATAAGCAACATCAGATTGCCAATCCACATGCTCGCGATCAGCCCCCAGAAGAGCGTCGGCTGCTCGTCGATCATTCGCGGACCGGGCTGAATGCCTTGGATCATGAGCGCTCCGATCATCAATGCCATGACCGCATTCGCCGGTATGCCGAGCGTGAGCATGGGAATGAACGACGTTTGAGAAGCTGCGTTGTTCGCGCTTTCGGGACCAGCCACCCCCTCGATCGCACCGCTGCCGAACTCATCGCGATGTTTCGAGACTTTGCGCTCCAGCATGTACGACGCGAAGGTTGACAGTGCGAGTCCGCCACCTGGCAGAACGCCCAGCAACGACCCCAACGCGGTCCCGCGCAGAACCGAGGGCACAGATCGCGTAAACTCGTCTTTCGTTAGCCACAGTTTGCCAACGCGCGACACCGTTCCCGATCGGTTTTCCGGACATTCGAGATTGCGGATGATTTCGGCGATGCCGAAAAGACCCATCGCCAACGGCACGAAGCCAACCCCTTCAAACAACTGCGGAAAGCCGAGCGTGAAGCGGATTTGACCGCTTTGCAGGTCGGTTCCCACCAGTCCGAACAGGACGCCCAGAATGATCATCGCTAGGGACTTCAGAATGTTTCCGTGTGCAAGGACGGTCGCAGCAATCAGGCCGAGCAAGATGAGCGAGAAGTACTCGGCAGGGCCGAACGCCATGGCGACCGACGTCAGGAGCGGGCCCGCGCCTGCAACGACCAACGTGGCCACGGTTCCGGCAAAGAAGGATCCGATTGCAGCCACGGTGAGGGCTGCCCCGGCCCGGCCCGCCCGCGCCATCTTATGCCCCTCGAGCGTTGTAACGACCGCGGTTACTTCACCGGGCAAATTCAACAGGATCGCCGACGTTGAACCGCCGTACTGCGCCCCATAATAAATGCCGGCGAGCATGATCATGGATGTGATCGGATCGAGGCCAAATGTCAGCGGAAGCAACAAGGAGATCGTTGCCACCGGGCCGACGCCCGGCAGAACGCCAATCGCCGTGCCAATGATGCAACCGACAAACGAGAACGCTAGGTTTTGGAAGGTGAAGGCTACTGAGAGCCCGAGTGCGAGATTATCAAGCATCTGTTTGGACCTCAGGAATTGGTCAGGAACGGGGGGAGGAATGGAACGCTGATCTGCAACCCCCAGGTAAAGACAAGCCAGCAGATTGCCACGAGAACGACCGCCAGCGCCGCGATGCCCTTCGGCGTCTGCGTTCGGTCTGCCAATCCGCTAATCACGACGAGCGTTACGGTTGCGGCAGCCAGACCGATGTCCTCAAGCATCGCTCCAAAGATCGATAGCGCCGCCAGGATCAAGCCTACTTCGCGCCAAGCCCATTTTTCCAGTCGCTCCGGAGAGCCATAGAACCCCGCAAGGAGTACACCCGTGCCCAACACGCCGAGTGCCACAATCACGACAAGCGGCATGTAACCGGGACCCATTCGGCTCGCGGTGCCTAATGGATAGTCAAGATTGATGTAGATGCCGATCGCCGTTACCAGCAGCAGGATGACTCCGCTCGCGATATCTTTGGCGTTCACTTGTTTGCTCATTTGTCTTTTGCCTCACCTGTAGACTGCAAGTCAGTGGAAAGATCGTCCACCGTCGACCGCGAGCGCAGCTCCGGTGACATACGAGGATTCCTGGCTCGTAAGGAACAGAATCGCGCTCGCGATTTCATCTGGCCGAGCGACGCGCTTCATCGCATAGTTTGCTGCATTTCCTCCGTTGCCGACAGCCATGGGTGTATCGACCATGCCCGGACAGACAGCATTGACCCTGATCTGTGGGGAAAGCTCGGCGGCGAGCGCGCGACTGAGGTTGACCACTCCGCCTTTCGACGCAGCATAGGCAGTATGATTGGCAACGTTCGGCAGCAGGCCCTGGGCTGAAGCGATGTTGACGATCGTGCTCGCCTGGTTGCGCGTCAAGAAAGGTACACAGCTCTTCGTAACGAGGTATGTCCCAATCAGGTTGACATCAATGATCTGGCGCCAAAGCGCGCTGGGCATCTCCTGGACGGAGCCAGTCGCCATGATTCCGGCCGCATTTACGAGGCCGTCTATGCCGTTGAGTTTGTCATGGATGAGATTGGCGACCCTTGCGACGTCGCCTTCGTCGGTGATGTCCGCCCCGATCGCGTAGCCGCCGATCGCGTTTGCAACGTCAGCAGCCGCAGCAGCGTTGCGATCCAGGCACGCGACAGCGGCCCCCTCTGCTGCGAAGAGTTCCGCGGTCGCCTTGCCGATCCCTGAGGCGGCGCCTGTTACGATAATCCGGCGGCCTGCGAGCCGCCGCATGCCGCCGGTGATGTTTGGTACGTTCATGGTACGGCCTCCCTGCCGTAGGCAAGCGGAAGAAGCGTTAGTCGGATCTACTCACTATCGCATGATGAACGGATTGACGGGCGCCTCCTCCGCGACCGAGATAATCACGCTCTTGGTTTCAAGATATTCGTTTACAGCCTCGATGCCGCTTTCCCGGCCTAGGCCAGATCTCTTCATGCCGCCGAAGGGAACCATGTAGCTGTAGGCGCGGTACGTATTGACCCAGACGGTGCCGACATGCAGTGCTTTCGACATCCGAACCGCTCGACCCATGTTGGTAGTCCAAACGCCGGCAACGAGGCCGTAGTCGATTTCATTCGCTATCCGGATTGCCTCATCTTCTGTGTCGAAAGCAATAATGGACAGAATTGGGCCGAACACCTCTTCCTGCGCGATACGCATCTGGTTCGTAACGTCAGCAAAAACCGTGGGCTCGACGAACTGACCACCGGTGAGGCCAGGACCCTGCGCCGGTTTTCCCCCCAAGATGCATCGCGCCCCGTCGGCTCGCGCAACACCTAGGTAATCGATGACCTTTTGAAACTGAGGAGGAGTGGCAATTGGCCCAACATCCGTTTCAGGATCCATAGGATCGCCCAGCCGAATGTTGCGAGCGAGCCTCAGCAACCGATCGGTGAACTCTTCAAGAATGGATCTTTGCACCAACAAGCGTGAGCCTGCCGTGCACATTTGGCCGGATGCGCCAAAGATTCCTGAAACCGCGCCTGCCGCGGCAAGCTCCAGGTTCGCGTCCGCAAACACGATGTTCGGCGACTTTCCGCCAAGTTCAAGCGATACGCGTTTCATCGTTCGCGCCGCCGTTTCATAAACCTTCGCACCAGTTACATCGGAGCCGGTGAATGTGATCTTTGCCACGTCGGGATGTTCTACCAGGGCCGAGCCCGCTTCGTGGCCCAGGCCTGTGACAACGTTGAAGACACCGGAAGGTAAACCGGCCTCTTTGACCAGGGCAGCAAATTCCAGCGTGCTTGCCGAAGCGAACTCCGAGGGCTTGACCACCACGGCACAACCCGCAGCCATCGCCGGCGCGCATTTGATGGCCGCAAACCACAACGGAGAGTTCCAGGCCGTCAGGGCCGCGACCACGCCAATTGGCTCACGGGTCGTAAAGGCTAGCGCGTCAGGCTTCTCGATCGGAATTGAGTGCCCTTCGATCTTGTCGGCCAAGCCGCCATAGTAGCGCCAGCATTCTGCGATTGCGCCGAGTTGGCCGCGCGTTTCGCGCAGGAGCTTCCCGTTGTCACGGGTCTCGATCTCCGCCAGATGATCTCGATTCTTCTCAATCAGATCTGCAATCGCGTTCAGGAACTTCCCGCGCTGTGTCGCCGTGAATCCCGACCAGTGGCCCGTTGTCATAGCGTCACGCGCGCTGCGTACGGCGCGATCGACGTCATGTGATTTTGCGCGCGGGATTTCTGCCCACGCGTCCCCGCGATAGGGATCTGCCGTTGCCAAGAACTCGCCGTCCACCGGATCGACAAAGTCGCCGGCGACAAACATCTGGTAGCGCTTCATTGAATATCCTTCTGAGGCTTCTTCGCCTCAAGCCACTGGGTGCGGGTCCCCCAGCAACACTTTGCCTGGGGAACCGGGCGATCTTATTCAATCGGTGAACTTGACGTTGTTTTCCTCGATCACCGCCTGCCAACGCCGGGCCTGCGTCGTCATGAATTCTCGCAGCTCTCCGCCGGTTAGCAATTGCTCCTGGAACGCGAGCGGCCCAAATTTCTGGCGAAACGCGTCACTCTGAACGCCCTTGGAAATCGCATCCGACAGACGTTTTACGATCGGCTCCGGCGTCCCTTTCGGGGCCATGTATCCGTACCACAGCATGCTGTCGATATCCGGATGACCGAGTTCTCGCATGGTGGCAACGTCTGGCAGATTTGATGTTCGTTCCGGCGATGTGACCGCCAGGACGCGCAGAAGCCCATTCGCGGAAAGTGTTGCCGCTTCGCGTGCTGAGGGAAACATCATTTGTATGAAGCCCCCGCCGAGTGCCTGCAATCCTTCGGGATTGTTTTTGTAGGCGACGTGAACGCCGTTGCCGCCGATCTCCTTGAGAAAGCGTACGGCGGTGAGGTGTGCGAGGGTTCCTGCGCCCGCGCTACCGAATGCTATCCCGTCGGCGGATTTTGCGACCTTGATCAAGTCGTCCATCGTTTTGATGTCGGACTGCCCGGAAACGACCAAAGCCATGGGATATCCGCCAATGCCGACGACTGGCGCAAAATTGTCGAGGTTGTAGGGGAGGTTGTCGCGCAATACTGTCTGCACGATACCCGACGTGGTCAGGCAGAGAAGGCGGTATCCATCGGGATCAGAAGAGGCTACGAGATTGCCCGCAACGGTGGTCGCACCACCGCCACGATTGTCGACAACGATCGTTTGCCCGAGATCGGCGCGAATCTGCTCCGCGATGAAGCGGCTGAGCGTGTCATCATCTCCACCCGGCGAGTTGCCGATAATGAAACTGACGGGATGGCTCGGATAGTTGTCCTGCGCGAACACTGAGCGCGCAAGCGGCAAGCTCAGTGCCGCTCCCGCAGAGGTCGCGATGAGAAAATTTCTACGGCTGATATTCATGGTTTCCTCCCAAGTTGAACGCCGCCTCCACACGGCATCTCTTGAGCAAAACTTTATTCGACACTCCTGCCCGGCGCCACACAAGACCACCGCAAGCGACCAAAGGGTATAACATAGTCTTATCCCTCTCTTCCTGGACGATGGTGTTGAGAGTAGTGTGAGATGCGCAACGGCGGGCGGGTCGGTTATGCCGCAAAGCCTTGCGGTACCGATCGTGTTCTGACTGAATTTGAGGAGGTTTGTTTGGCCGGCATGAGGATCGATCCCAAGAAAATTCTCTACCTCGCAACGATCATTGAGCATGGCAGCCTTAAGAGTGCTGCCAAAGCGCTGGATATGTCGCAGCCGGCCCTCACCACGTCGATGAACCGGCTTGAAGAAGAACTTGGGATGCGAGTTCTTGAGCGGAGCCCGACCGGCGTCGTACCAACCGCCACAGGTGAGATCCTGTACTGCCATGCGCGGCTGATCCGTGACGAGATCAGTCTTGCCGCCCGTGCCTTGGTAAGCGCGCAAGGCGGGAACCCGGGCATCATCCGAGTGGGCAGTCTTCCGAGCCTGGCCAGTTCGATAATGCCCATCGCTCTCAGTCGATGGCGGGACAGATACCGGGAGCGAGAGCTCGAGATCGTCGAGGTTCCACAAATCGACTTGCTCACAGGTCTACTGCGCAGGGAATTCGATTTCGTTTTCGGCTTTACGGAGTGCTACGACCTCGAAAACGGGCTTCGCCAGCGCGTGCTTTTCCGGGACAAGCTCTGCGTCATTGCTCGCACTGGGCACCCATTGGCGTTTGAACGCAATTTGCAATGGGAAGTGCTCGTAACCTATCCGTGGGTGTGTCCAACGGCCCGACGGTCGCATGTCATCCTTGATGCGGCATTGAAAAGAGCCAACGTCGCACCGCCGGAACAGATGACCGTTTGCGGCTCGGTCACACTGCTAAAGTCCCTTGTGGTCAATGGCGATCATCTGGCTGTACTTCCCGCTCACGCCGTGCGCGTCGACTTGGATGAGGGACGCCTCTGCCGACTGGATGTCACCGATCCGGCCCTTGACCGCAACATTGCGGTCTTCTTCCGTGAGGGCTATCAGCTCGATGAACCAAGCCGGGAGCTTGTTTCGCTCGTCGGCTCCGTTGGACAAGAGCTGTCCGCCAGGGAAAGAGAGAGGGCGGCGCTCGAGACCAGCGCGCCGCCTGAAGACAATGTCACGGGGACAGAGGCAGCAACTCCTGTGCCCGCTCCTTGAGACCGAATACTGCCTTTACCTCGAGATATTCTTCCAGGCCGAAGATCCCCATCTCACGACCGTTGCCGGACTGCTTGTATCCTCCCATCGGAGAAGCGGGATCGCCTGCCGCGCCGTTATAGAAAACGCGTCCGGCGCGCAGTCGGTTTCCGACCTCGTATCCCTTTTCGGGGTCACCAGAGAAGACGTAGCCAGCCAATCCGAAGGGACCTTCGTTAGCGATCGCAATTGCCTCCTCTTCGTCGTCATAGGCGATCACAGCGAGGACCGGGCCGAATATTTCCTCTCGGGCGATCGTCATTTCGGGTGCCACATCCGAGAAGATCGTGGGCCGCACGAACGCACCTCTATTAAGACCGTCAGGTAGCCCCGGTCCGCCGCAAACAAGCGTCGCGCCCTCCTCAAGTCCGATCTCGATATAGCGCTGAACGCGGTCAAACTGAGCCCGGTTTACCATCGGCCCCATGGTCGTCGTCGGGTTACGAGGATCACCGATGCGGATCTCTTCGACCTCCTCTTGCATCGCGGTCAACGCTTCGCCCAGCTTTTCGCGGGGGATCAAGAACCGGCTCGGGGCATGGCAGGATTGGCCGGTGTTAAAGAAGCAGCGCTGCACATTCCACCGTGCGGCAGCTGCGATGTCCGCGTCTGGCAAGACGATGTTCGCGGACTTTCCGCCAAGTTCCAAGGATACCCGTTTGATCGATTGTGCTGCGACGGCGCCAACGCGTGCGCCCGCACCCGTTGAACCGGTAAATGAAATTAGATCCACCTCCGGATGGGCGGCAATAGCCTCGCCGACAGTGGCCCCCTCGCCTACGACAAGGTTGACAACGCCCTTCGGGACCTCGGCCGCCTCAAGAATCTCGGTCAGCAAAATGGCGCTTATCGGCGTGACCTGGCTCGGCTTGCAGACCACTGTGCAGCCAGCGGCGAGCGCGTAGGCGATCTTCACAGTCAACGTCTGGATCGGCCAGTTCCACGGCGACACGAGCCCGCACACGCCAATCGGCTCGCGCCGAATAATCGTGTCGCCGATACGGGTTTCAAAATGGTAGCTCTCAAGAACCTTCCGGGCCTGACGAAAATGCGTGAGCGGCCCCGCGACCTGCACGCGCGCACTTACCGGGCATCCCATTTCCTCCGCGATGACGGCCGAAAGTTGGTCCATTCTCGCTTCGTATGCGGCGATGATCCGGTCAAACAGGGCGAGGCGCTCGGCAACCGTTGTCTGAGAAAAGGTCGTGAAGGCGCGTCGCGCGGCCGCAACGGCTCGGTCTACGTCCACCGCTCCGCCCATCGCGACCCGTGCGAAAGGAGTGTCGGTCGACGGATCTGAAAGTTCCACGACCCTCGATACGAAGGGTTGAACCCACTCGCCGTCGATGAACAGCCTGGTGTATTCGCGCATGGTCTGGGTGTCCTTAGCTGCTGTGAGTGTAGCCGCCGTCGCAGGCTATCGTTTGGCCGGTGATGAAACCTGCAGCGGGGCTCGCAAGAAAGATCATCAAGCCGACGAGATCGGTGTGAACCATCCCTCTCTGGATACATTGCTGCGACAGTTGCAGACGCCTGAGGTCGAGTGTCGGATTGACGGCGCGTTCTACTTCCGTTGCGACCGGGCCTGGCCTAATGCAGTTTACGTTTATGCCATCGGGACCCAACTCACGCGCCATCGCGTTCGTCATGCCGATGATTGCGGATTTCGAGGTGACGTAGTGGAGGTAGTTTCGGACACCTTTTGGAACGGCATCGGATGAAACATTGATGATCCGTCCCCAGCCGGCCGCCCGCATCAATGGCGCCACGGCGCGAGCGCACAGAAAAGGTCCCGTTACGTTGACACGGATGACGCGATCCCATTCGTCCAGCGGGATCTTTTCGAAATGACGCTTCTCAAGCGTCGCAAACATTGCTGCATTGTTTATCAACACGTCGATCCGACCATGTTCGGCCATGACAGACTTAACCAAGGTATCGACAGACCCGGCATCAGCGATATCAACCCGAAGCGCGCTGGCATTTCCTCCGCTTGCAATGATCTCGTCGCGGACTTGCTGGGCATTTGCGAGATTGAGATCTGCGACGACGGGCTTAGCGCCGGCGGCCGCGAACTGCCGAGCAAGTTCTCGTCCGATCCCCTGCCCGGCACCTGTTATGAGAACAACCCGATCAGCGACGCTGAAATCGCGAGCCCAACCCGGAACCCCGGAGTCCTGGGGGGTGTGGACGAAAGTGTCTTCGGTTTGGGTAGACGCTCGAACAACCGGTTGTTCAAGCTCGTCGGTAGTTTTGGTCATTGGAATTTCCTTGCGTGCGCCATGGCCGCATTGGTGAAGAAGGTTACGTCGGCTCCCGCAGTCGCGTAGCGGGCTCCAAGTGAGATCATTTCCTTGGCAAGCTCGGGATTTGCGCCAAGTCCACCGACGCCAAGGTAGATTCCGTTCGCCTTGCAGGCATCTGCAACACGCGCGAAGGCGGCGCGAACCGTCGGATGTTCGATCTGCCCGGGAAGCCCGAGCGCGTTGCACAGATCGTTGGCGCCCACGAGAAGCATATCGACACCCTCAACCGCAGCGATCTCGTCAATCGCATCCAGGGCCGCCAACGATTCCACCATGATCACAACCATCGTTGCCGCATTGATGCGTCGCATGGCTTCAATTGCTGGCGTCGGGCGAAACTCAAGCAACGGTAGGCACGGTGCGATCGAGCGATGACCGAGCGGGGGAAACTTGGCGGCTTGAACCACGGCCGCAGCATCTTTGGCGGATTCCACCTGAGGAGCGATCACGCCCATGGCGCCGCATTCGAGCGCTCGAGTGATCGATGCGTGCGCGATATCGACGACACGCACAAGGGGAGTAATCCCCGCCAGATTACTCGCGATGCAGATCTGACTGATCGTCTCTAGCGAGAAGCTATTGTGCTCCAGATCCAAGAAAAGACAGTCGAACCCCGCCGTCTTGGCGATGGCCACGATCTCGACGCCACGAACAAGACGCACGATCATACCAACTGTGAGATTACCGGCCGCCATTTTGGCGACCAACGGGTTCGGGGAGCTTTCGCTCTGCTCTGACATGAGGGACCTCCACTCCAACGCCGAATGCCTCCCATCCGTCGTTTTTGCAATTTTAAGATGTGCTCGCGGGGTGCGGAGCAATGCTGTGATTTTCGATACCAACCAAATTTGAAGCGGCGGGTATGTGGAATCAACCTGCATAAGCGGCAGAACTCGCGAGGTGATAAGATAAGTTATACCCTCGGAAATCGGCATATTCCCGCCGCGGGCTGCGTCTCCTAAAAGTAGGGGAACCTGATTTCGCGAACCGAGGAGGATGATATGCGCATCTCAGAAGCAGCCAAGGCCGAGGGCGGAAGCGTCGGCAGTATGCGGGACGGCAAGCTGGACCAAAAATTTTTGCTGACGGGCGACGACGACTCTCCGAACAACTACCTGTTGAACGTTGGGCGTACCGGCTCCGGCGGCTGGGGAACGCCGCGCCATCGTCACAACTTCGACCAGGTCCGCTACGTCCTCAAAGGCAGCTACCCCGTTTCGCCTCACAAGGTCATGAAAGAGGGCACCGTAGCCTACTTCCCGGAGAGCGTGCACTATGGCCCTCAGGATCGGCCCGAAGGTCTTGAAATGATGGTCATCCAGTTTGGCGGCGCCAGTGGCGAAGGCTTTCTCAGTGTCGCCCGTCGCGAGGCAGCCAATGAAGCGCTCAAGAAGAAGGGCGAGTTCAAGAACGGCGTGTTCACCTGGTATGACGAGAAGGGAAACAAGCACAACAAGGACGGTTCGGCCGCGTGCGTGGAAGAGGCAACGGGCAAGAAGCTTGAGTTCGCCGAGCCCCGCTACGACGACGTCGTGATGATGTACCCGGAATCGAGCCCGTGGGTGAAATCGGCAACGCCCGGCGTTTCGACGAAGACGCTTGGCGTTTTCACCGAGCGCGAAATGCGCCTTGGCTTCATCAAGATCGAGGCCGGCGCGACGTTCGTCACGGGAACCAGAACCGCAATCGAGGTTCTGTTCCTCAGCGAAGGCCAAATCACGGTGGACGGAAAGACCTACGGTCCGCAGACCGCCATCGAGCTCTTGCCGACCGATGTGCCCGCTGAGATCGCCGCAACGGAAGAAGCGCTGCTTCTGGCCATTCGCCTTCCGCAGTTCTGACCCCGACCACACTCCGGATGCCGCCCTGAGGCAATCAGGTCGGCATTGACCTATCCTATCAAAAGGGCATGAAATGAAAGTCGCCAGATTCTCTAACAACGGAAAGGTAATGCTCGGCGTCGTGGACGACGCTGCGGGTACCGTTCAACCGCTCGATTCCCACTTGAATAACATGGCGGATCTTATCCGTTTCAGCGCATCCGGGTTCACCTTCAAGGCAGGATCAAACCCGGGGCTGCCTCTTTCGGACGTCAAGCTCCTGGCCCCGATCGTGCCTGAGCGGAACATCTTCTGCGTGGGTAAGAATTACTTCGAACATGCGAAGGAGTTTGCGGGCAGCGGCTTTGAGGCGGGCGCAGTGAAGGGACAGGAGATAGATTCATACCCCGCGATCTTTTCGAAGCCTCCCAGCACCGTCATTGGTCCTGACGATGTCGTCGAAATGCACCCTGAAGCAACCCAAGCCGTCGACTATGAGGCGGAGCTGGCCATCGTTATCGGCCAGCCCGGCCGCAACATCGCGGAAGCCGATGCTATGCGGCACGTCTGGGGATACACCATCGTCAATGACGTTACCGCCCGCGACCGTCAGCGCAACCATAAGCAGTGGCTCGCCGGCAAGGGGCTCGACACGTTTTGTCCAATGGGTCCATGGATTGTCACCGCCGATGAAATCGACGGCGCCAACCTGGACATCGAGTGCACCGTGAACGGTGAAGCCCGGCAGAAAGCAAATACCAGCGATCTGATCTTCAAGATCCCGCAATTGATCGCTGCTATCTCCGCAGGACTGACGCTGCAGCCCGGCGACATCATCGCCACCGGTACGCCGGCGGGCGTGGGTATCGGATTCACGCCGCCTCGCTTCCTCAAAGCAGGTGATCGCGTAGAGATCACTATTTCTGGCATCGGCTCGCTGGGCAACAGCTTCGCGTAACGTCGCCTTCTGTCGCATTGCGACGGCATGCGGGATGACGTTGCTTTTCATGCAATTCGGTGGAGCGGACCCAAAAGCCCGCTCGCTCAACCCGGCAGCTATCGTCCTTCGGCGAGAAGAGGAGCCAAGGATACTTCCGGTGCATCTTTAATCCCATGACTGTTCTAAGGGAGGAACAAATGAACGTACTGCAGATGACAAGGCGACGACTGTTTGCGGCCGCGTTGGCTCTCGGATCGGTGGCAATGTCCGCCTTGCCGAGTTTCGCAGACGGCGGGCAAATACGCTGGCTGGTTGGTTATCCGCCAGGCGGCTCGACGGATGCCATTGCGCGGCTCCTTGCCGCGCCAATTTCCAAAAAGCTCGACCAGACCATCATCGTTGACAACCGCCCCGGAGCGGGCAGTTCTATCGCGGCCGCTGCTCTGGCCAAGTCGAAACCGGACGGCCTGACGGTGATGTCGGTGGACAACGGCACACTCGTCATCAATCCCGTGGCCTACCGCACACTGCAGTATGATCCGGACAAGGATTTTCGGCCGGTCGGCGTCTACGCTGAGGTGAACTTCCTGCTGGCGGTAGGAAAGGACCAGCCGTTCAAGACCGTCGAGGAATTCCTCGCCCAGGCCAAGACAGCTTCGGACCCGATCGCCTACGCCAGCCCGGGGATCGGGACACCCCTGCATCTTGCGATGGAGCGGATGGCGCGCGAAGCCGGCGTCAAACTCGAACATGTAGCCTACCGAGGCATGGCGCCTGCGCTGAACGACGCGCTTGCCGGTGTGGTCCCGGCCATCGTCATCGACTACACAACTGCACGGGAGATGATCCGTTCGGGGGACCTGCGGCCGCTCGCGATATTTTCCGCCTCTCGCCTCTCTGCGCTTCCCGATGTTCCCACCTTCGGGGAGAAGGCACTTCCCGGGTTTTCGGCTGTCGCTTGGCAGGCCATGGTCGTGCCGCATGACACCCCTGATGAGGTGGTCGGTCGCCTGAGCGATGCGTTGACGATTGCGCTTCAGGATCCATCCGTGAAATCTCGCTACGAGCAGTTGGGCTTGGGCATGCCGCCAAGCGACCCCGCATCGTTTGAAAAGCGCTGGCACGACGACAAGGCTGTTTGGCAGCCATTGATCCGCGATCTCGGGATCACCCTCGGCGAGTGAGAATATGATGGGCTTCCCGCTCGGGAAGCCCATCATTCGTGCGCAAGAGCGCGTCGATGTTGCGTCTGCCAAGTCGCCGGCCTTCCCTCACGTCGCCCTGAGGTCGTGAGAGGGGGTGGCCAAACCTCTCTGACAGATCTCCTGCCCAACTTTCTCGATAATCGAGATGAGGTCCCGACAGGCATCGTCCATCTGATGCCCTTGCCTGAAGTAGAGGGCGATATTCCGATCCAGCGCTGCCGCATCTATCTGGATATTGCACAAGCGACTTTCGGCGAGTTCGTCATTTACGGCATGTACCGGCAGAACCGCCAGATGATCGCTATTTGCGACGACCGCCTTCAATAGGATTACGGAACCGCACACTGTAACATTTTCCGGTGGCGGTATGTTTTCGGCTTTTAACGCCGCGCTGAGAACTGCGTGCGGGCGACGAGCGGTAGGAAATACCCACGGAAAGTTGACCAGAGTGGACCAATCGACATCCTGCTTTCCCTCAAGCGGGTGACCTTTTCGTGCAATGACCAAGAGCTTATCCCGAAACAACACACGTTGTCGCAAGCCCTCCTCGAGGTCGTAACATTCCGTGAAGCCAATCACGAAGTCGAACTCCCGTCGCAAAAGGCCGACCAGCAAATCGATCTGAGGGCTTTCGACGATCTGCAGTTCACGGTCGGGGTGAGCCTGTCCCCACTTTTGCAGCGCCAGGGGCATGACTGTGGT
Source organism: Ensifer sp. ENS07 (assembly GCF_014852185.1). NCBI lineage: Bacteria > Pseudomonadati > Pseudomonadota > Alphaproteobacteria > Hyphomicrobiales > Rhizobiaceae > Ensifer > Ensifer sp. ENS07. The sequence goes on along the minus strand of NZ_JACVBE010000007.1, from coordinate 110,191 downwards.
CGCCAGGCTCGGCAGGCTTCCCAGTCTAACAGCAGCGGGGGTCCCTCCCCATGCGTTGAGCAAGGCGCGCTCCGCCAATCCGATTTCATCTCGAATGAGCCGTGCATGGCAATAGAGGATCTCGCCGAGCGCTGTCGGGATGATACCCTTGGGGGTCCGCTCAAAAGCGCGAATCCCAAGCTTGCTTTCGAGCCGGCTCATGGAGCCGGAGAGTGCCGGCTGAGTAACCTTCAAGGCGCGGGCGGCTCTTTTTAGGCTCCCGTGTTCAATGATCGTGGCAAGATAGAGCAGCTTCTTGGGGTCGATCTTCAGCATGAGGTGTTGCATCGGCATCGTCCCCGATCCTGCTTTACTGGCTCCGTTACTGCGGCCAGCGGGTGTCGCCCTATGCTCCCGTGTCGAGTTCGACCATCCACTAACTCACGCGCCCGCCGCCCGCCCTTATCGTGGGAGGCCATTCACCTTCAATCGGACACGGTAGAGCGCATTCGTAGCGCAGATGTACATCAGATTGCGGCGCGACCCTGCGAAGGTCAGATTTGCCGCAATCTTTCCGAGCTTGATTTTACCAAGCAGGGCGCCGCTGTCGTTGTAACAGTGGACACCGTCTCCAGCGGTGATCCAAATATTGTCGTCGCTATCAAGTCTCAGACCATCGAAAATTCCGACTGCACAGTCGGCAAGTACGCCACCGCCGCTGAGGCGGTTGTCCGGGCCGACATCGAAGGCGCGCAGGTGCGCCGGGCCATCTTCGAAATGGCTTTTGCCGCTATCGACGACATAAAGGGTCTTTTCGTCTTTCGAGAAGGCCAGACCATTGGGCATCACCATATCGGTGATCTTTGCCTCGACTTCACCTGTCGCCGGATCGACACGATAAACGTGACAACCGTCGATTTCGGGATCCGCCTTGATGCCGTCGAGGTCGTGAAGGATCCCGTAGGTCGGGTCTGTAAACCAAACGGCTCCGTCAGATGTCACGACCGCGTCATTCGGAGAGTTCAGTTTTTTTCCACGCCAGCTGTCCGCAATCGTTGTGATCGTCCCGTCGTGCTCCGTTCGGCTTACCCGCCGATAGCGGTGCTCGCAGCTCAAAAGGCGGCTCTGCAGATCAACCGTCTGTCCGTTTGGATGACCGCAGTCCTGCCGGAATACGCTTATCGATCCGTCCGTTTCGTCCAGCCGCAAGATCCGGTCGTTCGGAATATCCGTGAAGAGCAGATACCGCCCAGCGGGGAAGTAGGCCGGCCCTTCGGTGAAAAGTCCCTGGCTGAACAATTCTTCGGGCGGAAAGATCGGCGCCACCATATCACCAAATGCTTTTTCCACGATCTCGTAATGCTCAAACATTCCTACTTCCCGATGCTTATAGCCGAGGGCTACGGCGCGCTAATTCTTGATGATGGTGGGGCCCGACCGAAGTCGGGCTTGCCGACTTCTACTTGGCGCTTACAACGTTTTTCAGCGTCCAGTCATAGGCGTACTTCACCCACACGATGTCGCTATCGGCCATGCCTTTGTAGCTCGTCTTGAGTTCCTGCAGACCGATGGTGGGAATAGGTGCGACCATCTTCATGGGCACCTCGACGCCGCTCAATTTGGCATAGGCCACGTTCACGGCCAGGCTGCCGATGCCGGGGTCAACATTGATGGCCACGGACTCATACCCAGACTTAGCATTGAGGTCGATCAGCAGGTTTACGTCCGTTCCGTCAAAGCCATACACCTGCAACGGCACGGCGCGGCCGTCCGCCAGAAACGCCTGTCCGGCTCCGAATGCTGCAACACCCTGGGAGAAGATGATGTCGACCTTCGGCAGGGATGGGAGAATGGCTGCAACGCGTTGCTGTGCGACGGACTGGTTCCAGTCACCGTAGACTTCTGAAACGATCTTGATGTCCGGATATTTCGCTAGTGCGCGAATATATGCGTCCTGGATTGCCTGTTCGGCGGCATTTCCGGCAAGCCCGCGAATGTTCAAGGCGTTACCCTTACCACCTGTCCGCTCGGCGATGTAGCTGACGTATTTCTGGCCAAGTTCGTTGTAGTCGAACTGGAGATCGATCGCCTTGGCATTCGTGACGGAGCCGAGAGCGGTTGTGAGCACAGGTATGCCCGCGCTGACGGCGTTGTCGATCGCTCCGTTCAGTGCAGTATCGGACAAGGGTTCCAGGATGATGAAGTCGACGCCCTGCAGCGTCATGTTGTTGATCTGTTGAATTTGCGTCTGGGGGTCGCCGGCGGCGTCGACGACAGCCAGCTCGACTGTCTTGCCCTTAGCGCTGAGCTCACCCGCCGCCCACTGGGCCGCAGCGAGAAAACCCTTTTGCCAACTGTTGCCCTGGAATGGCATAGCGACGCCGATGGTAAACTTGTCTTTTGCCTGCACGGTGCCTGTGGCAAGTGTGGCCACAAGCAGCAGCCCTCCGGCCAGAATGGACCGCCTTTTGAAGGTGTTATTCGTCATTTTCTCCTCCTTAATGACTGTTGTGTCTCGATCTTCGACCTACCTGCGCTCGGGCGAGCGAACGGCCACGAGGCAGACCGTCACCAGGACGATCAATCCCTGGATCACGTATTGCGCACCAATGCTGAATTGCAGAAGGATCAGATCGGATTGAGCCAGCGTAAGCACCAGCGCTCCTGTGGCCGTTCCAAAAACGGACGTCACTCCACCGGTGATCCGGGTCCCGCCGACTACGACCGCCGCAACCGATCCCAGCAAGTAGCTGCGGCCAACGTCAGCGGAGACGCCACCTTGGTACGTCGTCAGTAGGACGCCCAGCCAAGCCGCCAGCACGCCCGAAAGAACGAACGCGCCCAGGATCAACCAACCCCTCTTGACGCCCGCCAGGCGCGCCGCTTCGCCATTTTGCCCGAGCGCGTGAACCTGCAATCCAAACACCGTTCGTGAAAGCAGCACCGCCACCACCAGCAGCGTCACGATAGAAATTGCGAGCGCCCCGGAACCCCCCCAGACACGCATTCGCAGCGAAGCCTCGAAAAGCCCCCCTATTCGACTGAAGCCCGCGCTCTGGATCGCAACGATGAAGCTGTATATGATGTAGCCGGAAGCAAGTGTCGCCACGATTGCAGGAATGCGCAGCCGGACGATCAAGACGGTATTCACCGCTCCCGCAAGACCTCCAACCAAAAGCGTAAGGGCCAGTGAGCCGATAACATTGCCGTCTCCGACGATGCCGGCCGACATGACGTAGGCGCCAAAGGTGATAATGAACGGCAGAGAAAGGTCAAAATTGCCTGGTCCGCTTGCGATAACGATCATCTGAGCCGTGCCTGCAAGCGCCAAGAAACCTGCAATCGTCGCATTCGCAAGAAGGAAGGAAAGGGATAGCGTTCCTGTGGCATAGCCGGCGACCAACCAAAGGATGAGGGCTGCGATCAGCGCCCCCATCCATGGGCGCTTGAAAACATGGCGCCAGGTCGCCTGCGAGGTGCCGTCCTCCGGCAAGGTCGTTTCGGTAATGGAAGACGTCGTTTGTGGGGTCATGGCTCGATCGACCTCGCGAGCGAACGGAAACTGAGGGCAAGGATCAAGATCAGTCCACCTATGGCGGTGGAGTATTCTGAGCTAATCCCAAGGAAGGTCAGATTGGTTGCGACGAGCGAAATACCGATGATGGCCATCACCGCACCGATCGGAGAGACGATCCCGCCGGAGAAACTTGCGCCGCCGACAACTACGGCTGCTACGGTTGCCAAAGTGAAGCTCGATGCAACGTGGACGTTTCCGGCACCTGTCGTTGCCGTCAGCAGAAGTCCCGAAAGCACCGCAAACACGCCCGCAAGCGAATAGATCGTCACTCGACCGGCTAGCGCCGAGAAACCCAACGCAACAAAGGTGCGCCGGTTGTGGCCGAGTGCACGCAGTCGGATGCTGTAGCCCCAACCGCGGCAGATCCAGAGGCCGACGAGTGCCACGGCAACCAACACATAGCAGGCCAGCGGAAGCGGCCACAGCTTGAGGTTTGCAATGGCCGTCAGCCATCCCGGCGATTGTCCGCCAGGAGTTTCACGGACGATGAGGCCAATCCCAAGCCATACGAACGAAGCGCCCAGGGTGGCAACCACGGAAGACACACCAAGAAGCTCGACGATTAGCGCCAAAATGACGTACCCGCCGACAACCAAACCGATCGTAAGGACGCCGATCGCCGGCTCATCCGCCAGATAAGTCGCAGCGAGAACATTGACGAGGCCGATGGCGAAACCCAACCCGAGGTCGATGTCGCCGCCAAGAAGGAACAGCATCTGAGCGATTACGGCGAAAGCCAGCGGCAACGACGCCTGAAGGAGAAGCTCCAGCCCGAATGTGCTGAGGACGTTTGGCTGCTGCCAGACGGCGAGGACAAACATCGTGAGCATCAAAATGGCAGCAGGCAGCGAGCGCCAGGCAAGGAGCTGTGTCAGAGACGCCTTGGCAGGAGTGTCGACTTCCACGGTCGCGTTTGCCGTCGAGGGGATACCGGGGCGAAGAAACGATGCTTGGACGATACGTTCTTCCGTCGCTTCCATCCCGTCGAATTCAGCCACGATATGCCCGCGCGCCATGACATATACTCGGTCGCATTTTTGGAACTCGGCCACCTCCGTCGAATAAAGTATGGCGCTTCGCCCCTTCTCCTTGAGTTTGTCGAGGATCTCGTAGATTGAAGCCTTTGCGCTGGCATCGACCCCGCGGGTGGGATCGTCCAACAGCAGCAGTGGCGCCTCGCTCGCGAGCGCGCGTCCAAGAAGCGCGCGCTGCTGGTTGCCGCCGCTGAGGCTGGTGATGGGAGACTGCGCCCGGTGCGCCAGACCGAGTTCCATCAGCCACTTTTGAGCAGACGTTTTCAAAGCCGCGAAATCGACCAGTCCCGCATAAGACAGCCTTGGTGCCGCGGATATGGCAACGTTGTCATGCACGTTCCATAGTGGAAGCAGACCTTCTCGCTTCCGGTCGCCGCTGACATAGGCGATATCACTGCTCGAAGAGACGGCGCCCTGACTTCGTTTGCGAGCGGAGAAAATCGCCTGCAACAACTCGCGCTGACCAGCGCCTTCCAGACCGGCAATCCCGACAATCTCGCCGGCACCAACACGCATGGCGACGTCACGAAGACGGGCTGAAGATAGTGCTTGGACGGTCAGAAGGTCTTTTGAGTTCGTGTCGCTTGACCGCGGGCCTACCGGCGCGCCGTGCTCCACTGTCGCTCCTAGCAACGACAGTAACTCGTCATGTGTCAGGTTTCGTCCGTCGCCGTCAAAGTGCAGCTTGCCGTCGCGCAGGACAACGACGCGGTGCGCCAGGCGTATCGCTTCCTCCAGCTTGTGGGTGACGTAGATGATCGATACGCCCTCGGCCGCCTTGCGGGTCACAAGATCTGCCAGTTGATCCGCCTCGTGGGACGAGAGCGCAGAAGTGGGTTCGTCGAGGATGACAAGCCGTGTTCCTGTCTCAGTCATCGCCCGTGCGATCTCGATCATCTGGCGTTCGGCAATCGACAGTCCCGAGACCTCGGCCCCAACATCAATCTTGTTGCCCGGGAAAACCTGCAACCGCTCTTGAGCCCGCCTCACCATGTCGCGTCGCGATCCTTGGCTGCCGCCCTCAGAGGTAAGCGCCAGGTTTTCAGCGACAGTGAGGTTGGAGAAAGTCGAGAGCTCCTGGAACACACGTTGGATGTCCCGATTTCGCGCTGTTGCTCCAACGTATTTTTCGAAATCGATTGGATTCCCGTCGACAGCCATTGTCCCGGAACTTGGTTGCAGAGTACCGCCAATGACGTTCAGGAAGGTCGACTTGCCTGCCCCGTTGGGACCGAGCAGCACCACGATTTCGCCGGCGTGGATATCAACGCTGACATCACGAAGGACGCGATGGCTGCCGAAACTCTTCGAGAGATCACGTGCCGAGATAAGTGGCGGCCCCAGGTTCCCCCGAGGGCCTTCCGTTGCTCGGTTCTCGTCCATCGTCTCCTCCTCCAGAAGACATTGCAGTGCCGAAAGCCCGGGCACACGGACAGCATCAGGCGGTCCGATGTCGTTCAACGGACAGCCGTGGCCCCAGGGGCATTGCTCAATGTGGTTTGAAACAGTCTGGCCGGGATCAACCCTGGCCTGCTGCCGGATGGATGTGACTGGCACCCAACCGGCAATGATGCGCTTGGCTGCTACAGGCAGGCCGTCTGGCCGCCATCCACCGACACGACGGCTCCGGTCATGAAGCTGGCATCGTCGGTCAGGAGAAACACGATCACGGCTGCAATTTCCTCCGGCTCGCCCATGCGGCCGATCGGGTGCGCTGCATTGATACGCGCTACGGCCGCCGGGTCCTGCAACATGTACTCGACCAGAGGCGTTTTGGTCATGCCAGGCGCCACTGCGTTGACCCGAATGCCGAGGGGGCCCAGTTCAGGCGACATCGACTTCGTGATGCCCGAAACTGCAAACTTGGAAGCCACATACGGCAAGCGATTAGGCACTCCCATCACGCCCGCCCCGGACGAAATATTCACGATGGCGCGCGGGCTTTTATCATCGCGCACCGCACGCACGAAGGCTTGGCACATGTTGACGGTGCCTCCCAGGTTCACTGCCATGACGCGTTCGAGCTTCTCCGGCTCTACATCCAGTACATTCGCAACGCCGGTGATGCCTGCACAATTGATCAATCCATTCAGCCTGCCGAGCCGCGCGCGCGTATCGCTTGCCAAAGTTTCGGCTGCAGCCTGATCGCGGACATCGAGCACTGCGCCCGAGATGCGATCGCTGTCGCCGAATTCGGAGACGATCTTGTCTACCGCTTCCTGGGTGACGTCGACTGCCACCACGTCGGCCCCCTCCGAGTGCAGACGCCGGACGCATGCCGCACCAATACCGCTTCCTGCACCGGTCACGATCACGGTACGGCCTTCAAATCGTTTCATTCCAGTTTCCTCCACTGCATGCCGGAGCGTCGCTTGGGTCGGCTCCATGTAAACCGGCAACATCGGCCGGAGATCTTTCTTGCGGTGCGCCTCCCGACGCGCTCGCCATGTCGAACGGTATTCGGTTGAGGCCTGTGTTTGTCAACGCAGGGTTTTGCGCAGCCGCCATCGCGTGGAGAAAGCGTCCAAATAGATTGATGAAATATATTGTTATTTATCAATGCATTATCTGCGGACCTCAACCAATTTTATGATATAGCATAATGTTATATCGCGGCACCAGATATAGGGTTGGCCGCCTTTCCGGTGTGCGCAAGCGCCAGGCGATAAATTGAGGTTATATGGTTGATTTGCCTCGGACGTCGTTTTCCAGCACCTCTTCCGTGTGCATGGAAGTTGCGGGATTCTGAACTGGAGACTAGGTGCGCCATCGAACGACTGCTGCAGAAAAGCACCCTCCCACTATCGTGTCGCGGCACACGGGCAAGTTCCAAGGCGTGGAATTATATGTGGTTTCGGCCGGCCCGCTCGACATCGGCGAGCCGAATAAGGTGTTCGATGTCGAGCACCGCGACCAAGGGGAGGTTTTGGAGCTCAGCGGCAAAGGCAGGCTTGTCGTCGAGCAGAACGTTCTGGCAGTGAGAAGCCGGGGCCGGAGCGCCATTTTCGAGACCGGCACGCCGGTTGGAGATATGGAGATAAATCTGCTGCATGCAGGTCTTGTCTCGGCGGGGTTCGAGCTCGACCGGATCGACGCTGTAATCCCCACGCATGCCCACCTGGATCACGTTGGGGGAATAATGAACTCTGCCGGACAGAGAAACTTCCGCAATGCGGCAATTCACCTCCATGCGTCCGACGTTGAATTCTGGCTTGCCGACGAACGGCTCGGCACCCGTGCCGAGCGTTCGGCGCTTGTGGCTCGCCGCAATCTCGTGCCCAACCTCGATCGACTGGAGTTCCACATCGATGGCCAGGAGACCTTTCCAAGCGTCACGGCGATGCATACTCCTGGCCACACTGTTGGACATACGAGCTTTGTGGTTGGCTCGGGCAATGACGTTCTCCTTGTCGTTGGCGACATCGTTCATCACGAGTGTCAACTGGCATATCCTCGCATGAAAATGCTCTTCGATACGGATCCTGACGCGGGTGTCGAAACGCGGCTCAAAACACTCGAGTTTCTCGCATCGCGGTCAATGCCGGCCTTCTTCTACCACTTCCCGTTTCCAGGTATCGGCTACGTGGAACGCGTTGGCGATGCCTATCGCTTTTGCCCGTTGCCAGACTGCGAATGGAGCTGACAGGGCAAAAGTGCGGGGGATCGGGCCAATCTGCCGTTGTGCTCTGGTTCGCCCCAAAGGACGTCAACCGCCTGTGACGCTCATGTGCCGTGGGACGGACGGCCGATTTCGCGCGCGATCAATGACGAAATCGTGCCCTTTCGGTTTGCGTGCAATTGCCTCGTCGATCGCGGCACCAAGGAGTTGGTCGTTCTGCGAACGGAGAACCGTCCGCAACTCCGCGGCATCATTCTGGCCGAGGCACATGTACAATGTGCCAGTGCAGGTAATGCGTACGCGGTTGCAACGCTCGCAGAAATTGTGCGTCATCGGCGTAATCAGGCCGAGGCGGCCATTGGTTTCGGCAATTTCCACGTAGCGGGCTGGTCCGCCTGTCTCGTAGGCGATGTCTCTCAAAGTAAACTGATTTTCAAGATCGGCACGGACCTTCGACAACGGCAGATACCGATCGGTTCGATCCTCATCGAGGTCGCCCATGGGCATCGTCTCGATGATCGTCAGGTCCATTCCACGACCATGGGCAAACCTGAGGATATTCGGGATTTCTTGATCGTTCACGCCCTTCAGTGCGACCGTATTCAACTTTACGTTCAAGCCCGCCCTCTGCGCGGCATCGATGCCATCCATCACTCTGGAGTAATCTCCCCAGCGGGTAATCCGCCGGAATTTTTCCGGATCGAGCGTATCGAGGGAAACATTGATGCGACGAACGCCGCTCTCATACAACTCGGCGGCAAATCGGGCGAGCTGAGAGCCGTTTGTCGTCAGCGTCAACTCTTGGAGTCCGGTCCCTACCTGTTTCCCGAGCGCCCGTACGAGGGACATGAGGTCCTTGCGCACCAAGGGCTCTCCACCAGTCAGGCGGATTTTCGTCACGCCTTTGGCAATAAAGGCCATACAAAGACGGTTCAATTCCTCGAGGGTCAGCAGATCTCTCTTCGGCAGGAACGTCATGTTCTCCGCCATGCAGTAGGTGCAACGGAAATCGCATCGGTCGGTCACCGACAGTCGGAGGTAGGTGACAGCTCGCCCGAACGGGTCGATCATCGGCGAGGACCCCCCGACGTCACCATTTGATGCTTCTTTCATCGCCCAAACGCCTCCAATCGGGACGCAGCAACGTCCGCAAGAACCGAGAGTGCGAGTGACGCAGAGTCGCGCGCGGGACCGAACAGGCCGATTGGCGCCTTGATGCGTGCAAGCTCCGTTTCGCCGTGTCCCAGCCTCAACAGTCGATCAACGCGCCGGCGGTGCGTGCGCCGGCTACCTAAGGCGCCCAGATAAAAGCATGAGGTTTGCAGTGCTGCCTGAAGGACCGGAATTTCCTGTTCCAAATCATGGTGCAAGAGCAGGATTGCCGAAAACGGATCGACCACCTCCCCGATGAAGTGCGATCCCCCACCCGGGGCCAGAACTGCTACTTCAAAACCTGAGCATTCTGCAAGGCGCGCCACACTTCGCACTTCGGTCGTCTGTCCCGAGATAATGATTTGCGTGCGAGGGCGATAGACGGCCAAAAAGCTGTCTCCCGCCCATCCTGCACGATCCGCGGCGTCGGCCAGTACCAGCGATTGTCTTTCCGGTGAGTATCGCAGGCCGGTCGCTTGGCGTAGCTCCAATCGTTCTAGGACCTTCTCGATTTCTGCCGCCTCCCGCAAGACGTGGATCGCGACCGTGATTCCACCCCCACACGGAAGGACAACATCGAGGAACGGAGATCCGTCGCCGAAGAGTACTGTACGGTCGCATCCGTCTGCCATGGCAAGCAGGGCTTCGGCGGCGACGGCAGCTTCGACACACCCTCCGGAGACGTACCCGGCAAAGCGACCATCGCTTGAGGTGATCACCTGTGAGCCGAGTGCTCGCGCAGCGCCGCCGCGGATATCAACGAGTGTAGCGATCGCGACCTGCCCCTCAACAAAGGCTTCGGCGGCGAACTTGAGGAGTTCGATTGGCTCATCCGTGAGAAGCGCTCTGACGGGTGTCGGCAATTGGTGATTTGGGATGTCTTTCACATCAGATCCTTGTTGGTCGCCGGCGGCCTCCTCCTCGGCGCCAAGGCAAAAAAATAATGACGACCGTTGTCTGCCCGCGTCGCCTCCTCAACCGCCAAGCAACGACGGAGCCGGCGGGACAACCCGCCGGCAAGCATGTCTCGGTCTCAAACCCGCAACAGGGCTTTGATCGCGCGACGTTCGTCCATCGCGCGATACCCCTCGGCGACGTCGATCAGAGGCACCTCGAGGTCGAACACCTTACCGGGATTGATGGTACGGTTCAGTACCAGCTCCATGAGGTAGGGAAGATAGCGACGGACCGGCGCCGGGCCACCCATAAGGCTCTTCTGAGCAAAAAACAGGGTCTGTCCATCGATCTGAACACCATGCGGAACTCCGACAAAGCCAATGTGGCCCCCGGGACGTGCGCAATTCATCGCCTGGGTCATGGCTTCTTGCGTTCCCACGCATTCGAGAACGGATTCGGCACCGACGCCGTCTGTCAGTTCCTTGACCCGGGCCACTCCTTCGTCGCCTCGTTCCGAGACGATATGGGTCGCGCCGAATTCAAGCGCGAGATCCTGACGGGTCTTGTGCCGGCTCATCGCGATGATCCGTTCAGCTCCCATTTGCTTGGCGGAGAGTACGCCCATCAGACCGACCGCGCCGTCGCCGACGACTACGGCCGTCGAGCCAGGCTGGACTCGCGCCGCGTCGGCCGCATACCAGCCGGTGCCAAGGACATCCGAAACGGCCAGCAAGCTCGGAATGAGGTCGTCGGACGGCATGTCGGGGGTTGCGACCAGGGTGCCGTCAGCGAGAGGAATTCGCGCAAAAGGAGCCTGCGCACCGGACATAAACTCCCGTTGTTCGCAGGACGACGGAAATCCGAACCGGCAATGGGGGCATGTATTGTCGGAAATACAGAACGACCCTACGACAAACTGGCCGGGTTTTACCGTCTTGACCTCATCGCCGACTTCGACGACCACACCACAATATTCATGCCCCATGTGTGCAGTCCCGCTCGTGGGTTGGAGCCCGCGGTAGGGCCAAAGATCAGAGCCGCAAACACAGGACGCTGCCAACTTGATGATAGCGTCCGTGGGTTTGAGAATTTTTGGTTCGGCAACCTCCTCACAACGGATGTCACCTTTGCCGTGCAGAACTGTAGCCAGCATTTTTCACTCCCTATCGATGGCGTCAGGACAGGCGTTCGATGCGAAGCGGAAACTCGCCGCGCGTGAGCAGTGGCTCGACGCCGCCATCAATGCGACCGAGCCGGATTAGGTCTCTTGTCGAGACGTAAGTGCCGTAGAAGAAAGCGAGATTGCCCCACGGGATATAGTAGCACAGGTCGCCCGGGGCCTCATTCGGGAACGGCCCCCTTGCTTCCAAATTGATCCTGCGCGGCAGGTACGCGATTTTCTCGTTGGAGAAATCCGAGAACGTCAGATCCAGCGGAAGCATCGAGCCAAAGTCACGGGCAGACGGATTGTCATGCAGCGTCACCGTGACGTCGTGACCAGCGAAAACAAAGCGTGCCTTCATGTGTGTCGTCTCCTGAGACCAGGCGGAATGCGGCAGGGCGGCGCCAGCAATGCCGCCCCCGAGCAAGGTTCGGCGCGTGATAAGCGGGGCTTCTCGTTTCATTCTGTGCGTGCCCAATCACGCCACGCCGCCCAACCGGCGGCCGACGACCCGAGCAGAAGAACGGCCGCCAATGCGAACGAACTCCACCATCTGCCCCAGTCGAACAGAAGCCCACCAGCTGCCGCGCCGACGGTTATTGCAAATTGGATGACAGCGACCTGGAGGCCGCCACCTGCTTCCGCGTCATCGCGCAGAACCCTGCTCAGCCAAGTACCCCAGCCAACGGGCGCAGCGGTGCCGAAAAAGCCCCATGCAATCAGAAGGGCTGCAACCGCAAACTTTACCGAACCAAACGCAATGAGCATCGCAGCTATCGATGCCATGACAAGGGGAATGCCAATAACGATCGAATAAAGACGCGTGGCGAGCAGTGAACTAAAGCTCCAGGTCCCAACGACGCCGGCAAGTCCCATCAACAAAAGCACCAGAGACAAGGCGGAAACGGAGTAGCCTGAGACGGTCTCAAGAAAGGGCCTCAGATAGGTGAACAGCGCGAACTGGCCCATGAACAAAAGCAGGATCGCTGTCATGCCGATCGCGACTTGCCTGCGTTTGAGCAGGCGGAAAACGTTGCCGGTAGTGCCTCTTTGGAGCGGTGGCAGCGAGGGCATGCTCAGCCACTGCCAGACAAGCGCTATCAGCGCCAAAGGCACTACGAAAAAGAAAGCTCCACGCCATCCGATGTAGTCACTGAGAAAACTGCCGAGCGGTGCGGATATTGTCGCCGCAATCGCGTTTCCAGCGTTCAATATCGAAAGGCCCTTCGGCACGGCGGAGGCCGGCAGAAGGCGCATGACAATGGCGGTGGACATCGACCAGAATCCACCAATAGCAATACCAAGCAGGGCGCGACCGATCATCAGGGCTGTGTAGTTTGGGGCGAAAGTGACGATGCAGCCCGAAGCGACCAACAGAAACGAGAGCGATGACAGGACAGCTCTACGATCAGTGCTACGTGTTATCCCTGCGATGACCAAGCTGGTTATCACGGCAAACAGCCCGGAGATTGAAATTGCCTGCCCTGCCTGGCCCTCGGTCATCACAAGATCGCTTGCGATCGGTGTCAAAAGGCTGACAGGCATGAACTCTGAAGCAATCAGTACAGCGACGCTAAGTGCCATCGAAATGACGGCACCCCAGGCCGCGACCGGGCGCATCTGGCTCTTGTCGTAGGCCAAGTTGGTCGTCATGTTTCGCCTTTCAGTTCAACGAGTGCTTTCCCGTCCGGATTGACTAGCACGGCGGGAGAAATCGAATTAGCCGATGCTGCTCACTTGCATTAATCGAACTGACGCATAATTCCGGAAAAAACTGGGACGTGGCGACGCCGCACCACGACGTCGCCACCAGGCAAACCTGCTTTCCGATCCCTAGCGCGAGCCAAGGAACTCGATGATCGCGCGCCGCTCATCCGCATTGTTGAAACGTTGAGTCATGCGCGTGCCGCGCACCATCGTGCCCGGATTCGCCAAGAACGTTTCCAGCGTTTCGGGTGTCCAAGTCACTCCGGAGGCTTTGAGGGCGGGCGAATATTTGAAGCCCTCGACACTTCCGGCCGGCCGTCCGACGACCCCCTGCAGATGGGGGCCAACGCCGTTGCGAGTGGTGGCAAGCTGATGGCATGTGCCGCAGCGTTGCTGGAACAGCCGCGCTCCAGGCGCGGCATCCGTTCCTTGCGAATGGGCAGGCGCAGATGCGCCTGCCACAATGAGAGGAGCCAACAGGGCAAGGGCGAGCGTTTTCAACCGTCAACATCCTTGAGATCGAGCTTGGACAAAGGCAGGCTGCGAACGCGCTTGCCGGCGAGGACTGAAAGGGCGTTGGCTACGGCCGGCGGAACGCCGGGCAGACCTGGCTCGCCAATCCCGCCCATGGGTGCGCCGCTTTCTACGATCCGGACATGGACCCGCGGCATGCGGTCCGGCGTCAGGATCTGATAGCCGTCGTAGTTGCGGGCCTGTGGCACGCCGTCCACGTAAACGACTTCCTCGAGCAGCGCTGAGGAAAGACCAAGAGCAACGGCCGAGTTCATCTGGGCTTCGATGATTGCCGGGTTGACGATGCTGCCCGGATCGATCGCCACCCAGACGTCGTGCACGACAATTTCGCCATCGCGCAACGACACCTCGGCAATCGTCGCAACTTCGCTGCCAAAGGGTGAGGCCATGGCGACGCCTCTTGCGCGCCGGGTGCCGTCTTCGGCCGCGAACGGTCCCCGCTTCCACCCGCCGGCGAGATCGGCCACGGCCTCCAGCAGCGATCTGTGACGCGGACTTCCCGCCAGGAGACGCAGGCGCAGCTCATAAGGATCCTGCTGGCCTGCATCAGCCATTTCATCGAGGAACGTCTCGTAGAAAAAGTCGTTCATCGAATGTCCGACAGAACGCCAAAAGCCGATGATCGCAGGGTCGTCAACATGGATCTGGCCGACACGTCTATTGGGGATCGCGTAGACCTTGCCGGCGATGCCCTCGACGGAGGAACTGTCGACCTTGTCGGGTTGACGACCAAACCAACGGCCAGTGGGTCCCTCTCCGATCGCGACTGCTGAAAGTGCCACGGGAGTGCCGTTGGCATCAATTCCCCCGCGGAAACGAACTGCAGCCATCGGCCGCAGCGCATCGCGCAGGAATTCTTCCTCGCGGCTCCAGAGCAGCTTGATCGGGCGACCAACCGCCTTGGCAAGCAGAATCGCCTGGGGATACGGGTTTGCCGTCTGATACAGGAAGTGCCGCCCAAAGAAACCGCCCAGCATCGGCGAGTGGACGATGACCTTCTCCGGTGCGATGCCAGCGACCTTCGCGGCGTCGGCCTGGAACATCTCCGGCGCCTGGTTGGGAAGCCATAGCTCCAGAGTGCCATCCTCGTTCCAGCGCGCGAGCGCCGATGGGGGTTCGAGCTGGCCGTGCACGAGATAAGGCGCGTCATAGACCGCCTCGACCACGCGCGCTGCGCCCGCAAGCGCACCAGCCGCATCGCCCTCCGTTTCGAAGGCTACGCCGTCGCCGGACGCCGCTTTCAATTTCGCCATATGCGCTGCGGACGAAAAATCGGCTGGCATCGGGTGCGATGCCGTGGAAGCGGCCTCAGTCCAGTTCACCTGCAAGGCCTCGACAGCGCGGCGGGCGCGCCACCAACTGTTGGCGACCACGGCAACTGCGCCCGGAAGTCTGTGGACGGAATGGACGCCGGGCATGCCGCGAACCTCAGCTTCATTCTGCATGGCCCCTGGCTCGCCGCCGAGCCGCGGGCTGTGCTGGACAGCTGCATAGAGCATTCCCTCGACCGTCTGGTCGATCGAGTACTTCGCCTTGCCCGTCGACTTGTCGCGCGCGTCAAGTCGCGCGAAAGGTTTGCCAATCCAACGGAAGTCTGCCCGATCACGCAGCGCGACATCAGCTGGCAACGGCAAGTCCGCTGCGTCGTCGGCTATTTCGCCGTAAGGCACAGCGCGACCTGTAGCAGCGTGCACCACCTTCCCGGGTTCCGTCGACAGCTCGGATACGGGTACGCCAAGCTTTGTCGCGGCCGCCTGCAGCAGCATATGCCGAGCGGATGCGCCGAGCTTGCGCATCGTTTCGTAGCTCATACGGACCGACATGCTGCCGCCCGTGAACCGCCCGCCACCGGTCAGAAGATAATCGGGGCCGGGAGGCGCGCCTTCCACGACGAAATTCGCCGGATCGACGTCCAGCTCCTCGCCGACGATCTGCGCCATGGCCGTAAAGATCCCCTGTCCTCCTTCGATGAAGGCACTGCGGAATAGAACCGTGCTGTCGGGCCGGATTTCCAGGAATGCAGCAACCCGTGAGCCAGGCGTGACGGACGCTGGAGCGGCCGCTAACGCGCGGGTACGGCCCGCAGGGAGCGTGACCCCAAGGACAAGTGCGCCCAGCGATGCGCCAAGAAAGCCGCGGCGGGATACTTTGAAAGGCTTGCCGTTCTCGCTGCCCACAACCTCGGGGGCCATTGGTGTCATGTCATTCATGGTGCACCTCCGATCAAGCTTGAGCCGCGTCGCGGACGGCCGCCGCGATCGCATTGTAGGTACCGCAGCGACAGAGGTTGACCATCGCGCCGGCAATGTCCTCGTCAGTCGGCTTTTGCGTTTGCTTCAGGAGCGCAGTTGCGGCCATTACCTGACCGGACTGGCAATAGCCGCATTGAGCCACCTGGTTCGAGACCCAGGCCTCCACGACCTTCTGGCCGACCGGATCATCAACCACGGCTTCGACCGTCATGATCTCGGTGCCGGCGACGCTTTCGACAGGCGTGACGCAAGACCTCGTTGCCTGGCCATCGACGAGCACTGTGCAAGCTCCGCATTGGGCAAGCCCGCAACCATATTTCGTGCCCGTCATTCCAAGCTCGTCGCGCAGTACCCAAAGCAGCGGTGTATCGGGCTCGATGTCGACCTGATGTTTTGTACCATTGATGGTGAGTTCCATAGCGGTCTCCTTTTGTGCGCACGACGGTCTGCAAGCAGATCGGAACTGTTCAGCACAAACGCTATCAAAGGCGACGGCTATGGATTAGCCGCCATGTCTCGCTTACATTTATCGACGTAACCCATAAATCAAATGAGTGCGGACTAAGCGAAGATCGATGGCCAAGGAAGATTTCAATGACCTCTTGTGGTTCCTCGCGGTTGCCGAGGAGCGCAATTTTACGAAGGCAGCCGCCAAGCTGGGCATAACTCAATCGACGCTCAGTCACACGATCAAGCGGCTCGAAACGCGGATGGGCTTGCGACTGCTGACGCGCACCACGCGCAGCGTGGCCTTGACCGAAGCCGGTGATCGCTTGTTCCATTCGCTGTCGCCGAGGATATCCGCCATCAGGAGCGATCTGGCAGCACTTACAGCCCTGCGCGACACCCCGTCGGGCACGATCAGGATCACGCTGTCGGATCACGCGCTCGATACCATCGTCTGGCCCAAGCTGAAGCCGATCCTGTCGAAGTATCCGGATATCAAGATTGAGCTCAGCCGTGACAATGGCCTGCGCAATATCGTGGAGGACGGCTTCGATGCGGGGGTTCGCCTCGGCGAAAGCATCGAGAAGGATATGATTGCGGTCAGAATCGGACCCGATTGGCGAATGCTGGCCGTGGCCTCGCCGAAGTATCTTAAAGATCGGCAGATTCCCAAGCATCCTCAGGATTTGATGCAGCACGACTGCATCAATATGCGCCAGGCAACGGGCGGGGGTCTTTATACTTGGGAATTTGAGAAGAACGGTCAGGAACTTCGCGTCCGGATCGACGGACAACTCACGTTCAACACGTCCTATCCCATGGTGGACGCCGCCCTTGCAGGACATGGAATAGCCTATTTACCCGAGGATCTGGCGATCGAGCATATCGAGGCGGGACGACTGGTCGCACTTCTTTCCGACTGGTCGCCTCCCTTCTCCGGCTACTATATCTACTATCCAAGCCGGCATCAGAACTCGCCGGCATTCAAGGTCGTGGTAGACGCTTTGCGGTATCAAAGGTCGTAGCTTCGGCCTCAGGCGAGTTACTCATTTGATACCCTGGGGCCAGGACGGGTTGCCGCAGGGTGGCCAACCCCTTCTCACATTCCATCCGACTGAACGCTCGGAAGATACCAGACTGCGATCGGTCGGCGACGCCCGCGCACGAAGCGCATCTGATCTGGTCGCAGTTCGTCGATTACGGATGCCAGGTTCGAGTTTTGCACCCGTGCAGCGATCAACAGATCCTCGCTGACCGCGAGTGACGTCCCGATCTTGCGCGTAAGCCGTTCGAGCCGGCTTGCAACATTTACCGTGTCGCCCAACACTGTGTATTCGAGGCGACGCTCGTCTCCGATGTTTCCGACGATCACCTCCCCGTAGTGGACGCCGATACCGACCTCGATCGCATACTCGCCGTGTGCGAGGCGTTGCTCATTCCACAGCCGGATCTGCTCCAGCATGTCCCGCGCGCATGCGAGCGCTCGAGCAGCATCGTCTTGCCTGGGACGAGGGGTGCCGAAATGCACCATGATTTCGTCTCCGATGTACTTGTCCACGGTACCGCCGTGGGCAAAGGCAACCGTCGCCAAGCGGGCGTGATACTCCTTCAGCAGTTTCACGAGATCCTCCGGTGCAAGCTTTTCTGAGATCTTTGTGAAGCCCACCATGTCAGCAAACAGGATAGCGGCAGTCTGGAGCGAGGGCTCCCCAAATCCAATCGACCCGCTCGACAACTCGCGAACGATGTTTGGGGAGAAGTATCGCGACAAGGCGCTGCGCTGTGCTTCAGCTGCGACCTGCCTGCGTACCAGCCTGCGCGAACGCCAAACAGAAATCGCAAGGATGACGGTGACGAGGATCAGGAACATGGTCTGATACGAGAGATTGATCAAGCTGACGGAGCGCGGATCGAGCACCAGCGCAATGATGTCCGCGTCGCTCACTCCTCCATTCAGCAGATCACTCCCATATGCGATCGAATTGGGTCGCGTGGCGACCCAGCAGTAGGCAATGTTCCAGACGACGATCGTGACCACGCCGCTCCAGACGACGAGGGCTGGCGAGTAGCTGAGCGCCATGCTCACGAGGAACACCCCGAGATACAGGAAATTCGGCAGGCGGAGATTGAGTTGCGAAGTCCAACCTTCGACGGCGAACGGCGAAGGCGTCACGAAGATGTAGGTCAGCACCGCGGCATCGATGACGACGAACAACCACGTCGCCACTGTCGCAAAGCGACTGCTGCGGGCCAGGCCAAAGGAAAGTGCGTTGAGCAGCCCGAAAGCCACGATGGCAACCACATATAGGCCTGAACGATGGAGGGGTACGGCAAGGAGCGCGCCCGCGGCGAGCGTTCCGAGCGCAACCAACCGGCCCCAGAACATGTAGGCCAGCCCCTCCTTTTCCTCGCGGTCGATAGCATCGCCAAGTGCCTCCGCCGAGAGAGAGGGACCGTACTTGTTACCCGCCAGGTGCCGTCGGGCGCGCCCAAAGGCAAGTGCAACGCTTCGCGGGGTTGCCCTCCAAAGCTTCAGCGCTGGCTCAAAACGCGTTCTCATCGATCCTCTCGCGGGACTGTGCGGCTTGATTGAGATCGTTGGTGACCAACCGCCAATATTGGAGAGAACCTTACCTTCGGTTTTATTGTTCGATTAGCACCCAAAAAGCGCATGCGCTTATGAAGAGGATCAATCAGTCGGCGTCTTCAAGACCAACTGGCGCGCCTTCGGCTTTCGAAAGGCTGGATTGATGAACCGCTCTCCAGGCCGCACTTATGAATTAGGCCCATGACGGCAAACGAGTTCGCGGAGGTAATCAGACGCGTTTCGATCGCTTATGTTGGTCGACATCGAACGGCTTGATCAGGGAACGACCTGTCCGCTCAAGCCCGGGCATGCCGGTCCAGAAAGAGTGAACCGGCGCAAGAGCTGAGAGAACCATAGAATGCCGATCCCCTATCGTCACATCACTGCGCTCCTGCTCGTAGCCTATTTGGTTGCTCTACCCACCCTGTCATTTTCTCAAACGAAAGATCGCAGTGCGTCTTCCGTGGTCGGTACGGTGGTTCGGTTCACCGGCGGTTCAACGTCGGTGGATGTTACCGTCGGCGAAGACAGTCCAGCGGTCCGCGACTTTCTTTCGATGCTTCCACTTACGCTCAAGCTTGAGGAATTCGCCGGTCGAGAAAAGATCAGCTATCTTCCCCGCAAACTCAAGCACAGAGGCTCGCCCGGATCCGATCCTGAAGATGGCGATCTCATCTACTTCATACCATGGGGAAACCTCGGCTTTTATTACGACACCGCCGGGATCGATTACTCGGATCAGACGCTTCACATCGGGACGTACAAGGCATCGCTCGGCACACTCAACAAGCTTTCTGAGCAGCCCGTAACTGTCGAGATCCTTCAATAGATCTGAGCTCGTCGTTGCCGACGAAAGCCGCCCGCGCGTTCGCATCGGCGCGAGCTACAGACCGCCCTGACGCAACCGGGGACGACGAATGCGTTCTTCGCCTTTGTGTCATCGGACACGGCTCAGCCGACCCTGCCAACCCAAGGAGAAAACGATGGACACGACCACGTTCATGGTCATGCATCGAATAACTTGTGATGAGCGGCGCAAGTCGCGGTCAGAGCAAGACTATTGGAACGAGGTCAAGTACCTCGATCTCAGATCATTTGCCCATGTCCGGCAGTTGGTTGACAACGTGGTGTCTCGCCTTCGCTGCCTCTGTCACCGCGCGCTTCCGCTTTGAACAGAACACCTGCCTCGAGGGCGGAGCCCCTTATTCGCGGAAACCAGCTGTGATCGAAATTCATGAAATAGGCCCATAACAACGATCAAAGTTCGGACCCTAATTCACCGGCGCGGACCACCTACCTTAAAGGCAACGTCTCCGAGGGTAGCGCATCTGGCGGGCGATCCTGATGACCGCTGCTGCAAGCCAATGGAGAGACCTCCCGGCCACCCGTGAACGCGTCAACTGGAGAGACCATGAGGCACAGCAGATTTATCGAGGCATTAGCGGCAATCGCCGTAGGCTTCTTCCTCCAATCCACCGTCCATGCCGAAAGTATCAACGCCGGAGGCCGCAAGGCCAGCTCAAATCGGCCCTTCGCAATTAAGACCGCGGCCGAATTCAGCACGCCTTGGGCGGTCGCATTCATTCCGGATGGACGGATGCTGGTTACGGAAAAGCCACGCCGGATCTTCCTGACGACGCAGAGCGGCGAAAGGCGCGAGGTCGGCAACGTCCCCGCCGTTGCTGCATCCGGCCAGAACGGTCTGCTTGATATCGCCGTTGCGCCGGACTTCGCCGAGTCGTCGCTCATCTACATCACCTATGTTGAGCCCGGAGACAGCGGTAGCCGCCTCGTGCTGGCCCGGGCGACGCTTTCCATCGCAGACATGTCGCCGTCGCGCCTGACGGCGCTGTCTGGGTCATCGAGGACAGCGACCCTGGCCGGCTGATGCGCTTGTCACCGAAGTCCTGAACCGCAAAGCGGTCAAAGCACACGGGAGACATTGATGCACTGTCCTTAAACGACACGCAGCTCGTGAGCGAAGAGCCAATACTCTCACGCACGCTCAGGAAATGCGCCGATCCGACAATCACAACAAGGAGATAAGCAGTGGCAGAAAATCAACTTATCCACATATTGCCCCCCGGAACCGATCACGACGTCGACCGTCGCAATCTTCTGAAAGCG
This sequence comes from Ensifer sp. ENS07, assembly GCF_014852185.1. Classification (NCBI taxonomy): domain Bacteria; kingdom Pseudomonadati; phylum Pseudomonadota; class Alphaproteobacteria; order Hyphomicrobiales; family Rhizobiaceae; genus Ensifer; species Ensifer sp. ENS07. Next base: position 89,117 of record NZ_JACVBE010000007.1, on the reverse strand, counting down.
GCCGGGGTCGGAGTGGCGGCCCTCGGTGCGATGTCGATCCTCAATGTCCCCTTCGCAGGAGCACAAGATATGTCCAAAGGTACCAACAATTTCTACAAAAGCGACCGTGTAACGCTCGAAAAGGTGACGTTCAAAACCCAATACCAGCTGAACGTCGCGGGCAATCTGTTCTTGCCAAACAACCTCGACCACAACGCTCGCCATCCGGCAATCGTCGTCGGGCATCCGATGGGCGCGGTGAAGGAGCAGAGCGCCACCCTATACGCTACAAAGATGGCCGAGCAAGGCTTTGTGGCCATGGCGATCGACCTGCCCTTCTGGGGCGAGAGCGAAGGCGAGCCCCGCAACGCCGTCTCGCCCGACCTCTACGCCGAGGCCTTCAGCGCAGCCGTCGACTTCCTCGGCACCCGGCCATATGTTGACCGTGAGCGCATCGGGGGCATCGGTGTTTGCGGCAGCGGCAGCTTCATCATCAGCGCGGCAAAGGTCGATCCGCGCCTGAAGGCAATTGCGACGGTCAGCATGTACGATATGGGCGCCGCCAACCGCGACGCTCTGAACAAGTCGCTGTCGGTTGAGCAGCGAAAGGAGATCATCGCCGCAGCTGCGCTAAAGCGTTATGCGGAGTTCGAGGGCGGCGCGATCGAGGTGGCGGGCGGTACGGATCTCGAGTTGACGGCAACGACCCACCCCATCCAGCGCGAGTTCTACGATTTCTATCGAACGCCACGCGGTGAGTTCACTCCGGCGGGCGCATCTGACCAAAGGACGACAAAACCGACGGTGACCAGCAACACCAAGTTCATGAACTTCTATCCGTTCAACGACATCGAGACCATCTCTCCCCGTCCGATGCTTTTCATCTCCGGCGACCAGGCGCATTCGAAGGAGTTTAGTCAGGACGCCTACAACCGCGCCGCCGAGCCCAAGGAGTTGGTGTGGGTCAAGGGAGCCGGCCATGTCGATCTCTACGATCGCGTCGATCTGATCCCGTTTGACAAGCTGAGCTCATTCTTCGGCCAGCACCTCTCATACTCGTAGGTAATTTCGCGCCGAGGGTGGCAGCGGTCGAACGACCGGGCGCCGTCCTCGGCGCCTTACCATCATCACCTGCGCCACGAGATCTCGCGTAACGACAAGATGGCTAACGACCGGGGGTGGAACCGCAGGCTACTCCTCCGGTCCAGGTCAGTAGGCCAGGAAGCGGCCGGCAAAGACGACGCCCACCCAAGAGACGGCCGAAACGAGTGCGGCCATCCGCGCCCTTAGAGGAGGCGGCGTATGCAGATCCCATTTCGTGACGCTGCGATAGACACCCCGATGGAAAAGGATGATGTTCAGCCCGGCGATCGCCAGCACCGGGTAGAGGTTTGGGGTCAGCCGAACGGCTTCACCCAAGCTGGACTGTTCCAGGCTGCTCAGAAACTCGACGGCAAGCACCTCCATGGGACCTACCTTTCTCGCAAGTGTCGCTTCCTGCTCCAAGCTCAGCAAAAGCGGGGATGAGGAATTGAAAAATTGCCAGTCGTCGTGCCGCGAAGTCGAACCCGATCAGTTCTTGTCGGCCGGCTCGGGGCGAAGCGGAAAGGCTGTAAGCTGCTGCCACACGCCTTGCCCATTCGCGAGCCAGAACATCACAGGGCGAAAGTCTTGATCATCGGCAGCTGCGAGAAAACCAACCGCTTCGATCGTCTCGCCGACCACCAGTGCTCGATTGAGCCCCCATCGGGCCATCCATTCGGGATTGGCAAGCACGAGATCCAATTCCTTGTGCTCGCCCCCGTAGGAGCGGACTGAGGCGATCGTTTCGCGCGCTTCACGCTCATTTGCGCCTTGCGGGAGTGCGCGTTCTTGCAAGTCGGCGGGAAGCGGACCAGAGGCGAGTGTGATGCGCACCTCACTGTGCGGATTGCCCCATCGAACCCGGCTGAGGGAGCCCGCCACGAAATAGGCGCTGCGCGTATCGAACGAGTTCCAGCCGTGATGTGCCTGGACCGATGTCGAGGGCATAGGCAGGAACGGCACAGCCATCACAGTTCCCAGCCCCAAATGCAGAACTGTGCGGCGACCAATCAATGGTGACTGGGCGACCTCTTCGCTCGCCGGGGTCTTGTCATGCATGAAAGCCTCCTTACTCTGCAGATGCCGTTGGAGCGGCAACAGAGTTCCTGCTGACGGCGCCTGCCGATTGGGTAAAGCGACGCGAACTCTACCACCCTCGTCATCACGGACTAGCTCGGGCTCCTCGATTACCCTCATTTGTACCCGCCATGAATGGCGGGATCCCTTGCGGCTCCGGATTGCAGACATTCATGGGCTGTCTTCATAAACGTATGCAGTTTTGCCCGCCTAGTTGAAGTTCCCAACCACGCATATATTCGCCCTCGACGGATCGGTACGGCGTCGTGTTTCGGGACACAGACTTGTGTGGCCCTCACCGCCAGTGACGAGCCATCCGTGACGCGGGAGCCATTCCACGCACCAACTTCAATCCCATCGGCATGAAGCGGTGTCGCCGGCAACGGCCGTCCGCTTGCCGCTACATGAGGTCAGGATCCTGATGCAACCAAACATTTCTCCCACCCGTGACGCCGATGGGGGCGTCACTCCGTCCTGGAGCGGAGTGTTTGCGCTCTCGCTCGGGGCCTTCGCGCTGATTGCATCGGAATTCATGCCCGTCAGCCTGCTGACACCAATTGCCGCCGACCTTCAGATCACTGAAGGCCAGGCCGGACAGGCGATATCCGTATCCGGCGCCTTCGCCGTCCTTACCAGTCTCTTTATTTCCGCGCTTGCCGGCCAACTGGATCGCAAGTTGCTTCTGCTCGCGTTGACCCTCGTGATGATCGTCTCCGGCACGGTCGTGGCCTTCGCGCCCAACTATGAAATCTTCATGCTCGGTCGAGCCTTCATTGGGGTGGTCATCGGCGGTTTCTGGTCAATGTCTGCCGCTACAGCGATGCGATTGGTGCCGGAGGACCAGGTGCCCCGTGCCCTTGCGATACTGAACGGCGGCAATGCGCTTGCGACAGTGATTGCCGCGCCGCTTGGCAGCTTCCTCGGTGGCCTCATTGGCTGGCGCGGGGCGTTCTTCTTCGTGGTCCCGATCGCAGGGATAGTCTTCGTCTGGCAGCTCGTCAGTCTCCCATCGATGAGGACGAAATCCCGGGCGAGCGCGACGGCAGTTTTCAAAGTCCTCAAAAGGCCTATTGTTGCCACGGGCATGGCCGCCGTCAGCATCTTCTTCATGGGGCAGTTCGCACTCTTCACCTATCTGCGCCCGTTCCTCGAGACGGTCGAGCACGTCAACGTCTCCACCCTGTCACTGCTGCTGCTGCTGATGGGAGTGACCGGCTTCGTCGGCACGTCAATGATCGGCAGGTTCGTGAACGACGGGCTCTACCGAACACTGATTGCCATCCCAGTCCTGATGGCCCTCATCGCGTCGGCACTCGTCTTTTTCGGGGGTGCGGTTTCGGTGACTGCCGTATTGCTCGGCCTGTGGGGTCTCTTCGCAACTTCGGCTCCGGTCGGCTGGTGGACCTGGGTAGCAAGGACACTGCCGGATGACGCCGAGGCCGGCGGCGGCCTGATGGTTGCCGTTGTCCAGTTGGCCATCACCCTGGGCGCGGTCGTTGGAGGGATTCTCTTCGACACGAGTGGATATGTCGCGACCTTCGGCACCAGCGCGATTCTCTTGCTCCTGGCCGCATTTCTTGCGGTACTGACAGCGCGCAAGGTAGAGCCGGCACCGCTGTCGACGGCACCCTGACGCGGGTGACAAATTTGAACGGATACCGTGGGACGAAGGTGCCTTAAACGGGGTCTCCCAAGTCGTGCGGGCTCAACAGCACTCTTGCTGAACTCGCTTTTGGCACGGCCAGTCCCAGGCCGTGTCGGAACGCCCAATTCCCCGTGTCGCTCGGCAACTGGTGATCGGGCTCGTATCCATCCTCCCCACGCCTCCGCGCAATGTCAAAGAAGCAATCCCCCGGAAGCTCAAGAGCTGGGCGGGCAAACCGCGACAGCACGTTGCGAACAAAAAGAAGGGAAAGTAAATGAACACCTGGGCACACGGATATGTCGAGGATTTGGCTGTCTGCAATTCAGCCGACGATAGCGACGACCTCCACTTCGTAGCCTCTCCGCTGACCGGAGGAGGCATCGCGCTGGACCGGTTTGAACAGCTGTTCTTGAAAGCTATGTTTGAAGGTCTCGCAGTCTGCCGATGACAACCTGAGCGAATTGAGTGCTCGCGCGCAAGCATTCGAGCGAAGCAAACTGATGGTCCTAAGACCATAAGGTGTTGTGAACACGCGGTCGCGCGCCGCTCCGGTGACGTTGTCACTTCATCCCTGATGAAGACTGGTCGTTCGCTCGAGTTGCCTTTCGGTGATTGACATTCGGTGTCACCACCGTTTCGGCCTCGTTTGACCCCCCGAAGCTTCAAAAATGTAGCTTTCCGCAAAGCCGCGAGCACTGTGATCGGCTTGCCGATCCGTGAAGGCCGAATGCGTCAGATCGATCACGAGGTTCCAAGCTCGCTAGTCAACCAGGCCCGGAATGCTTCAAGCGGCGGATAGTTTGCCCGTGACCGCGGCCAAACCAGCCAGTAGGCACCAGTTCCGGCCACTGAGCGCTGCAAAAGCGGCACGAGACGCTGCTCCTCGATTTCAATATCTGCAAGGTAGTCGGGAAGCAGAGCCACACCGAGACCCGAAATGGCAGCTTGCGTCATCGTTGCGAATTGATCGAGCAACATCCCCGACACGCTTGGCGCGGGAGCGCCCTGGGCCGCAAACCAGATTTCCCAGGCGGTCGATCGGGTTTCCAACTGTAGAAGCGGTAGATCTAACAGGTCGCCAACATTGCGCACTGGATGCTCCGCAAGAAGCCTCGGGGAGATGCAGGCGGTCAAATGCTCGTCAAACAGCTTCATGTGCCCTGCGTCGCGCCAATCGTCCACACCGAAATGGATTGCAGCGTCGAAGGCGTCCGCGGCGAAGTTGAAGCGCTTCACACGAGTGGCAAGGTTGATGGTTACGCCGGGATTGCGGGTGAGAAACTTGCTGAGGCGGGGCGCGAGCCAGCGGGTTCCAAAGGCCGGCAGGATCGCAAGCGACAATGCGCCGCCGCCGGGATTGGTCGACAGTTCCATGCTGGCTCGCTGAATGAGGTCGAGTGCACGCGTCACGTCCCGCGCATAGGCTTGTGCGGCTTGCGTTGGAACGAGCCGTTGCTTCTGCCGCTCGAAAAGCGGCCTTCCTATCTGATCCTCAAGGTTCTGTACGAGGCGGCTGACGGTGCCTTGTGTCAGATTGATTTCACGAGCCGCCGCTGAAACCGAACCGGTCCGAATGACGGCCTCGAAAGCGGCGAGGATGCTGATGGAGGGAAGGAACCGTCGCGGGCGCGCCAAGACTATGTATCCTATGCATGAACTTAGCGCAAAATAGGGTTATTTCGGAGGAAAAACAATCGCTATCTACATGGGTAACGACTTTGCGTTCCATCGTCTGATCTTGAGGAGAGACCCATGACGGAAAATCCCGCAGGAACCGCCCCTTCTACGCAGCGAGGTGTCTTCGCCTGGAACGATCCCTTGCTGCTCGACGATCAGCTTTCCGACGAGGAACGCATGATCCGGGACGCAGCAGCCGCTTTCGCCCGGGAAGAACTGCTTCCCCGTGTAGAAGCCGCCTACCTGGAAGAGCACACGGACCCCGCGCTCTTCCGCCTCATGGGAAGAGCCGGCTTGCTCGGCGTGACGCTTCCGGAAAAATACGGTGCGGCAGCAGCAAATTACGTCGCCTACGGCCTTGTCGCACGCGAGGTGGAGCGCATTGATTCCGGCTACCGTTCGATGATGAGCGTGCAATCGTCACTCGTCATGTACCCGATCTACGCCTACGGCTCGGAGGAGCAAAAGGATAAGTATCTACCTGGCCTCGTGTCTGGCGAACTGATCGGCTGTTTCGGCCTGACCGAGCCGGACGCAGGTTCCGATCCTGGCGGCATGAAGACCCGCGCCGAGAAGATCGAAGGTGGGTATCGCCTGCGCGGGAGCAAGATGTGGATCTCGAATTCACCGATTGCGGACGTCTTCGTCGTCTGGGCAAAATCGGAAGCCCATGATGGCAAGATCCGCGGCTTCATCCTTGAAAAGGGAATGAAGGGTCTTTCGGCGCCGAAGATCGGCGGCAAGCTGTCGCTGCGCGCCTCCATCACCGGCGAGATCGTCATGGATGGCGTCGAAGTCGGCGAAGACGCGCTGCTGCCAGGCGTGTCCGGCCTCGCCGGTCCGTTTGGCTGCCTCAACCGTGCTCGCTATGGGATCTCCTGGGGAGTGCTCGGGGCCGCTGAAGATTGCTGGTTCCGCGCCCGCCAATACGGTCTCGACCGCGTCCAGTTCGGCAAGCCTCTTGCCGGAACACAGCTCTATCAGAAGAAGCTCTCCGACATGCTGACCGAGATCGCGCTCGGACTACAGGCGTCCTTGCGCGTCGGTCGCCTGATGGACGAACACAGGTTCGCTCCGGAAATGATCTCGATCGTGAAGCGCAACAACTGCGGCAAGGCACTCGATATCGCGCGCCACGCGCGCGACATGCACGGCGGCAACGGCATCCAGATCGAATACCACGTCATGCGCCACGCGCAGAACCTGGAAACGGTCAACACCTATGAGGGCACGCACGATGTTCACGCGCTGATCCTCGGGCGCGCCCAGACCGGACTTCAGGCGTTCTTCTAATCAAGACCTCAACTCCCCGCCGGAACGTTGGACATATCGGATCCTAGACGGGGCAGCAGGCAATGTTCGGAGAGTGGAAATGACGATCCAAACTGTGGCCGTCGTCGGCGCCGGTCAGATGGGGACCGGGATCGCCCAGGTCCTCGCCATCGCCGGCTATGATGTCACGCTGACCGACGTCAGCGCGGCGGCGCTTGAAACAGCGCTTTCCAGGGTTTCGGCAAACCTCGCCAAACAGGTTGAACGGGGTAAGCTTCAAGGGATCGACGGAAAGGCAGCCGTGGGCCGCATCGCGACGAGAGTTGCTCTTGCCGATGTCGGCAGATGCGACCTCGTTATCGAGGCTGCAACTGAACGGGAGAGCATCAAACATAAGATCTTCGACGACCTCGTACCGCATCTCAAACCCGGCGCGATCCTGACGTCCAACACTTCGTCGATCTCAATCACCAGGCTCGCCGGCAGGACGCCACATCCAGACCGCTTCATGGGCCTGCATTTCATGAACCCGGTTCCTGTCATGCAACTCGTCGAACTGATCCGAGGGATCGCCACGAGTGCGGAAACCTTTTCCGCCGTGCACACCGTCGTCGAGCGCCTCGGCAAAACGCCGGTCATCGCCTCAGATTATCCTGCATTCATCGTAAACCGCGTCCTCATCCCGATGATCAATGAGGCGGTTTTCGTGCTGCATGAAGGCGTGGGCTCCATCGTCGATATCGACAACAGCATGAAACTCGGCGCGAACCACCCTATGGGACCGCTGGAGCTCGCCGACTTCATCGGTCTCGATACCTGCTTGTCGATTATGCAGGTTCTGAATGAAGGTCTGGCGGATCCCAAATACCGGCCCTGTCCGTTGCTCGTCAAATACGTCGAAGCGGGCTGGCTCGGCAGAAAGACTGGCCGTGGTTTCTACGACTATCAGAGCGAGGCGCCTGTCCCCACCCGATAAAGAGGGAATCCAAGATCATGAAATTACTTGTGACGGTGAAGCGGGTGGTTGACTACAACGTCAAGATCCGCGTGAAGGCAGACGGTTCGGGCGTCGAACTTGCGAACGTGAAGATGTCGATGAACCCCTTCGACGAAATCTCGGTCGAAGAAGCGCTCAGGCTGAAGGAAGCCGGCAAGGCTGAGGAAGTCGTCGTCGTTTCCGTTGGTCCGGCCAAGGCCGAAGAGACGCTGCGCACCGCCCTTGCCATGGGTGCCGATCGCGCCATCCTGGTTGAGACCGAAGACCAGGTCGAGCCGCTCACTGTGGCCAAGATCGTCAAGGGCGTTGCCGAAGCCGAACAGCCGGGGCTGATCATCGTCGGCAAGCAGGCGATCGACGACGATTCGAACCAGACCGGCCAGATGCTGTCGGCGCTGCTCGGCTGGGCCCAGGGCACCTTTGCCTCCAAGGTCGAGATTGGTGATGGCAAGGCGCCAGAGGGCACGGCAAGGGTGACCCGCGAAGTCGATGGTGGTCTTCAGGCCATCGACATCAAACTGCCGGCAGTCGTCACCACCGACCTGCGCTTGAACGAACCGCGCTACGCCTCGCTGCCGAACATCATGAAGGCGAAGAAGAAGCCGCTCGACAGACACACCCCGGCCGACTTCGGCGTCGACACTTCAGCCCGCCTCAAGGTGCTGAAGACCGAGGAGCCGTCGGGCCGCAAGGCCGGCATCAAGGTCAAGTCGGTCGCCGAGCTCGTCGAAAAGCTTAAAGTCGAAGCCGGCGTGCTCTGATTTAAGGAAGGGAGATATCATCATGGCCGTTCTTCTTCTGGCTGACCACGACAGCAACCACCTTTCCGACCAGACCGCCAAGGCGCTGACCGCCGCCTCCAAGATCGCCAGTGGGACTGGAGCCGACGTGCATGTGCTGGTCGCCGGTAGCGGCGCCAATCAGGCGGCCGAGCAGGCGGCCAAGCTTGCGGGCGTTGCCAAGGTGCTCGTTGCCGACGACGCGTCGCTTGCCAACAACCTTGCAGAGCCCTTAGCAGCCCTCATCGTCTCGCTCGCCGGCAGCTACGACACGATCGTTGCAGCTGCAACCTCGGTCGGCAAGAACGTCATGCCGCGCGTTGCAGCGCTGCTCGACGTCGCCCAGGTCTCGGAAATCATCGAGGTCGTCTCTTCCGACACTTATCTGCGGCCGATCTATGCCGGCAACGCCATCCAGACGGTGCAGGCCATCGGCGCCTGGAAGGTGATCACAGTGCGCACCCCCTCCTTCCCCGCTACTCCTGGCGGGGGTAACTCGGTTGCCGTTGAACCCGTTTCAACGGCAACCGTCTTTTCGGATTTGTCCAACTTCATCTCAGAACAGAAATCCAATGGCGATCGTCCGGAGCTGACCTCGGCCAAGATCATCATCTCCGGCGGCCGTGCGCTCGGCTCTTCGGAAAAATTCCAGGAAGTCATCCTCCCGGTGGCCGACAAGCTCGGTGCTGCCGTCGGCGCAAGCCGTGCCGCGGTCGACGCCGGCTACGCCCCGAACGACTGGCAGGTCGGACAGACCGGTAAGGTCGTCGCGCCCGATCTCTACATCGCCTGCGGCATCTCCGGTGCGATCCAGCACCTCGCCGGTATGAAGGACAGCAAGGTTATCGTCGCGATCAACAAGGACGAAGAGGCGCCGATCTTCCAGGTCGCCGACTACGGCCTGGTTGCCGATCTCTTCGACGCCCTGCCAGAGCTGGCAAAGCTGGTCTGAGCACCGGGTTTCCGACTAATCGTCCCTGCAAGTTCGCCACTCGGTTAGGGGGAGCGGGCAGCAACCATCGCCGCCCGCTCCATCCACTTCACAACAAGCCGCGAGTGTAACCTCCGGACAGACTGATCTCGATGAGGCAACAAGTGGTGACCGAACAAGACCTGCGCGAACGCGAGCGCTCGCTTGCCGTCATGTTGATCAGCGGCGGGATCCATGAAGGTCGTCAGGCGGATCGGGCCGTTGGCCCCAGGAATAGGAAGTGGTCGTCCTTCACACGGATGATTGCCCTGCTAGCGCCGACCCGGGAGCGGCCGGTCGATGGCGATCGGATCGCCGCCGTAAGACCGGCCGGTCCCGCGCCCACGATCAGAATGTGCAACTAGTTACATCGTCTCGCTCGGCAACGCTTGCCGCAGGCTCGCAAGCCATGCGGAACCGCTCGGCGTCGAGATCTATCCAGGCTCTACAGCAACACCGAAGTGCTCTACCATTATGAGGGCGCGGCCACCGGCGATATGGGCGTCGAGCGCAATGGTGAACCGCGACCGAACTTCGCCCGCGGCCTGTCGCTCCAAAGACGTTGACGAACGCGAGGAGGTTCGCCTACTTCGCGCCCGGATAGACCTGATCACCATATGCAGCACGTACGTCAGCCAGCAGTTTTCCGGAAGGTGGGGCGTATGTCAGTCGCTTGCTCGTGAAGACCCCCGTGAGAGCGCGCATGTTCACGGCCATTTCCCCCGTCTTCACCAATGCGGTAATTCCGTTCAGGACGGGCGCGCCGTCGACCTGATGCAACCCGGCCTGATTGAGCACGGCCATGAGGCTACCCCCGCCGGGGATAAGAACCTCAGCGCCCTTTTCAAGTGCGCGGCGAGCCACCACAACAAACTGGTCGACGATGGAGGTCCGCACCTCAGCGTCGGAAAGTGCTATGTCGAAGACGCCCGGGCGTTCGACCGTCATCATCTCGACCGACACCATCCGGCCATCGAGCCCTTGAAGGCGAATGCCCTCGAAAATCCTGCGATTGAACTTAGGATTGATGTTGATAATCGAGAAAGTTGGCCCCATCAGGCATGCCATTTGAACCGTGCTTTCGGCCAGCCCCAGTACGGGTATGTTCAAGAGCTCTCGGAGCTCGTGCAGACCGGGTTGAAAAATGTTGCCGATCAGAAAGGCGTCATAGCCCTCGCTCTCCGCCTTGAGCCCGTTCTCTATGACCTCGCTGGCGTCAAGGAATTCGAGATAACGATACTGATCGGCGACGGCGCGGTGAGGACTGAGGCCCTTGATTTCGACCGTCGTGCCATCAGCGCAGCTGGATGTAATCAACGAGCGCAGGAGCTGGCCGTACGCCCCGGACTTGGAACCGCGTGACATGCCGAGTGTTTGGTAGAACAGGCGCATGTTTCCTCCCTCTTGGTAAGCAGATCTTATTCCATTCGCCGACAAACCGCGTCAACGGCGAGGATGCCCTCGCAAGGCCGCTCGACAGAAAGTTCTCTTGGCTGGATTGCGACGAGCCAAATTGAGCGCTCCTAACATATTGAAACAAAGCGATAATATCTCCACCTGAAGATTCCGGCTGATTTTGTCTCGCGGCGAGAAGCACTTTTTCTCGCGCCGATGGGCTGCCATCTCAGCGCGTAAGAAGTCTGGCGCTGACCCATACAGTGCCGGCAGTAAGCGTGGCGCTGAAAAGAAAGACGGACCCAAGGCTGCTCAGGCTCGCAAGAAGCCCAAGCAAGGGAGAGAGGAAGCCGAGTGTAAGATCAAAGAAAGCAGTGTAAGTGCCTATCGCAAGGCCTCTATTTTCTTCCGATACGCGCCTGACCGCCTCTATTCCGAGGGCCGGATAGACAAGAGAATATCCGAGGCCGGTTACGGCCGCTCCGAGGAAACCGAGCACCGCGGCGGGGGCAAGCGCCATTAGGCAAAGTCCGACGACCTGAACGGTAGCAAAGATTTGCGAGACACGCGCACCGCCCATCCGATCACCAAGGCCACCAAGCAGCAATCGCGCCAGAATAAATGCCGTAGCGAAGATAGTGAACGCCAACCAGGCGGGCTGCCAACCGCGCTCGGTGAAATATAGCACGGAAAATGTAGTCATGGCGCCGTAGCCGAGGCTGGCAAAAGAAAGGCCTAAGCCCGGCAGGAGAACGGCTCTTACGACAGGCCAGGGAGATCCACCCGCTTGTCGCGGCGGCTGTACCGTTGCAAGCGGCAGGATCAAGAAGAGGGCGAAGCAAGGGAGAACAAGTGTGGCCACGCCTAGCGATGCGAAGCCGAACGTTTCATAACCGAGGCTCCCGACAGGAGCGCCCACGGCAAGGGCGAGATAGAGAGCTGTCCCCATATGGGCGATGGCCTTTCCGGCGTTCCCGCTGCCGTAAAGGGCGAACGCCCAGGTCTGGCCACCGATGATGGCAAAGCACTCTCCTCCGCCGAGAAAGACACGTGACAAGGCTAAAATGCCCATGGAGAGTGAGGGTATACCAAGGAAGGCTAGTGAAAGGAGGTAAAGGCTGCCGCCGAGGGCCGACAAGCCAAGGCCAATCAGAACGGTGGATTTAGGCCCATTCCGATCGGTATAGGTGCCAGCCCAGATTCTCGAAACAAGTGCAGACGCGAATTGTAACCCTGCGATTGCCCCAATGACGAAGGTACTTTGGTGCAATTCATCATGGAGGTGTAGCGGCAATGTCGGAAGCGCCATCCCGGTGGTGAGATATATTGCGACGATGGACGCCATCACCGGGAGGATGGGTTTTCCTCCGACTATCTTTCCATGCCCTTTTGCCAAGATCCGCCCCTTGCGTCACCCGACGCGACCAAACGCAGTTCCGCCACTTGCAGGCGAAGCTGATATTTTTCAACGGTTGTTCATAGTAGTAAGCCGCCGGTCCGGAGCGGCGAAAAGATGGCATCGGCGCGACGGCCAGATCGGTCGCCTCAGGAGGTTCTTGCGGTCGCGTACCTGACGTAGAACTTGCTCATCAAGCCGCATCTCGTCAAGTCGATGACGGCAACGCTGGACGAGCTATCAGTTTTGATGGCCATCGGACTGAGTGGGGCCAGATGAGTTTCCTTGAAGCTAACTCACGGAAATAATTCCGCATTTTTCTTCGCACTTTTTGTGGCGGCTTCTGCTGGAACTCGCGGCTTTTCGGTCTACGTCAAAGACCTTTCCTTCTCCAAGCGCCTTTTACACGTCTCGAAAGAGGCGAACCAGGAAATCGATGAAGGCCCGCGCTTTAGGCGAGGTCTGCTTGCTGCCCGGATAAACGACAAAGAGAGCAATATCAGAGTCCGTCGAGCTTACCTCGTAATCCGGAAATGTATCGATAAGGTCACCAGAAAGGATCGCTTGGCGCGTCATTCGTTCCTGCAACATCGCAAGACCGACCCCGTTCACTGCGCTTGTCAATAGAACGGCGGAACTTTCTGATTCAAGATTTCCCGATACGGCAACCGTTGTGGTCCGCCCATCTTTTGTCAGTCGCCAGGAATTGTCGTAGTGCTTAGCACGATAAACGATGCAGTTGTGCTGCATTAGATCTTCCGGAGACGTCGGCAAGCCATATTTCTCAACATATTTCGGGCTGCAACAGATGAGCCGCCTGCTGCGGCTGAGCTTGCGGGTAATAAGATTGGAGTCGTCCAGGCTGCCCAGCCAAACCGCAACATCAACGCCCTGTGCGACGAGGTCCTCCCGTTCATCCGTCAGTGTGATTTCAACTCTGAGATCGGGATGGGCCGTAAGGAACTCAGGCAGGGCCGGTACAATGACATGTGTTCCGACGGAATGGCGCAGATGGACGCGCAACAGGCCCTTTACGTCCTTCTGATACGAGGAAATATCACGTTTGAGGGACTCGAACTGACGAATTAGATCGTCAATCCGTTTGCGGTAAATCCCTCCAGCCTCCGTCAGAGACAGAGCTCGGGTAGAACGGTTGAGCAATCGCACACCCAATCGGCCTTCCAAGCTGTTGATCTGACGCACGACTGACGCAACTGAAATTCCAAGTTCCACTGACGCAGCCGAAAAACTTCCGCTTTCCACGACTTGTAGAAAAGCGCGATTGGTAAGCATCTCATCCATTGATTACTGCGTAGCTCCTCCTCCGCCGACCCCTTGTGATAGAGTCGCCGGGCTACAATAGCGTAGCCGTCACCACGCGCAAGGAACTAGCACTCTGCCTTCCGACTTCAGCGGAAGTCTACAAAAGTCGTGTTTCCACATATTCCTTCGGCAAACCTATCGACTTGATATCGACATAAGGATCAAAGCCTTCTGGGCCACCCTCCCGTCCTAGACCGGAGTCCTTGACGCCGCCAAACGGCGAGTGATGACCGATCCCTCGACCATTGATCTCGACGACACCGGTCTTAACCCGACCGGCGACCGCGATCGCCTTTTCCAGATTGGACGAGAACACGGCGCCGCTAAGGCCAAAAGCCGAGTTGTTCGCGATCGCGATGGCCTCGTCTTCTGTCTCGAAGGTCGAGAGGGCGAGCACCGGTCCGAAAACCTCCTCCTGCGCGATGACGGCATTGGGATGGACGCTGGCAAGGAGGGTGGGACGAACAAACCAGCCATGATTGAGTTCGGCGGGCCGACCCAGTCCGCCCCGAATGGCCCTGCCTTCTTTGAGGCCCTGTTCAATATAGTTCGATACCCGCTCCATCTGCCTCTTGCTGACCATGGGCCCGATCTGCGTGTTTGCATCGAAAGGGTCACCGATCGGCATGGAGTCAATCAGTCCGGCAAGGGCTTCGATCACTTGGCTCTCACGCTTTTTCGATACGAGAATGCGTGTTTTCAGGCTGCACACTTGCCCCGAATTGCGCAGCGACCCGACACGAAGAGCCTCTACCGAGGCCGCGATATCCGCATCGTCGAGGAAGATCGCTGCTGATTTTCCGCCAAGCTCGAGGGTAATGGGACGAAGACGCTCGCCGCAGGCCGAGGCCAGCTTCCGTCCGGCAACGGTCGAACCGGTGAACGACACCTTGTCCACATCCGGATGCAGGGCGAGATACTCGCTTTCCTCCCGGTCCGCCGGAACCAGATTGAATATACCGGGCGGCAATTGCGCTTCCCGGATGCACTCGGCGAGAAGCATGGCGCTCAACGGCGTCTCGGGCGCTGGTTTGACGATCACGGTGCAGCCGCTAAGCAGCGCGGGGCCAATCTTCTGGACGATAGCCACCAGCGGCATGTTCCATGGCACAATGGAGACCACAACCCCTTTTGCCGAGCGAACCACGCAGGCGCTTCCTGTCGGAGAGCTCCGCCATTCCGTCCAGGGAAAGCGGGCGGCGATCTCGCATTGTTCCTGGAGCATCGATAGTGGTGTCCTGGCCTGGCCGATACGGGAATAGGAAATGGGACTACCCATCTCTCCCGTGATGACCTCGGCGAACGCCTCTGTGCGTTTCTCGATTTCGGCACGCAGGCGCAGGATCGCGGCGATGCGCTCCTCAAGCGCAAATCTTGGCCAAGGACCGGTATCGAAGGCCTGACGTGCAGCGGAGACAGCTCTATCGACATCCTCGCGCGACGCGCGGGCAACCGACGCGATAGGCTTTTCCGTCAAGGGCGAGATCACCTCGATCGTGGCAGTTGATTTCGGCTCTACCCATTCGCCACCGATAAACAGCTTGCTACCGATTGTCTCGCTTATCATTTTCATCCTGCCATCAAGGTAAGGGACATGGCGAAAACTCCGCCATGTCCGGTAACTAAGTAGCTCCGCGTCACCAGCCCGTCAGCGGGCAGTTGGCAAGGTTGTCCTTCGTGACGGCGAACATGTCGTATGAGACGTATTGCCCCTTCTTCGCCGATGCCGGGTCCGTTGCGGCGGCATAGAGGATATCGAAGGACTTGGCACCGATCAGCTTGGGTTGCGTACAGACCGAAGCGTCTATCTCGTCGAGCTTGATGGCATTGGCGCCCCTATCAGACCCGCCGCCGGTCGCAATCAACAGAGCCTGTGAGCCGGCGGCATCGATCGCCTTCGCGCAACCGAGCGCCATGTCGTCGGCATGGCTGAAGATCATGTCGATATCGGGATCCGAGGTGAGCGCGTTCTGGCAAATCTGTTCGCCGGATTCCGGCGTCCAGTCGGACGGCTGCGAGGAAACAATCTTGTACTGGATGCCGGCCTTCTTGAGCGCTGCTTCGAAACCCTGCTCGCGCTGCCCGACGACGGAGAAGCCGGGAGCGCCTTCGACGACCGCGATCTTGACTTCTCGGTCCTTCGGCAGAAGGTTTGCCGAGTATTCACCAGCAATACGCCCGGCATCGACGTCATTTGTGGAGACCAGGGCAGTCAGCGCGGGATAGACATAGTCGACCGGGGTCTTCGCCGGATCGCCCACCGGAACGGCGCTGGCCACGATCGGCACGCCGGCGGCGGCGACTTTGTCCACCAGACTGGTGACCGCCACGGAATCGTTCGGCATGAAGGCGATCCCATCGACCTTCTGCAGAAGCAAGTCATCCATCTGGTTGGCCTGGGTTTCCATGCTCATCTTGGAATCGAGCACGATAACCTTGACGCCTTTTGCCGCCGCCTGTTCCTTGAAACCATCCGCCAGGACGACGTTGTAGGGAAACGCCATGTTGTTTGCGATGAGCCCGAAAACTAGGTCCTTGGCCGACGCCCCACCGGCCGAAAGCGCCAGTGCGGAAATCCCCGCAGACAAAACCAGCCCAAAGGTTTTACCCATTTATTCCTCCTCCAATTGGCGCTTGCCGCCGTTTCATAAGATGCCGAGTAGTTGTTATCCTCCTCGCCTCCTCTTCGACGGGCGATCCCTCCAGCTCGGACTTGAGAATGCTATCACCGGGGTTTCCGGCGGGTATCGTTGCGGGTCGCAAACGACCTTGACGGAAACTGCAAAAGTGAACCCACAGACTATCGGCTGCGGGAAGCCCCCAAGCCCTTCCCGCCCGTCAAATTCGCGTCCGGCCCCCGACGGTATAGATCGCCGCGGCCGCCACGACGACGATGCCGATGAGCACGCCCTGGTAGTTCGCTCCGAGATTGAGAATGTTGAAGCCGTTGGTGAGTGAATAGAGGAGGAGTGCGCCGGCGACCGTCTTGACAACACTGCCTGCCCCGCCGAAGAGCGAGGTCCCGCCCAGGATGGCTGCCGCGATCACCGTCAGCTCCATTCCTTGAAGGGCAGTCGGCGCCATTGAGCGCAGGCGTGTCGCGAAAAGGATGCCTGCAAAGCCGGCGACCGCACTGCAGAACACGAAGGCTCCAAGCTTGTATGCGAAGACATTGACGCCGGACAGGCGCGCCGCCTCGGGATTACCGCCGACGGCATAGACTCGGCGGCCGATTGTCGTGAAGCTCAAGACGAACCAAACGAAGCCTACGAAAACGCCCGTGTAGACCACCGGTGCACGCAGCACGAGACGGAAGCCACTCGCCCAACTGACTACCGCAAGACAGATGCCGCCGAGGATCATACCCACCATGACCGGCGTGAGGGACCGCGCACGCATCAGCCGCCAAACGCCGAACGCCATCATGAGAAGCCCGACAACAGCGGCGCCGACGCCGACATCAAAAATCTGCCCCTCGAAATTTTTCATCTGGAGCAGGATGTCGATGTCCTGAACCTGAAGCGAACGACCATCCGTATAGAGCAGAACCAGGCCGCGGATGGTAGTCAGCGTTCCAAGCGTGACGATGAAGGCGTTGATCCCTAGCCCCATGACGATCGCACCGTTGACGAGCCCGCAGAGAATTGCCACCGCCATAGCCAGCAGGATTGCGTTCGTGAAGCCGAAGGTTTCAGCGGTTCCGACGAGCACGGCCGCTGAGAGCGCGGCAACCGAGGCGACCGAGAGATCGAAATTGCCGGTGATGAGAATGACCGTCATCGCGGCGGCCATCATGGCGGTCAGGGAGGTCTGGTAGAGCACGTTCGTCAAGTTCTGCGTGCTCAGATAATTCGCTTTACCCAAGTAGCTGGTCATGATGGCAAGGACAACGATCAGCAGGATCAGGGCATAGTAGACGCCCATTTCCCGAAGACCGAAGACGCGCTTCCACTCGACCACCTTCTTCTCGGCCATCGGCGGCGCCACGGTTCGCACGTCGTCCGTGGCGGGCTGTGCCTCAACAGGGATGCTATGATTGTCGGACATGTCCGTGTCACTCCACTCAGAAGGATGTTGCCGTCAGGCGGCGGAATGGGAATTTTGAGCGCTCCGGCCGCCGGCCAGCAGCACGAGATCGTGTTCGCAGGTTTCGCTAGCCGGAACTTCCGCGATCAGTTGTCCGTCCCGAAGGACGAGGATGCGGTCGCTGACGGCCAGCAGTTCCTCGAATTCTGAGGAAACAATGATGATCGCCTTGCCGGCATCTGCCAGCCGGCGAACCAGCATGAGGATGTCGGTTTTCGCGCCGATGTCGATTCCGGCGGTTGGCTCGTCAAGGAGGAAGACCTTCACGTCACTGAACAGCCATTTTGAGATCGTCACCTTCTGGGCGTTGCCACCGCTCAGGGTGTTTACGGCGACATGTGGGGAGTGCGCCTTGATGGCGAGCCGGCGGATGCTTTCCTCGCCGACATGGACCTCGCGTTTGCGATCCAGCAGGAAGTCAAAGAAACTGACCTTGTTTAGGGCCGGCAGGGTGGCGTTACGCCATATCTCGAAATCGGGCACCAGCCCCTGCGCGAAACGGTCTTCCGGAACGAGGGCGATCCCGGCTTTGACGGCAGCGCTGGTTGATTTGCTGAGCGGCTTACCCTCCAGCTGGACTTCCCCTTTCCGGTTCGCCTCCGCCCCGAAAATGCAATGCAGCAGTTCGCTCCGGCCCGATCCGAGCAGGCCCGCAACGCCGATGACCTCACCGGCTTTGATGTCGAGATCAATCGGCTTCAGCCTCCCGGGCAATTCGACTTTGCGGATTTTCAGCAGGGTTTCATGCGGCTTTGCAAGGTAGCGTTCGCTGCCGCGGTCGAATGTCGCGCGTTCCATCGCCTTGATTTCCTTGCCGACGATCGCTTCCGCGATCTTCGCCTCGTTCAACTCGCTGGTTTCCGACCGCATGACCGCAACGCCGTCGCGCAGCACGGTCACTTGGTCGGTCAGCGAAACGATCTCGTCCAGGAAATGGGAGACGAAGAGGACGGCTTTGTTTTCCTTTCGCGACAGCGTGCGGACGGTCTGATAGACGATCTCGCGTTCCTCAGCCGCAAGCGACGCCGTCGGCTCGTCCATGACGATGAGGTCGGCTCCCGTCCCGAGCGCCTGAAATATCGCGACCATCTGCCGGGCACCAATAGAAAGCGATCCTACAAGCGTGTCCGGATCGAGGTGATAGCCAACGCGTTCGCGCAGGACATGAAACCGTTGGCGCAATGTCTCGTCGTCACGCCAGAAGCCACGCGAGCCAAGAAAGACGTTTTCGATCACTGACAGGCTCCGCACGAGCGGGATATGCTGATGGATCGTTGCCACGCCCATCTCGTTGGCCTGCCGCGGACCCGTCCACGCGATCGGCTTGCCCTGCCAGATGATCTCGCCGGCGGAGGCCGGAAAGCTACCGGAAAGAATCTTGATCAGCGTGGATTTTCCGGCGCCGTTGGAACCGAGCAGGCCATGGACCATGCCGCGCGCGATGTCCAAATCGACGCCCTTCAAGGCGAAGACACTGGTGCCGAACGTCTTCCTGACGCCGCGAAGCTGCATTATCGGCGATTGATCCGTCATACTCTCCCCTGTTCCCGCACGGCCAGCCCTGACGCACAGCGCTTTCGACGAGGACCCAATGGTTGGTGAACGAACAGGCACGGAAATCCGCTTGACGCGCCGGACGGCACGCAACTCGCGACGCTTCAGGACCTCCCATTCCGCAAGGTGTCGGTGCTGGCTCCTCCAAGCCGCTCGCATCCTTCACCCGCATGGCATCGTAGCGGCCCGCCGACCAGGCAGATACGCTTGAAGCGGCAAAGTATCTTCTCGCCGCCCGTAAAGATCACGGCCGGATCTGCAAAGGTCTTTTGCGGCCCGCGGGACCAGAATGGGCAACCGTTCGCACCGCGTTTGAACTAGGAATAAGGGGGATGGGAAATGAGGAGGAAAGCCAATGAAGCACTACGGTCAGCTCTTTATCGATGGCGTCTGGGTTGCGCCTTCGTCGCCCGGAACCAGGGAGCTGGTTGATCCGACGACCGAGGATGTCTATGCAACCATCGCCGCCGGCGGCGACGCCGAGGACGTGGACAGGGCCGTGGCCGCGGCACGCAAGGCCTTCCAGAACTATGGCGAAACGTCGGTCAAGGAACGAATCGAGCTCTTCGACAGCATCATCGCCGCCTATGAGGAGCGCCTCGACGACTTCGCCGACGTCATCGCAGGCGAGGTCGGCATTCCGAAGAGCGCGCGCGCGCAGGTCATGGGGCCGCTCGACCACCTGAAGGTCGCGCGTAACCTTCTGAAGACCTATGATTTTGAAACCAGGATCGAGGACACGATCATCCGACGTGAGCCTATCGGGGTCTGCGGCCTCATCGCGCCGTGGAACTGGCCGGTCCAGAACCCATTTCTCAAGGTGATGTATGCGCTGGCCGCCGGCTGCACCGTTGTCCTCAAGCCGAGCGACGCCTCTCCTGTGAGTGGCATTCTGATCGCCGAAGTTCTCGAAAAGGCCGGTGTCCCGAAGGGCGTGTTCAATCTCGTCATCGGCAAGGGCCGTATCGTCGGGGACGCGATTGCTAACCATCCCGATATCGACATGATCTCCTTCACCGGCTCGACCGGCGCGGGTATCAAGGTCGGCGAAGCAGCGGCACGCACGGTCAAGCGCGTTTCTCTGGAACTCGGCGGGAAGTCGGCCAACATCGCCCTGATGGATGCCGATCTGGAAAAGGCCGCGCGATGGAACATACAGCGCTGCTTCACCAATACTGGACAATCCTGCCACGCTCCGACCCGGATGCTGGTGCACGAAAGCCAGCTGGAGACGGTCATCCCCTTTCTTGTGGACGAGGCCTCAAAGTACCGGCTCGGCGATCCCCGCGATCCTGCGACCACGATGGGGCCTGTCGTCAGCAAGGCGCAGTTCGACAGCATCCAGCGCTACATCCAGATCGGCATCGACGAGGGGGCGCGGCTTGCCTGCGGGGGTCTCGGGCGCCCGAACGGACTCAACCGGGGTTTCTTCACGCAGCCCACCGTCTTCGCTAACGTGACGCCGGACATGACCATCGCAAAGGAAGAGATATTCGGTCCGGTTCTGGCTGTCATCTCCTATGCCAGCGAGGCTGAGGCGCTCGAAATCGCCAACGATTCGCCGTTCGGCCTCGGAGGGTATGTCTTCAGCGAAAGCCGTAAAAAAGGATATGAATTCGCCAGCAGGCTCCGGGCAGGGCGCATCTCCTTCAACGGCGCGGCGACCAATTCCGTGTCGCCGATGGGCGGCTACAAACAGTCCGGCATTGGCCGCGAGATGGGTGTCTTCGGGCTGGAGGAATATCTCGAGGTGAAGTCCGTCTACGGCTTTGCCGACGAGGCAAGCAGGCTTCGCCCGATTCACGGATGAAAGTGCTGGAGTTGTTCGGCCCGACGCTGTCGGGCCGAACGTCTGTCAGCTTTCGAGACGATAGAAGCGTGTCGCAGTTTCGTGGAACACAGCGTTGCGCTCGGTGACGCTCAGATCCGCAGCCAAGCGCTTCATCGCGTTCCATCCGACCCCATATCCGTGGCTCGGCCGGTCGGCCGGGAAATTGCTTTCGAACATGCATCGCCTCGGCCCGAAGAGATCGATGCAGGATTCCACCCAAGGTCGCCAAGCGTTTACGAGGTCCGCCGACGAAGGGCTTCTTTCCCTCCGGTCGAAGTTGAAGCCGGAAATCGCCATGCCAAGACCACCAACCTTGACGGAGACGTTGGAGCAGGCGGAAAGCTCGCCCATAGCTTCGCGCCAAGTCGCAAAGACCTCCGCACGCTTGTTCGCGTAGGAACCCACGCCAAGAACGCCTCCGCAATGATTCAGCACGATGCCGACCTCGGGAAAGCGACGCGCCAAGGTCACAAGACGCGGTATCTGCGGGAAGAGAAGCCATGCGTCGAACGTCAAGCCGAGCTTGACGAGATGGGCAAACCCCGCTTGGAAGGCAGCGGTGGACATCATGTCCTGGCTTGTCGGATAAGCTGGATTCAAGAGACTGGCATCCGCGTCCCATGCGAGGATATGGCGGATGCCGCGAAACCGTCCTTTGCCGGCGGCAAGATGCGCCTCAAGAACGGGTCGGACAGCGTCCCCCGACATCAGGTCAGCGTAGCCGACGATCCCGGCGCACAGTCTCGGGCCGCCGGCTTTGACGGATTGCTCCGCCACGCTTGCCGCAAATTCGGTTTCGCCGACGGGTCGGAGCGCTTCCGGCCCCTGAGTCCTGTAAAACGCCCGCGCCTGTACGAAAATGGTGGCGCGGACATTGTGGCCGGATCGCAGATCCGCCGAATATTCGTCGGCGAGATAGCGAACGCCCGCGCGGTCGTAGAGATGGTGGTGGGCATCGACGATCGGCTGAGCGGGGTCGAAGGTCGGCTCCAGCCGGACGCGCGTTTGCCCTGGGGCAACCATCATGTGCACTGCCCGCCGGCAAGTTCAGGCGCGTAGCCTTCCGGCAGGCCGATCTCGAATGCGTTGAGCGTCAGCGCGACAAGGGAATAGTAGCCGAGGATCGACACCAGCTCCACCATACCTCGCTCGCCGAGCACGTCGACGCCACGGCGATACAAGACATTGTCTATCCGGCCGGATGCCAGCAGCATCGAGGAAACCCGGTAAACCATCTCCTCGCGTGCGTCCATCGTGACCGGCTGCCGCCCAGCGGCTATATCCTCGATCGTTTTCGGATCGACACCGACCGACAGCGCGATCTTCTTGTGCGCAGTCCATTCATGATGCGACGTCCAGTGGCGACCGCATACCAGAATCGCTAGTTCGCTCAGTGGCGGCTCCAGCGAAGTTTCGAAGCGCAGGAGCTCGCCGAGCCGCTGCGCCCTGCGGGCGAGTTCGGGGTTCCGCAACCAGGCGATCATCGGCGCGGGAACCTTTCCCCGCCGACCCGATACCGCCTCGCCGACGACCTCGGCCTGCTCGGCAGAAAGGTCGTCGCCAACAAGTTCATGAAGGCGCGTCATGGCGCAAGACCAAGGATCTTGCGCGCCTCCGCAGGCGTCGCGACGCTTGCACCGAGTTCGCGCACGATCCGCGCGGCGCGCTCGACGAGCGGCGCATTACCTTCGGCGAGCACGCCCTTGGCCATGTAAAGATTGTCCTCGAGTCCGACGCGGACCTGCCCGCCTAGAATGACCGCGAGCGCTGCCATTGGGAACTGCTGCGAGCCGACGCCGAAAGCGCTCCAGTTTGCGCCCGGTGGAAGCATGTACTTCATGGCTTGCATGGACTCGACCGTCGCGGGAGCGCCCCACGGCACACCGAGGCAAAGCTGGAAGAACGGCGGGGCTTCGAACAAACCCTTGCCGTGCAGGTGTCGGGCCAGCGCCAGATGTCCGAGATCGAAAACCTCCAGCTCCGGCTTGACGCCCGCAGCGCGAACAGCGGTCGCGATCTGCTCGATATGATCGGGCGTGTTGACGAAGGCGTGCTTGCCGAAGTTCATCGTCGCGACATCGAGGCTACAGATGTCCGGCTTCAGTTCCAGAACATGGTTCATCCGGTCATATGGCAGAGCCATGCCGGGCACCGCATTTCGGTTAGGGTCTTCATCGTCGGGAGAAAAGCGCGCGCCTATGCCAGTCGTCAGGTTGATCACCACGGAACTGCCGGTATCGCGAATGCGCTCGACAACCTCACGATAAAGGGTGATATCCCGGCTCGGTGCCCCGGTATCCGGATGGCGCACATGCAAATGCACCACCGCCGCGCCGGCTTCGTGCGCTGCCAGCGCATCATCGGCAATCTGTTTGGGCGTCACCGGAACATATGGGCTCAGTTTCGTTGTGTCCCCGGACCCGGTGACGGCGCAGCTGATAATGACCGGTCGGCTCATTCAGTTCACTCCCTTAGGTATGTTCGCTGTTCAGTGGGACCGTGCGGCCGTCATGCCGCCATCGACGACGAGCTGTGTCGCGGTGATGTAGCCAGCCTCGTCGCTGGCAAGGAACAGCACGGCGTGCGCGACGTCCCACGCATCCCCCATGCGCCCGATAGGCACGGCGGCATGCCGCTTGGCGATCAGCTCCTGCGCATCCCCGGCCCCTAGTTGCTTGACCAGCCTGTGCTCGACCAGCGGCGTGTGCATCGACCCCGGTATCACCGTGTTCACACGGATGCCCTGACGAACATAGGCAATGGCGGTGGACCGACTGAAGGCGACAAGGCCTGCCTTGGAGGCTGCATAGCCCGCGCTCACCCGCCCACCGAGCTGGAAGGTCATCGACCCGACGCTGCCGATGTTGACGATCGCGCCGCCCTTGCCGCTCTCCTCGAACTGCCGGACCATCACAGGAAGCACATGCTTGCACCCAAGGAAGGCCGTCGTCAGATTAAGGTCGAGCTGCTGATGCCAGGTTTCCTCCGGCATAGAGACAGGATCACCAGGCGCACTGCCGCCGACATTGTTGACGAGGATGTCGATCCGACCGAACCGCTCGATACAGGCGGCGACCCGCACCTCGACATCCGTCGACGATGTCATGTTGCAGGCAAGGGGGAGCCAGCGCTCCGCCAGCCCTTCCGCTTCCATGATCGCGTTCGTCGATGCCAGCGCCTCCGCGCTGAGATCAACCCCACAGACACTTGCGCCCTGGCGAGCCATGAGGACGGCCGTAGCCTTGCCGTTGCCCCAACCCTCGCCGACCGAGCCGGCTCCGGTGACCAACGCCACCTTTCCTTCCAAACTGAGCATCTTTCCTCCCGCGGATCGTCAGGCCACGAGGCCGAGTTCGCGTACCTTGATCCCCATCGCGACATAGTGCGAGTAAATACGGGCATGAGCGAAACCGCCGCCGGCGAACCACAGGCCCTGCTGCGGCGTCGCGGTAAACATGTTCGCAATTTCACCGGTGTTCGGGTCGATGCCCCAGATCTGCCCCACGCGGTCGGCGACTTCGTCGCCGAGCAGCTCGCGCACGACCGATTCCTGGCTCTGATAACCAGTCGCGGTGACGATCAGATCGGCCTCCTCGATCGTGCCGTCCTTCATCAGGAGACCGTTCTCGACATAGTGGGCGGTGTCCTCATGCTGCAGGAGACCGACTTCACCGCTGGCGATCAACCCAGAGCAACCGCAATCGAGGTAGTAGCCGCCATGTCGGCGACGGAACTTCATCTGGTGACCCGTTTCGTCTTCCCCCCAGTCGAGCTTGAAACCCTTGGCTACGAGACCGTCGAGAAGGTCCTTGTCCATGACCTTCATCTTCTTTACCGCGGCTTGATAACCCCGCACGAGCAGCGGGTAACTGCTTGCGGCAGCGATCATGTCGGCATCTTCGAGCGGCAGGTTTTCGTCATAGTAGACGGAGTGAACGAGGCCGGCAGCTTTCACGCTGGCGACCGTAGCGGAGCCGCGCTGGATTACCTTCACCTTTGCGCCGTGACCATGCAGGTCCTGCGCAACGTCGTGACCACTGGTGCCAGCGCCGACCACAAGGACTTTCTTGCCCTTCCACTTGGAGCCATCACTGAACGCGTGCGTGTGCATCAATGTGCCATTGAAGTTTTCCAGGCCCGGCAGTTTCGGCGTATAGGGCCGCCCGGCGACCCCGTTCGCAAGAACGAGATGCCGTGGCTTGACGATACGCTCGATACCGTCCGCGCGCTGCAGCCGAACGCTCCATTCTCCCTTCTCGTCGTCGAAGGTTGCGCCAAGGAATTCGGTGTGGTTCCAGACGTTGCATTCCATCGCCCAGGCATAGGTTTCCAGCCAACCGGCGATCATGTCCTTGGGAAGGTACTTCGGCCAGTTCGGCGGCCACGGCAGGTAGGGCAGATGGTTCAGGTTCACCTGATTGTGGAGAGCCAGAGAATGGTAGCGCTCACGCCAGATGTCGCCGACACGCTCCCGGCGATCGACCACCAGCGTATCGACGCCGAGCAGACCCAGCCGAGCGGCGATCGACAGACCCGCCTGTCCGGCGCCGATGATCACGGTCGCCGGCTCACGGTCTTGGAACGCGATCTTGCGGGCCCGGATGTCGCTCCAGTTCTCCCCACCGAAGTTGCGCGAATAAGCCGAGCCGGCCGGCCTGCGGCCATGAATAGGCTCTTCGTGTCCCTTCAGTTCGTCAAGAGTGGTCGCTAGCACCCAAGCCTTCTCAGGGGTGTCCGCCACAAGGCGGAGAATGCCGCTGCACCGGCCGACATTCGTTTCGAACGAGAAGAACGCCTCGATGGACGCCACGCCGTGCCGCTGCACCCTGCGTGGCGCGGTGCGATTCCCGGCGAAGCGGAAGTTCCGGGCCCCGATCTCGGCCTGGGTTGATAGCAGGCCGGCGATCACAGCGTCGGGCGTGTCATGCGGCTTGATCGTCCAGGTAAAGGCCATGAGATCGCGCCAATGCGCGTCGTCCCAAAACAGGTTCCGCAAAGCGGGCTCGGAACGAGCCGCGAGAGCCGTTTCGAACGCCGCCAGCCACTGAACGACCAATTCCGTTTCCGTCGCGGCCGTACCCGCTTGAGCCTGATCCATCCTTTGCCTCCCATGAATAGACTGCACTTTCGGGCAAGCTTAATGCGGCCAGAGCACAACTAATACTCGACGGGAGGGGAAGCATCTTAGCGGGGAACGTAAAGATAAACGCGTGTTTTCGGCAAAATGTGCGCCACGGCACAATGATTTCGCCGCGATATGCCAGCACATGTTGAAAGCGTGGATCGGCAAACGAAAGGGACCCCGGCCTGCTGGCAGGCCGGGGTCGCGCATTCTTCCAAGGAGTGACGAGGCTCCTATCCAGCGAGGCCGAACGTGGTGCTCAAGGCCCCGGCATCAGATGTCTCGTCGGCCGTCGCCAGCGCCACCTGGGCGCGCACCAGCGCAGCGTTCGGAAGGAATGCGGGCATGTAAGCCGCCGCGGACAAGCGCGTTACCTGGGCGAGCGCCGAACAGGCCTCGCCCAGCGTGAACCCGAGGATGGGCGCTCTGCAGCTCGCAAGCGCAGGCAGGATCGCGTCCATAGTCTCGCTCCAGGCCGAGCCCACCGTCAGGATGCGGGCCATCTCGTCCATGGTCAGACCGTAGTTCCGGCCCACCGCAACGCATTCGCAGATGGCAATCGCGTTGCAGACGATGGTCGCGCGCTCCAATGCTCGAAGAAGACCGGCTTCATCGATGCTGTCCGCTGAAAGGGCCGGGTGTGCAGGCGTTTCATCCCGTAGCGCGACACCGGACAACTGTTCCGTCAGCGGGATGACGTCGTCGAGACGCGCATCCGGGCCCAGCAGGTTCAAGCCGACCTGCATGACGCTGCGGGCGCCTGCGGTCATCGGCATCGCTGCGTTGGTCTCCAGCCCAAGTATGAATGCCTCGTTCAAGTCTTTGATCATGAGGGAAAGCGCGAAATTAGTGGACGAGCGGCCCTCGACGAGACCGGCCAGCATGTTCCGGGACGTAAAATTTGCTGCAGGCCCCGTGTTGAGTGTTTCCACAATACGGCCGAGGCTTAGGCCGGTCTTCCGCGCAAGGGCCGTTAGTTCCAGAGTCGCAATGCGGTAGCCCGCGCCGATGGCGTTGTTCACGAGCTTGAGCGCCTGCCCGTCCCCTACCCGATCGCTGCAGCGGAAGACCTTTTGCGTCATCGCCCGCAGCACGGGTTCGCCCCGGGTCCAAGCGTCGTCGGGGCCGGAGGCGATGATCGTCACCGTGCCGTTTTTCGCTGCTGGGATTCCTCCGCTGAGAGGCGCATCCAGCATCGCGACACCGCTCGCTTCAAGCTTCTGCGCAATGCCACCGGTTATACCGGGAATCCCGCTGGTCTGGTCAATGACGAGCTTTCCTGGCGCAAGCCCCTCCGAAAGCCCGCCTGGGGCGAAAAGTGCATCCTCCACATCGGTGCTGCGCGGCAAGCAGAGGAGAATGACATCGCTCGAGCGGGCAAGGTCTGCGGGTGATACGGCAGCCTTGGCACCAAGTCCCACCAAGGCTTCGACCGCCAGGGGATTGCGATCATAGACCGCAAGGTCGAACGCCTTTGCCAGATGCGCGGCAAGTGCGCCGCCCATGGCGCCCAGACCCAGATATCCGATCTTCACTATTCCCCTCCTCGAGCGGTCGCAGTTTTACCGTCGTTCCAAACCTGGTTTCAAATCTCAGACCGAGGCCGCCAGACCCGGATTATACCGACCCTTGCGCATGCGGACGATTCTCACCTCGGCGAAGACCCCAGCGTTGTAGAAGTCCTCCTTCTTGATGAAGTCATCCGCCTCGGCCCGGTTCGCTACCGATAGGATGAAAAGGCTACCGAGTTGTTTGTCTTCGTCTTCGTCGTCCAGAAGTGGGCCTGAAAACACCAGCTTATCCTTCCAGAGGTCGAGATAGGCCCGATGCGATGTGCGGTATTCATCGCGTAGCGATGCGGAATTTTCCTTGTCGAGGCAGTAGACTGAGTAAAGCATCATCTCTCCATTTTTATTTGTTCGAGGGTCGTCACATACGGTCCGAGCGGCCACCATCGACAGACATTGTCTGCCCTGTCACATAGCTTGAATCGTCGGAGGCAAAGAACAGGATGGCAGAGGTCAACTCTTCGAGTGTGCCGATCCGTCCAAGCACGACAGTCTTCTTGCGGTATTCGAGATGCTCGTTGACCTGCTCTGGAGTGCGGGAGGAGGCAGAAATTGGCGTCAGGAAGGTTCCCGGCGCGACGCAATTGACGGTCACGCCGTCCGGCCCCAATTCTCGCGCCAGCGTCTTGGTCAGCATGATGACACCAGCCTTCGCTGCGGCATATGCGGAGCTTCCTCCTGGCGAACCGGCCGTCCCATGGGGAGCGGCCCCTGTGCCGAGCGCGGAGGAAATGTTGACGATGCGGCCGTAGCTTTGCGCCCGCATCTGCGGAGCCACCGACTGGGCGCAGAAGAATACGCCCTTGAGGTCGACGTCGAGCACGGCGTCCCAATCTTCGCTGTTTGCTTCCGTGAAGGGGCGATAGCGCGAGATGCCAGCATTGTTGACGAGAATGTCGATCCGTCCCGCCTGCGCCACGACCTCCCTAGCCATTTCCTGCGTCTGCTCGCGCCGCGTAACGTCGCAGACCTGCCCGATGGCGTTGAACCCCTTTTCGGTAAACTCGTCGACCGTCCGCTTGATCGCCTCCGGGTTCATGTCGGCGATCACGACCGTCGCACCTTCCCGGGTGAACCGTTCGGCGGCGGATTTTCCGATTCCCGACGCACCGCCGGTGATGATCGCTACTTTGTCCTTCAGACGCATGTTCTCTTCCTCAACTATTTCCGATGTCATCAGCCGCATCACCATGGCAGTGATCAGGCTGCCGCCTGTGGTCCGTTCCGTAGTGAAACCAACGTCTCGTAAACGGCCTCGTCCACTTCGATCGTACCCCGAACCTTCGCAATATGGCGCTTCTGAAGACTGCCCTTGCCGGGCACACGGACCTTGGAAATGCCGGGCGCCGGGCGCGAGGCTTCGATATGGGCGACCAATTCCCCGACTTTCTGACGGAACTCCTCTGCGGGAAGCAGGAGTTCCGGATCGATGACCAGGAAGAAGAAGCCACTGTCCGGCACATCGTTGGCCACGATCTTGCCGCCGCTCAGTACCGCGAGAACCTGCACGACAAGCGCAAGGCCGTACCCCCGGTGGCCACCCCACGGCAGAAATGCGCCGAGCAAAGCCTCGGCCGGGTCGAGCGTCGGGTTGCCATCCTTGTCGACGGCGGAATCGGGATCGAGCGGCTGACCCAGCTTCCGACGGAGCAGCACATTGCCCCAAGTCGTCATCCCCGTACCGAAATCGATGACGAGCGGTTCCGGATCGGCGGGAAACGCGAAGGCGACGGGATTGGTGCCGAATATCCTGTCGATGCCGCCCGCCGGCGCGACCCGTGCCTGAGTGCTGGCTGTGTGCAGGGCAATGAACCCCTCGCGCGCCGCCCGTTCCACGTAATAGGCAAGCCGCCCGCTGAACCAGGTGTTGTTGATCGAAACGACGCCGATACCCGTTTCTCTTGCCAGTTCAATCGCCTTGTCGATGCCGATCAGCGACGTCACATAGCCGTTGTTCTGCGCCCCATCGATGACGGCGGAATTGCGTGTCTTCTGCGTGATCGTGATCGGCTCGCCCGCCGGAAAATCCTTCAGGTGTTCGATGACCGCCAGGACGCGCGGCAGACCGGCGAAAGCATGCCCCGCCCCTGCAGCATCCACCAGATGATCGGCCACGATGGCGGCATGGTCCGAGGGGAGTCCATGGCTCGACAGCACGTCGATCGCCAGCTCGCGCGCATCAGCGAAACTCAATTCCATTTTGTCCTCCTTGTCATGCGCATGTGAGCGCAGGAATTTCGACCCGCGTCGAGTAGACTGCGCCGAGGCGTTTCTTCTGGACCAATTGTTCGACCGATCCCGCATAAATCGTGCAAAAGAGGTCGCGTCCGTCGCTTCCCCCGAGGATGCAGGAGACCGCACGCCCCTCGAAGGCGATCCGGTCGGTGATCTCGCCTCCGTCGAGCACGCGAAGGACCTCACCGGTGTTGAAGCACGCTACCCAGACCGCGTTTTTCGCATCGGCGCAGATGCCGTCAGGCTCTCGATCTCCGAGATCGGCGAAAATCCGGCGATTGCTCAGGGTCCCATCCTCAGCCAGATCATATGCAGCGAGCACGCAATCCCATGTTTCGGCAACGATCAAGGTGCGCCCGCCGTCGATGATGACCGATCCGTTCGGGAAGTTCACACCTGTGGCGACCTCGTGGACCGACCCGTCCGGGTCGACACGGTGCAGGCTGGTGGACTTGCGCGCTTCGCCAGCATCGTAGTCATAGCCGAAATTGCCGACATAGATGCGGCCATGGCGATCGATCGCGAAATCGTTCAGATAGCCCGCAGCGTGACCTGATAAGTCCGCATACTCGCTCAGCGTTCCATCTTTGACCGCAAGGAGCTTGTAATCCGTCGCCGAGACGACGATGTGTGTACCGTCAGGCAGGAACCCCTGCCCTGACGGCCGGTTCGGAACCTCGCAGACGAACACTCGCTCGCCCGCTGGCGTGAGATTAAACAGCTTATGATCGAAAACGTCCGAAAGCCAAAGCTTTCCGTCGCGCCAGCGCGGCGCTTCCAGAAAGATGAAGTCTTCGGCGACCAACGCGGCGTCGCGGTCTTTCATGCTCCCCCCAATTCACGTTCCTCAAAGCCGTAAGGGCTTCGGGCGGTTTCATTGGCGCTGGATCAAGCCTGTGGCTCCATCCCGCTTGGTCCAGCGCCGAGCAGTTACCAGCCGCCGTCGCAGTGAACGTCCTGCCCGGTGATGAGATCGGCCTGCGGCGAGGCCAGGAAGAACACGAGGTTGGCGACGTCGACTGGCTCGATACGTCGCTTTAGGCATTGGCGCTCAAGAATCCAGCGGTGGTATTCCTCCCGCTTCTCTCCGAAGTGCCGCCATTCTGCCTCCGAAACGATCGCACCCGGATTGACACCGTTGACATTGATGCCGTGATGCCCGAGTTCGCGCGACAGGCCCTTAACAAGCCCATACATGGCCCCCTTGGAGGCGATGTAGGGTACGAAACCTTCCCAATGCCCCGTCAGGGTGAGGGAGGTGATGCATACGATCTTGCCGGCCTTTTTGGCCTTCATATGCTTGCTGAGTGCGCGCGCCAAAACGAAGGCTGCGGAGGAATTGATTCGAATCTCCTCCTCGTAGTGTTCGATGCTGAATTCTTCATGCGGCTTGTTCGTGACATAAGCCGCATTGTTCACGAGGATATCGAAGCCGCCCACTTTGTCGGCGAGGGCCGTGGCGATCGCATCCGTCGCCGAAAGGTCGTTGAGATCGCCGCCGACGAAGGTTACGCCACCCGCGATCTTGTCGAGAACAGCCTGGGGGTCCGGAGCATCCGGTCGATCCCAGGCGAAAACAGCGGCGCCCTCATTGGTAAAACGTGCGACCAGAGCCTGCCCGAGCGTTCCGAGCGCTCCGGTGATAAGAACTTTCTTATCTTCAAGCGAAGCCATGCATTCCTCCCTTACAAATTCCAGTATCCCGGCGCGCTGGTGCGCCACGGAAGCCCACGTTATCCGCGACGATTGCCGCCAGATACATGGTCGCCCGCTAAACAGCTTGGCGCATTGTGAAAAGATTACCTTGCTGCGCCCTAACGGATCTCGCCTGCTGCTTGATGGAAGACATCGTCTGCCGGAGGAATGACCTGGCGTTCGATGAAACGCCGCGCGCCGATTGGCCGCGCGCCCTGGTGGAGCGCCAGGAGTCGATTATGATTGTCGCCGTCCGCGTTGGTGCGCCGCTGATTGTGGCGAATGTAGTCCGCCCAGGTCGGCGTATGGTAGGTCTCCATCCAGATCGACGGGTTCTCAAGGTCACGCAGCAGCCGCCAGCTCTTGGCGCCATCACGAATTCGCACACGACGGCGCCATTCCATCAGTTGCCGGAACTCCTCCACGTCCTCCTCGCGAATTTCATAGTCAATATGAACTGCAATCGGACCGCTACGCGGCCGGATTGCAAGCCGGAGCATCGGTTCCTTGAAATGCTGAAGCGGATCTAGGTCGGTGGTTTCGAGCATCGGCATCGGCAATAGGACCCCGATCAGGAGCCCGGCAACCGCCAGCAGTGCCGCGATGAAAAAGGCTGCGCCCAGGCCCTGGCTCTCTGCGATCGTTCCCCAAAGCCAGCTCCCTCCGGTCATCCCACCGAAGGACGCAGTTTGGTAGAAGGCAAGTGCTCGCCCGGCTACCCAGCGCGGCGCGGAAAGCTGGACGGTCGTATTGAAGAGCGACAGTGCGATGACCCAAGCAGCCCCAGCAATGATGATCGCCACCGCAAGGATGACGATCTGAGAACTGGCGGCGACCGTGAGCTCGCTCGCCACGAAGCACCCGAAGGAAAGACGGATGAGGGCTTCGCTCGACAGCCTTGCCCGAAGACGAGCGTTCAACAGTGCCGCCAGCACGGCCCCCACGCCAAAGGAGGCAAGCATCAGGCCGTACGTCAGCGGGCCGCCGCCGAGCTTCTGATGCGTCACGACAGGCAACAAAGCCAACACGGCTATGGCGCCCGCACCGAAGACGAAACCGCGAAAATACACCTTCAAGAGGTGTGGCGACATGGAGACATAACTGAGGCCGGCAAGAATGGCCTGTCCAATGTGTTCGCGCGGCAAACTCCCCACGTCCTGCCGCCGCTCCCAGCGTAGAAACGTCGCGACCAGGCCGAGACAGAAAACGGTGTTGACGGCGAAGGCGGCAGCCGCACCGCCAACCGCGACGACGACACCGCCGATGGCAGGGCCCACGCTCCGCGTAATATTGACGGCGATGGCGCTGAGGGACACAGCATTCGCAACCTCGTCACGCGGTACGAGATCACCGATGCTGGCCTGCCAGGCCGGATATGCGAGCGCTGTTCCACAGCCGATCAGGAAAGTGAAGGTGAGGAGACTCCACGGCGTCACGAGGCCAAACCCCGCGCTGGCCGTGAGCAGGCAGGAAACGGCGCAGAGGAAGACCTGAGCAACCAATATCACCCGTCTTCGGTCGAAATTGTCGGCGATTGCTCCGGCAACGATGGAGAACAGCATGATCGGCATCGCCGCCGACGCCTGAACAAGGGCAACCATGTTTTCCGAGGGCGTGATCGATGTCATGAGCCATCCGGCACCGACCGTCTGTACCAACGTCCCAAGATTTGAGGCGATCGACGCCGTCCACAGCTTTCGGAATGATGCATGGGCAAGCGGCGATAGGAGGGACTTTCGATCGGACATGACAGGCACCTTGCTTCATTTCGGCGATGCCCCCCAGGCCGCGCCGCCTTTCCTTACGTCGCACCTTGCTCCATCGCGATCGAACGGCGCGGAGCCATATCCTGACGGATCATGTCGCCGCCCTTCACACCGATCATGATCGTGGGCGCATTGGTGTTGCCCGATGTCAGATGCGGCATGATCGAGGCATCCACGACTCGCAGGCGCGCCAGTCCGTGAACGCGCAATCGTTCGTCCACG
The DNA here is from genome assembly GCF_014852185.1 of Ensifer sp. ENS07. Taxonomy (NCBI): domain Bacteria; kingdom Pseudomonadati; phylum Pseudomonadota; class Alphaproteobacteria; order Hyphomicrobiales; family Rhizobiaceae; genus Ensifer; species Ensifer sp. ENS07. Next base: position 55,445 of record NZ_JACVBE010000007.1, on the reverse strand, counting down.
ACAGCCATGCCGTCCCCGCCCATCCGGCAGGTGCCTCCCTGATGGTGGGCAGAATTGCCGGTATCCTGCATGAACCGGAAAATCTCATCGTCGGTGCAGACCTGCGGCCCCGGTATCTCTTCCGAAACCACTCGCGCGGCGATGGGTTTACTCGTCATGATGTCGCGGATCTGGCGTATGCCGCTTATCACGGCCGAAATGTCGTCGGGATCTGTGAGAAAGTGAGGGGTACACACCGCCTTGTCGGCCGCATTTGGCGAACGCAGCGTCACCGCGCCAGTCGTGTTTGGCCGCAGCTGGTAGACCGAAACGCCCATACCTGGCTGATTCTCCACGTCCACGGTCCCGTCCGCATTGTATTGGAAGGTCATGGGACGGAAGCTGATCTGGAGATCGGCGCGTTCTTCCTCCGGCTGGCTTTTTACGAAGGCGGCGACCTGGGAGGAGCCTAGCGCCAGATAGCCTCGATGGCTCATCAGGTACTTGAAGCCTTCCCAGTATTTTCTCAGACCGGCCAGGTTCGCGTTGTAGGAACTGTCCGCGCGTGCGCGCCAACCGGTGTGGACATAGAAATGATCCTGCAGGTTCCGCCCGACGCCGGGAGCGTCCAGCACGACCGGTATGCCATGCTTCTGAAGTTCTTCAGCCGGTCCCACACCTGACAGCATCAGCAACTGGGGACTGTTGATTGCGCCGCCGGAAAGAATGACTTCCCGGCTGGCAGCGATCTTCAGTCTGCGGCCCTTGTGAAAAACCTCGACCCCGATCACTGTCCGCCCCTCGAACAACAACCTTTCGACCCTACAATCGGTGCGCACCGTCAGATTGCTGCGATGAAGGATCGGCTTTACAAAAGCCACGAACGCGGAATGCCGCCTCCCCTTCCTGATCGTGTGTTGCATGAAGCCAACGCCGTCATGCTCCTCCCCGTTCATATCCTCGAGTTCGCGATGGCCAAGTTGCTTGGCAGCCTCGATGAAGTCGCCGCTGGCCGGCTCCTTGCGGACCGGATCGCTGATCCAGAGTGGACCACCCTGGCCGCGAAAACGATCTTCACGGCGCTCGAAATGCTCCATGCTGCGGAAATACGGCAGGACGTCGTCATAGCCCCAACCCGGATTTCCGAGGTCGCGCCAGCTATCGAAGTCACCCCGGTGGCCGCGGATGAACACCATGCCGTTGATGGAGCTTGAGCCGCCGAGCGTCTTCCCGCGCGGCCAATACATGCGGCGGTCCTTCAACATCGTCATCGGCTCGGTATGATAGTTCCAATTCAGCAGCTTGTTGAAATAGAGCTTGCCCATGCCGGCGGGCGTGTTCACCCAGAAACGATCGGCGTGGGGCCCTGCCTCCAGCAGCAGAACCTTTATATCAGGATCGGCCGACAGCGCTGCGGCGACGGGGCAGCCGGCAGAGCCGGCACCAACAATGATATAGTCGTATGTTTCCAATGCCGCCTCATCCATCAGTGCGTCGCGGTTTCACTCACGACGGCTTTTTCGTGTGCGCGAGGCTGATCGAATGATCGCCTCCCCGTACGATCCACAGTCACGTTCAGTCGGCAAGTGAACCAAGCGCAAAGCTCTTTTCCTCGCAAAGTAATGTTTGAAGACGAAAATCCTTGGCATCCTTGCCTGGCGCGGAGGTGCGCAAGAGGGGACCTCCATATCGACGTCCGTGTCGGCGGCTGAGTGCGACAATCGATAGGATTGCCGCTGCGGAGGCCATCCCGACCGACGGGTAAGCCAACTCGGAGCATGAGCTTCGAGCGCCTCCCAGGCTCCCTGCAGCCCGATGGCGCCCCAAATGCGCCCTCGGGCTGCAGGGGATCAACAAGCGAGAGACGAAGTTGGGAACGGTATTTACTGCAAGAGAGCATGACGGAGGTGAACCGCGTGTCGCGGCATCGACCGAAACGATCAAGAAAATGAAGGGCTTGGGGCTCGACGTGCTGGTCGAGACCGGCGCGGGGCTCGCCTCAGGCATCCTCGATGCGGACTACGAAGCCGCCGGTGCCCGCGTTGTCTCCCAGGAGGCGGCCAAAACGGCGGATATCATCCTGAAGGTGCGCCGGCCGACGAGTGTCGAGATTGCCGACTACAGGTCCGGCGCCATCGTCATCGCCATCATGGATCCCTATGGCAACGAGGCGGCGATCGCCGAGATGGCCAAGGCCGGGCTTACTGCCTTTGCGATGGAACTGATGCCGCGCATCACCCGTGCGCAGTCGATGGACGTGCTGTCGAGCCAGGCGAACCTCGCCGGTTATCAGGCCGTGATCGACGCCGCCTGCGAATATGATCGGGCGTTGCCGATGATGATGACGGCGGCCGGGACGGTTCCTGCCGCCAAGGTCTTCGTCATGGGCGCGGGCGTTGCCGGCCTGCAGGCAATCGCGACGGCCCGCCGTCTCGGTGCCGTGGTCTCGGCGACGGACGTGCGTCCGGCAGCCAAGGAGCAGGTCGCCTCGCTCGGCGCCAAGTTCATCGCCGTCGAGGACGAGGAATTCAAGGCGGCCGAAACGGCTGGCGGCTACGCCAAGGAGATGTCCAAGGAGTATCAGGCCAAGCAGGCCGCACTCGTTGCCGAGCATATCGCCAAGCAGGACATCGTCATCACCACTGCACTCATCCCCGGCCGTCCGGCGCCGCGGCTCGTCACCCGTGACATGCTGAAAAGCATGAAACCCGGCTCGATCGCGGTCGATCTTGCGGTCGAACGCGGCGGCAACGTCGAGGGTGCTGAGCCCGGCAAGGTCGCCGAGGTCGAAGGCGTCAAGGTCATTGGCCATCTCAACGTGCCGGGCCGCATCGCGGCCTCCGCGTCCGGTCTCTACGCCAAGAACCTCGTCACCTTCCTGGAAACCATGGTGTCCAAGGAAACCAAGGCGCTCGCGCTCAACATGGAGGACGAACTCGTCAAGGCGACGGCGCTCACCCATGGCGGTGAGGTCGTGCATCCGAACTTCGGCGCCAGCAAGGGGGACAAGTGATGGCGAATGAACTTCTCGACAAGGCGCTCGCCGATCTCGACCGGGCGGTGGAAGCGGTCCGCACCGCGGCCGAGTATGTGCCGGATGCGGCCGGTGCCGTCGCCCATGGCGCCACCGGCGGGGCGATCGACCCCTTCGTCTTTCGCCTGGCGATCTTCGTGCTGGCGATCTTCGTCGGCTACTACGTGGTCTGGTCGGTGACGCCGGCGCTGCACACGCCGCTGATGGCGGTCACCAACGCGATCTCCTCGGTCATCGTCGTCGGCGCCCTGCTGGCGGTCGGCATTTCCGCCTCGGGGCTGGCGACCGGCTTTGGCTTCATTGCGCTGGTGCTGGCCTCGGTCAACATCTTCGGCGGCTTCCTCGTCACCCAGCGCATGCTGGCCATGTACAAGAAAAAAGACAAGTGAGGCCGGCCCGATGAACGCCAACTTCGCAGCCTTCCTCTATCTCGTCTCCGGCGTCCTGTTCATCATGGCGCTGCGCGGCCTCTCGCATCCGACCACCAGCCGCAAGGGCAATACCTACGGCATGGTCGGCATGGGCATCGCCATCGTCACGACGTTGCTGCTCGCCAAGCCGAGTTTCGGCGGCCTGATGCTGATCGTGCTCGGCCTTGCCATCGGCGGCGGTATTGGTGCGTTCATCGCCCGCCGCATCGCCATGACGTCGATGCCGCAACTTGTTGCTGCCTTTCACTCGCTGGTCGGTCTTGCGGCCGTCATGGTGGCGGCTGCCGCCATGTATGCGCCGGAAAGCTTCGGCATCGGTACGATCGGTGACATCCACGCGCAGGCGCTGGTCGAAATGTCGCTCGGCGTCGCCATCGGCGCGATCACCTTTACCGGCTCGGTCATCGCCTTCCTGAAGCTCGACGGTCGCATGTCCGGCAAGCCGATCATGCTTTCGGGTCGCCATGCGATCAACGCTGGTCTTGCCGCGGCGCTCGTCGTGCTGGTGATCATGCTGGTCCTGACCCAAAGCACGACGGTGTTCTGGCTGATCGTCGTACTGTCGCTGGCGCTCGGCGTGCTGATCATCATTCCGATCGGCGGCGCCGACATGCCGGTGGTGGTCTCGATGCTCAACTCCTATTCGGGCTGGGCGGCGGCCGGCATTGGCTTCACGCTCGGCAACCTGGCGCTGATCATCACCGGGGCGCTCGTCGGTTCGTCCGGTGCGATCCTCTCCTACATCATGTGCAAGGGCATGAACCGCTCGTTCATCTCGGTCATCCTCGGCGGCTTCGGCGGTGAGACAGCAGCGGCCGGCAGTGACGACGGCGTCCAGCGCACGGTCAAGCAGGGCTCGGCCGATGATGCGGCCTTCCTGATGGCGAACGCCTCCAAGGTGATCATCGTGCCCGGCTACGGCATGGCAGTTGCTCAGGCGCAACATGCGCTGCGCGAAATGGCCGATCAGCTGAAGGCGGCCGGCGTCGAGGTCAAATATGCGATCCATCCGGTCGCGGGCCGCATGCCCGGCCATATGAACGTTCTGCTGGCGGAAGCAAACGTTCCCTATGACGAAGTGTTCGAGCTCGAGGATATCAATTCAGAGTTCGCGCAGGCCGATGTCGCCTATGTCATCGGCGCCAATGACGTCACCAACCCGGCGGCGCGCGACGACAAGTCCTCGCCGATCTACGGCATGCCGATCCTCGACGTCGACAAGGCCAAGACCTGCCTTTTCGTCAAGCGTTCGCTCGGCTCCGGCTATGCCGGCATCGACAACACGCTGTTCTACAAGGACGGCACGATGATGCTGCTCGGCGACGCCAAGAAGGTGACGGAAGATATCGTCAAGGCGCTCAATCACTGAGGGAGGCACACATGTCGATCGAACACAAGGCGGATGTCGCACCGTTATGGACGCCGAGCCCCGCGCGGATCGAGGACGCAGCCATCACGGGTTTCAGGCGATGGTGCGAGAATGAGTATCGGATCCCCTTGCCCTCCCATGACGACTTCCACGCGTGGTCCATCGCAGATCGTGAGCGCTTCTGGTCGGCCGTCTGGTCGTTCTGCGATGTCATCGGCCAGCGGGGAGAACGCGCACTCGTCCATGGCGACGATATGCTGGAAGCCCGCTTTTTTCCCGACGCGACCCTGAATTTCGCCGAAAACCTGCTCGCGCGCAGAGGCAGCGGTGATGCGCTGGTCTTTCGCGGCGAGGACAAGGTGGCGTATCGCTGGTCATGGGACCGATTGCACGGCATGGTCTCACGCTTGCAGCAGGCCTTCCGCGCCCTGGGCATCGGCACGGGCGACCGTGTCTGCGCCATGATGCCTAATATGCCGGAGACCATCGCCTGCATGCTGGCCGCCAGCTCGATCGGTGCGATCTGGTCCTCCTGCTCGCCGGATTTCGGCGAGCAGGGCGTCATCGACCGCTTCGGTCAGATCAAGCCAAAGCTCTTCATCGCCTGCGACGCCTATTGGTACAACGGCAAGCTGCAAGACGTCGCGCAGAAGGTCCGCAATGTCGAGCCGACAATCGGTGCGCCCGTGCTCGTCGTTCATTATGCAGGCGAGGCCGAAGCCTTAGCCTCCGCGCTGAGGGATGGACGGACGCTCGATGCACTCGTCGCGCCCTTCGTGCCCAAGGTGGTCGAATTCGAACCCCTGCCTTTTTCCCACCCCGTCTACATCCTGTTTTCCTCGGGGACCACGGGCATTCCCAAGTGTATCGTCCATTCCGCCGGCGGCACGCTGCTTCAGCACCTCAAGGAGCATCGTTTTCACAATGATTTAAGGGAGGGCGACCGGCTTTTCTATTTCACGACATGCGGCTGGATGATGTGGAACTGGCTCGTCTCGGGGCTCGCTTCAGGGGCAACCCTTTGCCTTTACGACGGCTCCCCCTTTTTTCCGGATGGCACTGTCCTTTGGAACTTTGCCGCAGAGGAGAAAGTCGCAATTTTCGGAACGTCGGCGAAATACATCGACGCGATCCGCAAGAGTGGCATTCTGCCGATGCGGAGTCACGACCTCACGGCGCTCCGGCTCGTCGCCTCAACCGGTTCCCCGTTGTCGCCGGACGGTTTTTCCTTCGTCTATGAAGGGATCAAATCCGACGTGCAGCTTGCGTCGATCTCCGGCGGCACGGATATCGTGTCATGCTTCGTCCTTGGAAATCCGGTCAAATCCGTATGGCGCGGCGAGATTCAAGGGCCGGGACTCGGCTTGGCTGTCGACGTCTGGGACGATGAAGGCACGCCGGTGCGTGGCCTGAAGGGGGAACTTGTTTGCACCAAGGCCTTCCCGGCGATGCCGCTCGGCTTCTGGAACGACGCCGACGGTGGAAAATATGAAGCTGCCTACTTTGGACGCTTCCCCAACACCTGGTGTCATGGCGATTTCGCGGAATGGACCGGACACGGCGGCATCGTCATCCACGGTCGGTCGGACTCCACACTCAACCCGGGCGGCGTTCGCATCGGTACGGCCGAGATCTACAACCAGGTGGAACAGATGGACGAAGTCGCCGAGGCGATTTGCGTCGGTCAGGATTGGGACGACGACGTGCGCGTCGTTCTTTTCGTGCGGCTGGCATCGGGGGTGACATTGGACGCCGATCTCGAGAAAAAGATCAGGAGCAGGATCCGTAGCGGAGCATCGCCCCGCCACGTGCCGGCGAAGGTGCTGCAGGTCAGCGATATTCCACGCACGAAATCCGGCAAGATTGCTGAACTCGCCGTGCGTGACATGGTTCATGGGCGGTCCGTCAGGAACAAGGAAGCGCTCGCCAACCCGGAAGCGCTGCAACTCTATCGCGACCTGCCTGCCCTAAGGCGGTAAACGCTCTCACGAGTTAGAATTCGACCTCAAGGTGCAGGGTTGAAAAAGGGACTTCCGCGGGCAGTTCTCTAAAGTCGCGAAACACACGCATTGCCAGCGGCAATTTGCATTTCTTGACGCGGTTGTAGTCCAAGATCACGGCATCGACTTCTTCAGGTACATGCGGCGGAAAAGTGCTTTGCGCCGCAAACGGCTAGTCACTGTCTAACTTTAGCCTTTCACCTTCATCGTTGGGACCACATACGATTGGGAGGATTTTGTATGACGTTCCGCATTCTGGCTATCAAGGGACTGGCTCTGCTAGGCCTATTGTGCACCACCAACAGCGCGGCCTTCGCCGACGCCGCGTTCCCGTCGAGGCCGATCCGGATAATCGTGCCGACGGCACCAGGCGGCACCCTCGACCTGACGACCCGTCTCTACGCGCAGAAGATGGGTGAGGATCTGGGCCAACCAGTGATCGTCGAAAATCGCCCCGGAGGCGATACCATTCCAGGCACGCTCGCCGTCAAGGACGCCGCAGCGGACGGATACACGCTGCTTGCGCAGGCCGAGGGCCTGCTGATGGTCCCGCAATTGAGGGTGGAGCAGCCGTTTGAGCCACTGAAAGATTTTACTGGTGTCGGATTGATGGCCCGATTTCCCTTCGTGATGGTCGTCGGAGGCGACCAGCCGGATCGCACGCTCGCTGATTTCATCGCGCGCGCCAAGGAAAACTCGGGGAAGCTGACCTATGCTTCGGCGGGCGTAGCGACCCCGCCGCATGTGGTCGCGCCTATGTTCCTGAAAGCGGCCGGACTCGAACTGCTGCATGTGCCCTACAAGGGCAACGGTGCAGCGTTGCCTGATGTCGTCGCTGGGAGGGTCGACATGATCTTCGACGGCTATATCAGCAGTTCATCGTTCCTCAAGGCTGGAAAACTGCGCGCAATCGGCATCGCCGGACCAAAGCGAACCACGCCGCTTCCGGACGTGCCGACGCTAATGGAGGCAGGTGTCGAATTCGGTCCGTTGTCCTGGCTCGGGATCGTCGCCCCGGCCGGGACGCCTGACGACGCTATCGCACGTCTTTGGGAGGCGCTCGTGCGCGCCAGCAAGGACCCGGCCCTTTCGGAGCGTGTGCGCGCTGATGGATCCGAACCGGCGTCCGAGACGGCGGCGGAGTTCAATGCATTCCTGACAACTGAATACAAACGAATGAGCGACGCGATAACGACCCTAAACCTCGAGAAGAAGTAAGTGACCGGTCACGGCCTTCACCAGAGTTGGAGACCTGAGATTAAACCGCCAGAAGTGGTTACGCTGTTTGCTGGTCGCCACCATAGATAATGCCGGTAAAGTTGAATGCTTTGCCGGCATTATCGTGATGAAGTGGTGCTGCCTTTGCTCCACCATCTGAACATTGAGGTCTCCCACGACGGTGTCGAACTCTCAAAATCCTTCAGTGCGAAGGTAACTTCCCTGCTCACAAGAATGAGGCGGCGTGTTCGACACCGCCTCTTCGGCCAAGAGAGCAACTCGCTGGGGCCGCATCGACAACCTGATGCGGCCTTTGAGCAGCGCGTGCTCTACTTCTTCGGAATACCCAGATCCTCGACGAGCGTGTTCATGCGAACGAGGTCGTCCTTCAGATACTGGTCGAAGTCGGCCGGCGTCATGCTCATGGTTTCCCCGCCGCCTTCCTTAAAACGTGCCTTCACCGCCTCATCGGAAAGGGCGCTCTGCAGGGCGGACGAGAGCCGGTCGATCACCTCTTTCGGCGTTCCCTCCGGTGCGACGAGGCCCGTATAGACGTAGTAGCTGTAGTCCTCCAAGCCGGCCTCGGCGATCGTCGGCACATCCGGAAGACTGGACAGGCGCTCGGTCGACGTCACAGCGAGCGCCTTCAGCGTGCCGTCCTTCAGCTTGGAAGCGCCACTATTGTAGGCTTCGAAGATCATGTTGACTCGTCCAGCCATCACATCGGGCATGGCCGGGCCGTTGCCCTTGTAGGGGATGTGGAGGATATCCACGCCAGCCTGCTTTAGGAACAACGCGGCCGCCAGATGCGTCCCCGTACCGACACCCGCCGATGCATAGGACATTTTTTTCGGATCGGCCTTCGCTCTTGCAATGAAGTCGCCAAGCGTCTTGTCTGGTTCGCCGGCCCCCTCCACGACGAGGTAGGGAGAGCGCATGATCGGACCGACGCCGGCGAAATCGTTCACCAAGTCGTAACCAGGATTCTTTTTAACGGCGGGTTGGATGGCGATCGTTGCCGCGGTCGCCAGCAGCGTATAGCCATCGGCGCCTGCTTCCTTCGCGGCAAGGATGCCGACCAACCCATCGCCTCCTGCCCGGTTTTCCACGACGACGGGCTGTCCGAGATTCTCCTGCATCTTCTCCGCCACCAGCCTGGTCGTGACGTCGACAAGGCCGCCTGGACCGGTGTTGACGACAATGCGTATCGCCCTGGTGGGAAACGTCTCCGCGAGCGCCGACGTGGCCGTGCCGGCTGTAGCCATAATAGCCGCAAGCGCACAGCAGCGCAGCAACGAGAGTTTGGATTGCGTTTTCAATGGTTCCTCCTTCCGATTGTGACGCTGACGGGTCTCCGCCCGTCTCGCGCCTGTGGTCACTGCAGTTGCGCGGCGCGGACCGCCGCGGTGAGCCGTTTAGCGTCAGCTTTCCTCTTCGCTGAAGACGTGGTCGCGCTCCTTCCGGATGGCCGGCAAGGTGACCAGAATGATCATCCCCGCGGCGACGAGAAGGAGCACCGCAGAAATCGGCTGCGTGAAGAAGACGCTCGCATCGCCCCGCGAGAGCAGCATCGCGCGCCGCAGGTTTTCTTCCAGCAGCGGTCCGACCACGAAACCGAGCAGCATGGGCGCCGGCTCGCAGTGCAGCTTGGCGAAGATATAGCCGAGCACGCCGAAAGCGGCTGCGATGTAGATATCAAAGACCGAGTTGTTGATGCTGAACGAGCCGATGACACAAAACAGCAGGATGGCCGGGTAGAGGACCTTGTACGGAACGGCCAGCAGCTTGATCCAGAAGCCGATGAGCGGCAGGTTGAGAAGAATCAGCATGGCGTTGCCGATCCACATCGAGGCAATCAGCCCCCAGAAGAGCGCGGGATTCGAGCTCATCACGCTGGGGCCGGGCTGGATGTTGTGGATCATCATCGCACCCATCATCAGGGCCATGACGGCCGTGGCGGGGATACCGAGCGTCAGCATGGGAATGAAGGAGGTCTGTGCGCCGGCATTGTTGGCCGCTTCCGGGCCTGCGACACCGCGGATGTCGCCCTTCCCGAAATTCTGCGGCGTCTTGGAAAGCTTCTTCTCGACCGCATAGGAGGCGAACGCACCCAGGAGAGATCCGCCGCCAGGCAGAACGCCCAGGATCGAACCAAGGGCCGTTCCCCGAAGAACCGCCGGTGCCGCCTCCTGGAACTCCTGCTTGGTCAACCACAGGCCCTTTACCCGGTTGATGAAGGCTGCACGATTTTCCTTCCTTTCGACGTTGAGGATGATCTCGGCAAAGGCAAAAGCGCCCATGGCAACCCCGACCACGCCGATCCCATCGGCAAGGGGTGCAATTCCGAAGGCGAACCGTTGAACGCCGCTATTGACGTCGGTGCCGACCAACCCGAGCAGCAGGCCGAGCAAGACCATGCTGATCGCCTTGACCAGAGAGCCGTGCGCCAGCACGACAGCACCGATCAAACCGAGCAACATCAGTGAAAAATATTCCGTCGGTCCGAACTCGAAGGCAAAGGCCGTCAGGGCCGGAGCGAAGGCGGCAATCAGCATCGTGGCCACCGTTCCGGCAAAGAAGGAACCGAGTGCCGCGACCGCCAGAGCGGTTCCGGCCCGTCCCTGCCGCGCCATCTGATATCCGTCCAGGCATGTGACGACGGACGACACTTCACCGGGAAGGTTGACGAGGATAGCCGTCGTGGAGCCGCCATATTGGGCACCGTAGTAGATACCCGCCAGCATGATGAGTGCGGCAATCGGCGGCAAACCGTATGTAATGGGCAGGAGCATCGCAATCGTTGCGGTTGGACCGAGCCCCGGCAGGACGCCTATGGCGGTTCCGACAAGGACGCCGATGAAGCAATAGGCGATGTTCTGCAGCGTCAATGCGGTTTCGAAACCCAGGACGAGATGCTGAAGAAGCTCCATTAGAGACCTCCGGGCCAGACGGGGATAGGAAGGCCCAATACGTAGATGAAGATCAGGTAGCAGAAGGCGATCAGGATGACGGCGCTGCTAATGGCGTAACGCCAGCCGAATTCATGGCTTGCGAAGGCGCTAGCAAGAACCAGAAGCAGTGAACAGGCGATCAGCCCGAGCGGCGCGAGCAGCACGCCAAAAAGGACAACTGATCCGATGATCAACCAGAACGGCCTCAAAGACGCACGTTCCACCGCTTCCTCGTCATCGGCGGTGATGCTGCGGGCAACGATGATTAGCCCGAACAAAGCCAGCAGCCCGCCAAGGATCAGCGGGAAGTAGCCCGGCCCCATTTCTGCGGCGGTCCCGATCTCATAGCGTGTCGCGCCCAAACCGAACGCTGCGCCAAAACATGCAAAAAGGAGCCCTGCAAAGAAGTTCGGCTGGTGCCGAATGCGCGGGCTCATCGGTATCCTCCCGGACCGACTCTCATGGGTCTCCTCCTGTACATGACGATCCTCCTCAAGATCGCCCATCATCCTCGCGTGAAAAATCACCGTTGTCCTGCGCGTTGTCCGGCAAGCACCTTTTCTCGCGATGCACTTGATCAGGCGCCATGGTCATAATCTGGAGCTTGCGGCAGCCTCTGGAGCCGCCGAGCGTCTGATCAGGTCCACCGCCTGTCGCCGTGACGTGATCGTCCATTCGGTCCTTTCTCGAACCGACAACGCAGCCTTTTCTCGATGCGCTGCGCGGGCGTTCGGGGCGCCGGCGCCCCTGGCCGCTAGGTGGCGTTCTTCAAAAGAGCGAGATACCGCAAAACGCCGCCAGTCTGGCCGTAAGCTCGTCCTGAAAGCCCACATCGGACACCGCGCCTGCAGGTACCTCTTGCCGACGGTGATGCCAGTACCGGCCGCTGCACTCCGCCGCAGAGCCCTCGCCCGCCGCAAGCCAGGTCTGGGTCAGATGTGCCGCTTGACCCAGTCAACATCGCGCAAAGAGCCTGCTCCGCCCCGATGCATGCTGCTGCTGATATAAATCAGGCGGTCGGGACGCTCCATCAACGCCGTCAGCATGTAGGGGGCAAGTGCATTGACCGCGAGGATACTCGCGCGACCCTCAGGCGTCGCGGCCCGGCTGGGCGTTGAGTATATGCCCGCATTGTGTATGACCGCTTCCATGCGTCCTATGGAATTTACCTGATCTGCGACGGATCGCGTCTCCGCCGCGCTGGTCAGATCGCCAACAACCACTCCGAGCGACCTCGGCGCCAGGTTCGCCACCGCAGAGGCACGCTCCTGCGAGCATGAGTGCAAAACGACATGATGTCCCTCCTTTAGCAATACCCGAGCGGCCGCAAGGCCAAGCCCATCGGTACTGCCGGTAATGAAGATACGTACCATTGAGCGCTCCCCTAATTCGAAAAATACTCGCCGGGACCACCATCCCGGTCGGTCGCTATGCCAGCGATCAGGAGATGACCCCGACGGCATGGCGTAGCCACACCATGCCGCCGTCCAGCGCTTCGCAGCCGATCAAGCGGAGTGTCTGCCCTGCCCCCGGTTGCCGCCCGTCCGCACCGTTGTAGTCGATGATGCTTGGTGTCCCCGCAACACCATCGACCGCCGGATAGATGAGTGTGCTGAATTCGTCGATCAGACGATGGCGAAGGAAGGCGCCGTTCAGAATGCCGCCACCTTCGAGCAGAAGCTTCTTTGCGCCAAAGAGGCTTGCTAACTGCGCCATTGCTCCGCTGAGATCATCTCCCTCCGGCCCCGCAAATATGTATGAGACACCATCCTCGCGCAATTCTGCGAGGTAGGAGTCTGCCACCGCCTCCGCAAGCACTGCAACGATGTGATCGCCGCCGATATTGTCCTTACCATAGTGCACGCGCCCTTTTGGATCGATGGCAATTGCCAAGTTGCGATCCTTGCGATCTGCGAGATAAGGTTCGCGTGTTGCGATCGGTTTGCTCGCGGCAGCACGCTCTGACCCCTTTGCCATCTCGGACATGGTCTTGCGTCCGACGATCCAGCCGTCGGCTTCGAATTGCTCCGCAACCGACTCGTAATGGCTGGCCAATTGACTCGCAGATAGTCTCGATGCGGCAGCCGTGAACCGACTGGGGTGGAGGCGACCGTCGATTGAGGTCACCATGTGACAGATGATAAAGGGGCGCATTGGTGGCTATTTCCTCGAGTTAAGGCCGGTTTTACCGACGCGAACCTGCGGACGATCCGCGTGTCAGCGTCGTCGACGGTAAACCGGAAATCCTGAGCAGCTCCATCGCCAGTGCCGAGACGCGCGGCGAGGACCCATCAGTCCATTATCCAGGCAGGAGTTCGATCTTTGATGTCTCTAAGCTCGGCTAAGAGCTTCCGCTCAGGCCACGTAACGTGAGCTTTCATAAAACATGGCCGTACCTCCCCGTTCGCCAGTTTCGTTGGAAATTTCGCGATTGTAGCCGAGGAGGAACAGAACGATTAGGCGGCTTAATTCGCTTGCCGTAATGGCTTGAATTCATCAATCGCGAGTACGCGAGGCATGAGCGGTTCCAGTGCCGTTTCGTGAGCCCTCTAAATCTTGAAGCAGATCCTCAGCCAGCGCCTGGGCGTTTTCCTTAGCTGTTCGATCGCAGCTGAATTCACATCTACACACTGCTCGCAGAGGACCGCTCGGTCGCAGCCGGCCCTGGCTTCAAGAAAGAGATAGAGATCTGTGCCCAGCGACGATAGTCGCAATGTGCCGCAGAGGCCTTTCCAATGAGGCCATTCGATCGCAGAGGGACTTTTCGCCGAGCTCAGAAGGTGCGCCACGACCGTTTCGATAGCGAGCCTCACGCGCCTTGACAGATAGGGCGTGTCCGGCCAAACCGCGATAGTATCGAGCAGGCTCAAGGGACAGTTGTCGAACAATGTGACCAAACGGCCTGCACTGAGATGTTGGCGCAGGGCCCAGTCAGGCACAAGGCGATGCCGGCGTCGGCCACGGCCGCATCAACGATTGCTTCCATGTCGTCAAATCGCAGGCGCCAATTGAGCGCGCACTCCCTCAGGTTTCCGTCCTCGTCCCTCGTGCGCAGTCCGTTACCTTCACTGTCGGGCCGTTACGTATGGCAAGATCGTATCTCTCACCAGCACATCAGCTCCAGATCACTGAACCGAAGGAGTTCGAGTTTCGGATGTTCTCTGGCCATATTAACCAGGATCGGCGATACGCATGCGCTTGGCCGTCCTCGGTTAGTGTCCGCCGTTGAGCGTCTTAATGCCGGACGGAAGTTAGCCGCCTGGGCCAACCAGCGGCTGGCCCAGGCGTTCACGGTTACTTCATGGTCGGGATGACGAACTCTGCGCCGTTCTTGACGCCCGACGGCCAACGCGAGGTGACGGTCTTCGTCTTGGTATAGAAGCGGAACGCGTCCGGACCGTGCTGGTTGAGATCGCCGAAGCCCGAAGCCTTCCAGCCACCAAAGGTGTAGTAGGCGATCGGAACCGGGATCGGAACGTTCACGCCCACCATGCCGACTTCGACGCGGGCAGCGAAGTCACGTGCGGCATCGCCGTCACGGGTGAAGATGGCGACCCCGTTGCCATACTCGTGCTCGTTGGGCAGACGAAGCGCATCGTCATAGTTTTCTGCGCGAACGATGCTCAGAACCGGTCCGAAGATTTCTTCCTTGTAAATGCGCATGTCCGGCGTGACGTTGTCGAAGAGGCAGCCGCCCATATAGTAGCCGTTCTCGTAGCCCTGCATCTTGAAGCCACGGCCGTCCACGATGAGGTTAGCGCCTTCCTTGACGCCAAGGTCGACATACTGCGTTATCCGCTCGAGTGCCTGCTTTGTGACGACCGGGCCGTAGTCGGCTTTGAGATCGGTCGACGGACCTACCTTCAAGGCTTCGACGCGGGGGACGAGACGCTCGATCAGGCGGTCGGCGGTGTCCTTGCCCACAGGAACTGCGACGGAGATCGCCATGCAACGCTCGCCAGCCGAACCGTAGCCAGCGCCGATCAGGGCATCGACGGTCTGATCCATGTCGGCGTCCGGCATGATGATCATATGGTTCTTCGCACCCCCGAAGCACTGGGCGCGCTTACCGTTTGCCGTTGCGCGGCTGTAGATGTACTGAGCGATCGGAGTGGAGCCGACGAACCCGACTGCCTTGATATCCGGATCGTCCAGGATGGTGTCGACAGCGACCTTGTCGCCGTTCACGACGTTGAAGATGCCTGCGGGCAGACCCGCTTCGAGGAACAGTTCGGCCAAACGCATCGGGACACCCGGATCACGTTCAGACGGCTTCAGTATGAAGGCGTTGCCCGAAACGATGGCCGGGCCGGCCTTCCAGAGCGGAATCATTGCCGGGAAGTTGAATGGCGTGATGCCCGCAACGACACCCAGCGGCTGCCGCATGGAATATACGTCGATGCCTGTACCGGCGCTGTCCGTGAACTCGCCCTTGAGCATGTGAGCTGCGCCGAGGCAGACCTCGACCACTTCGAGGCCGCGCTGGATGTCGCCCTTGGCATCGGGAATCGTCTTGCCGTGCTCGCGAGCCAGCAGTTCGGCAAGCGAGTCGTACTCGGCTTCAACCAACTCGAGGAATTTGCGCATGACACGCACGCGGCGCTGGGGATTGGTAGCGGCCCATACCGGCTGAGCAGCCTTGGCATTCTCGATCGCGGCGCGCACTTCGGCGGGTGTCGCAAGGGCAACCCGGCCCTGCACCGTTCCGTCCATGGGCTGGTAGATGTCTGCGGTACGACCGCTTGCTCCGGCGACGTGCTTGCCGCCGATAAAGTGTCCGACCTCGCGCATTGAATTTCCTCCTTGGCTTAAATTCCGGCGGATCATGACTTTCAAAAAAAAATAATGCAAGGTGACGAAAAGCGCATCCGTTGTGCAAAAAATAAAGCCCTGGAGGTCGCCGTGGACTGGGACAACGTACGCATATTTCTCGCCGTGGCCCGTGCCGGCCAAATCCTGTTGGCCGCCAAGAGACTGGGTCTAAACCACGCCACGGTCGCGCGACGGATGACGTCTCTTGAGGACGCACTGAACACACGGTTACTCACAAGGCGAACCAATGGTTGCGAACTCACGCAGGCGGGCGAAGAGTTCCTCGCGTTCGCAGAACGCGTGGAAACGGAGATGCTATCGGCACGTTCCGCCTTAGGCGATGAGGACGTTGCGATAGCCGGCACCGTGCGGATCGGGGCGCCCGACGGGTTCGGGGTTAGCTTCCTCGCACCGATATTACCCCAGTTGACCATCAGGCATCCGGAACTGCGGATACAACTTGTCCCTGTCCCGGTTTCGTTCTCGCTGTCACGGCGGGAAGCGGATATCGCCATCACGGTTGACCTGCCCGCGCAGGGACGGCTCGTCGCAAAAAGGCTCGTGGATTACAGCCTAGCACTGTATGCGAGCCGGTCCTATCTCGCTGAATACGGCACTCCAGTGTCCATCGACGATGTGCGCGGCCACCGCCTGGTGGGATACGTCGAAGACCTGGTGATCAATCCATCGCTGCACTACGCACCGGAATTGACCCGCGACTGGCATCCAAGCTTCGAGATTTCGAGCGCGCTTGGACAGGTGGCTACGGTGCGTGCCGGCGGCGGAATCGGTATTCTGCACACCTTCATCGCTCAGGATTATCCCGAGCTGGTCCCCGTCTTACCAAATCACAAGATCAGCAGATCTTACTGGCTCTCCTATCACGAGTCGGTACGCTCGTTGCGTCGTATTAAAGTAGTCGCAGACTTCATTTCTGCGGCAGTCGTTGAAGCCGAAGAGCGGTTTTCATAGTGCTTGCGCAAAATCCCGCCTTCTATCGAGCCAAGCAGCCCTCCGGACCGACCTGGCCTGCCAGAAGTTTTTGGGCATTCATCGAAGGGTTAATTGGTGGAGGACCCCACACACCTGCAGGCGATTGCCGTCAGGATCAAAAAAGCTTACGAAACCTCGAATACTATCGGTTCGTCACAACGTACACCCCCTTGCGCAATTCCTGGACTGGGCAAAACAGTCTTCGACATCTAGGTCAGGGTGGTCGAGTTTTTGGGGCCAACCTGGATGAGCCGGAACGGATACATTTCCCCGTTCGCGCTCTGTCTTGAATTCGATACAACCTGCCTCTGGTAATTTCACCGAGGCGGCGCGGCACGCCGTAGAAACAGAGTGCCCGCTCAAGATCCGTTGTCTCAAACGATCCTCGCTAGTTCGCGAAGGATTGATTTGTCACCCGGTTCCGACACAAGAAGGCAGGCATCCACCTCCTCGCCTTGTGCACCGACAGTGAACGAGATTGGCGGCAATATAAACAAATCTTCCCGTCGACCGGGCGGATGTGAACGTAGCCTCACTAGGCGTCGCGAGTCAGCGACGGGGGGAAGCCATAGGCCTCGGGATGACGGGCCCCGGTTACACGCATGTTCAAGATGCCGTGATCATCGTGGAAGACTTCATAGCAGAGATGGTCAACCAGCTCGTTGTTTTCCCCAAAAACGAGAACTTGCGGATTTCGCTGAATGATATCTTGAACGTCGCAGAAAACGCTTGAGGCAATGATAATCTCGTCCCCTTCCTGGCATGTACGGGCCGCTGCACCGTTCAAGATGCAGCAGCGGGAACCGGGGTCGCCGTAAAGCACATAGGTGCTGATGCGTGCTCCAGACATCTTGTTCCAGATATCGACATACTCAAGTGGTTTGATTCCCACTGCTCTACAAAACTCCGCATCGATCGTGATCGAACCGTGATAGTTCAGCTTTGAACCGGTAACGCGAATTCCGTGCAATTTCGCACTGACATACTTTTCCACAAAGCTCCTCCTTCGGCGCTGAAGTGCTGGACCCTTGAGCCCGAAGGTTCCAGCCTGCCCATTCGTCATTAAGCGCCTCCAGGCGCCTTGGTCGGAGCGAGCGGTACGCTGATCACCGCCCGCTCCTCCTTTTCCCGAACAGCGAACTTGCAGGGACGGTTGCTCGGAAAACAGTTGTCAGATCATCTTTTCAAGCTCGGGCAGGACGTCGAAGAGATCGGCGACCAGACCGTAGTCGGCGACCTGGAAGATAGGCGCCTCTTCGTCCTTGTTGATCGCGACGATAACCTTCGAGTCCTTCATGCCGGCGAGGTGCTGGATGGCACCGGAGATGCCGCAGGCGATGTAGAGATCGGGTGCGACCACCTTGCCGGTCTGGCCGACCTGCCAGTCGTTCGGCGCGTAACCGGCATCAACCGCAGCGCGCGATGCACCAACGGCAGCACCGAGCTTGTCGGCAACCGGCAGGATGACTTCCTGGAACTTTTCCGAAGAGCCGAGCGCACGACCACCGGAGATGATGATCTTGGCAGACGTCAGCTCCGGGCGATCCGCACTCGATTTCGCTTCTGAGACGAAGCGGGACAAATCCGAAAAGACGGCTGCCGTTGAAACGTGTTCAACGGCAGCCGAGTTGGCCCCGACAGGAGTAGCGGGGAAGGAGGCGGTGCGCACTGTAATCACCTTCCAGGCGCCGGTGGCCTGCACCGTCTGGATGGCATTGCCGGCATAGATCGGGCGCTTGAAGGTGTCGGAAGAGACGACCTCGATGATTTCCGAGACCTGGGAAACGTCGAGCAGCGCTGCAACACGTGGCATGACGTTCTTGCCGACCGAGGTCGCGGCGCTCACGATGGTGTCGTAGCTGCCGGCAAGCGAGACGATCAGCGCTGCCAAGGGTTCTGCGAGGTTGTTGGCAAGCGAGGCGTCGTCGGCGACGAGGACCTTGGATACACCTGCAAGCTTCGAAGCCTGCTCGGCGGCAGCCTTGGCGCTGGCGCCGGCGACGAGGATGTGGACGTCGGTCCCAGCTCCACTGGCGATCTTGGAAGCAGCGCTCAGAGCCTTGGCGGTCTGGTCGGAAAGGTGGTTGCTGTCGTGGTCAGCCAGAAGAAGAATGGCCATGATAAAATCTCCCTTTGCTGAACTTAGAGCACGCCGGCTTCGACTTTAAGCTTTTCGACGAGCTCGGCGACCGACTTGACCTTGATGCCGGCCTTGCGGCCCGACGGCTCCTCGGTCTTCAGCACCTTGAGGCGGGCGGCCGTGTCGACGCCGTAGTCGGCCGGCGACTTCTTGTCGAGCGGCTTCTTCTTCGCCTTCATGATGTTCGGCAGTGAGGCGTAGCGCGGCTCGTTCAGGCGCAGGTCGGTGGTGACGACGGCCGGCAGCTTGATGTCGATCGTCTGCAGACCGCCGTCGACTTCTCGTGTGACGGTCGCTTTGCCATCGCCGATCTCGACCTTGGAGGCAAAGGTCCCTTGCGCCCAGCCGAGCAGCGCCGACAGCATCTGGCCGGTCTGGTTCGAATCGTCGTCGATCGCCTGCTTGCCGACGATGATCAGGCCCGGCTGTTCAGCCTCGGCCACGCCCTTGACGATCTTGGCGACAGCGAGCGGCTCGACCTGGTCTTCGGTCTCAACCAGGATGGCGCGGTCGGCACCCATGGCAAGCGCCGTGCGCAGCGTCTCTTCGGCCTTGGCCGGACCAACGGAAACGACGACGACTTCCTCGGCCTTGCCGGCTTCCTTCAGCCGCAGCGCCTCTTCGACCGAGATTTCGTCGAAAGGGTTCATCGACATCTTCACGTTCGCAAGTTCGACGCCCGAACCGTCTGCCTTCACCCGGATCTTGACGTTGTAGTCAACGACCCGCTTCACCGTCACAAGTATTTTCATGGCATTCCTCATTGCTCTGACCGCGGGCGAGAGCCGGCGCGGTCCCGCCCACTTGGATCCACTTACCAAGCTTGCATTTCGAACTAAGGATTATCCTGCGACGCTTGCCTTTCGCCGGGCAACGCAATCGGCCACGAGGCACAGGATCTCGAACATGAGATTTGCGCCGTTCAGTGCGGTGTGGTTGCCGCTATCGAAAGGAGGCGAAACCTCGCACACATCGCCGGCGACGATGTTCAAACCGCGAAGACCACGCAACAGAACCTGTGCGTCGCGCATTGTGAACCCACCCGGCTCCGGCGCACCCGTACCGATGCAATAGGCCGGATCAAGGGAGTCAATGTCGAATGTAAGGTAAGTCGGCCCCTTACCGACCACTTGTCGAATGGTCTCGATGGTCTTGGCCCGACCAAGCTCCTCAAACTCGTCAAAACTGATGAGCCGCATACCGTGCTCGAGATGATAGTCTCTGTCATCGAGCGAAAACCGGGTGCCACGGATGCCAACCGAAACGCTGCGCTTCGGGTCGATCAGGCCTTCTTCTACACAGCGCCTGAGCAGGGTGCCGTGATTGTAGCGATCACCCCAAGCGTCGGAATAGGTGTCTGGGTGCGAATCGAAGTGAATGATTCCAAGCGGTTCGCTGGAACCCAGACCTTTGATGACAGGATATGTCACCCCATGGTCGCCTCCAACGCAAACGGTAGTTGCGCCGCGGCTTGCGATTTGGCCGACATGATGAACAATGCTCTCGACGCTGCGCGAAATATCAATCGGGATTACAGGAACATCCCCAAGGTCCGCCACCGTGCATTGATCAAATGGCGAAGGTCCCCCATCCGAATTGTAGCGCCGTACCAGTCTCGACATTTCGCGCACCTGTGCCGGTCCATGGCGTGCGCCCGCCCGATTGGTTTGGAAGTCGAACGGCACCCCCAACAGGGCAATATCGACTTCTGCGTCCCGCTTAAGCCAAGGCGTCCGGAAGAACGTGGCCGGCTCTGCAAATCGCGGAACAAAAAGAGAATCGACAGGCGAGAAGGTCGATTGAGACATCAAAAACTCCTGAAAAGGTGCAATGGGCAGCCGGCCCTGTGACCGATCACAACATCGCTCAAGGATAGACGCCGAGCTAACTCCTGTCCTTCGGCGAATCTCGATTCAAACTTCGGCGTGGCTCGACGTCTTCAGACCGACACGGTCTGACGGCTTGTCTCACAACTTTGCCTTGACGCGTCCCAGCGCCGCGCCGCCCCACTCATTTGCCGATATTCTTGAATTCGTCGTCGGTAGAGACTGTCGAAGGGGCCGGGAGCCGAAGTTTGCATTGGAAAATGCGCATGTCCATCAAACGATCCCCGCGCTACCAATTTGGAGAACGCCAATTCAAAAAAGGGAACTATGATGAATAAGACTGGGAAACTATCTATCCTCGGGGCGGTTCTTGCTGCTTCCGTGACAGGCGCCTTCCATGCGCGCGCCGCAGACTCATTCGTTTTCGCGACTTTCGGCGGTCTCGAGGCAGAGAAAGTTGCGTGGACCGAACCCTACACCCAAAAGACCGGTGTAAGCATCACCGTAGATCAGCCGATCGATTTCGCAAAGATCAAGGCACAGGTGGAAGCACAGAACGTCTATTGGGACGTTGTCCATGTCGACGGCTACTTCGGTGCGGCCCAGTGCGGAAAGCTGTTCGAGCCACTAACTGCGGCGGTCGATCGCTCAAAGCTCGACGAACGCCTCGACCTCAATCCGTGTGGCATTCCGATCGTCGTAAATGCTGCTGTTCTCGTCTACAGCAAGAACGAGTTTACCGGAGACAAGCCCCAGAGCTGGGCAGATTTCTTCGATACCACGAAGTTCCCGGGCCAGCGTGCAATGATCAATTTTCCGGTCAACGGCGCGCTCGAAGCCGCTCTCCTGGCGGACGGGGTTCCGGCCGACAAGCTCTACCCGCTGGACCTCGATCGTGCGTTCAAGAAGCTGGACACGATCAAGAGTGACATCGTGTTTACACAAAGCTCCACGCAATTGTCAGAGTTACTTGTATCGGAAGCCGTGCCAATGGCAATTGCCTTCAATGGCCGCGCGTACATGGCAGTCAAGGAAGGCGCTCCCTACGAAGCCGTTTGGAATCAGAGCATTTTGCAGACAGATACCCTTGCCGTTGTGAAGGGCTCGAAGAATCGCGACGCTGCTGAAGCCTTCCTGAGTTACGTCGCGCAGCCGGAACAGCAGGCGCGCCTGGTGGAGTTCGTGCCATACGGGGCTGCAACGAAGGACACCAAACTCAACGTCGACCCGCTTCTCAGCTCCTACTTGCCGAACAGCGGGGACAACGCGAAATCGTCCGTCGTGCTTGATGCCAAGTGGGTCGGTGATAACTTCGACGAAATCAATCGTCGTTGGACCGAATGGACAAGCAAATAGTTCAAGCAAATCTGCCCGTGGCCTTCTGGCGACGGGCAGACAGCGCAGAAGCGCATATTTCGAAGGAACATTTTTTCAACCCGTAGCCAAGTCTCGCCTATGAGCCGGACCTTTCACATCAGCTAAATTGGCGGCTTGAAAATTACAGTTCCCTCACAAGCCTATCAGGAGAGAGGGCCGCCTAGACGGCCACGCCGACGGAGCAACCCCCCAGGAAACTCTCAGGCGAAAGGACTGCTAGGCTTTACCATCTGGAGAGAGACACAGTGATTGTGTCCACCGAAGGGGACCTCCACATCGGAGGAGAAGCTCTCAGGTAAAAAGACAGATTGGGGGCTAGGAACTGGCGGAGTTCCGGAACCACTGTCGGAGAAAACATGTCACACATTGCCGTTTTGGGCGCCGGGATTACCGGCGTCGTAACTGCCTATGCGCTGCTGGAACGGGGTCACGAAGTCACCGTGATCGAAAAGAACCGCTATCCCGCGATGGAAACGTCATTCGCCAACGGTGGCCAGCTGTCTGCAAGCAATGCAGAGGTGTGGAATCACTGGTCTACCGTCGCGAAGGGTTTCAAGTGGATGCTGAAGAGCGACGCTCCGCTGCTGCTCAATCCTTCGCCTGGCTGGCACAAGTATTCTTGGATGGCCGAATTCCTAGGGAATATAAGCCAGTATGAGGCCAACACGATAGCAACCGTGAGGCTCGCCATCGAAGCCCGCCGGCGCATGTTCGAGATCGCGAACAAAGAGAACATTGATTTCAATCTCGAAAAACGCGGAATCCTTCATATCTATCATGACCAAAAGAGTTTTGAGCATGCGCTTAAGGTCAATAATCTCTTGTGCAAAGGCGGCCTCGAACGAAGGGCGGTGTCCCCGAGCGAAATCACGTCGATTGAGCCAACATTGGAAGGTGATTTTTTCGGCGGCTTCTTCACACCGTCTGATTCAACGGGTGACATTCATAAATTCACTCGAGGCTTGGCGGACGCCTGCGCTCGGCGCGGCGCCAAATTCCTGTTTGATGCGGATGTGACCGACATCAGCTGCACCGACACAGTAGCAATTGACTTCAAGCCGACCGACCAAGCTAACGGTCAGCTCCAGCGCGTTGTCGCCGACAGCATCGTAGTCTGCGCAGGAGTAGCGAGTCGAAGGTTTGCCGCGATCCTTGGTGACAGGGTCAATATTTATCCCGTTAAGGGATACTCCATCACTGTTCACCTTGATGATGAGGAAAGCCAATCCGGAGCACCATGGACAAGCATACTTGACGATCGGGCCAAAATCGTCACCAGCCGTCTTGGCGTCGACCGATTCCGCGTCGCGGGCACGGCAGAATTCAACGGCATCAACAAAGACATCCGCGCGGACCGTATCAAACCGCTTGTCGATTGGGTCAGAACGTTGTTTCCTCAGATAGTAACGTCTCGAGTTGATCCTTGGGCAGGGCTACGGCCGATGATGCCGAACATGTTGCCTCGTGTCGGCCGCGGCGCGCGTCCCGGCGTCTTCTATAATACAGGCCACGGTCACCTGGGCTGGACTCTCTCGTGCGCAACCGCCGAACTCGTTGCACATGCTGTCGAACACGAGATGTGTGCATAGGCTGAGAATGAGTAGAACCCAGGCCGGATGTCTGCCGCCTGGGTTGTACTGGGCTCACCGCTGTTTCCGTCGTGCGGATATGTGCGGCCGGTGTCGGAATAATAGCGTACGCAATGGACCCCGCCCTTCTTCCATTGCAGCGGTCTCCGGAAGCTCTACATCTGTTTAGTCATTGCCGGTCTGCTGTCGCACAAAGTGGTCAATGCCTGCTTGAGCGCACTCAGTGTCCTGCGCAGGCGTTCCAGAACTTACGCCGATTGCGCCAACCACCTCACCATCGGCAATGACCGGCAAGCCGCCGGCAACGACGAGAAGACGGCCGCCGATCGCGGAATTTATCCCGTAGGCAGGGCTTCCGGGCTGACTTGCGACGCCATAGCTCTCTGTCGTTCGCTTGGCGCCTGCTGCGGTATAAGCCTTGTCTTGCGCAATAACCGTGCTGGTAATCTTTCCCCCGTCCATTCGTTCGAAGGCGATCAATTGTCCGGACTCATCCGTGATGGCAATGCACATAGGCACACCGATCTGCACGGCCCTGGCCTTGGCACCCTCCAACAGCAGATGGGCATCGGCAAGGCTTAGTCGCTTGATTGTCAACATGAGGTGTTCCTTTCAAGAAGGGTGTTGGAGACTTCCGCGCGTAAGAGCCGGCATCTTACCTGTCTGATTAAACAGGACCTTCGCTGGCTTACCTGGCGGTGTCGGTGAGGAGCGCTGCGCGCCTCACATATTCGGATAGACCGGGCCTTCGCCGCCTTGCGGCGGCACCCAGTTGATGTTCTGGTTCGGGTCCTTGATGTCGCAGGTCTTGCAGTGCACGCAGTTCTGGGCGTTGATGACGAAGACTTGCGTGCCGTCCTTCTCCACCCATTCGTAGACCCCGGCCGGACAGTAGCGCGTCGACGGACCGGCATAGACGTCATGCTCGGAGCGTTTCTGCAGCTCCATATCCTTGACCTTGAGATGAACCGGCTGGTCTTCCTCGTGGTTGGTGTTCGACAGGAACACCGACGACAGCCGGTCGAAGGTCAGAACCCCGTCCGGCTTCGGATAGTCGATCTTCTGGTGTTGCGCTGCGGGTTCGAGCGACTGCGCATCGGTCTTTCCGTGCTTCAGCGTGCCGAAGAAGGAGAAGCCGAACAGCTGGTTGGTCCACATGTCGAGACCGCCGAGCCCAACGCCGATCGCCGTGCCGAACTTCGACCACAGCGGCTTGACGTTTCTCACCCGCTTCAGGTCCTGGCCGATGGCGCTGTCACGCCAGCCGCGTTCGATCTCGATCGGCTCGTCATTGGCGCGGCCACTGGCAATCGCCGCTGCCAGCTTCTCGGCGGCGAGAATGCCTGAAAGTACCGCATTGTGGCTGCCCTTGATGCGCGGCACGTTGACGAGACTGGCCGAACAGCCGATCAGCGCGCCACCGGGGAAGGAGAGTTTCGGTACGGACTGGTAGCCGCCCTCGGTGATGGCGCGGGCGCCGTAGGAAAGCCGCTTGCCGCCCTCGAACGTGCCGCGGATCGCCGGATGCGTCTTGAAGCGCTGGAACTCCTCGAAGGGGAAGAGATAGGGGTTCTTGTAATTCAGGTGCACGACGAAGCCGACGGCGACCATGTTGTCTTCGAGGTGATAGAGGAAGGAACCGCCACCGGTCTTCATGCCGAGCGGCCAGCCGAAGGAGTGCTGCACCAGACCCGGCCGGTGGTTTTCCGGCTTGACCTGCCAGAGTTCCTTGAGACCGATGCCGAACTTCTGGACGTCGCTGTCCCTGGAGAGATCGAACTTGGCGATCAGCTGCTTGGCGAGCGAACCGCGCACGCCCTCGCCGATCAGGGTGTATTTGCCGAGCAGCGCCATGCCGCGGGCGAAGTTCGGGCCCGGTTCGCCGTTCCTCTCGATGCCCATGTCGCCGGTGGCAACCCCGATGACCGCACCCTCGTCGTTGTAGAGCACTTCGGTGGCGGCAAAGCCCGGATAGATCTCGACGCCAAGCTCTTCCGCCTTGGTCGCCAGCCAGCGACAGACGAGCCCAAGCGATACGATGTAGTTGCCGTGATTGTTCATCAGCGGCGGCATCAGGAAGTTCGGCAGGCGGATCGAGCCGGCGGGCCCTAAGAACAGGAAATGATCGTCCGTCACCTCGGTCTTGAACGGATGGTCGGCGTCGGCGCGCCAGTCCGGCAGCAAGCGGTCGATGCCGATGGGATCGACGACGGCGCCCGACAGGATATGCGCACCGACTTCGGCGCCCTTTTCGAGCACGACGACCGAAAGCTCCGGATTGACCTGCTTCAACCGGATCGCCGCGGCCAGACCCGCCGGCCCCGCACCCACGATCACAACGTCGAACTCCATGCTCTCGCGTTCGGGTAATTCAATCACGCTCATATTCCCGGCTTCTCAGACTCTTTGATCGAAAGAACACACGTGCCTCTGAGACAGGCAGTATGTGCTGCTGACGTTCTTCACCATCGCAATTGAGGAATGCGAGCATCGGATTCGAAGGGAAGGTTTCAATCTGGGCGGTGCAAGCAGCTATGCGAAGAGCAGCGCGGACCAAGATGCAGTGATCCATCGGATAGGCAGTTGGCGCGTTCCACATCGATTCATGGTTCGGAAAAAGCCTATTCCAAGCGGAACAGCTAGCGAGGTTATGTAGCACAGTCTCCAGCGCCCCGAGGAGGAGCTCATGTATAACGCGCCTACTGAAGAGATACTTTTTCACCTCAAACACGTCATCGGCATAGATCGTGTGCTTCAAGAGGCAGCTTACAGCGAGGTTAGCGAGGATCTCGTCGAGGCTATCGTGAGAGAAGCTGGCCGCTTCGCGACCCAGGAGGTCGCGCCCTTGGCAGCGATTGGGGAAAAACAGGGCGCACGCCTGGCGGATCACGAGGTTCGGGTTCCCGATGGTTGGCGCGATCTCTATCGGCTTTGGCGAGAAGGCGGTTGGAGCGGACTGAACGCCGCTGCGGAGTTCGGCGGGCAGGGCCTGCCACAACTGCTGTTTGCTTCGACTTTCGAAATGTGGAACAGCAGTGCCCTTGCTTTCGCAATGGGACCCACACTCACGATCGGAGCCGTCGAGGCGATCGAGAAACACGGCTCTCCTACCCTTAGAGACACATACCTTCCAAAGATGGTTTCCGGTGAATGGACCGGAACAATGAACCTGACCGAGCCGCACGCCGGCACGGACGTCGGTGCTTTGAGAACGCGAGCCGAGCGCCGCGACGATGGATCCTATCGGATCTTTGGACAGAAGATCTTCATCACCTACGGAGAACACGATCTCACCGAGAATATCGTGCACCTCGTGCTGGCGCGGCTTCCGGATGCTCCCTCGGGCTCGAGGGGCATTTCGCTATTTCTGGTCCCGAAGTATCTCGTCAATGACGACGGCTCACTCGGCGACCGAAATGACCTCTATTGCCACTCGATCGAGCATAAGCTTGGGGTCCACGCCTCCCCCACTTGCACGATGATCTACGGCGATGGGAAGTTCGGGCGCGAAAAGGGTGCCGTGGGCTGGCTTGTCGGCGAGGAGAATGACGGTCTCGCTTGCATGTTCACAATGATGAACAACGCTCGCCTTGCTGTTGGAATCCAAGGCGTGGCGATCTGCGAAGCAGCAACGCAAAAAGCGACCGCTTATGCCAGGGAGAGAACCCAAGGCCGCGCGCCGGGCTGGAGCGGCGCGGGCATGAGCCCCATATGCGAACATCCAGACGTCCAGCGCATGCTCTTGACGATGAAAGCACTCACACAAGGCAGTCGTTCGATCGCCTATGCCTGTGCACACGCCATCGACATGGCGCATGTATCGGAGGGGCTTACTCGCGCCCTTTGGGAGGAGCGTGCAGGCCTACTTACCCCTATTGCAAAAAGCTTCCCGACCGATGCCGCGGTCGAGGTGGCGTCCTTGGGCGTGCAAGTCCACGGAGGCATGGGGTACATTGAAGAAACCGGGGCGGCACAACTCTATCGCGATGCCCGGATCACGCCGATTTATGAGGGCACGAATGGCGTGCAGGCCGGCGACCTCGTTGGTCGCAAGTTGCCACGATCTTCTGGTGCCCACGTCAAGGCGTTGATCGAGGAGCTCAAACAGGTCGCCAATGAAGTCAGGCAATCGAAGCTCACCGGATTTGGCTCCACCGCGCAGAGGTTGATATCGGCAGTTGCAGACCTGGAAGACGCGACCGCATGGCTCATCTCCGCCATGGGTGTAGGACGCGTCGGCGAGGCTCTGGCGGGTGCAACTCCTTATCAACGCCAGTTCGGCCTTACGTTGATGGCGACCTATCTGTCGAAAGCGGCCCTGGTAGAGACAGGCGACGACAGCGCTTCTGCCCGTATCGCTCTTGCGCGATTTGCCGCGGAGAATCTGATCGGGGAGACCACGGCCCTGAAAGATCGTGTCATCAACGGGTCCGCTAGCCTTGCGGCGGCCCGATCAGTTCTTGGCTAAGGAGGTGCGAGTGTTTTCAGCACATTCAGGCCGCCTCGGGCCGCAGGTCACAAATCTCCCCGTAAGCGAGTCCCGCGGCGGCATCGACGCACCGCGGCTGGTCCCAATGGAGGTGGAAAAATGAGCTATCCTGTTCTGACAAGATTGCGCGGCGGCGTCGCGCACCTGCGCCTCAACAGACCCACCAAGCTTAACGTGATCGATGTCGAGATGGCGGAAGGCATAAGGGACGCGGTCGAGATCGCCCTGTCCGAACCGACGACCCGGGTTATTCTGCTGAGTGGAGAGGGGCGCTCGTTTGCCGCTGGCGGAGATCTGTCAAGCTTTCGCGCCGCTGAAGACAAGTCGGCATTGGCCAATTCGATCATCGGCCCGATCCACCAGGCGTTGAAACGCCTGGTGGAGGCGCCGGCGATCACACTATGCGCCGTCCAGGGTAATGTCGCAGGCGCAGGCGTATCGATAGCCGCATTCGCGGACCTTGCGATCGCTGCGGACAACGCGACCTTCAACCTGGCTTACGCCCGCGTAGCAACTTCACCGGATTGCGGCGCCTCCTGGTCTCTGCCCAGGTTGCTCGGAACACGAAAAGCACTCGAATTGGCATTGTTGTCGGACACGATCTATGCCGACGAGGCCCTCAGGCTTGGGCTTGTCAATCGCGTTGTGCCAACAGCAGATCTACTGACTTCGGCCGAACAAACGGCAGATCGACTTGCCTCCCACGCGCCGGCTGCATTGGCTCACACGAAGCTCCTGATGAGGCAGGCATTCGACACAACCGCTGCAGAACACCTCGATGCCGAGCAGCTTGCCTTCGCGGCCTGTGCCGCCACAGAAGACTTTTCTCAAGCACTGGAAGCGTTTTTCCAGAAGCGACCCGTCACCTTCCGCGGCAGATAAGACCGCGACATTTCGAGGAGAAACAAATCCCATGATCAAAGACGCATTTATCGCCGGCTACGTCCGCACACCCTTCACGTTCGCCAGAAAAGGCGCGCTTGCGAACGTGCGCCCTGATGACTTGGCTGCCCATGTAATACGTTCGCTCCTTGTGCGTACGGGCGCGCCGGCTGAGGAGATCGAGGATGTCGTCTGGGGTTGCGCCTTTCCCGAAGGCGAACAGGGACTAAACATTGGCCGCGCCGCAGGCCTTCTTGCGGGGTTGCCCGAGACTGTGGCCGGGATGACGGTCAACCGTTGGTGCGGATCCTCGATCCAGGCTGTGCAGGCTGCAGCGGGCATGCTCGCAATGAATGCAGGCGAGGCATTTATCGCGGGCGGAACCGAGAGCATGTCTCGCGTACCCATGATGGGGTTCAATGTCTTGCCTCATCCGACCTGGTCGCGCGAGAACGTCGACGACTTCATCAATGTCGGACTGACCGCAGAGCGCGTTGCGAGAGAATGCAGCGTAACGCGCCAGGATCAGGACCAGTTCGCGTTCGTCAGCCATTCCAAGGCCGCCGCAGCACAGGCCGATGGTCGCCTGGCCCAGGAAATCGAACCGTACCAGACGTCGAGCGGCATCGTTGACAGGGATGGGTGTGTCCGGGAGACCACTCTTGAAAAGCTGTCGGAACTCAAGACCGTGTTTCTTGAAGGGGGCACGGTGACTGCCGGCTCGTCTTCTCCAATGACGGACGGTGCAACCGCCGTTCTTGTCTGCAGCGAAGCTTTCTTGAAGCGTCACGATCTAAAGCCCCTCGCCCGTCTGGCAAGCTTCGCCGTTTCTGGATGCGCGCCCGGTGTCATGGGCCTCGGGCCGATCGAGGCTTCCCGCAAGGCGATGGCGCGCGCAGGGGTCAAGATTGGTGATATTGATCTTATCGAAATGAACGAAGCGTTCGCCGCACAGGCCGAGGCTTGCCGTCGCGCACTCGACATCGATCCGCAGAAACTGAACATTGACGGCGGTGCGCTGGCACTCGGCCATCCCCTCGGGGCGACCGGTACGCGCCTGATCGGCAAGGCAGCGCTCCTTCTGCAACGCGAAGGCAAACGTCGTGCCCTGGCGACGCAGTGCATTGGTGGCGGCATGGGTATCGCAATGGTTCTGGAGGCCGCATGAACATGCAAGTTCAAAACATCGTCACCCCCGCTATCGACGCTGACGCCGCCGGTATCAAGCGCGCGGTTGTCATCGGCGCAGGCTCGATGGGTGCTGGGATCGCCGCACAATTCGCCAATGCGGGTATTCCAGTCGATCTTCTCGACATTGCTGGCGAAACGAACAGAAACGCGCCCGCCGAGAACGGCATTGCCCGTCAGATCAAGGCGGGAGGGTTCATGGGCGACGAGAACCCGTCGCTCGTGCGCGCCGGAAACGTCGACGATGATCTTTCCCGTATCGCTGACGCTGACTGGGTGGTTGAAGCGGTTATTGAGGATTTAGCCATCAAACGGGACCTCTACCGCCGTATTGAGGCAGTGCGTCGCCCCGGAACGATTATTTCGTCGAATACCTCCACCATTCCGCGCACGGAGCTGGTCCTGGGCCTCGGAAAGGAATTCGCTCGCGATTTCATCATTACCCATTTCTTTAATCCGCCGCGCGTCATGCAATTGGTCGAGATTGTCAGCGCTGCCGAAAACGCACCGGAGCTTCTTGATCGTGCCACAAAGGGTGTGCGCGCAATTCTCGGAAAAACGGTGGTTGCTTGCCGCGATACGCCTGGGTTCATCGCCAATCGCATCGGCTGCTACTGGCTTGCCGTCGCGGTGCTGGAGGCAATCAGGCTTGAACTCACCGTCGAGGAGGCCGATGCAGTTAACGCCGCACTCGGCATCCCGCGCACAGGCGTTTTCGGACTCCTTGACCTGATCGGAGTGGATCTCGTCCCACACGTCTGGGGCAGCATGCACACGGCACTGCCCGCCGAAGACGATCTTCACCGTTTCGACCTGCCATCGAACGCCTTGATCAAGAAAATGATCCTGGACGGCCGTCACGGCAGAAAGACCGGTCAAGGTTTCTACAAGAAGACGGGAAAGGAACGATTGGTCATCGATCTCGTCACCGGCGAGTATCGACAAGAGATTCCGCCCGTTGGTATTCCCGGTGAGGGCCGTGAACTTGCAGCTTTGATATCAGACAGCGGCAAGATGGGGGAATATGCCCGTTCCGTCTTGAGCCGGATCCTAGGTTACACCGCACTACATGCGCCCGCAATCGCGGATGACGTGTTTGCCATCGATACCGCCATGGTGCTCGGCTATTCCTGGAGACAGGGACCTTTCAAGCTCGCCGAAGCGGTGGGTCTGGATGTCGTGGTGAACACACTGCGCCGCTTGGGTTATGATGTTCCCGCATTGTTTGCGGTAGCTCAGGAAGGAGGCGGCTTCTACACAGACGGTGGAGCAATCAGCACCGACGGCCGGGTCCGCTCCTCAATCGGTACGGCCTCGTTGCTCAAGGGTGCGCCGGTGATTACCGGCAATGGCGACGCACGACTGGTCGATCTGGGTGACGGGGTCGCCTGCTTCCAGATGTCGACAAAGATGAACGCCTTTTCTCCGGGTGCTTTCGACGTCCTCGAGGAAACGTTGGCGCGCGCGGGGACCGACTACAGGGCACTCGTTATCGGAAACGACGACAGCCGTGCCTTCTCCGCCGGCGCCGACCTAGCCCATCTCTCGCGGATGCTTGAAGCAGACGACGAGAATTCTCTCGCACACTACCTCAAACGCGGCCAAGAGCTTTTTCTCGCGCTAAAGTACCTGCCGGTTCCTGTCGTGGCGGCAGTACACGGCTTTACATTTGGCGGGGGATGCGAATTTGCCTTGCATGCAGACGCTATCGTCGCCCACGCCGAAACAAACATGGGCCTGCCGGAAGTAAGGGTTGGCCTTGTTCCAGGCTGGGGCGGCTGCACACAGATGCTCGTCAGGGCGCAGGTGACATCTGCGATACGGGGGCCAATCGGAATTGCGGCTGCTGCCTTTGAAACGATCCAGAACGGGATCGTGTCCTCCTCCGCGATCGGTGCAAAGGCCGCCGGATACTTAAGGGCAAACGACGGGATCGTCATGCACCGGGAACTCCTCATTCCTGCGGCCAAGCGAAAAGCGATCTCGCTCGTCACCGAATACAAGGCACCCGAACGAGTCGCCTTGTTTGCCACCGGCGTTTCGGGAGTACGTGGGCTTCTGGCACCCGCATCGGTCTCCGCAAAGGCCGGGCGCATGACCGAGACCGACTTTGCGATTGCGCAATCGCTAGCCACTGTGCTTGCGGGAGGAGATACGGACAACCCCACAAGCATGATTTCCGAGGAACAGATGCTGGCCCTTGAGCTTCAGCAAAACCTCAAACTGTTGAAACAGCCGGCGACGAAGGAGCGTATCTCCCATATGCTCAAGACGGGCCGGCCGTTAAGGAACTGACCGCCGTAGCGGCGCCGACCGGGCCAAGACCCGGTCGGCGCTCGTTTCGACAGCGAGCCCCTTTGCGGCGAGTATCCTCTCCCTTCAGTCGATTACGTGGACACCTGCGTTCCCCCCCGCACGCCACTGCTCAATGTGGACGAAGATCAGGTGGTGAACCGGTACCTTGCGACCGAACACCCAAACCTCAGCCAGTCGATATATGGATCGGAAAATGTCCATGTCTCCGATGCCTCATGGACGCTACCATTCAATATCATAAAACTGCCAAGAAAAGGGGAGCATGAAATGCTTGGAATTCTCGCCAGAGTTGTCGGCGCTGGCTCGCATCACGAACTGGGCGGCAAATGATGTCGTCGATTGAAACAAATCAGCGACTATCCCGGCCCGTCCAGAGATCGTCGACCAATGCACTGGCAAGCTTGTCAGACAGTCTGGTTCAGCGCCCGGCTCTCCTCGTATTGCCCGTCCTCGGCTTCATGGCATGCTTCTTTGGCTACCCGATCGTACTGATGATTGCGCGAAGCTTTACCGACTTTCCCGAGGGCGCAGGTCTCGGCATAGACAATTACGTTTGGCTGTTCGGTGACGCCACAAACGCCCGGGTCTTCATTCGAACCTTGTTGAGTGCCGGATTGGTTACGCTCCTGTGCCTTCTCATCGGCTACCCCTACGCGTATCTCCTCACAGTCGTTTCGCGAAAGTGGCGTGCAATTCTCTTGATCATGGTCCTGGTGCCGTTCTGGACAAGCTTCATGGTTCGCAACTACGCATGGCTTATCCTGCTTCAGCGGCAAGGCGTTATTAACGACCTGCTCGATCGAATCGGCGTAGGTCGCGTCGATCTGATTGGGAACCTTAGCGGCGTAATGGTTGGCATGACACATATCATGCTGCCGTTTTTGATCCTTCCACTCTTTGCGAATCTGCAAAAGATTGACCGCACACTCTTGGTTGCCGCGCAAAGCTTGGGGGCAACCCCGATGGTCGCATTTATCAAAGTTTACTTGCCGCTTTCGCTGCCCGGGGTCATCGCCGGCTCCCTCATCGTTTACGTACTGGCGCTCGGATTCTACATCACGCCAGCATTGCTTGGCTCTCCACAGAACAGCCTGATATCGCAATTGATTGCTACGCAAGCCAGCACGCTGCTTGCCTGGGGCAGAGCGGGAGCCATGGGCACCGTCCTTCTTCTAATCACCCTCGTGCTCGTTTGGCTCGCGCTGAAAGCGGACCCGAGCGCCAAAACGGCAGGGGACAAGCTGTAATGGAATCCAATCGCGTATCACCCTTACTTTCGTTTTTCGGCGCTGTGGTGGCGCTGTGGCTGGTCGCACCCATGTTCGTTGTCGTGCCTATCAGCTTCACCGGCGCACGATCCTTCCGGTTCCCTCCCCCGTCCTGGTCGCTGCGCTGGTACGAGGGATTCTTTCAAAACACCGAGTGGCTGGTTTCCGCGCTTACATCGCTTCAGGTTGCAACGTTGAGCAGCATTCTTGCAACTGTCCTCGGCACGGCGGCCTCCTACGGGATCGTTCGAGGGCAGTTTCCTGGAAAGCGGTTTGTGCAGGCGTTGCTGATCGCCCCCATGATCGTCCCCGTTGTGATCACCGGGGTTGGAACTTACGCTGTCTTTCTCAAATGGAACCTGGTGGGATCATTTGTCGGATTCGTTGTCGCGCATACCGTTCTTGCCATCCCGCTCGTCCTGATCACGGTTGGTTCGGCGCTCGCTCAGTTCGATCGGCGAGTTGAGGATGCGGCAGCCATCTGTGGCGCGGGCCCGGCGGCAACGTTTCGGCTTGTAACGCTTCCGCTCATCCTCCCGGCTGTCGCTACAGCGGCCGTATTCGCGTTCATAACGTCGTTCGACGAAGTCGTGGTTGCGATATTCCTCGTGAGCCCGGCAGTCCGAACGCTTCCGGTCCAGCTCTACAACAGCATGATTCAGCAAATCGATCCAACGGTGGCCGTGGCTGCAACGCTGATGCTGGCTCTTACCAGCATCTTTCTCACGATAGTTTTGCTCGTTCGCAAGGCAGGTGGTCAATCATGACAATTCAAACAGGTTCATCCGTTCAACTCGTCAACATTTCAAAGGCTTACGGTAAAGCCCTCGTATTACCGGAGCTATCGCTGACAATTTCGCCAGGAGAATTCGTGTCCTTCCTCGGACCGAGCGGCTCCGGAAAAACAACGACGCTGAATATCATTGCGGGCTTCATCGAACCAACGTCTGGGGAAGTGTTGATCGATGATGTTCCGATCACTGGACTTGCTCCCCACCGCCGGGAACTAGGAATGGTGTTCCAGCAGTATGCGTTGTTTCCGCATATGAGTGTGGCGGAGAACGTGGCGTTCCCATTGCGCAGGCGCCGGGTGTCTCGCACGGAGATTTCCGAGCGGGTAGCTGAAGCTCTCAAACTTGTCGGTCTTTCCGAGCGCGCCGACGCTCTGCCCAGGCAGCTTTCCGGCGGGCAACAGCAACGGGTCGCGCTTGCGCGCGCCATCGTTTACCGTCCCCGGGTTCTATTGATGGACGAGCCGCTCGGAGCGCTTGACAAGAAACTTCGGGAAAGATTGCAGCACGAAATCAAACGCATCCACCGCGACCTTGGAATTACCTTCGTCTTCGTGACACACGACCAGGAGGAGGCGTTGACGCTTTCCGACCGGATCGTCGTTTTCGATAAAGGCCGGATTGTCCAGGTGGGGACGGGCGCGGAGCTGTATGAAAAGCCAAAAACGCGCTTCGTTGCGGAATTCATTGGGGAGGTGAATATCTTCTCATGTACTGCATCAGGCGGCGATGGCGCGATGCGTCTGGACAACGGCGGTGTCGTCCAGTGCGGCAGCACGTCCGGCACGGACAAGAACCGCGCGCTTGCAGTCCGACCGGAACGGCTGAAGCTCGCGCTTCAGGTGCCGCAAGGAAACCAGAATGTGCTATCGGGAAAGCTCTCGAGCATCGACTATTTTGGAAGCAGTCGCCGTCTTGGCGTAGACGTGGCGGGCCTGTCCTCTTCGGTCTGGGTTCGAGAACCCCTCGACGGCGGCTCACCGGCACTCTCCCTCGGAGACGACGTGTTTGTCCATTGGCCGACCGATGCGGGAACCCTCCTGCCCGCTTGACGTGCGAGCGCATACTCTAGCCTTCTTATATGAGAGCCTTCTTTTCGCCGATGCGGAAAGAAGGCTCGGACGGTCAGTTGCTCAGTCAACATCGCCTACTCCAGCCGTTCCCGAGCGCCCGAGAGCCGCTTCGCGACGAAGCGGCCCACTTCGTCGACGAAAGACGAAGTTGCCGCCAAAGTGAGTCGAGAGCCTTCATTTTGTGTGATGCTTTGGAGCCGGGCCAAGAAGCCGGCCACGGCGAAACGTCGGCTTTGCGTACCCGCGTTGGGCCCCTTCTTAGAGGATTACAAAAAATGGCCCCGTAATGCGTCGGCCACGCGCTGCGGCGACTCCCAATGTGGGTTATGACTGAGACCAGCAAGGATTTCCGTTGTCGCCTCGGGGAAGGCTCCTCGCAACGTCACGCGGTGCGTTTCGTCGAAGAGTGCGTCCTCACCGCCTGCAAGCAGAAGTACGGAGGCGAAAACCTGCTTGGCAGTTTGCCGTAGATCAGTCGCCTCCATCATGGCAAAGAGTGCCTGCCAGACGGCGGCGGGCATACCGGCTGCCTCCTGCGCATTCCATTGCATGAAACCGGCATTTACCGGCACGGCGCATCGGTACCACTCGCGAAAGAACCGGCTGTTTGGATCGATGGGGTCGGCAAGCGCCTGGATTTCTGCGCCGAGCGTTGTGCTTGTCAAGAGGCTGGGTTGAAGACTGCCGCAGATACAGGCAAGACCTGTAACGCGTTCGCCATGCCGCGCAGCCAGCACGAGAGCCGTCATAGCTCCCATTGAGTGGCCCGCGACGGCAAAGCGCTTGATTCCGAGCGCATCCGCAAGCTTGATTACGTCATCCGCAAACCCCTCTAGTGTGGGCAACGGCGCGGGCGTCGAAAGACCATGCCCGGGCAGGTCCGGTGCCACCAAGCGATATTCTCGAAGGTGGGGCATAACCAGCGACCAGCTCCGACTACTGTCGGTGTAGCCGTGCAGCAGCAGCAGTGGCACGTTGCGTCCCCCGCTCTCGTCGATATAGGCAAGGCGACGGCCATCGCGCAATACGAGGAAACGCTTGCGGCCGTTCCAGCCAGACTGATCGACCGTTGCCGTCACAGACCGAACGCCTTGCGAACTGCCGCAAGCGCTGGTTTACCATCGACGGTCGTCACGCCGTCAAGCCAGGCGTCGAGCCGCCCTGGTTCCTCGCCTATCGCTTTGCGCCCGGCGTCCTCAGGGGCCAGGCCGTCGTTCATCAGATAGCCCATGCCTCGATTCTCGAATTCGATGTCGAAATCGAGGTTCTTCAGGAGGCGCCCGACATTCGGGCATTCTTCAAGATAACCCTTTCGAACCTGCGTAGAGACCGTCGCGGCCCCGAAGTCCGGACCGTAGAACTTGTCGCCGCCCGTCAGGTAGCGGATATCAAACGTCGTGTTCATCGGGTGGGGCGCCCACCCCTGGAAGACGAAGAACGTCTTCTTGTTGATGTGGCGCGCAAGTTCCGCGAGCATGCCTTGTTCACTCGATTCCACGACCTCCCAGCCATCGAGGCCGAGAGACGGATCGGCGATGGCGGCCAGCATGAGTTGGTTGGAGCCGGGCTCGATCCCGTACATCTTCCTTTCGAATTTATCGGCCTGGGTTTTGAGGTCGGAAAAATCCTTTATGCCCGCCTCCCACACATAGGCGGGAACCGCAAACGTGTACTTCGCGCCGATGAGGTTCTTGCCCACTGTCTCGACGGAACCATCATTCTCGTAGGAAGTGAAATACGTCTTCATCGCTGGATCCCAATAACCTAGGAAGACGTCAAGGTCCTTGTTCTTCAAGCTCAGATAGATGACGTCGATGCCGAGCAGATTACTCTGCGTCTCGTAACCGAGGGCATGCAAGAGTGATTGCGCGACGCCCGTCGTGAAGGCCAGGTCGTTCCAACCGGGTTCAGCGAGCCGGACCTTCCGGCAGGTCTCCAATTCGGCCGCCTGTGCGGCCCCTATCGTCATCAGGCATGCAGCGACGCAGGCTATGGCGCGTTTCATTGATGTACCTCCCCATTCCGACTTGTCCAGCAGGACGAGTTATTGACCCATCGGTCAATTGTTGAACTGTTGGGAAAAAATGTCAATATTCACCAAATTGAATGCAGGAATCATCATGGCGGGAAAGCTCACAAAGCTTGTAGACATCCGGCGCAAGGAACTACGGCAGGCGGCCCTTGAGGTGCTACAACGCGAAGGCATGGCAGGTGCGACGCTGGAAAAGGTCGCGACGCATGCCGGCGCCTCCAAGGGCATCGTCCTGCATTACTTCCGCAACAAGCAGGAACTCTTTGAGCAGGCAATGCGGGAGGCGAATGCCAACCTTCGCGACGCGGTTGCCGAACGCCTCCGTCAAGCCAAATCACCGCGAGAACGTTTGGCCGCGATCATCGAGGGAAATTTTGACGAGCGCTTCTACCAGCCGGCAACCGCCCATGCCTGGTTATCGCTGTGTGCAGAAGTGCCGCGCGAACCGCAGCTTGCCCGTATCCAAGCCGTCATTCACGCCCGGATGCGCAGCAACCTCCTCTCCGCGTTGAATGACATGCTTTGTGCCGATGAAGCCAGACGAATGGCGTTGTTGATCAGCAGCCTGATCGACGGTCTTTGGCTAAGGCTCGGCCTTCAATCCGGTGGCATTTCGAGGCAAGAGGCCCTTGCGGTCGTGAATGACACGATCCGCGCGCATTTAGATACGGTGACAACTGAGTAAAGGCCACGCAGCGCCGCCTCCCCGCGCCGTGGTACAAGTGGCGTGGATTTCCGGCGCACATGCGAGGCCGCAGCGGGCGCGGCTTCGACAGTTTGCGTCGCATCGCAATTTGAGAGGCACTGGTTGTGGTGAAATCATCAGGGCGCGGTGCTCGGCAAACTTGCCGAGATTACCCGTTATCGCCCCCGCTTTTGTTCGATCTCGGCTATCGTCGAAGCGCCTCCGTTCAACGCTGTAGGCTATCGGCGGCTGCCGTTGGCCACCGAATGCGGGTTTAGGCAATAAGCGCAGAGATTTTCGCTCGGTGAAGCATAGTGCACCCCCACCGCAATGACGAACCGCGGCAAGAAGGTGACGGTAGCCCTTGCACTGGTCGGATTTAAGGACCGTCGGGCTCCTACTCATCCCGTCCAATTGACGCCGGAGAAATGCCGCGATGGGCTTCAACGAGGGTGTCGATAAATTTTCGCGCAAGCTTGAACTTGCTGGTGCCCGGACCACTTACCGCCGCAACTCGATTGATCCGTCGGCCGGACTCACTCTCGATCCGTCGAAGCAAGCCCCGTTCAATATAGGGGGCTGCGGTGTTCTCTGACAGGTAGCCCAGGTTTCTGCCAGATAAGATCAGCGCGAGTTGGGCCTCTCCGCCCCAACCCACGTCGCCCGAAGATGGCTGATCGTCGACCCAATCCGGGTGGATGGATTCGAGGTGCCCGCGGCTGCAGTAGCGATGTTGCTTAAGGTGTTCTTCAGTGAGGTCGCCGTCCTTGCTGTGGAACAACTGGTGCGCTCTCCCGCAATACATCTCGCCCACTTCGTCGAATAGATAGTCGAACGAAAGCTGAGGGAACCGGTTGGTTTTGAGCCCGATTCCAATGGGGATGAGGCCGTCGGCTACGCGCCCGATCATCTGGAACCCGAGCATCGTTTCAAGCTTTATTCTTATGCCAGGGTACTGTCGTGCAAAACTCTCCAGCGCATCCGGTATGCGAGACACAGGATTGTCGATGATGCCGTCCTGAAGGGCGATCGACAATTGCCCGACCGCGCCGTCGTTCACGTTGCTGACCTGGTTCTTGAACGCCTCGATCGACGCGAACATCTCGCGCGCGGCTAGGTAAATCTCTTTGCCCTCCTCGTAGAGCTTGAAGCCCTTCGGTCCTCGCTGACAAAGAACCACACCGAACCTTATCTCAAGCGCCTTGAGATACTCGCTCAGGCTCGACTGCGAGAGGTTCAACGTCGACTGCGCAGCCGTGAAGCTGCCTTCCTCCACGATCGTGCAGAAGTAACGCAGCAGTTTGAGATCAACATCCTGTAACTGACCAAGTTTAGACATCTAGCTCCCTCGATACTGGCGAAGATCGTAACACCGCGACGTACCGCGAGGCAATGAACAGCCAGGGCTCCTTCGCGACATCCGGCCCGATGCTTAGTGTGCCGACGCCGCATAGGCAATTGCGGCGGGTTCAAGCGTTAGCGAACCATGGATCGCGTTTTATGAATGGTCCGGCAATGTCGCTCGATCCTCTGCGAGGTCAGCGCGCCGGTTCCCGGACAACGATTGCATCGGCAATCCATGTGGACGAACTGTCGATCGAAGCTGCGCTCAAAACACTGTGTGGCGGTCCGATCACTCTGCTTTCAGCGCCGGTCTCCGGAAGCCGGGCAAGACCATCATACACCCGCTCTGATCCCTGCGGCTCTCTAGGTCGTGTATGGAGCACTTTTGGAGGATCGAGGTATCGCTCAAAAGGAGACGGCACCAGATTTCTCCGCAACGCCATTCTGCGGTAAGCGAAGCAGGGACCCTGTGCCCCTGAGCCGGCCTCTCGAGAGGAGTTCGATCTCACGTCGATAACGTGACAATTCACCCCAGTTTCACCGAGACTCGCGCGGCGCTAGTCTCAAAATGAAATGGCGTGGCGCACGGAAATCACCGTAATGGTGATGTCGAAACCGTGCGGCACGCCGAGGAGGTCGAAGGCGGTACTTGACCTCTTACTCTCCGGATTTGCTCATAACAGGCAACTCAGAAGATCGAGGCAACGGCCTCGTCGAGGACGCTGAGAACGCGGTCGATGTCGTCGTTGGATAGCGCAAGCGAGAAGTAGAATTTTCCGTGTGTCAGGACACCACCACGCACCAGGGCCGTCGTCAATTTGCGCTGCATGAGCAGGTCACCCGAAACGCTTGTGCGATAATCGATCACCGGCACGTCGGTGAGCACGATCTGCGTCAGCGGCCCCGAGCCGAGGGTTTGGCCAGCCACCCCGCGCCTTTGGAAGATCTCGGCCGCCCCGTTTCGGAAGCGGTCACCGATTTCATTGAGGCGATCATATGTTCCAGGCCGCGAAAGTACCGCAAGCGTGGCGATACCCGCCGTGGCAGCGACGGGGTTGCCGCAAGTCGTGCTACCGGTGAAGCATTTGCGAGGATCGGCCGGGCTGCGCGGATTGGCCAAGCGCATAATCTCCTCGCGCCCTGCGACTGCAGACAGGGGCATGCCACCGCCAATCACCTTGCCGTAGGTAGCAAGGTCCGGTCTGACATTGTAGCGCTCCTGCGCGCCGCCCCAAGCAAGCCTGTAGCCGGTTACGACTTCGTCAAAGATCAAAAGGATGCCGTTGGCATCGCAAAGCGACCTCAGGCCTTCAAGGAAGCCCGGTTTCGGATCGATGCAGCGCTGTTGCGCTTCAACAATGATCGCCGCCAGTTCCCCTGCTGCGCCGGCAACAATCTGGGTGACGGCTTCCAAATCGTTGTATGGCGCAATCAGCACTTCATCCTGCAAGACCGGCGGAATGCCGGCACTATCGGGACGGGCGGCCGGGAAATTCGGGAAGGGGCTCGCCGGGGACATACTCATCAGGGCATAGTCATTTCCACCCAGAAATCCGCCCTCGAACTTGAGAATTTTTGACCGACCGGTAAACGCACGCGCCAAACGCATCGCGTACAACGTGGCGTCGGAACCGGTCACACCGTATTTGATCTGTTCGGCGCAAGGAATTGACTCGACGAGCGTCTCAGCAAGCTCGATGCCCTTTTCGTTGAGAAGATAGTAGTTGGACGGACTTTCGACAGCCACCTTCATCGCCTCGACGACTTCAGGGTGGGCATGCCCTATCAACATCGGCCCCGAACCGTTGACGCAGTCGATATATTCGGTCCCGTCGGTTGAATAGACCTTCGAGCCCTTTCCGTATTTGACGACAAAATCAACCTCGTCATCGAGGACGTAAGTGGTAAATGCGCCGCCAGGCATTGCTCTGCGCGCTCGAGCCATAATCTCATTCATCGTTTGGATCTTTGCGTTTTATGTTGGTTCCAGCCATGATGACAGCACTTCGAACAGAACGGGGCAACATGAAAGGTCGGAGGCTTGCTTCGACTTTTTCCGAAGCAAATCGAAGCGGCTCCTTGACGCGTCGAAAGCTCCTCGGCGTCCTTTTTAGTAGCAGCCGATAGCTAACCTCTCCGGCGCGCTCGCATATGCGAGGGTGCCATTAGCTCAAAAAGCGAGACATCGGGTACACCTGAGCATTACGGCCTTGGCGGCAGCTTAGGCGCCTGCGACTGCAAGGGGTCGTAGGCGGACTTGGTTTGACATGTTGAATTGTCGTTTCCTCGTCATTTCGGGGATTGCTGCGCGCGTGAAATCACGGGGGCGACGCTAAATCGCAGCGCGCTCGACCTATTTTCATCGGTAGGGGCGTCCACTTGGGGCCACGAACCCTCAATGCCTGCCTGCTGCATTAAGGTAGAGGTATCCGGCCACTTCGATTCTTTGTGCGCCGAGGCTGCACAGGAATGCCGCGAGTTCAAGCGTAGGCGAACCATGGATCGCGTTTTGTAGATGGTCCGGCACTGCCGCTTCCTCCATCCTTCAACGAGCTCAACTCGAAGGTACAGTCGTTCGCCCTCAGCGGCGCGAGCAAAGGAATGGACATTTGATGGGATATGACGATTTTCGCTATCTGACGTTTGAACATCAAGAGCATGGCGTCCTGCTCATCACCATCAATCGGCCCGACAAACTCAATGCAGCCAACCGAGTCCTGCACCGCGAATTCGCGGAGGTTTGGCTGACGATCAAGGACGATCCTTCCGTCAGGGTCGCAGTCATTACCGGCGCCGGTCGTGCGTTTTCCGTGGGTGGGGACCTCAAGGAAGGTACCGAAACCATCGGTCAAATCGACCAGGTCATCGCCACCGGTGAGGAGGCGCTACGGATCGTCTACAACATGATCCATCTCGATAAGCCGATCATCTCCGCGATCAATGGCCCGGCCGCCGGCGCCGGGTTAGCGGTGGCATTGACGGCGGACATCTCGATCATTGCGGAAGACGCTCGTGTGACCGATGCTCACATGAACATCGGCGTCGCTTCCGGCGACCATGCGGCTATGGTCTGGCCGCTCTACTGCGGTCTCCCAAAAGCAAAGCTCTACCTGCTCACTGCAGACATCATAAACGGGCGCGAGGCGGAGAGAATTGGTCTCGTGTCGATGTGCAAGCCGAAAGATGAGGTCCTGTCCAGCGCCTTGGAACTTGCCGCCAGGCTCGGTCAGAAACCGCAACGAGCGTTGCAGTGGACAAAGCGGTGCCTCAATCATTGGCTGCGCCAAGCGGCCCCCGTCCTTGATCTTTCAGTCGCATACGAAGGCCTGAACTTCATGGAGCCCGACGCACAAGAGGGCCTCAACGCCTTCTTGGAAAATCGAAAGCCCCTCTTTCCTTCAACACGGTGATCCCATGCATCTGGCCCATTTACTCCATCGCTCAGCGCTACGTTATCCCGGGCGTCCCCTATGGTTGGGAGCAGACGTCAATATCAATTACGGAGACGGCGTCCGACGAATAAACAAGATCTCCAACGCCCTGCTTGGGATGGGTAGGCAGCGTGATCGCGTTGTTATCGTTTCGACAAACAGGTTCGAAGCCTTCGAGGCCTACCTCGCCGCTTTGAACGCGGGAATGACCGCGACCCCACTCAGCCCCAAGCTGCACGCGTCTGAGCTCTCCCTCATGATAGCGGACTCGGGCGCGCGGTTCGTCATTTTCTCGCCGGAATACATCGAGGCAATCTCTTCAGTTCGCGGGCAACTACCCACTGTCGAACAGTGGGTCTGCATGGAAGACGCTCCAGGTTTCGTGGCGTACCGAAACCTGCTTGAAGGCAGCACAGATTCACGCCCTGACCTGCTGATCGAGCCAGACGATGTTGCCTGGCTCTTTTACACCTCTGGTACGACTGGGAAGCCTAAGGGGGTCATGGAAACACATCGCAATCTTCTTGCGATGATCCAGCACCTTCGCTTGGGCGTATTCACGGACGCAGATGAAACCGATGTGGTCATGCATTTTGCTCCGATCGCCCATGCGACGGCCAGCGTTGGCTTGGCTCATCTTTCGGTCGGCGCTGCCCAGTGCTTTCCGCTGACTTCGAATTTCAACCCGGAAAAAGCGCTGGAGGCGATCGAGCGTTTTGGGGTTTCGGCAGCTTTCCTGGCGCCGACGATGGTTCAGATGCTCTTGCAGTGCCCGAGCGTCGCGAACTACAACGTCAAGAGCTTGAAAAACGTCCTGTGCGCAGGTGGCCCCATGTATGTGGAGGTGCTTCGCAAGGCAATTCAGGTGTTTGGTCCAGTGTTCTGCCAGAACTATGGGCAGAGCGAGGCGCCTGCTCTGGTCGGTGTCCACAAGTCAGAATATGACCCCCATGATCCGGCCAAGTCGAGCCGGCTTGGATCCGTGGGCCGCGAATATCCTGGCGTCATGCTGAGGCTCGTGGACAGTGAAGGACGCGAGGTCGGGCGCAACGTGCCGGGAGAAATCACGGTACGCTCGGATGTCGTTATGCCCGGCTACTGGAACCGTCCGGAGGCAACGGCTGAAGCGTTGAAGGACGGCTGGCTCCATACCGGAGACGTTGGATACCTTGACGACGAAGGGTATCTGTTCCTTACCGACCGCGTGAAGGACTTAATCATCTCGGGCGGTTCCAACATCTATCCGCGCGAGGTTGAAGAAGTCCTCCTGCAACATGAAGCGATCAACGAAGCCTGTGTGATCGGTGTTCCCGATCAGACCTGGGGTGAATCGGTGAAAGCAGTCGTTGTCTTGAAGGCGGGCGCCGATGCGCCGACTGCGGACGCGCTCATCGAGTTTTGCCGCAGCAGACTCGCCTCGTACAAGAAGCCAAAATCCGTCGACTTCGTCGAAGCCCTTCCGAAAAACGCCTACGGAAAGGTACTGAAGCGAGAGCTAAAGTTGGCCTATTGGCAAGATGCAGTTCGCCAGAATTAACTGGAACCAGACAATGTCATTTC
The DNA here is from genome assembly GCF_014852185.1 of Ensifer sp. ENS07. Lineage (NCBI taxonomy): Bacteria > Pseudomonadati > Pseudomonadota > Alphaproteobacteria > Hyphomicrobiales > Rhizobiaceae > Ensifer > Ensifer sp. ENS07. The sequence goes on along the minus strand of NZ_JACVBE010000007.1, from coordinate 10,667 downwards.
CAACCAACCTTTCAGCCACGAGTCTTGAAATGTCCCGGCTCCGAGTGAACGGAGCGCGATTGCTCGATCGTCATCATGCCATGGCATCGCATGGTGCGACCGGAAATGGCGGCGTTGTCAGGCCCGCACTGAGCGCCGAGGAGACAGCTGCACGGCGCACTCTGCTTGATTGGGCGCGCGAACGCCGCTTCACGTGTGCCATGGATCCGATCGGCAATCTCTTCATCCGCCGACCAGGATCCGACGACGCTTTGGCGCCCGTCCGGATAGGGTCGCATCTCGACAGCCAGATGCCAGGAGGCAACTACGACGGCGTATATGGCGTGCTGGCGGCTTTCGAGGTGCTGGAGACGATCGATGATCATGGCCTGGTCACGAAATTTCCACTTGAAGTGGTCGTATGGAACAATGAGGAAGGCTGCCGCTTTCCCCCGACCACAATGGGCTCGGCAGTGCACGCCGGCGAACTGTCGATCGACGCCGCGCTTGAAACAACGGATGTCAATGGAGTGTCCGTGCGCTCTGCTTTGGAGGCCAGTATCCGGAGCCTGGGAAAGCTTCAGCATATCCCGCTCGGAACCCCTACAGCCCTCTATCTCGAGGCGCACATCGAACAAGGTCCTGTCCTGGAGGCAGGCGGACTTGCCCTAGGCGTCGTCACGGATATTCAAGGCGTCGCTCAGTTTCGCGTCACCGTGAAGGGCGAGCTCGCCCACGCCGGTACGACACCAAAGTATCTTCGCAAGGACGCTCTGCGATATGCAATGCAGTTGATCGATGAATTGTCAGCGCGTGTCGAGCGCTACGATGATCGCGTCCGTTTCACAGTGGGCTCGTTGCGCGTTTTTCCTGACGCGGTAAATACTGTTCCGGGCGAAGTGAGCTTTACGATCGACTTGCGACATCCGGACCGCTCCGTCCTCAAAGAGCTCTGTGAATTGATCGTGAAGGTCAGTACCGCTGAAGACTCGCAATTCGTAGCGAGCGTCGTCCAAATCCTGGATTCACCGCCGGTTCGCTTTGACAGCAACATAGTCTCGACCATCCGCCAGATAGCAAGCTCGATGGCCGAGTCGACGGACATAATATCGGGCGCCACTCACGACGCAAAGCTGCTTGCCTCAACGTGTCCGGCGGGGATGATCTTTATTCCGTGCTATCGCGGGATCAGTCACAATGAAGATGAGTATGCAGAGCCGAGCCATATGATCGTTGGCGCTGACGCTTTGCTAGTGTCGGTTCTACGGTTTGCAGCCCCAAGCGCGTGCGATGCCGCTCACTAAGTGAGGGGTTGGCTTAAAAATCCGGTTTGGCAGATACCAGTCTGCATTGGGGTTGCGCCGCAGCATCTGACGGCGTCAACGGAATGACGTCGCAGCACCGGGCATTGGCAGTGGAAGGCACTGATGGAATTCACGATCAGCGAAGAACAAAGCGCCATCTTTGAGATGGCTCGCGATTTCGCCGCACGCGAGATCGCGCCTCACGCACGGCAATGGGAGAAGGACGGGACAATCCCGCGCAATCTCTGGCTGGAGCTTGCGCAACTTGGCTTTGGCGGGCTCTATGTCTCTGAAAGCTCGGGTGGCGCGGGGCTTTCCCGCTTCGATGCGACACTTGTTTTCGAGGCATTGGCGATGGCCTGCCCATCCGTTGCGGCATTCTTGTCGATCTACAACATGTGCGCGAGTATGATAGATCGATACGGATCCGACCATCTCCAACAAGTGTATCTACCTAAAGCCGTCGCAATGGAGACGGTGCTGTCCTACTGCCTGACGGAACCGGGCGCCGGTTCCGACGCAGCCGCACTCAGGACGCGAGCGGCGCGTGCCAATGGTCACTTTGTCCTCAACGGCACCAAGGCGTTCATCTCCGGCGGTGGCTACTCGGATGCCTACATTGTCATGGCACGGACCGGAGCCGAAGGTGCAAAGGGCATCTCTGCCTTTGTGGTCGATAAAGACGCTTCAGGGCTAAGTTTCGGTAGCTTGGAAGACAAGATGGGCTGGAAAGCCCAGCCGACCCGACAGGTGCAGATGGACGACTGCTCCATCCCTGAGAGCAACATGCTTGGTGAGGAAGGAAACGGGTTCCGCTACGCGATGGCCGGCCTGGATGGCGGTCGCCTTAACATTTCGGCCTGCTCTCTGGGCGGCGCCCAGGCGGCACTCGACGCCACGCTTGCGTATATGGGCGAACGCCAGGCATTCGGCAAAAGCCTGGATCAATTTCAGGCGCTGCAGTTCCGCGTGGCAGATCTGGAAATCGAGCTCCAAGCCGCCCGCGTGTTCTTACGTCAGGCTGCATGGAAACTCGATCATGGCGCTGCCGACGCAACAAAGGCTTGCGCGATGGTAAAGCGGTTCGTGACCGAAACTGGCTCACGTGTCGCCGACCAGTGCCTGCAGTTGCATGGAGGGTACGGGTATCTGGCCGACTTCGGCATTGAGAAAATCGTACGTGACTTGCGCGTGCATCAGATCCTCGAGGGGACGAACGAGATCATGCGACTGATTGTTGCGCGCCAGTTGCTCGCAGAGCGGGGGTGAATGTGGACGAAATCGATATCCGAACTGACAAGAAAATCGGGCGCATCACGCTTCGTCGCCCCAAGGCTCTGAATGCGCTCACGCACAACATGTGCCTCGCGATCGAGGCGGCGCTCGAAAGCTGGCGTAACGACACTACTGTGGCGCTGATTGTTATCGACGCCGAAGGTGAAAGGGCCTTCTGCGCCGGTGGGGACATTGCCGAGCTTTATCGAGCCGGTCGCACCGGCGACTATGAATACGGCCGCAAGTTCTGGCGCGACGAGTATCGCATGAACTGCAAGCTGGCCGAGTTTCCGAAGCCCATCGTCAGCCTGATGCAGGGGTTCGTGATGGGCGGCGGAGTTGGCGTTGGCTGCCATGCGAGCCATCGCGTCGTTGGTGCAACCACGCGTCTGGCCATGCCGGAATGCGGCATCGGCCTCATTCCCGACGTGGGAGCGACCCGCATTCTAGCCCAAGCACCCGGTCGTCTGGGCCGCTATATCGCCCTTACCGGAGCCCAGCTTGGACCTGCGGACGCCATCCATGCCGGATTTGCCGATTTCCATATACCCGACGAACGATGGCCCGCGATAATAGAAGCTTTGGCGCAGACGGGCAATGTGGGAGTGCTGCAGGATGAAATCGTCGACGCCGGATCGGCGCACACGTTGCAAAGCCGGCCCGAGATTGACGCGCTCTTTGCCGGCCGCGATGTCGCGGACATTCTGAAACGGCTGGAAAACACGCAAAGCGACTTCGCCCGGTCGGCTTTGAGCGCCATGGCAAAAGCAAGCCCCCTCGCCCTGGCGTCGGCCTTTGCGATCCTCGATGCATACAACGGCGGTGGCGTCCGTGAGGCACTGTCGCTCGAATACCGCTTCACGCATCGCAGTTGCGAGCACTCCGACTTTCTGGAGGGCATCCGTGCGGCAATCATCGACAAGGACCGTACTCCGAAATGGCGACATCGGTCGGTCGCCGAGCTGGATAGAACGGCGGCTTTTGCAATGCTTGGTCCGCTCGGCGCCGCCGAACTGACATTTGATCAAAAGGAGACGGTAAAATGAACATTGGCTTCATCGGCCTTGGAAACATGGGCGGTCCCATGGCCGCAAATCTGGCCAAGGCAGGCCACAACGTGACCGGGTTCGATCTGGTGGCAGACGTTCCCGAAGCAGTGACCAAGGCGGGCTCCGCAGCGGAGGCTGCCGAAAATCGCGACGTGGTCATCACCATGTTGCCGAATGGCAAGATATTGCGCTCCGTCGCCGAAGAGATCCTGCCCGTGATGAAAGCTGGCGCGGTTCTCGCCGACTGCTCCACTGTAGATGTCGAGAGTGCACGCGCGGTGGCTGCAATGGCCGAAGCCGCGGGGGTGTTAGCGCTCGATGCACCTGTTTCCGGTGGTATCGGCGGCGCGGTGGCGGGTACACTCACATTCATGGTCGGCGGATCGGACGCGGCTTTCGCAGCCGCCGCACCGCTCCTCGACGTCATGGGCAAGAAGACCGTACAGTGCGGAACGTCGGGCGCCGGACAGGCCGCCAAGATCTGCAACAACATGATCCTCGGGGTCACAATGACGGCCACGTGCGAGGCTTTCGCGCTCGCAGACAAACTTGGACTGGACCGAGCCAAGATGTTCGATGTCATCTCGACCTCTTCAGGCTACAGTTGGTCGATGAACGCATATTGCCCGGCTCCGGGCGTCGGCCCCCAGAGCCCGGCAGACAACGCTTACAAGCCGGGCTTCGCCTCCGAACTCATGCTCAAGGACTTGCGCCTGTCGCAATCCGCAGCCGTGTCCGCGGATGCCGACACGCCTATGGGGGAGCTCGCAATGCGGATCTATGAAGCATTCGTCGAGGAAGAGGACGGCAGGGGGATGGATTTTTCCGCCCTCCTGCCTCGCTTCGAGAAACGCGGACGAGCGCACGAGGAAATTTAAGAATGACCGAAATGATAACGGTGGAACGCGTCGGAAGGGTAGCGGTGCTGAAGTTCAACCGCCCAAAACAGCTGAACGCGTTGAACGCTCAACTGGCGGCGGAACTTGTGGAGACGGCGAGCACGCTCGACCGCGACCGCGATCTCGGGTGTTTTGTATTGACTGGCAATGAGAAGGCCTTCGCGGCAGGCGCAGACATCGCGGAAATGCAGGAACGCACCTATCCGGAGATGGCCGATGAAGACTACTTTTCGATCTGGGAAGAGTTTTCCGCGATCCGCACTCCCAAGATTGCTGCAGTCAACGGCTTCGCTCTTGGTGGAGGCTGTGAGGTCGCGATGTTGTGCGACTTCGTCATCGCGGGGAGATCTGCGAAATTCGGGCAGCCGGAGATCAAACTGGGTGTTATTCCGGGAATTGGCGGCAGTCAACGGCTAAGTCGGCTGGTGGGACGCGGGCTTGCCATGGATCTGATCCTGACCGGGCGAATGATGGATGCCGAAGAGGCGAAGTCCGCGGGTCTGGTTGCGCGCCTCGTCGACGATGACAAGGTTCTGGAGACAGCGATCGCTGCAGCAGCGCAAATCGCGAGCTATTCCAAATCTGCAGTCCGCTGGGCACGGGAAGCTGTCAATCGCTCCGACGAAGTGACGTTGAGGGAAGGTATTCTGTTCGAACGGCGCGTCTTTCACAGCCTCTTTGCGACCCAGGATCAGAAAGAAGGTATGCAAGCCTTTATCGAGAAGCGCACGCCCAAATTCTCCGGCAAGTAGGGCGAAGAATTAGAAACTGAACCGTGAAATCCTATTCGTCTGTCGGCCGCCTCATACGCATACTGCGGCCGACGCCGACCGTGCAGGCGGGGTCCGGAACAAGGTGCTTTGCAGCGGCTGTAACACAGTGCGGAACGCCGCGCTGCCAACGCGCCAGATCCCTAGTGCGAAACGAATCGGGGTCACTCATCCTGCTGGGCGAGCAGGCGTTCGAAGCGCAAGCAGCGAAAGCCCTCACAATCGACGGCAAATCTAAGGGATATCAGGCCAAACGGCACGGCGGATCCCGGTCCGCAGAGCCTCGCGCCAATCCGAACCGTGCAGGGCTCATTTCCGATACAATTCGTTCAAACGCCCCCATACAGTGCAGCGAACATAGGTCACGGGCGGTTTTAGGCCAGGCTTTGCAGGGTTTTGCCGAACCGTAGTGAGTTGCATCTGCAGGTATAACGATGGAGCGAAGAAGATGACATTGACCGAAGCCGCCTTGTCCCGATCTCAGTTCACTCTCTCAAAAAACGACACTGACCTCCTTCTACAGGCTGACTACCAGCACCTGACCCACGCCTGGCCGGTGTTTCGTTCCAAGGTCAATGAGGACGCACTGCTGATCAGTGGTGGCGCCGGCGCGCGCGTGTTCGACGCGAGCGGGCGGCAGTATCTGGACGGCATGGGGGGCCTCTGGTGCGTGAACATGGGCTATGGCCGTGACGAAATCTGTGATGCCGTCGCCAGTCAGTTGCGCATAATGCCCTACTACAGTCCGGCCGATGGCTTGGCTCACGCACCGGGTGTGAAGCTTGCTGAAAAGATCGCCTCGCTTGCGCCCGGTGACCTCAACCACGTTTTCTTCACCTGCGGCGGCTCGACGGCAAACGATTCCGCGCTTCGCTTCATCGAGTTTTACCAAAGCATTCGCGGCAAACCACAAAAGCGCCTCGTAATCACGCGTCAAAGGGCTTATCACGGCAGCACGATCATGACGGCCTCCATGGGCGGCAATCCCGCGGAGCGCAGTCCACACCTACGGTTCGTAATGGACAATTTCCGTCAGGTGTCATGCCCAAATCCGTATCGACGCCCCGAGGGGATGAGCGAAGAAGCATTTTGCGACTTCCTTGTCGATGAACTCCGCTCCAAAATCCTCGACCTCGGGGCGGACAACATCGCCGCGTTCTTCGCTGAGCCCATCCTTGGCGCAGGAGGCGTAATCGTACCGCCGGAGGGTTACAACCGCAGAACCTGGGAAGTCTGCCGCGAATTTGACATCCTTTATGTTGCCGACGAAGTCGTCACTGCGTTTGGCAGGCTCGGTCATTTCTTTGCTTCCAAAGAGGTCTTTGGAACCGAGCCTGATATGATTGTGTTCGCCAAGGGAGTGACCTCGGGCTACCAGCCGCTCGGCGGGTTCATCTACTCGGACGCGATCCACGCTACGCTTGTTGCGGCGAATTATCCCTATCCGCTGAGCAATGGATACACCTACTCTGCGCATCCCGGCGCATGCGCAGCCGGTCTCGCCAACATCGCGCTGATGGAGAACGAACACATTTGCGCGCATGTCCGGATGGAAGGGGCTCACTTCGAGAGGCGAATGAAGGAACTAGCTGACATCGGTATCGTCGGCGAGGTTCGGGGCAGTCACTTCATGATCGGCATCGAATGCGTCAAGGACAAGGACACAAAGGAACCATTCGATCCCTCGATTTCGGTCGGCGATATCGTCGCCCGTCATGCTGGCGAACTCGGCCTGATCGTGCGCCCTCTTGGCAGCATGATCATCCTTTCGCCACCGCTGGTGCTTTCAAGAGGTGAGATCGACGAATTCGCGCGGCTGCTGCGGCTCGCTATACTGCGCTGCCAGGAGGAGCTTGTGCGCGATGAGAAGTGGGGACTCGCCAGCTCTGACCATGTGAAGTCATGAGGATCGTCTACTCGGACAGGCATTTTGGTCACAAGGATCGCGTGGAACCGGTGGGTGCGACATTCGTTGCAGTTTCGGAAGTGCCGGAGCGTGCTTCGGCCATACTACGGGAGGTGACCGCGAGGCGGCTTGGAGACGTATCGCCGCCAGTCGAGAGCGGGCTTGCTCCCATTCTCGCAGTGCATTCGCCGGAATACGTCGACTTCCTTTCATCTGCCTGGCGTCTTTGGACCGAAACGGGGCGCAGCGGACCGATTGTGCCAAGTTTCTGGCGCATGAGGCCAGCCGGGATGCGCCCCGGTCTCGGTGTCGAGAACATGGTCGACTACTACGCGCGCGATCCCGGTGTTTGCCTGGTTGAAGGCAGTTGGGAGGCGATACTCTACTCTTCCTATTGCGCCACCACGGCAGCGGCCTGCGTGGCGTCAGGCGATCAGGCGGTGTTTGCGCTCTGCCGCCCACCCGGACACCATGCCGGGCCAGATATCATGGCCGGCTCGTGCTTTCTCAACAATGCCGCTATCGCGGCTGCCCAATTGTCAAGACAGACATCCCAAAGGGTCGCGGTCCTTGATCTCGACTATCACCATGGGAATGGCACGCAGGAAATCTTCTACGAATCCGATCAAGTTCTGACATGTAGCATCCATGCCGATCCACAGACCGCCTATCCGTTCTATACCGGCGCAGCGGAAGAGAAAGGCAGGGGTAAGGGTGAAGGTCTCAACATCAATCTCCCCCTTCAGCCTGGTTGCGCTTTTGACCGATGGAGCGGTGCGTTGGGGATGGCGCTTGACGCTATCAGGGAATTCGGCGCCGAGACCGTCGTTATCGCGCTGGGCGTCGACACATATAAGGATGAGCCCAATCCGACCTGTCACTTCCAGCTGGAAAGCGAGGACTTCTTGCGGGCGGGCGAGATGATTGGCGCGCTCGGCCTGCCGACGGTGATCACAATGGAGGGCGGATACAACCTGGATATGTTGGGGATCAACGTCGCGAACTTCCTTGAAGGGTTTGCTTCTGCAAGCGGCTAAGGTCGCAAGCACGCCCCAAAGCGCTCAGGCAATTCTATTGGAGAAGACATGGCTCTGCCAGACCAGCCTATTGCATATGTCAACGGACGCTTGGTGCCCCAGGAAGAGGCAGCAATTTCGATTTTCGATCGGGGCTTTCGCACCGCCGACGCCGTTTTCGATACTGTGCGCACGATAGCGCATAAGCCGTACAAGCTGCGCGAACACACCAAGCGCCTGTTCAGGTCGCTGCGATACGCTCGCATTGATGCGGGCATGTCCATCGAAGAACTGGAGAGCCTGACGTTCGAAGTGCTCGAACACAACGTCAGATTTCTCGATGCCGACGACGACGTGTGGATCCGCCAGTTTGTGACCCGAGGCATGGCAAGCCGGATAGGCCTTCCATCCGACGGTAGGCCGAGCATCATCATTCATACGGAGCGTCTCCCTTTCTCTTCCATCGGCAGGGGTTATCGAGACGGCGTACCTCTGCTGGTTCCTTCGGTGCGCATATGCGCGTCGTCCGCTCCCGATTCGCGCATGAAGACGACGAGCCGAATGCTGAATAATCTGGCTATCCAACAAGTATCCGCGATAAGTGCGGGTGCTGATGCCCTCCTGCTGGACACCGATGGATATGTGGCCGAGGGCACGGGAGCAAACTTCTTCGCCGTCATTGAGGGTGAGTTGCTGACCGCGCCTGACAGCCACGTGCTCATGGGGATTTCTAGGCAGACAGTGTTTGAGCTGGCAAGCCGCATCGGCATCCCGCTTCGGGTCACTCGAATGAGCCTATATGATGTGCAGAATGCCGACGAGGCCTTCTTGACCGGGACCAGTTTCTGCATCTTGCCTGTGCGCAGCATTGATGGGGAGTTGATGCAAGCCGGGGCTCCGGGGCCGGTGACCCGGCGCCTCACGACGCAGTGGATTGCAGAGGTCGGACACGATTTCGTATCGCAGGCGACATCACGCCTTTCGCAGTAGAGCGCACTTTCGTCCCCGCATCGCTCCACAGCCAGGGCAAGCATGGCTGTGGAGCGATGCTTTCTCCGAGCTGCCTAGACGGGGCTGTATCTTTTCAACCAGTGGGCATAAGCCTCCGGCAGGAACTGCGTGGGCTGATCTACTTTCAACGTGCCAGCGGCGGCATAGGTCCAATTTGGTGACGCAAGATGTGCGCGGCCGACCATTACCATATCCAGCTGCTCACCCGAAACGGCCTGCTCGGCCGCAAGCGGCGATATGCTCCACGAAGTCGCAACCGGAAGGCCGGTCTCATGCCTGACGCGCGCGGCAGTCGGAACAAGAAACGACGGTCCCCACGGTACGGATGCTTCGGGTATGGTGAACCCGACGCTCACGTCAACGAGATCTACACCGGCCTTTTTGAACGCCCGGAGCAACTGGATCGACTCCTCGAGAGTTTCCTCGTCGCGACCGTCAAATTCAACGACGCCGAAGCGGACCGCCAGGGGCAGACGCTCCGGCCAAACAGAGCGCACGGCCTCCACAATCTCCAGCGGAAAGCGGGATCGACCTGCGAAGTTTCCACCGTAGGAATCTTCTCTGAGATTCGAATGGACCGAAACGAAGCTCTGCACCAGATAGCCATGCGCAAAATGGAGCTCGAGCCACTCGAAGCCGCTATTTGCAGCGCGCCATGCGGCGTTGGCAAAATCCTGTTTGACGCGCTTGATTTCATCAGTCGACATTTCTCTTGGAAGGCGAGGTAGGTTGGCTCCGAATGCGATCCTGGAAGGCGCTATTGGCTGCCATCCGCGTGGATCGTCTTCTGCGAGGTGGTTGTCGCCCTCCCACGGACGGTTGGCGCTGGCCTTGCGGCCAGCGTGGGCGATCTGGATACCCGGCACGGCGCCTGCCGCCCGAATAGCGCTTGCAACGGACGCGAGCCCTTTGCCCTGCTCATCGCTCCAGAGCCCGAGACATCCTTCGGTGATGCGCCCCTCAGGTGCCACGGCGGTCGCCTCCACGAAGACCAGTCCAGCTCCGCCGCGTGCAAGGTTTGCATAGTGCGGGAGGTGCCAATCCGTCACCGAACCTTCGACACCGCTGTATTGGCACATCGGAGATACAGCGATGCGGTTGCGCTGCACCGTGTCCTTTAGTCGAAACGGCTCAAACAATTTTGACATGGTCGATAGCGCCCTGTTGCGTAGCGGTTCGCGCTATCAGGCGGCCGCCGGCCTGAAAAGACGATACCAAATCACCGATACTCGCTTCGATGGCTTGCCGGATCGTCGCGCGCGGTCAAAATCTCCAGAAGAATTCATCCGCGGTGGCAAACACGTCGAGCAAAAAAGCACAAGGCACCCGCGGATCCTGTCCCAGGGAGTGGTGTAGGTGGCGGCCTTGGTCGCCGCGTTCTCCGGCATGGGCCGGGATGATCAGCGCGCCACGGCTGGCAGGCTGATGAGCGGATCATCGCTCATCTGGCTGATGGTT
>NZ_JACVBE010000079.1:0-298 GCF_014852185.1 Ensifer sp. ENS07 | reverse complement strand
CCGCCGACACGCCGTTCTCCATGAGATAGTCATAGTCCTGGCGAGGGATGACACCCCCACAGATGACGATGACATCCTCGCCGCCACGCCTTTTCAGCGCTTCGGCCAATTGCGGCATCAGCGTCTTGTGGCCGGCTGCGAGCGAAGAAACGCCAATGACGTTGACCTTGCTCGCAAGCGCCATGTCGGCCGCTTCCTCCGGTGTCTGGAACAACGGGCCGGCAAGCACGTCGAAGCCGATGTCGCCAAAGGCCGACGCGATCACCTTGGCGCCCCGGTCGTGGCCGTCCTGGCCGAG
>NZ_JACVBE010000078.1:0-334 GCF_014852185.1 Ensifer sp. ENS07 | reverse complement strand
GGACGGTTGCGTTCGCTTCCGGCCTCGTGGACCGATGTCAATGAGGCCGACTTGTTCAGTCAGGTTGCTGCAGGTCGGTCCTTCTCCCGCCCAGACGATCTGTCGGCGCTGGCGTCGTTGATTGATCGCATTAAGCGCCGTCAGGAAGAATGACGAAGCGTCAAGTAAATTACGCCGCATATGTAAGCCTAATTATGCCGAGACGCGATGTCATTGATCGTCCAAGCAATAGGTAAGGCTCGATGTTACATGGGTTTCTGCGGTATTTGAGATATAATTTGATTGACGTGTGAGCAAAGTGCGGCATAATTTGCATTACACAGGGAGGCTCCCA
>NZ_JACVBE010000077.1:0-336 GCF_014852185.1 Ensifer sp. ENS07 | reverse complement strand
AACGTCAAAAAGCCCGCTGGATTTCTCCATGCGGGCTTTTTTTGATTTGGTTGCGGGGGCAGGATTTGAACCTGCGGCCTTCAGGTTATGAGCCTGACGAGCTACCGGGCTGCTCCACCCCGCGCCATCGCGGTAAACCGCTTTGCGGTTTATCCGCTTATTCCGGGTTTTGCCGGAGGCAAAATCCCGTTGTTTGTCTGTTCCGAGCTTAGCAAAACAAAAGGGCCGCTTGAGGGCGGCCCGTGTTTCGGCTGGGCCGAGGCATGAAGAGAAGGTGATCTTTGTTTTCCGGATTTTCTTGCGATTTGCAGACCTGGCAGCGACCTACTCTCCCGC
>NZ_JACVBE010000076.1:0-348 GCF_014852185.1 Ensifer sp. ENS07 | reverse complement strand
AGACGAAGTACCATCGGCGCTGGGGCGTTTCACGGCCGTGTTCGGAATGGGAACGGGTGCAGCCACCCCGCCAGAACCACCAGGTCGGCAAAGCGCAAGATTTGCGTCTAGCGGACGCAAACCGGATGAGAAGCTGGTGAGTTGGTCGAGCCAACTCGTTTTGTTTTGAACACGTCGTTCATCCGGGCGAATGCTTTCGCAATCGCCTTTCGATGAACACAAGCAATGGGAACGATCAAGCCAATCGAACGATTAGTACTGGTAAGCTTCATGCGTTGCCGCACTTCCACACCCAGCCTATCAACGTGGTCGTCTTCCACGGTTCTCAAGGGAATACTCGTTTTCAGG
>NZ_JACVBE010000075.1:0-351 GCF_014852185.1 Ensifer sp. ENS07 | reverse complement strand
ACAGCGTGCTCGACTCGCTGCAGGCTGGCCAAAAGCTGACGCAGACCTATGACGTCACCGTCGACGACGGCAAGGGCGGTACGGCGACGCAGACCGTGACGATCACGATCACCGGCACCAACGATGCTCCGGTGATCACGTCCGGTTGGCAGCTCGGCGGCGTGGTGGAGCGCTTTGACGGTTTTCCGGGCGAGAATACGGTCACGCACACGCAGGACGGCACAATCGGCTTTCGCGACGTCGATACGCTCGACACGCACACGGCGAGCTTCACGGCGGGCGGTAACGGCTATCTCGGTACCTTCGCGCTCGATCCTCTGAACCAGGCAACCGACAAGCTTGGCTGGAACT
>NZ_JACVBE010000074.1:0-352 GCF_014852185.1 Ensifer sp. ENS07 | reverse complement strand
CAGACCGTTACGATCGCGATCACCGGGACGAACGATGCACCGGTCATCACCTCCGGCACGCAGAGCGCCGTGGTGACAGAGCGCGGCGACGGTGCGGCCGGCGAGAACTCAGTGGTGCACGTCAACGTCGGCAAGGTGGCTTTTGCCGATGTCGACACGCTGGACACCCACAGCGCCAGCTTCAAGGCGAACGGCAACGGCTATCTCGGCACCTTCGCGCTCGATCCGCTGAACCAGGCAACCGATCAGGTCGGCTGGAGCTTCAAGGTTGCCGACAGCGTGCTCGACTCGCTGCAGGCTGGCCAAAAGCTGACGCAGACCTATGACGTCACCGTCGACGACGGCAAGGGCG
>NZ_JACVBE010000073.1:0-355 GCF_014852185.1 Ensifer sp. ENS07 | reverse complement strand
TTGCAAGAACATCAGATCCGCCACCGGGAAATACGGTCGTCTGGCGCGGCCTCAGCCGACTGACCGACATTCGCCTCGGAACCGAAATAGCAGCGACGCTCAGATGTGGGTAATTGCAAGCCGGTGAAGGCCGCATGACCTGCGGCCTTCACCGGATGCTTACGATTCAGCGGCAGCATTCTCGCCCTCATCAGTTGTTGGCCGGCGCGACCGTACCTTGCTCGCTTCGCACGGCGCTGTTGTGACCTGGCGCTGGCGATAGCATCTTCGGAGAGAATGGGTCTAACATGGGCGTGACCATAAACGCTCATCTGTTCCTTGATTGCCTCTCTGAGATTTTGAACCAGATGAAAAC
>NZ_JACVBE010000072.1:0-385 GCF_014852185.1 Ensifer sp. ENS07 | reverse complement strand
CCGTCGCATCGAGGAGACGAAGCGGCGGCGCGACAGCGCAAAGGTGAAAGAGACCCTGGCCGCGGTTTCAAAGGTCGCCTCGACCGGCGAAGGCAACCTCTTGGCGGCCGCCGTCGAAGCGGCGCGGGCGCGCGCGACCGTCGGCGAAATCTCCGATGCGATGCGCGGCACCTTTGGTGACCATGCCGCAACGCCCAAGGTCGTCAGCAAGATCTATGGCAAGGCCTATGAGGGCGAGCCTGAACTCGAGGTGCTCTGCGGCCGCCTCGACGAGGTTTCGGCGAAACTCGGCCGCAAGCCGAAAATCATGGTCGCCAAGCTCGGCCAGGACGGCCACGACCGGGGCGCCAAGGTGATCGCGTCGGCCTTTGGCGACATCGGCTTC
>NZ_JACVBE010000071.1:0-406 GCF_014852185.1 Ensifer sp. ENS07 | reverse complement strand
CCGCCATGGCCGTCATTGACGAACACGGTGTACTTCTGCGTCAGCGTCTGGCCGGCCTGCAGCGAGTCCAGCACGCCGTCGGCGACCTTGAAGTTCCAGCCGATCCTGTCAGCTGCCTGATCGACCGCATCCAGCGAGAAGGTACCGAGATAACCACGGCCCTGCGGCAAGAAGCTGGCGCTGTGGGTGTCGAGCGTATCGACGTCGGTAAACGTCACCGCGCCGTCCTGCGTGTGCGTCACCGTATTCTCGCCCGTCGCCTTGTCGGCGATCTCCGTCACCGCACCGCTCTGCACACCCGAGGTGATCACCGGGGCGTCGTTGGTGCCGGCGATCACGATCGTGACCGTCTGCGTCGCCGTGCCGCCGTGGCCGTCATCGACGGTGACGTCGTAGGTCTGCACCA
>NZ_JACVBE010000070.1:0-486 GCF_014852185.1 Ensifer sp. ENS07 | reverse complement strand
CCGCGCCGCTTCGACGGCGGCCGCCAAGAGGTTGCCTTCGCCGGTCGAGGCGACCTTTGAAACCGCGGCCAGGGTCTCTTTCACCTTTGCGCTGTCGCGCCGCCGCTTCGTCTCCTCGATGCGACGGATCTGCGCGGCGCGCACGGCGCTGTTGTCAATTTCCAGGATGTCGATCGGCTCCTCGTTGTCGAGCCGGTACTTGTTGACGCCGACGATGATTTCCTCGCCCTTGTCGACCGCGGCCTGGCGGCGGGTCGCGGCCTCTTCGATCAGTCGCTTCGGCAGGCCGGCGTTGACCGCACGGGTCATGCCGCCCATCGCCTCGACCTCTTCGATCAGCGCCCAGGCCTTTTCCGCGAGTTCATTGGTCAGGCTCTCGACATAGTAGGAGCCGGCAAGCGGATCGACGACCTTGGTGACACCGGTCTCGTGCTGCAGGATCAGCTGCGTGTTGCGGGCGATGCGCGCTGAAAACTCCGTCGGCAG